>PBPT01000016.1 GCA_002724735.1 Fidelibacterota bacterium | reverse complement strand
AAAAAGGGGTTGACAACGAGTAGATTGATGCTATACTATGTGTATAGTTAGAAATTAACAACATGAGGGCAAAATATGTGCAATGACGTAACCCAAGCGGTGGCAGCGATCCGCAGACTAGAATCATCCGATCAAATCAACGAAGTTATCGAAGCAATCAGACTCCAGCAGACCTGGGTAGCCAAAAACGCGGCTAGGTCCATTAGGGTTGGTACTGTGGTAACTTTTGAAGGCCGTAGAGGCCGAACAGTAACAGGCGAAGTACTAAAGGTCAACCAAAAGACCATCGTAGTACAAGACCAGGCCACACAGGCTAAGTGGAAGGTTACCGCTAGCATGGTGTCGCCGGTATGAGCGAACACCTAACGACAGTCGAGGTTAAGATTCGGGTTAATATTAACTCGGATCGACCTCTAACAGAGGAAGAAGTTCACGAGATGCTTGCTGAAGCCAGCTATGAGATCGGGGAGAACTTCCAAGGCGAAGATTCCTATGTTTGGGAAGATGAAGGTACCGCATATGTATGTGGCACCGAATGGACAGACGTCGAAGTGAAGCGCCTGAACGCATCTTTTTGAAATTAGGGGTTGACAGGTATAGCAATTGGTGCTATACTGTTTTTAACAATTAGGCAAACCGAAAGAGGCAATTATGAAGACTTTTACTATTGTAGGCAAATCCACCCTTAGCGGTGTAACCAAGAATCGTGTAGCAAATGGCACGATCAAAGCTAGAACGGCTGTTTTGGCTAGGAACGGACATACGAACATCCAGTTCGTTGAACTTCCAGAGCCAATGGCAAAGCCAGAAGCTATTGCATTCCTTGAAGCTCAGGAGATTATGACTCCTAAGTTTGAAGACGTGAGTGCAGATATCCTAGCTCGAGAAGCTGAGTTAGATCAACAGATGGAAGATGCATCCGTTGGGCTAGACGTAGAGTTCACTCCTGAAGAAGAAGATTCAGAGATGGACTTTAATAATAAAGCTTCCTCAATCCATTATTAATAGAGGGATTTGGCACAAAAAGGGGTTGACAGACCCCTTTCCCTGTGCTATAGTGTAAGCATAATAAACAAACGAGGGCAGAAATGAAAACTTTAATTTGTAGCTTTTTAATATTAACAGGCTTATTCTTAGTCGCTGGATCGGCTGGTGACTGTGATGGTAAGTGTATGGATCAGGCAAACACTCTAAGCGAGATGTTCGCTCTAGCAGGAATTGGATTGACACTAATGATAGCAGGATTGTTACCGTTAGCAATATCAGATTCGGAAAGGGACTAATGGTAGACGAATTAGTATTAATCGAACAGCTCAAGATGATCAAGAGAATCGTCGAGAGCGGTAAGACGGAACTAGCCGCCCACCAGATACAGGGCATTATTGAACTTAATGAAGAGAAGGTTGAGGCCTTCGAAAGGGAGCATGCACATGAGTGATTCATATTGGGTACAGGTTGACCACGCAGATGGTTCAACAGATCGTTGGGAACACCTAACCCAGGCGCAGGCTAATCACATCTATTCAGAGCAGGTCGAGATCTACGGCCGCGTAATCACAACAACAGGGAGAATGTAGACCACCCACCGCGTCCATGGTGGAATTGGTAGACACAAGGGACTTAAAATCCCTCGCTTCGAGCGTCCCGGTTCGAGTCCGGGTGGACGCACCATCACTGCCCGTAGCTCAGCTGGACAGAGCACGAGCCTTCTAAGCTTGGGGTCGTAGGTTCGAATCCTACCGGGCAGGCCAAACTTTTTTAATCTTTTTGGATTTTTTTGGTTGACAACCCGTCCAAACTGTGTTATATTAATTGTATAGAAAGAAACAAACGAGGGCAAAATGTTAGTACAATTCATAAACAGAGGTTATAAAACAGTAGGCGACAAAAAAGAAGTCAAGATGATAGAATTAGGCCTTTGTGAATTTAGAGGTTCTCCACAGATGAAGATAGAAAACCCATGGTGGAGCGGAGAGACACTTGTTGCTGATTGGGCCGAGCATGATGGTGTTATGCAGTGGGTATGCGATTTAGATTAATTAGGGGTTGACAAGATAGCATTTTGGTGCTATAGTATACGTATAAATTAAAAAACGAGGGCAACATGGCAACAGATCTTAAAACAAATTCAGAAGCATTTTGGCTCACTAGATTCTTTGGCGGTAAAGACAAAGGATCCTGCGTTCAGGTAACAATGCCTAGAGAGAATAAACCTGCTAGGTCGGCTGCTGATAATTTCTTTGATCACATATCTCTTACACGAGAAGAGGCAAGAGAACTTTCAATAGAGTTAATGCTCTTTGCGAATAAGAGAGAAGAGGAGTCATTATAATGGGCTACAAGATCCTTAACATAGATCCTGAGTTTAAGGCACAGTTCACAGAGAGGCAAGGNCTCGAGGGTCCTTTCTTCTACGATGGGAACGATGTTCTTTACTATGATCCGCGTGAAGGGTCTTACCTTTGCCCACGTACGGATACCTACTTGTCCTACGATGAATATGTAGGTAGGACAGAAAAAGGTTGACAAAAGGATAAAAGGTGCTATACTATATGTATAGTTAAAAATTAAGAGGGCAAATATGGGAATGAGCAGTTGGATCCTAGATCAAGTAGATGAGTTCTACGAAATAGCACAGAAGACTATCGGGTCTTGTGAGTGCATAGAAGAATTTCAAAAAGAGATGAAAGAGCATGAAGGTCTCCTAGCAGGGAGCACCGAGCTTGAATACTTATACAACGACAATGGGTATTCCGATCTTTGGAACGAGTATTGGGAGAGTTTCCAAGATGCTTAAACCAGCTTACTGCGATAGGATTGCACACGCCATTAGGGAAGAGCTTGTAAAGAGCGACCCACTAGGCATTATTGGGTTGGTTGGTCCAATTGAATGGGACCTTAACTCAGAGGGTTCATTCATGTCAACAAAGAAGACCATGGAGGTCACTGACATGAATGGTAAGACTTACACCGTAACCATAGAGGAGAAGTAATGTTAGAGCTGATAGGGCTGATAGCTTTAATCTACTTGGCAGTTAAATTTTTACCAGGCATATTGGTGTTCGCACTAAAGGTGCTCATAGTATTAGTAGGTATCTGGCTTATCCTGAATGTCCTTGTGTGGATGTTTGGATGGCCAAACTTTTTAATCGTTATGCCTCTTTAGGGGTTGACAAATTCTTTAATCATGCTATACTATATGTATAGTTAAACAAAAGAGGGCAACATGGCAACAAGAGCAAGAATAGCACTTCAACTTAGTGAAGACAAAATCATAGGATCCTATCATCATTGGGACGGATACCCTGGTGGACTAGGATACAATCTCATTGACAATTGGTATAAAGCTGACAAGGTAGAAAAGGCTATCATGTTAGGTGATGCAAGTAAATGGGGGCAGTTCATAGGAGAAAAGATCGACTTTAATGACACACAAGCAGATTCCTATGCTTATCAGAATGTTTATTACGGTCGTGACCGAGGCGAGAAAAATTGTCATCATCAGGTTTACACAAGCGAACAGGCTTATCTCAAGAACGGATTCAAGTCAGGTGAAGATTACATTTATCTAGCAAAGAACACAGGACAGAATCAGTTGACTTGGTTCTATGCGAAGTATGATATGAAGGAGTTTCTTCCTGTTGAAGGCAAAGCGATTAGAGAGCATATAGAAATGTTGGAAATGCATTTGAACAAGGAGGCCGCATAATGCCAAATTGGTGTAGCACAGATATAGAAATTATTGGCCCCACAGCTGAGATGAAGAAGCTGGCGGCTATTGTAAACTCAAACGATGATCCTGGATTCTTACAAACTATATGTCCAGGGCCCGAAGAATGGAACTATGATTGGTCCGTACAGAACTGGGGCACCAAGTGGGACATTAGTGAAGGGCATGCTGACGTAGAAGAGCTTGCGACTGCACACCCGATCCTACAGTCCAAGTTGTCTATCGCGACACAAACTGCATGGGCACCCCCACTAGAGGCTCTCGACTACTACCTGCAGGAGAATCCTGAGTATATAGTCAAATGCTATTACTATGAGCCTGGCATGGACTTCGCAGGCATATGGGAAGATGGCTATGACGATTGTCTCACAGATCTACACGATAAAAACATCGACTGGAACGAACCAGCCAGCCTAGCACAGAAGCTAGACGAGATGTATGGCATCTGTGAAGAACATGCACAGTATGATGACGAAAACTTTGCCTACGAGAGTAGATAGGGGTTGACAACTAGAATATTGATGCTATACTGTAAGTATAGTTAAACAAAAAGAGGGCGTTATGGGAATTTCAAGAGATAAAGCAATTGAGTTGGTCGAAGAAGGAATTGTCGATCCGATCCAGATGGTCATCATGTGTGTGAAATACATGAGTGAGGATGACGTCGAGGATATGCTCGATTGTAACGAACTGAGTGATCGGTTCATGGAAGAGGACGATGGCCAACCTGACTGGGAGCAGGAGTGGGCCGACTTTGGGGAGGAATACTAAGGTTACGTGGTACCTACAAAGGCCCGGTCTCTGCAGGACCCTGCACAGTCGAAAGACACCGTAGAGCAGATAAGGGTAGGCTAAGGTACTAGATTAAAACAGTTGCATGCCGAGATCTAGACGCCACATTATTTTAAAAAAACAAAAACAAGCTGGAGGGCAAAATGACTATTTCAAGAGAACAAATTAAAAAAGCATTCGTAAGTGATCCCAAGGACATAGGCGAAGAAGCATATAACAATCAGGACTGGTACCAAGAAGATGCTCAGAGAATGAGATACATCTTGGCGACCATTAATATGTCACCAGGTGATTCCTATGCTGACTTCAAAGGTGAAGAAAGGCAATTAAAACTAGGCCAAGAGGACAATAGGTTCTTTGATTGCATAGATTTTGATTATCAAGGTGGTTACGAGATCAAGGACGAAGCGAAACTGCTTGAACTGATCAACATGAGTGATGAGGATGTGGCAGAATATATTAATGTCAATGAATATGAGTGGATAGGTGATGACTACGATCATATCTCAGACTACCTATTTAAGATTATGAATGAATGGCAAGACGTTCTTGAATATGATACCGAGGACGAGGACGAGGATAGCATGACCATTACCACAAGAGAAATAGACTATGTGGTAGATTCTGAGACAGGCTTTAAGAGCGAAAACAAATATGAAGTGGCCTACAATATTCTCAACGAATATTGGGACAGTCTTCCGGATGATCACAAAGAATCAATCCACAAAAGACTGGAAGCGATAGGTGTATAATCATGTATAAAATATACAATGATGAAAATATATTAGTGGCAGAGAGTGATACACTTTCTTTGTCAGTGCAAGAATTACTAGAGGGTAATGGATATACTATTATATTTCGTAAAAAAGGGGTTGACAAACTCTAAATAGGTGCTATACTATATGTATAGTTAGGGCAAACAGAAAAAAGAGGGCTTTATGCAAATTACTAGAACTAATCCTTTCACAAACACCGTTAACACACGTGAGCTGGATATTACTCCAGAGCAGGTGGCTGCGTATGAGGCAGGTGCTCTGCTTCAAAACGCTTTCCCAAACCTCTCAGCAGACGATCGCGAGTTTTACAAGACTGGCATCGACAACTGGGACGAGATGTTCGGAGGGGAGGAGTAGATGACTGTTCAAGAAGCATGGAGCATCGTAGGCAATCAGCCTAAGTCCGCGATCAAGAATATGGTCAAGGCGCTTGGCATGATGAAAGCTTTGAATACTCCTGAAGAGAACCGTAGACTTGAGGCAGGGAAGATCTGCTTGAAGACTACCAACCCGAGGAATTCATAATGGCTATCTGTCCCGAATGTCACACCATGGACAAGAACTTCTTCGCACCGAAGTGCCATGCTTGTAACACACCGGTTGGGTTCATCAATCAATGTATAGTGTCACTGATGTATAATGTGGTCTTCTTTGGAACACTGTATCTGATGTGGCTTTTGGTAAAATATTTATTTTGGAATTTATAACATTTAGGGGTTGACACGTATACAGTTTGATCATATACTGTATATAACAATTAAGCAATGACAACTGAAAGAGGGCAATATGTCAAATATTAAATTACTTGAAGGTAGCTATAAGATCCGCGGCAAGGAAGTAGATCTTACAGGTATGGTCTTTCCACTAGTAGAAGGCTACAAGGTTGGTACCCAGGGCGGATACGTAACCGTTGATGGATCAGCAGTAGCTGGCTTTCCAGATCGAAACATCAAGATCAAAGTAAGCGGTCCGAACTGCTTCGATCAGAGCACCACTGCAAAGGTCACTAAGCGAGAAGAGACAGACGAAGAGACGATCGAAAGACTTCGTGAGCGTTTCGACATGCTTGAAGATATGACCCGTGCAACTAAGAGAGGCGATGTGCGAGCAATGATCGTAAGTGGCCCTCCAGGTGTTGGTAAGTCACATGGTGTTGAAAAAGTACTAGGCAACCATGAACTGATTGCTCAGCTAGGCAACAAGCCTGCTAAGTATGAAGTGGTCAAGGGTGCTATGTCAGCTATAGGACTCTACTGCAAATTGTACAAACACGCAGACAAAGATAACGTGCTAGTGTTTGACGATTGTGATAGTGTGTTCAGCGATGAGCTTTCATTGAACATCTTGAAGGCCGCCCTAGACTCGAAGAGGACTAGAAAGATTTGTTGGAACACAGACAGTTTCAAATTACGAAATGAAGGTGTGCCAGACAGCTTTGACTTTAAAGGCTCAGCTATCTTTATCACCAACATCAAGTTTGATAACGTTAAGAGCAAGAAGATGAGGGACCATTTAGAAGCTCTTGAGTCACGTTGTCACTACATTGATCTGACTATTGATACGGACAGAGAGAAGATGTTACGTATTAAACAGATCACCAAAGACGGCATGCTAAATGACTATCAGTTGGGCGAGCATGTCGAGAACGATATTGTCGACTTTATGGAAGCGAACAAAAACAAGCTCAGGGAATTAAGCTTGCGAACTGTTCTTAAAGTCGCAGACTTAGCCAAAGCATTTCCCGACAGATGGGAAGCGATGGCTGAGAACACGGTAATGCGTCGAGCTTAGAGCTCCGCCACCGTGTTTATGTACCAGCGTCCGGGGTGCCCTCCCCCAGCTGGTACTACATGTCGGAAGTTTCAGCAAGCCCTCACGCTGGCTCCGACGAATAGAGCCCTGCATAGTGTGCCCTCGCTATGCGGGGCTCGACCTTTTAGACTTATCCACAGGGCAAAAATCCACATAAAATAATGGTAAATTAGGGGTTGACAGATCTGGATTCAGAACATATACTGTATATAACAGTTAGGAAATAGAGGGCATTATGAAAAAGATATTAATTACTACCGCACTAATAGCAAGTTTAGGTCTTGCTACAACTCCAGTTAAAGCTGACACAGACGACTTTATCAAAGTCATAGGCGCTGTGATTATATTAGATCAGCTTTTCAACAAAAACGATCGTAGACACAACGGCGGCTATCATCCACAGAACGGTGGCTACTACCCCGGCGGTATCTACGATGACAGAGGTTACGATCACAACCGTAGGGTTTGTAACGGTAACCTAGGCTGTACTCCATATGATAACAATCCTTGGAACAATCCTAGAAAGCATGGTTATGCTAGAGGATATGACACAGGTGAGATCTGTGGACAAAGAACAGAGCATTACAGAAACTATACAGAGACTCTTCACTTAGACTGTAATGGTAATGTTTTATTTGTAACTAGACACGCCAAGTAAGGAGGGCACTTATGAAAGCACATCAAGCACAATATATCCTTGAGCAGTTCGTTGACTCAACCAATAGATGGAATAGCATATTTGGCAAAGAGCCTATGACATTTCCTCTAAGCCAACAGAACGCAAACAGTCTTATGGACAAGCTTGCAGGAGAGCTATCACCAGAGAACCTACACTGTGATGGTGAGATATCACATGCACAGGCTCAACGTAAGTTCCGTGAGCTTAACACTATCAAGAAAGCACTAGAAACCTACTGCTTAAACAATTGGCTTGATACCCCTGAGTGCGTATATTAGGGGTTGACATACTGCATAATGATGCTATTATAGTAGAGTAAGTTAAACAAAACAAGCGAGGGCAATATGAACTACACTGTACAAGAACTTAAAGACCTGTTAGAAGATGCTAAACTAGCGGCTTACACTGCTGGCATTGAGCACCTAGACACATATGGTGAGCATGCTTACTGTGGCTTTGCTTGGGTAGATATATTTGGTGTTAAAGGCAACACCAAGCTAGGCCGTGCTATGAAAGCGGCAGGCTATGAGAAGGACTACAAAGGTGCTTACTCAATATGGAACCCAAGTGGCTTAGGTACGCAGTGCATGAGCACTAAAGAAGCTGGTGCTAGAGCGGCGGCGCAAGTGTTTAAGGACGCAGGCTTTACAGCTTACGCAGGCAGTCGACCAGACTAGGTCGCAACCAAACTGCCAGCAACCCCGGCTTAGGTCGGGGTTTTTTTTTGAAAAAATTTTCTCGAGGGGTCGGGGTTATATACGACAAATTTGCAACTGCCCGCACAAGTGCTTAATGACCGCTTTTTAAAAATTGGGTGATGCAAAATCACCACCTCGATTCTGTAAGTACTTGCCTACAATTTTTTACGCGACTCGATTTTTTCCACACAGAACCCATTTCGGCCTATAAATACACTATGCTAGGAAATGATCTTAAAATAGCAGGACTACAAGCAGTTATAGTGCTAGTACCAACCTACACAGTCGCATATCTAACTGAACAAATGGTATACACTATTCCCATGCTAGCGGCCAGTAGTTTTGTAGCTGCCGCACTACGTCCTAATACTAGTATCAAAGTAGATGATGCCAGCAAAGACGGTGGTAAGGAATAACTTTTTACTATGCAAAAAACAACCCCTCTACACTGTGAACACCAGTGTGTTACACACCAAAAAAGGTTAAATAACACTGTATACACACGTAGATTCACAACAATTCAATCCAACTGCGGTTTCGTCAATAAGCGTATAGCAGACTCACATCTCGTGTGTATACTCTAATGTATCGTGTCAAACTAATTTACAGTACTAGGCCAAGAATAGAACGATTTGTACGAGACACTCGCTATGAGGATGTGCTTACCCAAACTGCTTGTACCAAACTATTACTTAATCACAACATACACACCACACAGCCAGATCACTGTACTATTGAGTTTGAGTCAGATCGCGACCGCATGTTGGCCATGCTTAAACTGTCAGAATCTACACTCTACAAAGCAAGGTTAGTAGATTAAGAACCATCTTTGTTCTAATCAGCTTCTAAGGCCAATTGCAACGCTATGCAATACATCTGTCGTGGTGGTAGCACAGTTTTAGAACCTTTATGTGTGTTCTAGTATGTGTGTACACCTAGCAGATTTTTTGCACTAGTAAACGCTAAATTTTGTGCAAAAAGCGTTTACCGCTTCGCGGCAGGTAGTGCGTACCGCAGGCGGCTTCGCCGTAGTAGTTGCTAAATAGTTGCACTTGTTGACCGTGAGGGCTGGCAAGCTATATCTCAAACACTGGAGAAACAACAAATGGACGGAGAAACTCTCGACCTGATTCTAAAACTATGGCCCGTGGGTCTTGGTTTTGTTACATTGGTAATAGTGCTAGCACAGATGTACTCTAGAATCAATGTTCTCGAAGACAAGGTCAGGACGCTGTTTGATCTATTTAATAGGGAAAAGGACAAATAACAACACAGTCTCTATGACTGCTATACCAATCCAAAACGCACACCACAGTAGTGCAGTGGTATTCAAATCCGTTAGTTTCATTGCTTAGTTGCCTTGTGGCTATACCAAAAAGTTACAAGCCCACCTACTATGGGCAAGCTCATCAACAGTATGATCAAAAACAGTGTCACTAGCGTTCGTCTTCTCCATAGCGTCCACGGTTTCGATTGCCATCACCGTTTAGCTCAGTTAAGTCCTGTTGTTTGGCTTTGAAGTCAGTCTGCTGTATCATTTCTTCTATTTGTTTTCTCTGCTGTTCTATGATCTCAGCTTGTGACTCTATCTGCCTACGCTGAGCTTGAATCACAGGTTCATGTGGAAATTGTATTATGCCCATTAGTATATCATCCTTCTTAGTTGGTCTGCCATTCTTGCAGTTTCGTCTTCGTCTAAACAGCTACACTCCATGTTTGATCTTAGGTGCCCTTCACACCATGCTATGTATCCGCTAGGGCAACGAAACTCATCTGGATCTACTCGATCATAGTTATAAGCATAGTCTTGGTTTGCACAACCACTAGCCAACAGTAATACCATAACAAAATACTTGTTCATACGTCTCCTTCGTTGTCAGTAAATGCAGGGTGACCTTCAAAGTATAGCTGTATCATCACATGTATAGCTGTGTTGACAAAGATCAGCATACCGAACATTACCCATCCAACCATATTTATCTCTTAGTTTGAATACTTATCATTTACGTGGATTACTCTGATCCTAAATTATTGATGAAGTTTCTTAATTTGGTTGAATCTGTTTCTGCTTTAATCTTGCCTACTGTATCACCTTGTGTAGGATCTGCATCTTCTGGATCACCTGTTTCGGGAACAGTCTTTCTCTTCAAGCTATCATATATTGTGCTGTTGCGTTTATCAAATTCTTGATATTCTTCATCATCTGCTAGATCTCTAATACGCAAACTGTCTACATCAAATTCAAGATCTACCTTAGCACCAACACCACTACTGCTTCTAGTTTTCATTAGCTGTATTTGATATCTACCACGTTCACGCATTGCTCTACTAGTAAAGATACCTATAACATTATCAGCAGTTTGAATCTTACTAAGTCCACCACTAATATGCGAATGATCAAATTCAATTTCTTCTACTGCACCTCTGTTTAGCTGTGCCGCTGTTACAAATACAGTATTCAACTCCATTGCTAGATTACGTAGTTCTTCACTTACATACTTGTCTTTAATAAACAAGTTTTCAGCACTTACCTTAGCACCATTTGGCATAAGCAAGTCTAAGTAATCAATCAATAGTACATCAATCTTACGTCCTGTTTTAATTTCATATTCTTTAATATAGCTACGCACATCATTTGGAGTCTTACCACTAGGCATATATTTTACTTGAAATGCTCCACTCTTTTTGCCTATCATTTTAACTTTCATTTCAACATCATCTATATTCTTAAAAATATCACGTGTTGAAATATCAGTTACCATACTGTCAACTCTCATACTAACTAAGTTTTCACTTAGCTCTAGTGTAAGATACAATACGTTCATTCCTGCTAGTGCCCAATTAACTCCTAGGTTAGCTAAGAATAAACTTTTACCTGCACCTGATCCACCTGCAAATATATTCAGCTCACCTCTATTAAATCCACCAAATAGTTTCTTATCTAGGCTTTCCCAACCTGTAGTTACTTGTCCGTTATTATCTTTAATTGCTTCTAATCTTGCTCTTGGATCACGCCAGTAGTCTGTACCTAAGTCTTTTTGCAATCCTATCTGTACTGCTTTCTTAACTAGATCTTCTACCGGACCATATTCGCCCTTTTCAAGTAAATCAGCACCTTTTAATATTGCACTTTCTAGTGCCTTGTGTCTGCTAAATGTTTCAAACTCTGCTAGTAGCCAATCGTAGTGATTTTCTTGCATCTGTCCTGGATCAGCTAAGTCTGCTTTTGTTGCCGCATTAATTATTTCAAATGTAGGCAATGCATTGTGTTCTGTTACATATTCATTTAGAAACTTTGCGGCATCTTGTAAACGCCTATCAAACATTGTATGATCAAATACTGTTTGACATCTAACAAATGTTTCTGCATCTGTTAGCATCATTTCAAGATATACTTTTTGTATATCATATCCATAGTCTGTGTTTTGTCTTGTTGCCATATTATTATTTTACTACTTATGCCACTTATTGTCAAGTTCTATTTTGGTTTTTGTTTGAGCTAATACTGCTCCTATACAGCTACCAGGGTCACCTGGATTTTGAGGGACATGTACATCAACCCAATCGGTTCTTATGTTGTCTACTGCTCTTTTATTTAATGCAGAGCCCCCTGCAAGTGCTACGTACTTCGACCCTGTCATTTTCTTTGCACATGCACTTAGATTGTTTACACAATATTCAAATACTGCTTGTGTGGCAGCCGCAATGTCATTAAGGTCTTCTTCGCTAGTTAATTCAGGTCTCCACCATCTACAGCCTCTATGCATGTTTTCTAACATTCTAATATTAGGGTTCCAACCAACTCCTTCAACGTTTACTAATTCATTTAATATCTTTATAAAATGTCTTTTAGGGTTACCTGCATCACCCATAGAGGCTAACATATACTCATCTCTGTTAGGCACCAGGCCACAACGTTGTGTCATTGCACTGTAAAACAAACCTAAACTGTGTGGATACCCCTGACTGTGTATTTTTGTAAGTTTATTATTTTTACCATGCCACATAGTAAGGGTTTCAAATTCGCCTATACTATCCATTACAATTATTGCACAGTCATCATGGGGCTGTGTATAATAAGCATATGCCGCATGACTTAAATGGTGTTGGGTATATTTTATTGGCGAAATTATATCCCAACGTTTAAGATATCTACGTATATTATTTTCTGCCCATAACCAACCCTGACCAGCTCTCCATTGGCGTAGAGTTTTTAGTCCTGGACGTTCATACCAAATTACTTGATCGGGTATATCTCTGTATGTAAATTTTCTAGCTACCTCTATTTGATCCCAGTTAGGGTCAGGATCGTTTGGTATACCCGAAAAGTCTTTGCTCAAACTAGCCCATGATAGTTCGTTACCATCAAAGACAGCTATACTAGCATCATGGCTGTTACCAACCATTCCCCATGTAATCATCTATTCTCCCATTGCTCTTTATCAACACGTATATACCAACCCCTTCTTGGCTTACCAAGTGATTCGCTATTAGGGCCAGTAGGCCACCACAGGTAAGGTCGTAAGTAATCAGGAAAACTTTTACCCCCACCTGCAAAATTGGTTTTTACAAATACTCTTTTACAATACTTAAAACAATCATCTAGCCAGTATTTATAATTAAATATTGTACCTGGTTCTAAACATTCTCTATCAAAGACAGTACGTGTAGCTACAATCATATCATACTGTCTATCTAGTTTCATAGGCTCGTTCATGTTTACATACATTACAAACCTCTTTAGTCCTAATACGTCACAACAGTCTTTGTATAGTCCGCCTTTGTCTGTATGATCAAAAAATTCATCTACATCTGTAAGTTCTATATCACTTATACCTTTTTGTTCTTTAATAAGGTATGCAAGCATGCCCATGCCACATCCTATTTCAAGAACAGAGTTAACGCCATCAAAATTCATGTTATCTACACAAAATTGTTTTTCAAGCATATACATATCCCACTTGTGTATATACTTTGCACCCGGGGCTTTTTTCCAATGACGCTTTGATATTTCTAAAAGTTTTTCTCTATATTCTTCAATTTGCATTTTTGTACTTGTCTTTCAAATAATCTAAATCAATAGAACGTTCAGATGTGGTATTATCTTTAGAACTATATTTCCATTCTCCTGTACTAAGAGGACTTATATATCCAGTATCACTATAATAAGAGTAAATGTACTTTGCTGGAAATCCTCCTACACTAACTAGTTTCCGTATCCAATTGTGCTTATCCTTTAACACACTTGCTTCTTTTTCTACAATCTTAACCATTCTCTGATTAAGTCTTTCCCATTCGTTACTCATCTCGTAGTTTTTCTTTCTCTAAACTAAGTTTGTCCTTCAAACTCATTAAGTAAGCCGCACCTGCAAGTATTACAATAGCACCAGCCTCTGCAATTAGGTTTAAAGGATCAGCTTCTTTGCTGTGCAATACAATTAGCCTACACAATGCAGTGATAGCAATAATAATTGGCAGTGTTACAGGTATTCTAGAACTTGCATAAAATGCACCTATCATACCAATAATTTCTGTGTATATGAATAGCAGGAATATATCTCCTAGTGCAATATGCCGTCCGACAATCATACTTGCTACTTCAATTCCTGCCGCAAGTAAAGTTAAAATGCCTATTACAGCTAGCATAAACTTTTCAGTTATCACTGTAGTCCAGTGTAGCTTTTCTGTAGCAAATGCTTTTTCGAATTTAGGTATAAGTGGCATTATACAATTATCCCTTTGTCTGGTTGAACAATTCCTGTAGTAGTAGCAACATACTGTTTTGCTATTTCTCCTTGTGTAGCACCTACACAAGTTACTGAGTCTCCGTTAAAGGTAAACTTACCTTCTGGGGCTACACTAAACATAAAGGGTGCTAGTCCTAATCCTTTCTCATTTGCAATTAGAACCATTGGTTTAATTAGTTCATAACCACCTGTTACTCTTTCATTAAATTTACCAACAATTTCTTCACCACTAGCTAATTTTAAGCTTATAGTGTCGCCTTTTTTAAATGCTACTTCTACTAACATATTTCCTCCTATTTGTAAATAAACGGGTCACGTTTTTTTAATTCTTTCATTTTTTTTCTAAAAGCTAATTCTTCCTTAATTTTAGTATAGGGCCAAATTATTATTTGCCATATACTTTTTAGAACACTTATAATTGCATTCCAAATCTTTTTTAAATAAACCATTTTTTTGCTCCTAATCTTATTTTTAAAGGAGAAGTTTCAGCATGACTTACAATACTGTGTAGAGTAAAAATCCTGCCATAATGCTCTACTGCATCTCCAATGTCATTAATGTTATCGCCCCAAGGTGGTAAAGAAACTCCCCAGCCAAAGTCTATGGCTTGTTCTACAAGTTTCGAACCCGCTTTATCTCTGTCAGGCACTACTATTACATCTTTATTTAATCTATTAATTAATAGTGCTTGTTGATCTTTGGCTTCGCTTCCTAATAGTGCAACGCCTTCGATATGGATAGCATCTATAGGACCTTCGCATACAATTACAAATATTTTTGCAGGGCGTTGATCATCTAAGTTAAACACATATCCTGGCTGTTGCTCTGAAAGATATTTTACCTTTTTATTATCATTCACAGATCTTGCAGTCCAGCCCACAATACGGTCTTCATAGTAAAAAGGTATAATTAGTCTATCTCTATATCCTAATGATGGAGACCAATAGTAGTTGTAATCTTCTAAGAACAATTTTCTTTGTTTCATATAGTTAACTACTTGTGCAAAATGCTCACTAGTGTTTGAACACTCTGCAATGCTTACTGCATCTAATGGCAACGGCACAGTATTAAACTTAGGTACTTCTACAAGTTGCTGTTTTACTTGTATGCCTTCGTTCTCCTGCATTACAGTAAGTGCAAGTTTGTTAATTACATCATCTGGTGCATTTAACCATTGTAGTAACTTTCTCATTTTAACACTTAGATTGCGACCTTGTTGCCAGCTAGCTTTATAACCACAGTTGAAACAATGGTAACTTACCCCATCAGCGTTTGATATTAAACCACCACGCTGTCTTGTGTCAGCTGTAGTCCCATTATGTTGACAACAAGGCGCATTGAATGCGGTCCACCCGCTAGGCGTTTGTTTACGCTTAGGCGGCAGATATGTCAGAACTGTATCGTTGACTACACTCATAATACTATTATAGCGTAGTTACTCGCTTTTGTCAAGGCTTTTTATGATTATTTCTCTTTGTTTATCGGAGTATTTTGTCCAATTAGCTATCTGCTCAAGGGTGCGGCCGCATCCGCGACACACACCCTTAATTAAGTTACACTGTTTTTTGCAAGGACTTTCCATACTTTTTTGTGATGTAGTATAAGCCATAAAATATTGCAGTATAAAAGATTGTACCTAACAGTGTCATATGAAAGAAAGGTATAGCCGCTACGTAGCAAGCAAATAATCCTTCTAAGGTATAACCGTACCAACCTCCTGTCCACACTCCAAAGTTTGTAACAATAAAGAATGTAACGGGGGCTAATACACTATTAGTCATTAGGTTTTTACTGTAACTTGCGATAAAGCTACACAATGCTACTGAACCATATGTCCAAAATAGCCATTGATGTAATCCCCAATATAAGTCGCCTATAAACATTGCACCTAAAGTAATAGGAAGTGCCGCATACCATTTATTAACTAAAAATGGAATAAAAATAGCCACTGCTAGTATAGGTGTAAAGTTTGGTGGGTGCGGAATAATTCGAGACATGCCAAGTATTGTGGCAAATCCGATTATCCATGCTACCAACTCAATGTTGTGCCGACCCATGTCTCTGTTCTTTCAAAATGTGGATTGATATCATTAAGCATATACACACTTAAATTATCTGTCAAAGAATAATTTACAGTTAGTGTTTGACTATACATATCTAACAGATGTTCGCTTGTTGCACTGTCAATTGCAACTGAAGCACTATAAGTGCTTGATAGCTTATCTGTCCACGGTTTAGTTGCGTAAAAGTAACCGTATTGTAATCCAGTTACTGTACCTTTTTCAGCAGTAATGCTGAACATCATATCATCTGTAAAAGATGACTTTGCTTCTTCGGCAGAAACCGAGACACAAAAAAAGACCGCAAAAAGCAGTCCAAGTAGTTTGTTCATATGTCCTCCTTTGTGAACAACACTAGTATATATTACTTAAAGTAATTTGTCAAGAGTAATTTTGGCTAGTTTCTTACTAATATTTGGGTAATTTTATCTGCTGGATTTACTGTTGTTTTGAATCTTATGTAAGAAAATACGCCATTAAAACTTACAGGACTAGGAGCAGTTTCTGTTCCGTTAAATGATAAAGTAGCAACTGTACCCCAATTTGTTGTTCCTGTAATCTGGTTATCCAAAGTTGCTTCTACAGTAACGTCTCCAATAAATGCATTTGTATATATAGCGGCTGTATGTAATGCTTCGTTACCGTTGACTGCTGGTTCCGCATTTACAGCACTTGACACCCAGATACTTGAGTTAACTGCTGTCTCAGTTAGAGATGTTACAGAAGATGTTTTTAAAGGACCAGGAAATGTTTTTCCGTTAACAAATATTGTTCCATTATTTTTAAAATTACTTTGATTGTAAGTTAAAACTTTATCTCCGTCTGTTTCAACAAGATATACAACATAGCTTAAGAATTGTTGTTTTAAATTTTTAAGATCATTTTCTGTAACTGTAACTTTAAATTTACCTCGTGAAATTGTACTACCGTCATCTTGTATTGTACAGTCTTTTTCTATTACCAACCTATCGCTCTCATCATATGCCATAAATTTTATAGTGTAACCTGTTGCTACATTTACACCTTTCTGGTCTGCGTTTAATAATTTAAATTGTAAAGCATTGTCTATGCCTCTATAAATTTCTATGTCTCTATTATACACTGGTCTATACTCCGTAATGAAACCTGCCAAATCTGCGACAAGTATGGTTGTGTTATCGACTAAATATCTTGGTAATAACTGCATAATGTATTTATAGGAAAAATGTGACAAACACTAATGTTAACTAAAGATATAGAGAACAACTTCCCTTTTTTAAGCGTTGTAAACTACGGCGGACAAGAATATATCGGTATTGTAATTAATCAAGACGCTAGCGTTACTAGCATGTATGTGTATACAGAATTACATACTAAAGCAGAACAAGAAAGATTTTTAGAGCTAGGTGATGTATGGTGGTGGGAATCAAATAGAATGATTCCTATAAACATATTTTTAGCAATAGAAATGAAACCCTATAAGTATTGTATAATGACAATGAATAGTAAAGATGTTAAAGTAAGTATAGGACCATGTGTTAATTTAAATAATTTAGCAGTCAAAAGAATTAAAAGAAAAAGTGTACAGCTAGTACGCAAACCTCCAAGAGACTAATCGTTTAAAGTCATTTTATATCTAATCCACATAAAGTAATCTATCACAAGTATTTGTAGTGCAATACCTATAGGAGTTAATGCAAACCCTAATAGGCCAGGAACAAAAATAATAAACATAAAAATATTTGTAATATATCCTAAACACTGTTCTTTAGGAACTTGCCACTTTAACCACGGTTGGGGTTCTTTAGGCCTTTTTGGCCTATAATCATATGCTTCCCAATCCATCTTCGCTCTTTTCTAAGTTTTCACAGATTAAATTCATATGCACTACTACAGCTACAGCATAGCTAATTGCATGTGCTTTCTTAAAATAGTAATCACCGTTTGATGGTTTTGTCCATACTTCTTTCATTATCGTTGGCCACTGTTCGTTTGCTAGATGTCTCTTGGCTGGACGTATTATGGCTAGTGTTGCCGCTAATTGTTCTACCGAGGTAGGTTTCAATTGTCTCAATAGATCTCCGTGACCGTTGACGTGAAAGACTTGATCGACGAAGCTGTCGTGCTCCAATAGTTCCCATAATGGTTTCCTTTCTATTAATTGGGTTAAGTGTTCTTCATTTTTTATATCTTTGTATATGCTCACATTTAAAAAGTCCAGTTTAAAATATCCTCGTTTTTCAGCTTCCTTGTGTTCAAGTGTTGCTAAATTATCAACAGGATTATGCGGAATTTCATTAGCATAAATTCCTGTGTTATGTTTTTTGCCAGTATCTAACTTTGCAACTCTATGTTTAAGTTGATCTAGTATTACTGATCTATCAGCAAAATCTATATCAATATCAGGCATCTGGATTTCCTATGTACCAATCTTGTATTGTGTTTACCCTTACATCTCTTATAGCTTTTTTATCAAGAGCATACACTACTATGCTTGTACTTTCTGGGCGTATATTTTTTATAGCTAATTTTATATTATCCATAAGGTCCTGATTAAGAGTACATGGCATAATCCTAATTTCATTAGTATCAATTTTTTTAAAGGTAATTGTAACAACTCCTTTTTTTAATGCACGTACTAGTTGACTAAGATCTTGCATTTTCTAACTCATATAACTTTTTATACTTTGCTGACTTTTTAATAGCCATATTCCATTTTAATTTACTACAACGATCTTTCATAGTAATACCAAGCAAATGATCTAGTTCGTGCAAGTAACACTTTGCACTATATCCATCAATTTTAACAGTTTGCTTTTCTAAATTTTCATCATAAAATTCTGCAAGTATTTCTTTTGGTCTACGTAATTTTACATAGACATGAGGAAAACTTAGACATCCTTCTAAATCTATTACAGTGTCCTCAGTATACTGTACAACTGTTGGATTTATGCATATATTTGTATTGTCTGGTTTATCTCCCATTACAAAAACTTTTGCATCTAATCCTATCTGATTTGCACTTAATCCTATACCTTTGCTAGACAACATAAGATCTACCATTTGTTTGTGTAGCTCTTTTGGATCAAATCCAGGATTTTCTAAATCAACTTCTTTGACTGTTTTTTCAAGCCAGTCATTTGGATAGTATAATAATTTCATAATTCGTATTCTTGCCAATCTATATTATTAAGCCCTTCATCACGCTTTAAATTTACAGCATGAGCTTTAACTCTGCCCTTCCAGTTTATATCATTAATTAGCACTCTGCCTGTGTCAGCATAACCCATTAATAGAACATCATAAGGAATACCAAATTTTTGCAATGTTGCTTCTGTTATATCTCTTACACTTTCTCTTCTTCCTGTAATAAGAATAATTCTGCAACCTTTCATTTCCCATTCTGTAAATTTATCAAGTACACCCGGAAGCATTTCTGGATTTACATTTACTAAGTCATAATGTCCATTTGGTGAATATTTAAATAGAGTTCCATCTATATCACATATTATTGTTTTCACATTATTCCTTTCTTACGCATATCATCTCTAATTTTACTAGCACTTATCTCATGCATTTTTTTACCTAACTTATGTTCTGTAAAAGTATATCCTACATCTCTGCCATAACTTATATCTACAATATTAGGTACTTTCATTATAACATACTCTTTGTCATATGTAAAGCTTTCTTTTTTTAATTCTTTAATTATATTATCAGCAACTTCTATAGTATTAAATGGATTATCTTGCCAGCCTTGGACATCTCTTATCATAATACATACCTGTCCTTCTTTGGCTAATGCTTTTTTAAAAAGTTCAGTGTGTCCTTTATGCCACGGTTGCCAGCGTCCTAACATCTGCACTGTAGGTTTTTTCCAATCAAACATTTTTTTTCGCCCTAAATCTTTTTAATACATCTGCAAGTTGAACATGTGTATCATTAAACCATTGTGCTACATGGTAGTCCCATTCCAATGGCTTTTCAAACATAACATTAGTATCTTCGTATCTGCTTTTTTCAATAGTATCCATCCATACTTCAAAATCAGCTTTATACTTTATCCTAGTTAGAAATGTTGGAGCAACAAAATCTGCTACTGCTATTTTACCCGCACTTACTACACCGTCTGCTAGATATCGCATACGTTCTGCTTGCCTTATCCTACCTTCAGGACTAAAGTCCCAATCATGATATCTTTCACGTACTTCATCGGCATTAATCCATACTCCTCCTATTTCTTTAGCAAAAGGTTCTGCTAAAGTTGTTTTGCCACTTCCAGGCAATCCGAAAATTAAGATCCTCATAGATTAGACTCCTTTGCAACATCTTTAACTAGTTGAACATCGTTAGGCTGCCTTTTAAATCTTATAGCCCAATGCTCAGGATCAATCATAGGATATATAATTTCTAGTTGTTCATCATTAAACTTGCCTAGCATGTCTTTACCGCTAGTACAATTTAGTATTAACCACGGACTAATCTTACCATCTCTTATATGCCATACTGCTCTATTTAAACTTACATACTTAAAATAATGATTCCACGGGGCTTGTTCTTGTTCGTCTGCCCATTCCATCATAGTCATTACGCTACGTTCTAGTGCAGTTTCAACTCCTTCTTTCTTAATAAGATTGATAGCATATTTTTCATACATCTCTTCTCTGCACCAGTGATCTAGTTTTACTCCACTAGTTACTACATGATCGATATATTTTTCTGGATACAAAGGCCTAACATTACTTACAAAACTACCAAACTTAACAAATGCATTGTAGTAAGGACTTTTATCAAATTCATCATACGTTTTGTCTTTCTTACTTCCTGCACTTAATTTATAGAATTTGTTAAATGCAATCAATCCAAGTTGTACACGCTTTTCTCCACGTTGTAAAAATCTCCTTTTAGGTTGACACATATGTACAGCTAATGTTTTTTCACGAGTGAACCCTACGCCACAATATTCACATATGTATGGCTTTTCAGAGTTTGACATTCTCGATTCCGTGTTCTTCTGCAAGTTGTAAGAGTTCTTTTTTTGTAGATATTCTAGCAAGTAATTCTACCTCGTCTATTTTCATGTTTGGATAAATGTCTTGAATTAATTTTTCGCCTTTGCTGTTATCGCTTGTTTTCTTTTTGAATCCGATCCATTTGTGAAATTCAATTTTGCCTGTTGCACCGCTTGTGCATAATAGTTGCCATTGTAATTTAGGATGCCTTGTACCTAGTACATTAAAGTTTTTGTTGTAGTATTCGTTTGTTTTAAATACAGCTAGTTCTTGTTTTTCTCTATTACCAGTTACACTACTAGCATATCTATTAAGTAACCAAAAGCTAACCTGTTTACGCTCATCTTCAGATAGTTCGTCCCAGACACTTTTTGCGTTCATATCAATTGCCGCAAGTATATCTTTTACTGGGAGTTTTTGCTGTGCCATTCTTTCAAGTCCTCAGGAGTATTAATCTCCATACCATTATATTGTACACTCAAACAGCCTATTTGCCAACCACTTTTTAACCAGCGTAACTGTTCTAATTTTTCAACATCTTCTTCTTGAGAAACTACTAAATTTGGATAAACACTTAATGCATTACGTGTATATCCATATACACCTAGGTGCCATTCTCCATAACCTGTAAGTCCCCTACCAAACCATAATGCTTGATCACCTGCACGTACCATTTTTACTGTGCTTGGGTCATTCTGTTTTTCTTTTGGCATGTTTGTAAACACTGTAGTAATAGGATAGTTTTTTAATTGCCAAATACATTTTTCAATTATACTTACAGTAATATCAGGCATATCACCTTGCACATTTACAAATTGATCGTAGTCATAATCCCAACCATAACCAGTAGCATGTAATTTCTGCCTTTGCATTTCTGCCATATATCCAGCACATCTTTCTGTACCATTTTCGAATGGAGTATCATCTACCCATACATTTCCTTCGGGAAATAAACTAGCTACACGCCTACTATCTGTAAGCACAAAGGTGTCTAAGCCCGTCTCTAAGCAACGATCGTACACTCTACGTATCATCGGTACACCATTTAATAGTTTTAATGGTTTATCAGGAAAGCGAGTTGATCCGATTCTAGCTGGAATTAGAATAGCTGTATTCATGTATCTCTCCTACTACTTTATCAAAGTCCTCTAGTCTTAACATATTAGGACCATCACTTGGTGCATTATCAGGATCTGGATGAACTTCTAAAAAGAAATTTGTAATCCCCAAAGCACTACCTGCACGACATAAGCCAGGAACGTAATCGCGATTGCCGCCGCTACTGCCTCCAAGACCGCCTGGTTTTTGTACTCCGTGCGTGGCATCAAGTACCACAGGGGTACTATAATTATTAAGCATATAGTCCAAACCAGTAAAGTCAACAACAAGAGTATTATATCCAAAACTTGTTCCTCTCTCTGTTATCCAAACTTCTTTGGCACCTTCTGTCTTTGACAGAATACCTTCCATGTCCCAGGGTGCAAGGAACTGGCCTTTCTTAATATTAACTATCTTATTTGTCTTACAAGCCGCCTGTACTAAGTCAGTTTGTCTACACAAGAAAGCTGGTATTTGTATAACATCAATTACATTATCATAGTAATGATGTATGTCATGAATATGTTCAATTGTATGAACATCAGTCAGTATTTTTACACCTGTTTGTTCTTTGATATGTTCAAAGTCTGTAAGTGTAATTGCAAAACCCTGGCCACGTTTCCCACCAATGCTACTTCTGTTAGCTTTATCAAAACTGGCTTTAAAATAGTAATCTGCTCCGTATTTGTCGCAAACATCTTTACATGTTTGAGCAATTAATAAACTATGTTCTAGAGACTCATGTTGGCAAGGGCCTGCAATTATTCTAATCATCTTTTTTCTCCGGGGGCATTGTAAATAAAGCATTTACATTGTCATCTATTGGTATAGGTTTGCGAGCAAAGACACACCATTTATATGCCCACATTGTATCTTTAGTAGTGCAAAAATTTTTAAAACTTGTTCCTGTTGTATATACATCATCTACAACCATCCAAGGATGATCACCTTTAGTAACATATTCTTCCATTGCTTTTTGTAATGGAAGTCCGCCTCTTGGTATTCCTATTACTTTACTAAAAGGTTCATGTTGGTACGTCATAATCATTTTTGCAATACAACGCCATTCAGCATCACTTATAGCATCACACTCTAATTTCCATTGTAACGGTAATCCTGCATGGCTTATAAAATCTCCATCCTGAAACAAATTCATTTTTTCTTTTTCCTTCTTTTTCTTCTTAGTTTATCATATAATTTTCTTGTCCTTGTAAAAACAATATCTTTAACTGTCTTTCTTCTTTGCCTTGCATTTTCACTTTTGTGAATCCTATCTGCACGACTTTCAGTCATAAGTTACTCCTTTTTTGTATCCTTTGCTAACAGATAAATGTCAAGTATTTTGTGCAAATATCTTGACAATGCTTTGTTTGTTTTTGCCATTTCGTTTATATCCTGCCAGTCTTTATATGTGAATAAGTCCCCTTGTTCTTTAGCTACAGCTCTTTCACATGCTTCAGGATATCCTCCTACCACCCATCTAGGAATATTTCTATATGGGTCATCTCTATAACGTGCATAAACTACGTCATCTACTCTTTCGTATATTAATGCTTGTCCGGGTACCAAGCTTCCCATTATTTGACCTGCGTACCAATAGTTCTACGCACTATATCATCATGAGCAAATTCTGCCCAATATAGTTTAAATGCTACACCGTCTTTCAAACCTTCAAACTGATGTATCTTGCCTGGTTTTACTTGGGTGAAGTCGCCTGCTTTTAGTATAGTTTCGTCAACTAAGCCTTCTTGTGCGCCATCTTGCCAAACACGTATTAACATTTCTCCTGACTCAACAAAAAAGCCATTCCATTTAAATTGATGCTCATGTTCTGAACATTTGTAACCTGCTTTAAATTCTATACGGTGAAACTCAAGAACACCGTTTGCATGGACTAACTCTGTGTTACCCCAAATTTTACCAGCCTTAATTCCCATCATCATCTCCTATATGATATATTCTTTCATGTACTCACATGCTTCTTTGAATGTGAGATATCTGCCGCCTCGTACATTATGATCTCCGGGTACAAAACACAATGTCCAGCGTGGTTCGTTAGTAGGATTATATGTTGAATGTAATTGTCCTACGTTTAATAAACTAGGTGTGTTAGTGCCACACTCGTATACTAATGTGCAATCTTCTTTTTTTGCAAGTAAGTTTGTGTGTTGTCTTTCACTAAAATCATCATCTGGTTGTAATTCTTCACCTAGCATTTCTTTTGCAGACTCTAAGTCTGTAATTTTTTTTGCATTTGCTGATTCCCACCATCTTACTGTGCCTTCCTTAGGTCCCCAAGTTACATTAATTTTAGCACGATTATCTATAGTAAGATCATCAGCATGAATAGGCAATTCTCCTCCGTTAGGTGGAGTATAAAATACTTCTGTATGGTTGCAATGTAGCCCTATACTTGCAAGCCATTTATCCATAGCCTCGTCTTTATAAGGCCAAATATCAATGTGTTGCATACTGTCTGGTACAGTTTCACATAATGGATGTTTAGATATTTCAAACGGTAAATTTAAATATCTATGATATATGTTTTCTTGTTCCAATTATCTCCCTTTCTAAACTAATTTTGAATACTCTATAACTTCACACTGTCGTGATATATCCTTTACAAAAAATGCACATTTAGGTCTTTCGCCTTGTGTGATTGGTATTGTTAATAATTGTCCATTTTTCATTTTTGGAAAATACCATTTTACGTCTGTGTAGAAGTTAACGATATTTATTGGTGCAAAGTCTATCTTGTAGCTCGATAATGGATTAAATAAAAAAGCTTCAAAGCCTCTATCATTTAAACTAGTTAAAGGAAGTATTTCTAAATCATTTCCACTTTCCGAACAACCTACAGCGATACTCCAATCGACAGGCATTGTTATTTCTTGCCCAGCAATGTTTAATACCATAGCTGGAGAACTAAATGATTCTAAAAAAATCAATGGAACAAAAAAGAAATCTGGATTCTGTGGATCTGAATTATCAAGTACGCTAAAACGTACATCGTCATCTATTTGTTCTGGTAAGTCCTCTAAACTAAAGCATTTATTTTCTAATGTTAATATTCTCATGTACTAATTCCAATCAACCTTTTCTATGGTGAAGGGGTATTGAGCCTCCTTATAAAACTTCTTACGTTGTGTCAAATGTCGCTTCGCAAACTTACACGTAGAAGTTATATCCCATATTTGCACGAAGTCTTTATCTTTTGCCTTTCTTACGCCTCTGCCTATTGATTGAATTACTCTTACAAATGACTTGCCTGGTTCAATTAGTACTAAATTAAATATCCTAGGAATATTAATACCAACAGCCGCAACTCCGTAAGTAGCAATTATTACTTTGTTTGTTGCGTCTTGTATTTCGTCATATGTATCTTTTCTATCTTTTAACTTTACATCGCCTTTTATAAAAACACTATCTGGTATAATTTCTTGGAGCATTTCTCCTGCACTAATTCTATCAACTAAAATAAGTGTGTTGCCTGACTGTGATACTGAGTTTAAAAGTTTGCCTATATATTCAATCCTGTTAGTATTTGTAACAAGATATTTTAATTCTTCTTGATAGTTACTATGTGCTACTGTGTCAATTAACTGAACTACATTCACATGGCAGTCTGATAACACACCTTTGTCTTGTAATTCTTTAGCACTAATGTTTCCTATAACTGGACCTAAACTTGCATGTATACTTTCAAACTCAAACTTTTCTTTAGGTATAGTGCCTGTTAGTCCCCAGCGTATTGGAGCATTACGTAAATTTTGTGTCAATAACTTTTTAAGTACTTCTGCTTTAGCTTGGTGTACTTCGTCGATAATTATAGTGCTTACACCTTCTAAGAACTCTGCAAGTGATAACACTGCATCTCCGTCTTTATGTTTCTTGTCAAGTATATTAAGACTTTGCCAAGTACATATAGTGTGAGTCTTACCTAATTCCTTCCTATCGCCGAAGTACACCCCTACATCTAGACCACAATTTATGTAGTCCTCCTCCGTCTGTGTAACAAGACTTTTGTTTGGTACAACTACTATGCTACGCCCATATGGCTCAACTAATTTACTTAATGTTGCAGTAATTATTGTCTTACCTGCGCCTGTTGCAACCTCTTGTAAGCTTTGAGGATTTTGTAGGAAATTGTTTATAGTTTCAACTTGATAGTCTCTTAATTTAATTTTTTCTCCTTCTGCAGGATGTCCTTTTGGCCATGTTTTATCTTGCCAAAAGTCTTCTGTAATATCTGTAAAGTCTAAGGTAACAGGATGCCTGTTGTCTTGTATATCGATAATCTCAACATTATTTCGTTGTAAAATGTCCACGATAGTATCAAGATGATTAACATATCCAGTACCACCAATGCCGAAAAAATTAACTTTACCATCCCACCTTCCTAACTTATACTGTGGCATATATCGTGCATAAGGAACCTCGAACTTGAGTGCATTTGCAATCTTTCTACGTATGTCAACTTCAAGTCCTTCTAACTTAATGTTGACTTCATCCTGTATCACTAATCTACAACTAGCCATATATGTTACTATATCTCCTAAATGGACTACCATATTCTTCTCTAAAAAGAATTAAGTCACATTCATTCATAATGTATGTGTTAACATTTTTGTCAAGATTACTTTCAAAGCAGATTGCCGCTGATGGTTTCCAATCAGCTTTAATAAGAACCTTTGGTAGTTTATCTTTACTAATATACACTATTTTTGTATTTTTGTCAACCCAATTATTTAAATTCCTATGTTTAACTAACTCGTTAAATCCGTCATCTTTATGTTCTTTTCTAAATAAAACACTCTGTTCAGAACTATTAAGAATAGCTTTATAAAAATTTACAATAGGATGAATTTGCTTTTCTGCATTATCTTTATCTAAACAAATTAGCAACGGAAACCTATTTAAAATTAATAAATTAGAGAGTGTTTCTTCTAGCGTAACTTCACTAGGCTTAATTTGCATAGTAGGATTTTCTCTATACGCAATTTTTTCCAAAGTTGTTTTTGGAGTATAATCGTCTATATGTTCTAATCCATATTTAAATCTACGATCTATAAACCTTAATAAGCTAGTTTCGGTTAATTCTCCGATATCTTCTTTTATTAATGCTTTTGCTTTTTTGTGTACATTACGCAATTCACCACCATATATACCAGGCACATATTTGTCTTTTTGTGCTTCCATGTGTTTTATTTCGTGATATACTAATGCTATTTCTTTATCTACCTTAAAATTTTTATCTACAAATCTATTAAGTAAAAGTAAAACATTTAATTCTGTATAATTAAAAAAGTGTTCGTGTGAACCTTTCTTATGCTCATAGCCATCGGCGGCATTTGATATTTCATTAATAAGAACAATATCAGATTTCTTAAAAGGAAATCTAATTTTAATTTTTCCTTCT
This sequence comes from Fidelibacterota bacterium, assembly GCA_002724735.1. Taxonomy (GTDB): domain Bacteria; phylum Fidelibacterota; class Marinisomatia; order Marinisomatales; family TCS55; genus TMED108. Next base: position 307,429 of record PBPT01000016.1, on the reverse strand, counting down.
TCTAATCTAATATATTTTTCCCTGTTAATAGTACGCAAAGGCTTACGCAGTTTTTTAATACAAGTTTGTAAGTCAATATCAAAATTATCGAACTGTGATTGATAATTAATTATCTTCTTTTGCATCAATGCGTATTGCCTATCAGTAAGAGGTGTGCCTTTAAGACATTGCCTAGCTATACTATACATTATAGTATAATCTTCCTTAAACAACTGAAACTGGTCAGAGCCTTTCCTAAATCCAGCAAGTAATTCAAGGCAGTCTTCAATATTGGTAACATCTTCAAGCATAGTAGTATTATAGCTTAATTAAGCTTAGATGTCAAGTGTTTTAATGGTTTTCCAGCTGATATTTCATCTAATGTATATTCAGTGTGAGCATAATCATTTAACCATTGTTGTCTTTCTGGCATGTTAGGATTCATTATATCATGTAAGTTACTATTAGCTACATCATATGCTAGACTACTATTGCCTACAAAAGCTGGTATACCTGCTATAACGCTATGTGGTCCCGGATTGCTACTCCAACAAACAGTTGCCCATGCATTCCTAACATCGAAATCATAATCGTCATATGTACTTTCTATTTTTACAGGCGTTTGTCGTATTACATTTTTAAAATCTTTTTCTACATATTGAACAGGATATCTAGGATGCGGCCTCCAGTAGATAGGCATATCAGTATGTTCACGTATTGTATTAATTGTGTTTCCTAACCATGCTGTCATGTTAGGCATTCCTCTCCACTGCAAACTTTTTTCGTGTTGCCCACAGATAAGAATATACTTCCCTTCAGTCCTCCAAGGTTGTAGTTTTAATCCAAGTTGTTCCGCCCTACTGCTATTATTATTGCTAGGACCAAAGTAAGCATCTCTATTAATGCCATTTAGTGCAACCTTCCAAGTAGTTCCTCTTTTAATTCCGCCGACTTCTAATACTATTGTTGGCTTTTTGTTACGTTGGTTATTGTCCCATATATCTTTGTTCTGAGCCATTCTGCCATGCCAAAGAACGCTCCAAATAACATCAACATCACTGCCACTATCATTATTGCAAACATCATGACCAGCACCCACAAGACTGTTGCTAAAGGCATCAAATACCGGTCCGCTATTGAGTGCGCCATATTGCCTCCATAAACTAAACTTCATTCCAATATGCTTCCTGCCGCCTTTCCATCAAATCTTTTCCGCGGCTACGGCCTTCTTTTTTTCTAGCACCTTTTAAGTGATCTAACCATTTACCTAATACACTATTAATTAACGGGTGACCACCTCCTCCTGTCTTTGCAGGGTTGTTGTATATGTTAGCACTATAGTCTAAAACAGATGGATAATTTACTTTCATGTTATTAAGTATGGTTCCAAAAACATAGCTATCATGCCATTCTTCTAACGTAAAGATACCGTTTTCTGCGTCTTCATATACACGTTCAAATTCTGCAATAAATTCTTTTGCAATTTCATTTTGTACATTTATTCCATAGAATCCACACTCAGGCCATGTCTGCGAACCTTTACCACGCCCTACGTAAGTAATCCAACAATCATCTGGCAGTTGCTCTATAAAGTCTTCATATGACCACGGACTATGAACAAATGTATCTGCATCCATCCAAACACACCAGTCCTTAGAGCGTTGTACAGCGTCATACACAGCATATGTTTTATTAGCAAACCTTATAGCGTCCCATTTAAACTCTTTATGCCAATCTCTTGGTCTTCGGGCTTTTATATCAGGCGGCGGAGTGCCATTTGCTTTTGGGTCATCTTTCCAACGCTGTTTAAATGCAACAAGTTTTGGTAATGTTTCTACTGCGTCTAAAATTGTAATTTGTTCTGGATCTGGATTGTTTGGTTGGCAATTTTCTGCATATACAAGTAGCTTAACTTTTTTATCTATATTTTTTGCAAAGCTATCTAAAAATCTTTGACCATATTGATCAAGACCTGATCGATGAAATGTTGTTAATACTGTTATTTCTTTCATAGTGGTTTATCCGCCCATTGTCTAAGATGTTTCCATGCAGTGCCATCTTTTAATTCATCTAGTGTCCAATGCATTTGTGCCATTTTTTCAATCCAAGGTTGTCTATCAAAATGTGTTATATTTTCTAAATCAGCAAAATTTGTATGTGCAACGTCTTTGGCTTGGCTTCTTGTTGAGTCAGTTAGGAATACAGGTACACCTTCAATTGCCGCAACAACTCCAGGACTAGAATTATGATTTACTAGGCAATGAGCTTGTGCTAAATCATGCATAATACTATCTGCATTTGATACTCTTACATTAGGCAAACGATATCTTGCAATACTACGTTTGTGCTCTAGTGTATTTTTATCTCCAGGATGAAACCTTACTACAATGACTCTATCAGAATACTTCCTAATGTTTTGAACAGTTCTAACTACCCAAGGTAACAGTGGTTGATTATCCATACTCCATCCACCATCTCTTTGGCAACATATCAAAATATAATTACCACTATTTTTCCAAGGCTTTAATTCTAAATTTAATCGATTTTTAATAAGTTCCCATCTAGAAGGATCAGGAGCACCGTTACAGTATTCTCCTGTAGTAGGAAAAATTCCGTCATAACTGTATCTTAAAAATTTATTTGAATTACCAGGGTCTGCATACAAAAACAAGTTTGCATCAACAATTAATGTCCGTTTGCCTCTTCTTTTTTGATGTTCAATAACCCGTTTGCGTAAATCTAAATGTTTAGAACTTTTACTTCCAGGATGAACAAATCCTTGCATAACAGCAACATCTGCATCTACAACATTGTAGTCTGTTACTATTGTTCCTTGGTCTCCGCTTTTCCAAACACCTTCGATTGCGTTTACAATAATAGCAGGTTTCTCAGGATTAGTGTTACCTGGCGGTATTCCCATTAGGTAACTTGCTACTGTAAAACTCATTTAATATCATACTCCCTCAATATTGGCAACACATTTCCTGCAACCATTTCTTGTGGATTGAATTGACAATAACCTAGCCAGTTTTGCCAACCTATAACTTTTTCTTCTTCTACATATAGCGGGCTTTCAATATCTTTTAGATCTGTACCACATGCAAAGTCTGCCGCATTTGGTGCTAATGTAAAACAAGGAATGCCGTAGCCTATTGCTTCGGTTGCGGCAATGCTGTTATACGTTACAACAGCAAAAATATTATCTTCTTCGAACTGAGCGTATATACTATTATCCCTTACACGTTCTCTTCTTAATCCTTTGTTGCGTACTATTACTTCTCTATCGGTATATTTTTTAATGTCTGCAATAGTATTTGTTATCCATTCATCACGCTTAATACCATAAAAGGAACAGGGTTTATCGGAAGGTGTAACTAATAGAATAGGTCCACCATCTTTTTTCCAACCTTTAAATCTAATATCTTGGCTGTCAATGCAATTATCAAATCTGTCAGCTGGAAGATCAAATCTTGGTTGACTATGTTGCATACCGCTTGGTACAACACGATGCCAGTGCTTCTTTTTATTTAGATTTCCGATATACCCTGTATCTATATAGTAATATGGGCGTTTCTGATACTCACACATATTAACTGTTTTTCTTTGTGCCATGCTCCTGAACACAACTGGGATTTCAGTATCCCAATGCTGTAAAGCTTTCCATCCTGGTATTTCTTCAGCTTGTGTACCCTGTGCAAAGCAACTTACAATAGCATCTCTAGTATCTATTGCAAGCATATCTGGCCCTGTTTTTATCTCATCCATTCATCATTTCCTGTAGTTCTTTCTTCCAAGTAGAATGATAAGCACAATTTCTGTAGTTTTCAAACCACGGTCCGCCTTCAGTATAATGCAATGCTTTAGGAGAGCCGTCTTTGCCTTCTTCGTACCAGTCAGTCAGCCAATTCCATTCATGACTAAGTTCACCGATTTCGGAATCTTCAAGCCAACTAAATCTATGCAGATATGCACCTGAAATATCAGGATTGTTAACTAAACTTCTATTTAACTTTACATTACTTGGGTGCCCGCAATTAAACAAAACAACACTAGACCAGTTCTTGCGGGGATAAACGGTCTGGGTTTGTCCATCCATCTTTATTCCTTCTTTAGGAGTGTAATCATGCTGAGCACACATTACTGCATACTTCTCATCAGCCTGATCAAATAAATTTTTTATATCATCTATGAAAATTATGTCGCTATCACAGAATAATGCCCAACCATCAAAGTTGCATAATTCTGGTACAAGAAACCTTGTAAATGTAAACTCAGTACTAGCTAGTTTATCTATTGGTCTGTCATACCAGCCTTGATCTCTTAATTCATTTTGTTTTAATGCTTTTACTTGCACACTTTTATTACGAACTTCGAGACTATGCTTACACACTTGATATGCAATATCTTCTCTAGTATCATATCCTACAAATACTTTCATAAATCATATCTTTCTATATCTTCTTCCGTTAATTTATTTGAGTCGCCCTTCCATATCTCTACAATATGAGCAGGTTCGCTTGTATCATTACCCCCTTGATGCCATGTGCCTGCTGGTACATCAACAGGATTATTAGGATGTAAATCTCTTACAGTACAGCCTTCAAATGGGTCTGTGCTAATTCCTATGTTTGTCTTTATATAAGCTTTTCCACTGACTATATTCCATGTTTCACTTCTATGTTTATGTCTTTGCATACTTAACTTTGATTTAGGATTAATAACAAGTTCTTTAACTTGAAAGCCATCACCTTTATATAAGTTTCTATAATGACCCCAGGTTCTTTGTGTCTTTGGTGCTTTCCAATCTTCCAATATCCAGCTACTAGAATTCTTTTTGTCTGTGCCTCCTACTCCAAACTCAAAACTTACATTTCTTTGATCTTTATACATTTCATATTCTGGAATATTTGATTGCTCTCTATCACCACCATTTGCAAAAATAATTTGATCAGTATTTCCTGTTGTAGATAGCATATAAAATATAGCACCGCATGCTGTATTATCATCATCATTGAAACTTATTACTTTATCTACAATTTCTAGTTCCTTTATAATACTAAGTCTTTCAGTAAAAGGCATAAAAGCTTTGCCTTTTTTTCTAGCTAACCATTCATCGGAATTTAAACCTACAACAAGCTTATTACCAAGTTTTTTTGCGGCTTTAAAATAAGCAATATGTCCACTATGTAAAGGATCAAATCCTCCTGTGACTAATACAAATTTTTCGTTCATGCTAATACTTATGTATGTAGATAATGATTTTAAATTATTATGGTTTGTAGGAAATTAATCCTAAATGTTTATGTGTGGGTTTGTATAAAGAACGTATGCTTGTGTATCCGTGTGTTTCAAGAATTTGTGATAATTGTGTAAAGTTATAGCCACTTTTATGTAAGTCCCAAGTTTCTCCAGTTTCGGCTTCTCTTTGCCAACCCCAGAAGCCCGCCCTTGCATGTGCAATATTTTTGCCTACTTGCCATTGATGAACATGAAAGTCCATATTAGGACAACGTATATCCATTTGTCCACCAGAACGTAAAATTTTAAAGCATGCCTTTAGCCAACGTTCGCCTTGTTCAAACGTAAGATGTTCTATAAAATGTCTTGAAAAAATATGTGTAATTGAATTAGGTTCTACATGCTTGTCAATTTCATATGCAGGGCATACAAAATCTATACCTGGCAAATTCCTAATATCACATGTTTTATAATCTTGGTGGGTCGGCGTTTCACCACAGCCGAACTCTATCATCATTTTTGAAAAAACTTTCTAACAAAGTTATTAATAATTATAGACACGACTTTGTTGTTTACATGTCTTGGTGTATTATCCTCAAACAGTGTAGGGAAATCTGTATGAGCACCTACCCAACGTACCATTTCGTAGCTAGGCCAATAGTATACATTTTCATGGACATGATTATTTAAAAATTCATCTAAACTTACACGTAATATACTTTTGCTTACACAGTCACTTATAATTGTTGGTCTGCCCATAAATGTTGCATTTAATGGTACTGGACTAAGTGTAAAAATAACTTGTGTGTCTTGTCCTGCATACGTATGAATAAGATTTACAATACGTTGCATGTTTTCTACATTTTCTTGTACTGTGCTAGTTACACATTCATGCTTGTCTGGATCAAAATATTTTGCAGGAACTCCACGCCAAAATACTTGTTTAGTGGCTCTATCTCGCCAAACTTCTGCTAATCCGAATGTAACTACTACCCCTTTTGTCTTTTTAAAATGCTCCAAGAGAGCCTTTTGTTCATCTTCTGGCTCCCATTTATACGCACCTGCTTGTGGATCATTATCGTACCAGTAAGCATCTGAACTACGATCTCCAGTTAACGCCCATTCTAAGTATTGACGTACAGCAAATGAATTATTTAGGCCTTCTGGTACATTTATATAATCTGCATTCTTACCGTTTGCTTTTAACCAATTGCGTAATCTTTCTGCAAAACAACTGCCCATTGTAACTACTGTTCCGTCTGCAGGTATAGTAGGATTATTAGGACCATGCCCTGTAAAAACAAATTCTTCTGCAAGTTTTTCTAGATCATCAAATTGAGATTTGTCTTTTGGAAAATAAGTAATCAAATCATTTGTATGCCATTTACTTTTTACCAAGTCTATATTACCAGCTGACATTTTTCCGCTACCTTTTGAATTAGCAGTAGCATTTGCTAATCTAGCTTTTGCCATATTATATTATTCCTTTTAATAAATGATACCACGGATCACCTCTAGCAATTTCATCTTCCCTCCATTGGCAATAACCTAAGTTGTTAAGCCATTGTTGTCGATCAAAATACTCTAAGTTTTCAAGTGTATTTAAGTTTTTATTTGAACATTCCCACGCCATTGAACTAGGACACAAACTAAAAGTAGGTATCCCTTCGCATATACTTTCTGTTAGAGCATTACTATTAAATCCTACTACAGCATATGCATTTTTAAAATCTTCGTATAAGCCTGCGCCGCCTTCTAAGTTTCCAGAGCCGTGCATGTTTTTACTTACAGTAATTCCGCTAGTATCTATCTTCTCAAGTGCTTGTCTTTGTCTATCCATTCTAGCAGGATGCATTCTAGCTACAATAGGCCTATCAGTATATTTACGTATTTCAGCGATAGTGTTCGCAATGAAATTATCAAATGTTCTATGCTTAGCCATTAAATTTTTTAAGCTACTATCACCAGGTCGTTGCATTGCAAGTAGTATATACTCGCCTCCGCTTTTCCAATCTTTGATATCTATATTTTGGTCTTTTTGAATTTGTTTCCATCTATCATCAGGACAGTTATCATTACAATAATTTCCTTCGTCCCTAAAGTAACTAGTCCAGCTCCATCTATGATAAGCTTTTGGATGTGGCGGAAAAGGCATATTACGTCTAAACACACTACTCTCTACTACGATATATGGTTTACCACTATCTCTTATATGTTCGTATTGGGCTCTAAATTTTCGAAAGAATTTATTTTCTAGTATGTTTGCTTGTACAAATACATCTGCCTTTTCAATAACGCCTTGATTTTCCCAATCAACTACTTTAAAATTTGGCAAGTCAGGAAGAGGGTGCGTTCTATAAGACCCTTTTATTCCTACAACAAATTTATCCAACATTATTAAAATATAATCCTCTGTTTTTTACAAATGCTTTTTTACCTTTTTTTCCTAAGTTAAGCGTAGAATTATTACGTAAAAATTTTGTTTTATTTTCGTCTAGCTTAAATCCATTTTCTTCAAAACGTGCAATCCAATAATCTTCTTCTTGTAAATTAACATGATGATGACCATTCCATCCTGGAGGTGCATATGTTACCACTGCTGTTTTTGCACATTTGAAAGTATCCATGTAGTTTGCCATATATTGTTCTTCTACATGCTCTAAAAATTCTACACTCCATGCTACATCATAATCCTCATGTATTACAGGACTTCCTTTAGTATAATCATGTATAACAAAATAATTAGGATCAAAACGTGTTAAGGTATAATCTCCGTCAACGCCTATAGTACGTAATCCCTTATTTTTAGCCAACTCTACCATTCCACCTGGCCCGCATCCTATGTCAATAAAACTTTTAATGCCAAGGTTGACTAACCATTGTAAAGCGCCTTCGTCTATGTGTGTTTTTCCTTGGTGTCCTCCAAGATGGGGTTCTAATGTCATTACAAATACCTTTTCAGTTGATCCGTATACTTCGGATTGTTTTTATGTTTGTCACCTTTAAGTGTAAGAAACACACTTTTAGGATTTGCTTTTCCCATGCATATCCATTCTACAGGTGCCGGAGTATATTGGTGTACATCATGCAACTGTAAAAGTATATCTTGATCATGTCCGTATTTCCAAGATCTAGTTGCAGTCTGTAATAAGTTATTAGCATAATCTTGTCTAAATAGTCCTGTGCCTAATGTAACAAATCCGCATAGCCAAGGGTGTATTGCATTTTTTTTATGATGTTTTAGGACAGTAACTTTAGATGTTACATTGATAAACTCTTCTTTAGTAAATTCTCTTGTGCAAATACTATCTGCATCTAATATCATTACATGTTCATTGTTATCAAATTTTTTAGATGCCACTAAAAATCTTACAGCTTGCAGATATGCTATTGATACATCTACATATTCTTCAGTTGTATAGTCAACATCTTCTAATCGCCAATCCGGGTGGTATTCATCTGAATTAACAATATGACAATGTAAATTTAGCCATGAATGAGAATTATATTTTTGGATACTTTTTAAAAGATTAAATCCCCATTTACTATAATAGTTTTGGTCACATGCTAATAAGATATGCATATTATGAACTCGATATAGAAAATCTTTTAAGGAATTTGTTATGTAATTTTTCTTTACCTTTTCCTTTTGTATGCACCATAAATTGATTTATACCACTATTGTTAAAAGGACTTTTATTGTTAATAGGATTAGGATTTAAATTTTTAAAGCCGCCAAATCCGCCTGCTTCGAACTGTAATCTTAGTTGGAAAAATATCCAACTGTCATGTGTTTCTCTAAGTTGATCTAAATTATTTCCTTCGTAATATTCTTCAAATGCAAGTAAAAAGTTTTTAGCCAATGGTGTACGTAAATTATATCCCATTAGTCCACATTCATCATAAGATGTTTTAGTATTACTAGGACGACCTAAATATGATATACAAGATTTTGTAGGAAATAATTCTGCAAGCCATTGCATAGTTATATTAGTATGCATTAAGACATCTGCGTCTAGCCAAATAAGATAGTTTGTTTTACATACTTTTGATTCTTCAAATATAGGAAAAGTTTTATGAGCAAACTTAATTGCGTTCCATTTAAATTTCTTTGTTTCTTTTACAGGCGCATCACCGTTATAATGGGGATTGTGTTTGTGTCTATTTTTAAACTCTACAAGTTTAGGACAAGTTGAATACAAATCTTTTAACACTATCCTATCTTGCATATATCCTAAATCTATTTTATCTTCTGAATATATTACAATCTTTACTTCAGGAGGTAAAAATTGATGCCAGCTTTGAATATTAATTTTGGATGTTTCGTCCCAGTACTTCTGGTTAAGACTTGTAACAATAGTATACATTTGTCCTCCTGCTATATGTAATTATTAATTATAACTCTTACACGACACCAATCACGGCATTTTTTTCGCCTCTGCCTAGCTTTTTTAACATTTTGTATCCTAGAGGAGTCAATATTTCTAACAATGAATCTCTTTCAAATCCATAACGTTGCGGATGGTTTTTGCGTTCATATAGAATAATAGGTTTATATTTTTCGATAGTTTTTAGAGAGCCTTTTGCTATTAACGGCTCAAACCCCTCAGCATCAATCTTAATAAAATCAATATCAGTAATATTTAATTGGTCAAGCGATTTTATTTTGTAACTACCTATAGAATTGTGTATAACATGTGTGCTAAATGTTTTAGCTGTCTTTTTTAAATCTACACTTCTTTCAGTATCACCTATCCCAAAATTATGTAAATTTACATTTGAAGTTTTGCTTTGCATGTTTTGTTTCAAACATTCAAATACGTCTGTATCTATTTCAAAACTATGCACAGATTTAAATTTTTTACTTAGTTGAAAAGAAATTATACCTATATGGGCGCCAATGTCTATTGCAGTCCTAAATTGCGTACAATATGCTAAGGCGTCATTTAATTCTTTGGATTGATAATTATCTATATGATCAGATTGGCGTTTAGCTGACTTTACACTTATGTCGTAATCTAATGTAATCCATCCATGATAATTCTTATAGGCTGGCATCTTCCATGCCTGCTACTCTTAGTTTTACAACGTTTGTTATCTGCCATTGCTTTTGATCAAGACCTTTAAGTAATCCTAGCCACTTGTTGCGTATAAGAGCAAATTCATTTATAATTTTTTCGTAGTCAACAACGTCTGTCTCGCCGTCGACGTACTTTTCTACATCGCGACTTGACAGAGCTCGTTGATAATTTTCAAGATATTTCTTAAAATAAGAACTACGCAGTCTACGAAGTTCAATATTTAAATAGTTGAGGATAGCTTCAATTTCTTGTAGCTGATTAAAACGCTGTTCTACGATGCCAGGCATTTCTGCCGCAGACTTTTCTACATTACCTTTAAGTTTTACTTCTTGCCTAGCATTGATAAGCTCTTGCTCAAAATATGCGACAGCATCGGTAATTTTACTTATGTCTCGAGATACTTCGCTATACCAGCCCATTAATAATCCTCGTCGTAGTCGTCCTCATCGTAATCATCGTCTGAATCTAGATAATAGTTAATTGCATAATCTAAAGAGCTACTTGATCCTAGTGCCGCCATAAGTGTTTCATCTGAAACACCATAATCCGCAAGCATGTCTACAAACTTTTCGGCAACTACCTCTGTTTGTTTTTTATCAATGTATTCTTTAAATAGACTCCAAGTGTCAACTATCTGTTCCTCAGTCATTAATGGTATTCTCCTCGATATCGTTATCGGTTTCTTCAGTAACCTCAGCGGTATTTACCTCGTTGGCTTCTTTTTTGGCGAAATCCGACATTACGGTATCGAGGATCGGACCAGTCCAATTCTTACGATATTCTAATAGTTCTTCACCTTCACTAGTAGTATATTTTAGTCGATTACCTTGCTTTTCAATTAAACCTTTCTTTTCAAAAAGTTCAACAAGGCCACTATAAGGATTCATGCCAGTTTCGTATGGAATCTTTACTTGTACACCTTCAAAAGGTTTGGCATAACGTGTTTTCATAACTTTACAGCCTGCACGTATACCTCTTACATCTGAGATTTTGTTTCCAGATTCATCTTCTTTTAGTTTAAGTTTTTTCATTGCTACAACAATTGAAGATGCGTAAATAAATCCTTGTCCACCGCTAATTTTATCATCAGGATCAAACATGTCCTGCGATGCATATGTATGATTAGTACATACTAGTCCTACATTATGTGAACCTATCATATTAACAGTATTTCTAACAAGTGCAGTAAGTGCTTTAGGTTTCCTACCCATATCACCTTTCATATCACCCTTGTTAAATTGATCAACATCAGTAGGTGTTAGTAACATACCTAATGAGTCAATAACAAAAAGTACTTTTGGACGATCATCTTCGTCCATTGCTTTATAATCAGACATAAATGTGCTGATTGTTTTTGCTACATCGTCAATCATTGACATATTTAATTTAAGCAATTTATCTTCGCTTGTGTCAACATCTAACGCCTGTAACCACGATTCGTCAAGAGCATTTTCTGAGTCAATTAATACTACAAAAATACCTTGATCTTGGGCATGTTTTACAATATTGCCTGCACAGAAATAACTTTTTCCTGCACCGGACTCGCCTGCAAATACTGTAACTTTTCCCATAGGAACTCCTTTGTGGAAGTCTCCTGAGATAAGATAATTAAGTGCAAAAGATCCTGTACTAATCCAATCTGTTGGATCATTAAATCCTGCACTCATACCTTGAATAGACTTAGTTAAGTCCTTACGGAACTTACTTACATCAAATGATTTAGCCATAGTTTCTCCTAGTTAAGAATAATGTGGGGGATTTCTCCCCCACTCTATTTTATTGTGCTTGACGCTGTCTAATCATTGCAAGAATGTCAGAAGCTTTGTTATCACCAGTGTCGCCTGCAGGAGTAGATGTAGCAGTTTCAGCTACAGGTGTAGCAGTTTCAGCTACAGGTGCTGCCTCTTGTGCTGGCGCACTTTGGCTTGTTGCAGTTGCATTGGGTGATGCCGCTACTGTTGGATCACCAGTTCTAGCCGCCATTCCGCTTGGACGGAAATAGTTGCTCCAACGATCTGGATCATATGCTTCGCCATCGACAGATGCTTCAAACATCTCTTTCATAACCTTTACGGCTGTTTCGTCTGGCTTCTTAGGAAGGAAGTCTGTAAAGTTAAACAGACCATGTGTGTTAACTGCATTCATTTCAGCATCAGTTAACGGACGCTCTCTACGAGCCCAGTTAGATGTTGAATAGTCTGCATACCCGCCTTTACTAGTTTTATTAAGACGGAAGTCTACACCAGCAGTATAATCTGTTGGTAATTCCTCCATGTCTGGATCCATTAAAGCCGCTTTAATAATTTGGAAAATTTGTGGACCAATAATAAAACGTCTAATTGGATTTTCTGGAGTCTTATCATCACTGAGTGGATTCTCAGTAACAAAGCCTTGGAAGATATAAGAACGCTTCTTCCAATATTTACGACCCATATCTTCAAGACTTGGATCTTTAAACCAACCACGTACTTCGTTCAAGATATCGCAAGTTTCTCCATACATCTCCATGCATGGTACTTGTACTTGTACTGGACGTGAATCAGTTTCACCTTTAACACCTGCGAACGGAAGTTTAATCATTAAACGTTCTGCCCAGAAGAAAGTGTTATCTTCATTCCCATCAGGAAGGAATCTGAAAGTACAACTTTCACCTTCTTTGATATTCCAAAATGGGTAAATTGCGTTGTCGCCGCCGCTGTTAGAGTTGCCACCTTGGCGTGACTCTTGTTCTTTGAGCTTTGCTCGGATCTCTGCTAATGTTGCCATAGTTTGTGCCTCCTTAAATTGCCTATGCTATGTTGTATTTGCCTAAATGTGCAATACATACTATGTATAATACACTCTTATATTTAGCCTGTCAAGCGTTTTTTTGATTTATTTTTGGAGACTTGTAAAAGTTAGCTGATTATCTTAAACCAGCTAACTCACGCATTCTATCAAATTCTGGCTCAGCTTCCATCTTCTGTGGATTAGCTTTCATTTGGTACTCTTCGTAGGTTGCGTTGATTTGTTCAATAAATGCCTTTGCAGGTTCTATGAACTGCTCTCCGTAATCCTTTTCTACCATTGTAAGGACTGCGGTCTCGCCTTTTGGAAACTCGCCTGTCTCTCTATCATAATAGCTTAAAATGAATTCGCCTAGTGGAGTTTTATCCTTCTCGTCAGCCTTAGACATAGTACCGTCTTTGTCGATTTTTACTGCCATAGTATCATCTTCTTGGTGATCGTCGCTGTGTTTCATAATTAGTTTAGCATTTACTTCTATATCATCTGAACCTGTAATTTTTTCAAGCTCTTCCATACAAGCCTTTGTAATAGGCATTTCGTCGATATGGTCGCTGATGTATGCCCCTGGATCATCCTCAAATTTCTCTTCACCATACTTTTCATCCATTTTAGCACGTTCATTTGTTTCAATAAAATCTGTAGGAATGCCACTACTCGTTGCATACTTAACATAACCATCTGGTAGTGAGTCACCGTTACTGCCAATGTATCCATCATACTTGTCAGCCCAGGCTTTAATTTTATCTCCCATATCGTCTTCGCTAAACTGCCCCATCATTCTTTCAAAGCCTTGCTCTATCTCAATATCTTCTTTAGCCTTTTTCTTTTTGTTTGCTTTTCTATGAGCAGGTGTGCAACCATCTTCGGCTACTAAATCATCAGGTCCTAATTCTTTTGCTTTGGTAACTTCACTTACTAGTTTAAACACATAAGGAAAAATGTCTTTCAATTCTTCGTTAAACTGTTTGATAGTAAGTTGATCAATCCAATTTTCAGCTACGTCAGCAGGAACATCTTCCATTACGGCAGGAGTAAATGCATCAAATGTTTCTTTGTAGTACGCCTTTTTTTGTAAATTACTTATTGTTTTTCTAACTGTAACAATTCGATCATTAACAGCATCAGTATAGTCGGAAAGTCCTTCTGCCATTACACTTGATCTATTCATATAGTTTTTAAATTTTCTAAGTTTTGCCATTTCTTCTGAAAGGCTTACGATATGTTTTCCAAAGTCGTCATATGCATTTCCACCTTCTGCAACATGACGAGCCATTGCTCTTGCTCCGTTGAGGTGCTTGTATGGATATTTAAAGCGTTCCCCTTCAGAACTTTCAATGTAAATTGATCCTATATGTCTTATACGTCCTGATACTTTTTCATCATTAACACTTTCTGTGTGTTTTAGTACTAATCTTGCACCATCTACGTCTTGGTAACTTATTCTGGAAGTACCGTAGAGTTTTGATTCTGCCATTGTTTCATCTCCGACTTTGTTTGACAAAAATTGATAATCTCTTTTGTTCAAATTTGTTTTTGTTATATCCCTTATGCTAAATTCTAACATACGTTTTTTTGCAAATAGTCTTAACTCTTTTAAAAACCCATACCAATTATCTTTTGTCATGGAATCTTCTTTGGATATAAAATCCTTAGAGTAAATCACTGTCATGCCTTCATCTTCAGTTATATTTACACTTACATTGCCTAAAACTTTGCCTGCTTCTTTATATTAAAAATCAAAAAAGCGAGCCTGTGAAGGTTCGTTTATAACTTCTCCTGCTTCATTACCAATAGTAATACTAGGAAAACGTCCTCGTATTTTGTTAAAAAGATCTTCGCCTATTTTATCAAATTCTTGCATATTGTATTTATCAATAGTTACTACTTATAAAGATTGGCATTGGAGGATCATAATCTGTAATTTCTTCAGCTTGTGTAAACGTATTGTATATTCTTGGATCCCAATCCTTTAAAACTGCCATCATTCTTATAGCTAATAGTGCCGCACTTATTAAATCATCGGTTTGTCCTAGTTTAGCTTGGTAACTGCTTCCTGTGGCTACATAATTTTTAAGTTCGGAAATGAAAGGTTTGCTGTGTATAATCATCTTTTCATTTTCCACCATAGTTTTTAATCTGCTACATGCTGTTATTTTTGTACTATGTGTTGTGTTGAATCCTTTACGGAATTTTCTTACATGCCCTTTACGTATAGGTTCACTTACAAATAATCCAGGAATGTTTTCTTCTCCAAAGTCATTGATTACAATTAGTGCCGCTTCGCCTATGCCATTATTTTCAACACTCCAATATAGTCCGGTATCTGAATCAGTTTCTTTTACTATATAACTGCAAATATCTGCTAATACTCTTATTTGTCCAGGAATTGCTGTTGTATTATGTTGCCATTCTGCTACCTGTTCATAACTAGGTAATTCAAAAACTTGTATAGCCGCGTTGTCTCCTCCTGTGCCCATGCTAGGGTCAAGAGCTACAGCATATGTAAATTCAGAGGAAGGTTTTTTATACCATCTTGTTTGCCCCATGTTTACTAAAGGTTGATGTCCTTCCATTTCTCCAAGTATCAATGAATTAATGAGTGTTTCGTCAAAAACCAAAAATTCACAATCATACTCTCTTCTAAATCTTTCTTCGCCAATACGCCCAAGTTCATCTTGTTTCCATTTTTCATCTCTATCTGGATGTTCTTCCCAGTAGCTACGAAAACTATGAAATCCGTTTATGCCTAATTCCTGTTCATTGCCGTGTTCATCAAATTTATCTTCTGCTTGTTTCCAAATTGTTGCAAAGGTATCTTCATCTGAATTAGGGGTACTAGTAAGTATTGCCCTACCACCAGTTGCTAGTGTTGGCGATATAGAAGTCCAAAAGTCGGTTGCTATGTTAGGTTGTACAAATGCAAACTCATCACAATACAATAAGGAAATACTCATACCACGTCCTGTATTGCCTGTGGTAGTAGCACTAACTATACGTGATCCATTTTCAAATTCAATACTGCCTTTATTATAATTTATAACACCGGCTCTTACATGATCTGCACACAATTCATATCCGTAGCGTATTCGTTGCATAATTTCTTGTGCGCCTGTGTGCTTATGAGCGGCAATAAGTATAGTTTGATCCGCATTAAACATAGCATACCATAACAAATATATAGCGGCACACGTAGTTTTACCTGTTTGTCTAGGTAACATATTAATATTAAATCTATGATCGTGATAACTTTGTAGCAGACGTTCTTGATATTCAAATGGTTTAAATAATAATTTGCCTTGCGTAGGATGCTGAATGTACGCAAAGTTACGTGCAAAGTAGTCATAGCCAGTTTTTTCGTCCATGCATTTAGCAAGGTCTTGTATCTGTTCTTCAGTAAACGTTTCTTTTTTATTGGCTTTTTTTGTTAAAACACCATCTAAGCTTTTAGCCATTACTATATCCTTGTTTGTATACTTACTTATCCTAATAAAAATGGATTATTTGTAATTTTTTCTTTTAACCAACTAGGAACTTTTGGATCATCATGTATTCCAAATCTTTGTATATTTGCTTCTATCCTACTGGCTAGGTATCTATAATTATTCCTTGTCCAATTTGCATCAACCAAATATTCTCTTATAATATTAAATGAATCGTCATATTCTAAGTTAAATTTTATTTCTTGGCCAAAATATTCATTTATTTTAGTGTATGTTTTATTAGGTTGTATAAAGTCTTCGAAATAAATTATATCTATAGGATTTAATTCATGCCTAGCTTCATTTTCTAATTCATATATTGACTTTATAAAATTTCCAAGGAAAAATTCCAAACGTGGTACAAACGGTAAAAATTTACTAAAGTCTGCTTTTGCTTTTCTACTTGATTCTAGATAGGCACCTATCTGTGCGCCTGTGCTTTCTTCTTTAAGTGTATTTTCGTCATGTATAGTATATGAAGCGGCAATTTTACTAAAAATTACTTTCCAAATATCTTTTCTTATTACTATTAACGGACGATATCCATAATCATTTACTAAGCTTCGTATGTTAACTTGATCTCCTGGTATAACTTTAAAGCCATTAAACTTTTTTGTAAAGTTAGGCTCTATCACCTCTTTTAGTTTATATTTCCAGTCAAGTGTAACTTTAGAGTTCGCTAACGCAAATGGTTCAAAAAGATAACTCTCGTTATCTATTATTCCTTCAACTTTTTTAGATGAATAAAGATAAACATCACCACATGCATTAAGTGTGTTTGCTATAGCAGTTGTACCTGATCTAGGTAGTCCTAAGATAAAAAATTTATTTTTTTCCTGTGAAGATTTCATTTACCCTATCTTTTACTTGTTCTAGATTTGTACAACTTGTTGAAAAATATCTTAGTTCGTTACGCATAGTTTCAAAGCTTAACTTTCTAAAACTTAATTCATCTTTAATTTCGTACAGCTCGGTTGTTTGTTTAAAATTTCTGTTTTCAAAAAAACGCAAAGATTCTCTAGCTACAGGTTCGTCGCAAAAGTCAAGGTAATCTTTTTTAGTTTCAAAATATGTTGCGATCTCTAATGTATTGCCATTATCTTTTAAAATAATATGGCGTTCTTTTAATTTGCCATTACGGAAGTAATCTCTAGCTAAATCACGTACTCCTGTTCCTTGTCCGGGTCCTGGAGCTTCATATTCTGTATCTTTATAATAAAATTCTTGTATATCTTTAGACTTTCTATTATCTAAATCAACTAATGTTTGTTTAAATACGTACATAATGTTATTTAATCAAAAAAATAGCGTCAGAAGACGCTATTGGATTTTATCCGGGGGATTATCTAGCTAGTGTATGGCCTTGTAATTTAACGGCTTCTTGTATATCTGCTATCTGGAACTCATCTGTAGGATTGTTTGCTTGTAATGCTTTGATAACATCTGTCATTGTAACTGTTCCAGCATTGTATCGTGGTACAAACTCTTCAACAATTTTGTGTGAAAAAGTTGGTAGCTGAGTTGCTGTTCCCCAGTCAATAAACGTCATTAGATCGTCGTGACTATTAAAAGCATCTGGCACAACCTTTTCTTTAAGTTCACCTTTTTCTAATACATTTACTTTTAACATAATATTATCCGCAGTTGCTAGCGTAAAGCTTTTCAAAATTAGCTTTGCTACATCCGTATTTTTCTGCTACTTTGTCAAACATTTCGTGTTTAGCACATCCGCTTGCATCAAGTTTTTTCATTTCTTTTGTGCAACCTGCCTCGTCAAAACCTTTAGATCCGTCTCCTTTAGAACCAGCTTTTTTAAATGCACCTTCTTCAACGGATTCTTTCATTTCTTTTTGGCAATCATCAATCATTGCTTTAAGCTTTTCTTGATCACAGTTAGGATGCATTTTACAAATTTCAGCTTTGGTTTTTCCATCTTTGCACATTTTCATAATGTGGGCTTTTGATGGCATTTTCTCTTCTTCTGCCTCGCCTACTTTTTTAGATTTTTTATCTTTAACAGCTTTTTTCATCGGCTCTTTTTTGTCACCATCACCATCGATATCAATATAATCTGGTTTTGCTTTCTTTTCAGCAAGCATTTTATATAGGTCTTCTTTAATGCTTTCTAGTGCAGGATTGACAGTACGTATTGCTGATCTATCTTTCTTTCTATGTAAATCATTACCGTCATGAATGTTATCTTCATAGTCGCCCAAAGTGCCTCTATCTTCTGGCTCTTCTCCTGGAGCACTATTTGCCCATTCATCTACATCGCCTTCTTCATCTTCTTTGTCTTTGATAGCTTTCTGTAGTTCAGGTGGTAGTTTTTTCTGTTTAGCAGTTATTTCATCTACTTCATCTTCTGCTTCTGGTTCACTATCAACAATGCTACGGAATTTTTCCATATCCATTCTTGGTCCTAATGATTTTGCTGTAACTTCTTCTGCTCCGCCTAAACCTGCATTTTTCATCATATCTAGCAAATCAGCTACATGCTCTTTGCCTGATGCATTCATTGTTACATTTACACTCACAGGATTACCTTTATCTTCTGGTGGCATCGGCATACGTGGCGGCATGTCTGGTGCCATCCCCATTGGTCCTTCTGCCATCCCTGCGTCTACTGACTCAATTAATTTTTTCATTGTACTCATATTAGCCTCCTACGACTGCTTTTGTATTTTGCATGTGACCTTTGATGTCTTTTGAGTCTCCTTGTGGAGCTTCTGCAACGCCATCTGAAACATCACGCTCTTTTCTTGCAGTTTCAAGTTCTTTTAATAAATCCATTGTTCTGTTGTCTGCTACTTCGTTTTGAGCAGACTCCCCACCCATATCTTCCGTGCCAAGTAATGCTACATATTCTGAGCTATTCTCTTCGCCTTCTTCTTGATACGCTTCTCGAGGATCTTCCGGTGTGCGTACATTGATATGACTTTGTGGTATATCACAGCAATTACCTAAGTAAGTTTGTAATACTTGTGGGGTAGTAGGGTATTCTACTTCAGCCTCAAAAAAAGTAACTTCTGTGTTTTCTAATTGTGGAAAGTCTAACGGACGTTTTTGTATTGGTGTTTTTTTGCCTTTTGTAAAATTACGTACTGTAAACTTTTGCATGACAGATTCTAATCTATCTTCAATCCCTTCAGGTAATTCACCAGCAATAGCAATATTGAACGAATACGTTGCTTTTGATTCATTTAATATTTCTGCAAATGTTTTCATTTCTTTTGATCCTCTATAAACTATTTATCTTTATCAATGCCTTTAAGCTTCTCTAGAAGGCTATTTCTGTCAGTAACAACATACCCTTGTCCGTTGATTATTCCATCATCACCTGTAGTTGAATCTTTATCTAATTTTTCTTTTTTAAGTTGCAAATCTATCATTTTAATTTTTTTATCTAGTTTAGCAACTTTAGCATCTAAACTTGTTTTAAGCATACCTCCTGCTACTTCAAACACCCTACCGCTATATCTACTTTCAACATTCATGCCTAAATCCATAAGATCATCATACGCTGTAAGGGCTTTATCTGCTATTTCATTTAGTTCTTTATCAGCCATATCGCCTAAACCTTTTACAGCAGGTAAAGCACTAGCAATCTTATCAAATTCCTCTATATCCCTAAAGGCTTTTTTCTGCTCTTCAAGTTCATAAGACTTTTGTTCTGACTCTTGTGATTTAGCTGTTTCTATAATTTCCTTAGAGTCAGGTAAATTAAGTAAATCTTCTAGCTTTTTAGTCATTACAACTCCGATAATATACTACTATATTTAGTTAATAATCGTAGATATTTACGCTGTTTGGATCTACGTATGTTGGCTTACAATATGCAGTTATTCTGTGTTCTGGTGGTACTAGATGTTTTGATCCGTAATTACCGTACTGTTTTGGTATACGTTTTGCATAATATTGACATACATTTATACTCCTAAAGTACATTGCATTAGGTTGTTGTCTAGCATCTTCTCCTGCGCCTATTAGCACAATTAAAACAAAGGCATGTATCACTTTTCATTTTTACTTTCTACGGCCAGTATGAAATATATCATCTTCCGTTACAATGCGGAATAAAATTCCTTTTTGTTTACACCATGCTCTTGCTGATTCCCATTTTGCTTGGTTCACTATCCATGATGCTTGATTATGTCTACTTTTGCCTAACTTTTCTTTTACAGTTTGATTTTTCGGTTTTACTTCTATTAGTTCAACACGCTGTTTGCCTCTTTGATCATTATAAACTATAAAAAAATCTGGTACATAAATTGTATGCTTGCCTGTTAAAGGGTTTCGATAAGGAATTTTTACAGCTTCACTTGCCCATTGTGATATAGCTCTATGCTCGTCACAAAATTTCATAAAGGTGAATTCCCAACCTGATCTATATGTTGGACTTTTTGTTCCTACATATTTGCTAGGGTTTTTAAGATTGTATTTCCCTTGTGCAAAATGAGCCATCTCAATTTATTATATTCCGTTGATCAAACAAATCGCCGTTGTCTGCTGATTTATAACCTAACATACTTGATTTACTTCTATTTAAGTTAAGTATTTGGGCTACTATATTACTAAGTTGTACATCTGATGTACCGCTTAATGTATCTATTAATTGGAAAACTGGTACTTCGTCAATATCTGCCTGTTGTAATAAAACACTTGCTGTGTTCACAGCCGCAACTTGATCAAAGCCCCTTTTAAGAAAGTGTCCTACAACTGCATCAACTTCACCCGGAGTGCTATTAATAGGAGTATCAAAATAATTATTGAAATAACTTTTTGTTGACTCAGAATCGTTTTTATCGAATGGTCCTTTACCTATATTTTGATCTGAACTTGCCATTACGTTAATATACTCCCTTTGTTAGCTTGTATAGCTTGGGTAGCTTGTTCAGCTAGTTTCCTATCACCATTTGAAGCTCTGTCAATTAAATTATTTTCTATTGCGGCTTTCCTAGTATCACTTGCAGTATTATAGCTAGCTAAAGTTTCTCCTGCAAAAGCATTACTATTTAATGCTCTAGATATAAAACTAGATTTTACTGAACTGTTAGTACTTAATGCATTTAATATATTATCGCCGTCTAGTATGTTAATATCATTGCTAACAAGTGTTGTTACTGCATCACTAATTGGACTTGTCCTTGGAATTGTAGTGCCACGTAATCCACCTGTCTGTGAATTGCCAAATAAGTCTCTCAAACCTGCTCCTAATATGTTGCTTCCATTTCCTGATAGTATGCCAAACAAACTATCTCTTCTTGATCTACTATTATTAGACCTAGGTAAAATTGGATTCCTACGCTGTCTACGCGGATCTATTAATGCAGGATCAGCTGACATAGTATTTCTAAAACTCATTTCAGAATCAAAATATCCTATTGGGCTAGGGGCATTATCGTAACCAGTTTCAGGATCAGTAAATCC
Organism: Fidelibacterota bacterium; assembly: GCA_002724735.1. GTDB lineage: Bacteria > Fidelibacterota > Marinisomatia > Marinisomatales > TCS55 > TMED108. The sequence continues at coordinate 285,438 of PBPT01000016.1, read as the reverse complement.
TACAGGCTGTCCGTCTTCGCCCACTTGTCCATTAGAATAAATTACACTTTCGTATGCTAGCGTGATACTATTCCTATTCATATCTGCTCCTGTAGTAGCATCAACATCACCATGATCAAACGCACTTATTAATGGATTTATAAGTGTATACGCAAACCATTCTCGTCTTGCTAGTTGATATATTCTAACATGTTTAAAAAACGGATTTACTTTTTTATTATTTAAACCATAATTAGGTACTGCTTCTTTAAATTTATCTCTAGCCATATATGCAGGAGAACTTCTTGTGCCGTCTTCATGATTGCCATCAACAAAATAATATTGATAATAGTCTTGTAATAATCCTCTTGTTAAACCTAAATTATCGTCATGAAATGTAATTGTAATGTCTTGATAGTCTAATCTAGTCTGTATATTTTTCTTACGATTATATTGCTGTTTGTTTTCAACAGCTACACGATATTGAGGTAAATCGGCTGTCTGTGCTAATACGCCAATTTCTTTTTTAAATCTCACTGTATTATTATTTGCTGAATTTCCTACTTCTGGATATAAATCAAATACTATATGATATAGAAATTTTGTCTTAGGGGCTAGGGCAAATGTATGTTGTGTATACAGTTGGTGAGCATGCCTTGCGTCCCTTAAATGTACATCAAGGTCAATATTATAGAGGTATGGATCTTTGATACTCATATTAATATTTATCCTATGTAGATAAGTGCGTATATAAAAAAACGGAAGTAACTATTAATTACTTCCGTTTTAAAGCCAATCAGTTAAGTTTTATTAAACTTGTGTTCCGCCTGCCGCTGCCGCTAACGCTCTGGTTGTTGTTTCACCAATACCGTTAATATCTTCGTCAGCACCAAACTGTATAGCATTATCATAACGAATGCTTAGTGTTGTAGTAACTGCTTCGTTAGTTGCATATGCTAGTGTGTTGTAGTTTGCTGATTCAATATAGCAACCTACTAAATGGAATCTGTCAATTACATTTGCACCGTTAGCACCGTTACCACCATCTAGTATCTCAATTCTAGTTTGGAATTTGTAGCTACCACTTGAAACTGCACTAGACTGTTCGAAGAAATCAAACTGTCTTTGTAACTGTTGTCCAATAATCTTTTGAACATTGTTATTAGCATCTTCACGTAGTGTAAGTGTTACTGGTTCCCAAGTATGCTTACCTGCAAGGTATGCTCTTGAGTTGTATGAATCTAATGTCATTTGTTCAAAAGTTACATTTGGTCTTGTAACGTCTTGAACTTGTCTTGAAATTTCTCTAACACCGTCTGGACCCCCAGTAGTGCCAAAGTTATCTAAAAATACCCTGAAACGATATTGTAACTTAGGCATCAATAAAGATGAGTTAGAATTCGCGCCTTCTGTGGGTATCGAAATGTTTTGTAAAGTTGTGATTGGCATTTTTTCTATTCTCCTAATACATTATTATTTATACGTTTCTGAGGGGCAATTTCTTACCCCTCATTAAGTACGTATATTATCCTAATGCCGCAATTTCCCCTGTATTTTTAAGTCTAAGCGGTATGTAAATAAATTCAATTGCTTTGACTGGTTCTATAGCTACATCTAAGTAAAGCTCGTTTTTATCAATCCTTGCTGGTGTGTTATTAGATTCATCACACACTGTAACAAAGTCATACAACGCTCTTAAACTTACAAGTTCTAGCATAAGCTGATCTGCCGCCGCTTTGATTTGATCACGTGTAATCTTATCATTTGGCTCAAACAAATATGGTTTAGCAAGTAGCTCAAGCTGTCCACGTAAGTATACAACTAGTCTAGCAACATTGATTCTATCTAATGCACTTGCATTTTTAGCACGAGTCTTTTGACCAAATACAACTAATCCTGCTCCGCTCATAAACGTAATTGGATTAATCTTATTTGAGTACAATGTATCACGCTGTCCTGTGTTTAATGCAACTGCTTTAAATTCGCCTTCGCTAGTAATAAAACCACTTGAAGTTGCGTTCGATACTCCACCACGTCTTGTTCCAGCTGGTGCAAACCAGGGGAACGCCACTTGGTCGTTTAGTACTATTGTACGTAGTGCCATATGACTTGCTGGAACAACAATGTTGTTGCCTGCATTATCGCTTGTAAATCCTGCTGGATAGTACATTCCAAGATACTCATCAAAGCTTACTGCTCCGTTGTCATTATCTTCTAGTGCAGTTCTAACATTAGTTGCCCACTCATTAAGCGATGTTGCATCTGGTGTTAATCTAAATGGTGTGTCGCCTACAACAAATGCTGTTAAGCGTCTGTCAGTATTTAAAGTAATCATTTCACCAATTAGTTCTGGATAACCTGGGCAAGCTAGCAAGTTAAACTGACGTGATTCTTCGTCACGTATGTCAGTGTTGCTATTGACCATTGCTTGTAAAGCCTGTACTACAGATTTACGTTGTGCATGACGCCCAAATGTTCCTGAACCATCTTCAGCATTTCCTGAATCAGTTACCCAACGATGTGGATAGTAAGCCGCCATTGAAGCATCACCTTGTCTAGTGTTAAGTGCAGTTACATCAATTGCATTTCTTACAAATTTCTTAACGTTAAATCCGCTTCTACGTAGATTCCAAAGAATCATACCTTGTGGATATAATGCTGGATCAGGTGCATCTGGATCTAAGAAATCACTAGTAAGCAGTTCAGCTATTGTGCTTGAAGGAGCATTACTAGTTGTTCCCCCTGTTGCACCAAATCTTGCATCTGCAAAAAGTACACCATTTTCTGTAGTTTGATCTGCTTTATCTAACAGTACCCATTTAGAAGTAGTACCGTTCCATCTGTAAATTCCTGGATAATCTTCAACACTAGCTGTGCTAATCCAAATATCTCCATCAACTAAAGCTGTTAAGTCTGATTGTGTAGTAGGCTCTTTTGCCGCTACAATCGGACCTGCTGGATCACAGTTTGCATATGCTCCACTGTAATTATGATAACCAACCCATGTAGTTCCGTTATGAATCATAAGGTCTACTTCGTCTACAACTGAACTATACCATAATGTACCATTTTCAGTTAAGCTAGTTGGTGCAGTGCTTGAAGCTGTGTAAGTTAATTCTTTCCAGTTTGAAGCTACCCAATCACTTGCAGTATCGCCTGTTGGTGCAGTATATAAATTAGCTGTACCAGTACCGTTTGCAAAATTATAAACAGCAAAGCCAATTAGTGCTAATCCACCATCTGTGTCTTTGATTCTAATTTCGCCACCTAGTTTGTGGGAAATTTGTATTTTGTTACTTGAGTCAACTATTGCTGTAATGTTTTGGAAACCTGCGGCATTAATTGCTCCCGCAATTACATCTGCATCACTTGATGCGCCTGTAGCAGTAACACTAATAGTTTTCATAGCGTCTAAAGCTTGTTGATTTGCTTTTGACTCTTGCATATTAAATGCATATGCTTGACTACTTAATTGTGTGGTTACTGCACTAGAAGTAATTTTAGTTGCTCCAGTAGCCGCTCTTTGGAAAATTTTGCTATTAGCAATAATCGGGCTTACTTCTTCAACATTTGTATTAACATACAAATCACCTAATGCGATACCTGCTCCGCCACCTGATTTATCAAGTGCAAATAGTGCGGCATGGTTTGTATCATAAATTGGTGCTGTAATTGTTGACCAAAGTTGCGTAGAAGTGGCATACTTCTTTACTTTGTAATTTGCGCCACCGTTTGGAGTAGTTGTTTTAATCCAAAGGCTTCCTGTTGGTGCAGGTTCTGAATCACCTGACTTATACTGAGGTACACTTGTATGCGGTGCAATAGTAAGCTTAGGTGCTTCATAAGTTGCCGCAGATACACCAGTATCTGTAAGTATAGTTCCTGTACCGTTAGCAATAACAACATCTGCACCAGTTGAATAAATTTCTAGTGCTCCGTCTACTGCCGCCGCTGTAATTCCTGCAATAGATGCAGTATTAATATCTGAAGCCAAAGCTGTAACTGTAGTACCAGCTAATGTAACAGTAGTAGCATTAATTACCACTGTATTTCCGTTACTTAATGTAGGATTAGAAGCTGTGCCTGTCACTACTGGATGGCTAGCTGACCAGTTGGTCGATCCAACTTCAACCCATGCTCCTGCCGCTACACCTGCTCCAGAATTTCCTTTTGACTTAAAATAAAATTTGTTAGTTGTAGTTGTTGCAACAACTGCATAATCACCAATTGCTCCTACAGAAGCTTTTGGTATGCCAGATGCTATGTTGCCAACTAAGTCTGTTAACTTAGTAATTACTTTTGGTGTTTGTGAAGAAAAGCTTTGGCCGCCTGTTGTAGTGATTGCCGCCGCATTCCATTCTAAAATACCAAACAAGCTATTAAGTGTATCAAACCAATGTGCGCCATCTGCTGGCTCACCGCCTGGTGCTGTTGCACTTGCTTGTAGTTTGCCTAAATCTAGGTCTGCTCTAACAACATATGCTCTGTTTGTTACGCCTAGTAAAGAGTATGCTGTTTGTAGTCCATACTCGTTTAACTCTCCGCCATGTATCATATTGCCGTTTGAGTCTGAATAAAATTTTGGATCGCCGAATGTTTCACCAAGCTCTCTTTGGCTGGTGATCAAATAAGGCTTACCAGCGTTTGCTTTTAGTGTTCCCGCTGCCGTTCCTGCGCCTGAACTGCTTGTCTTGTTAGAAGCAGTAGCGACAAAAATCATTGGTACCGTACCAGCCGCCGCTGGGGTGTAGAATGATTCGTCAATTACTTTGACTTCTACGCCTGGTGAAGTTAATGCCATTTTAGTTCTCCTGTTGGATATCGTTTTACTAACTGTATTTATGTCTATAGATTAATTTCACCCTATATATTAGCATAAAAAAGGGACCAAAAAGGTGAGCTAAATACAGTATGCGTCCTTTATGCAAATGTAAGCAACGGCCTGCGGCCATAAACTATTATAAAGATGGTAAACCCTACTATAGAAAGCTGTGCGAAAAATGTTTACGCAATGGTCTTAATCATGGAGTGCCTAAGTGGCAACAATATGGTTATGAAAAAAAAGAAGTTTGTGAAAAATGTAACTATAAAAGCAAACACTCAGAAGTATTTAATGTTTTCCACATAGACGGGGATTTAAATAATTGTAGACCTACAAATTTAAAAACAATTTGTGCTAACTGCCAGCGTATTGTACAGAAGCAAGGGGTTCGCTGGAAACAAGGTGACCTTCGACCTGACTTTTAAGATCTTGTATAGTCCCATCATTATACAAAATTGCATCAAAATGGTTATTAGTATCAATCCATTTATATTCACTAGCATGTATATCATATGCAGACATTAAATCACTTCCTGTTTGGTTATCTAATATTGCTTGACCAAACCATTCAGGATCTGTACCACGTTTTACTTGCCAAATTTCTCCGCCAAGATCTCTAATAACATTTTGTTCATTTCGAAATCTCACATCAGGAATAACAAATTCTTTAGTAGGATTGTTAATTATTTTTTGTTTTACCATGCTTACCCATATACCATCGTAAAAGCCATTACGCATACAATCAGTGCCAAACTCTTGTAAAACTAACCTAGGTGTAATTTCACGGCCTGTTTCCTGTGTCCAAAACTGGTCAACTTGTTCTCTCCATTGCCTAGATATATGACTATCACCTTCTAGCATATCCCTATCCCAACTGAATAGTTCAGCTACTGCATCTTTTAGTTTATCTGCAAATGATATTTTTTCAAAACCGTACTCGTCTACAAGATAGTCACTTACTGTACCTTTACCGGAACCAATAAGTCCACAGATACCAATAATCATAAAATGTCTCCTAAGTTTATAGTAGTTATTATATGATAATTTTAGCTTGTTGTCAAGTGGTTTTTAGCCGATTAAAAAGCCATAGCCTTGTCCGCCTGCTACTGCGGTGCTTACTTCTTGCTCTAACTTTTCCATTTCAGCTTGTGCTTCTGATTTAAGTGCATCACCGTTCAAAGTACTTCCGCCCCCAGGACCAGCTATAGTAGCAAATTTACTCCTTGCTTCTCCTAACATGTACTTACATGATGCTAAAGTGTAGTCTTTAATCCATTGCTTTGCAAGATAGTCTGATAGTAATTGTGTGTCTGGTCTGTAGTTATATGCATAAAGCAATAGATCTTCTTCTGCACGTGGACGTTGTAGCAACGTAAGTTTCTTAGTAGTTGTATTCCATTTAAATTCAATAAAACTACCAAACATACGTCCTACTAGCTCTTGATGTTGTGCAAATAAATCATATGTTGCTAATCCGCCTAACTTAGAGCCTGATAGCAAATATGTATTTGTATAGGCCATGTTAAATGGTTCAAACAACGAGCCTCCGTCTGTACCTCCAGTCCTAGAACCTATTGACCTTCTAAATAGCTTTCTTATTTCAATTACTTCATCAGGTAGTATATATTCGTTTTGATCTACTACTGTAGTCAAAAACAAGTATGATTCTTCAACACTATTATCTGATCTTTGTCTAAATTTACTTAAAGCTTTGCTAAGTGCGGTTTCGTAATGAACAGGGTCTAATTCTACATCAATCATGCCACCACCTAAGGACGCATTTACGTAGTCATATACCTCTTGTTTCATTGTTGCTAGCTCAGACATTCTCTACTCTCCATATAGTATTTATCGTTACGATAAATATACATATGCCAAGACTGTCTTTATATAAACCAGAACGCGGTAACGATTTTCATTTTCTTGACAAGCAAATTCAGGAAATGTTCACTGTTGGCGGTACTGATATCAATGTTCACAAGTATTTAGGTGCTAGGAACCCATCATCTGCAGAATCAACGTCTGATCAACCAAGATATGATGCTGTAAAAGAAACTAATATACAAGATCTATTATTTTTAGAAAATAGAGATAGAAAATATGATCCAGACGTATATACAATGCGAGCAGTATACAATGTACAGGATATAGATTTTGATCTAAGCCAATTTGGTTTATTTTTAAGTAATGATACATTGTTTATGACCATACATATTAATAGTTCTGTGAAAACATTAGGCAGAAAAATTATGAGTGGTGATGTAATAGAATTACCACACTTAACAGACGAATACGCTTTAAATGATTATGATGTAGCCCTAAAGAGATTTTATGTTGTAGAAGATGTAAACAGAGCCGCAGAAGGCTTTAGTCAAACATGGTATCCTCATTTATACAGGCTTAAATTAAAGCAGATATACGATACTCAAGAATACAAAGAAATATTAGATTTACCTGCAAGCGAAAACTCAAGCAATACATTAAGAGATGTACTTTCTACGTATGAGAAAGAAATGCAAATTAATAGAGCAGTAGTAGCACAAGCTGAACAAGACGCACCTAAGAGTGGGTTCGACATAAGTCATTTTTACTCTATTGCAACAAATGACGACGGTTCAGTGGCACTACAAACTGCTGACGAAACAGATTTAGATGCTTCTATGATCAATACTACAGCAGACGAAATAGCTGATAGACCAGACAGAGAAGGATATACAGGTTACTTAGTAGGTACAGGTGATGCCGCTCCAAACGGTGCTCCTTTTGGATTTGGAATAGCATTTCCAAAAGATAATAGGAATGGAGACTACTTTCTACGCACTGACTTTTTGCCTAACAGAATGTTTAAGTTTGATGGCAACAGGTGGGTTAAACAAAATGATGATATTAGAATGACACTAAGTAACACATTAGAAAAACAAACACAGAAGGCAAGCTTTATTAATAATACAGCGTCAAGTACAATTAATGGTGAAGTTGTACCAGAAAGACAAAGCTTATCTAAAGCACTTCGTCCAAAAAAGGATAACTAATGCAACATTTTTATGACGGACAGATTAGACGCTATACAACACAAATGATGCGTATTCTAAGTAATTTTCCTGTTATAGACGGAGACGGGCAAACTAAAGAAGTACCTGTAATGTATGGTGACCTTACTAGGCAAGTTGCAAATATTATAAGAGAAAATAGTGAAAATAAACTACCTAGTGCTCCGCGAATAAGTGTTTATATAACAGGATTAGAACTAGATAAAGATAGGTTAACAGATTCAACTTACACTAGAAAAACTAATATACGTGAACGAGCATATGATGAAACTGCAAAAGAATATGTCAACACAGAAGGCAAAGCATATACAGTGGAAAGACTTATTCCTACTCCTTACTTAATGAGGTGTAATGCAGACATATGGGCAAGTAACACTGATCAAAAATTACAATTACTTGAACAAATTTTAGTATTGTTTAATCCTAGTTTAGAAATGCAAACAACAGATAATTTTATTGACTGGACAAGTATTACAGTTGTACATTTAGAAAATGTTCAATGGAGTAGTAGAAGTGTGCCAGTTGGCGTAGACACAGAGATAGATATTGCTACACTTAGTTTTAGTATTCCTGTGTATATAAGTCCGCCTACTAAAGTACGTAAGATGGGCGTCATTACAAATATTATTACAAGTATGTTCGATGAGACAAACGGAACAATCGAAGATGGCATATCTCAACCTCAATTAAATGCATATGACGATACATCATTGCCAGGTAAATCAACTGACTCTAGAGGTTCAAGGGTTGGTTCAACAGCTGGTGGACATTCAGCTAATGTTAACTTTGCCCAATGGACAGTATATGTAAGTCAAGGAAATGCACAGCTAGTTGCTAACGGTATGGTCGGTGTTAAAAACTGGAGAGAAATATTCACTGCACTACCTGGTGTTTATGCCGCAGGAGTAAGCAGAATATTCTTAACAAATGATGATAATTCTATGACTGCTACAGGTACTTTTGCTATTAATCCTCTTGATGAGGGAATGATTGCTATTGATTTTGATACCGATAGTTTCCCTGCAGATACTATTATTACAAGTAGTTCGGGCTCTAGAACATCAGTAGATTATGTTATTGATCCTACAAATTATGATCCTACTCCTATTAAAGTTTCAGGACTTAGATTGTTACTATTAGATAATGTAGGTGATGCAGATGCAACTAATGTTCCAAATGCTTGGGCTAATGCAGATGGTACCGGATTTGTTGCAAAGATAAATGATATTATTGAATGGGACGGCTCCAAATGGAATATTATATTTGATGCATCGGCAACTACAACAACCACATATATAACTAACCTACATACACAAACCCAATACAGATTTAAAAACCAAGAATGGTTATTAAGCATAGACGGAGACTATCCAGTAGGGACCTGGAGGATCGAACTCAGCGGATAATTACTTGTATGAGTGCAAGTATTATATGTAGTGGAGCTTTATTCTATACTCTAAACACGAATCGCTTTTTATTTTTACATCGTAGTAATGGTAAAAAATCTGATGTTTGGGGGTTAGTAGGTGGCACAAATGAAGCAAAAGAAACTCCATGGGAAGGTCTCAAAAGAGAAATAATTGAAGAAATTGGTGAACTTCCTCCTCTAAAGAAAACGTTGCCACTTGAAAGTTTTTTAAGTAATGATAAAAAATTCTTATTCCACACTTATCTTTGTATTGTAGAAGAAGAATTTATTCCGCAACTTAACAAAGAACATGACGGTTTTGCTTGGTGTAGTTTTACTAAATGGCCAAAACCCTTACATCATGGACTACGTAACACACTACAAAGTAAAATTAATCTTACAAAACTTGAAACTGTTTTTCAAACTATTAATTTACTTGACAAATAAGGCAAATAATAGTATAATAGTTATATGAAAGTTCTAGTTCTTGGAGATATAATTACTGACAAATACATCTACGGTACTTCTACACGTATTAGTCCTGAGGCTCCTGTGCCAATAGTGAATCTTACAGATGTTAAAACTTCATTAGGTGGCGCTGGTCTTGTAAGTAGCAATTTAAAAAATTTAGGTGTAGATGTAACATTAGTATCTAATGAACAACCAAAAAGTGTAAAAACTAGAATTATAGCTGATGGACACTACATTACAAGACTAGATGAAGATCAAAAAGCAGACGGAAAAGCTGTATTAAAAAATATTCTCAAAAGTGATTTTTCTTCATTTGATTATGCTATACTAAGTGATTATAACAAAGGTGTATTAGATCACTGTAATGAAATTATAGACCATATTAATAGTTATGGCTGTAAAGTTATTGTAGATCCAAAACGTAATTATACACATTACAAAAATGCATGGCTTGTAAAACCAAATGCAAAAGAATATAAAGAATTTCAGTTTGATAAGCACGAAGGAAATATTATTGTTACAAATGCATCTGGTGCTATTAGAGCAGAGTTTGATGGCGAGCAACATTTTATTATACCTGAACAGGTTGAGGTTAGTGATGTTACTGGAGCAGGAGATTGTTTCTTAGCGGCATTTGTATATGGTCTTACAAAAGGTAAAAACATAAAAGATAGCTTAGAACTTGCATCTAAAGGAGCAACCGAAAGTGTTAAGCACTTAGGAACGTACACGCTTTCATTAGATGATATTGAAGAAACCACTGTGTTTACTAACGGTGTTTTTGATATATTGCACAAAGGACATTTGCATTTACTTCAAGAAGCTAGTAAACTAGGAAGTCGTCTTGTTGTAGCAATTAATTCAGATGATAGTGTAAAAAGATTAAAGGGTAATGATCGCCCTATTAATGATGTAAAAAAACGCACTGAACAATTAGCAATGTTACCTTGGGTTGACGAGGTACATGTTTTTGATTATGATACTCCTTATGAACTTATAAAACATATAATGCCAAGTATAATTGTAAAAGGAGGCGATTATACTACAGATACAGTTGTAGGTAATGACTTAGCAGAAGTGAAAATTATTCCTACGTTAGAAGGTTATTCTACAACAAAAATAATAGAGGATATTAAATGACAAAAAAGGTAGTAATTGATAATGCTGTGCCAAAAGAAGTGTTTAAAAAAATCCAAGAACATATGTTAAGTTTACAATACAATTGGCATTATGGAGAAGGTGTAGCAGATAAAGGCGATGTTGGTAACTTTCAATTTGTCCATACAATACATGAAGGTTATTATATGGATCGACCAAATGACTATCAGGTAATATATCCTGTCATGGATGTGTTGGGTCCTCAATTACTAATAAGGGTAAAGGCAAACTTACTTACAAAAACAGATACAAACGAAGTACATGGCATGCATAATGACACAGTTATTCCAGGTGCATTAACTGCGGTATACTATTTAAATACTAATAATGGATACACTATTTTCGAAGATGGAGACAAAGTCGAAAGTGTTGAGAATACATTGGTTATTTTTCCTGCAAAAATTAGACATAGTGGTGCTAGTTGTACAGACAAACTTAGAAGAGTAGTAATTAATTTTAATTTTATACCTTGGAGAGATGATCCTAAATGGCATGCACTAATGGATGACGAAGATATAAGATATCGGAATCATTGGGAAAAGGACATGCAATTACCTTATGATAACAACGGAGTGCCGTGTAAATGAGAATACTAGTAACTGGATATAAAGGATTTATCGGAAAAAATTTATCTAACTATTTGCTTACCCAAGGACATGATGTGGAGGGTTGGGAGTATATAGATAATACTGTGCCAGATCCTAGTTCATATGATTGGGTCATTCATCTTGGTGCTATTACAAGCACTACATATACAGATGTAGATCAAATAATTGAACAAAACTTTGAAAATAGTATGCGTATGTTGCAGGTTTGTGAAAATTATGGAACTAATTTTCAATATGCTTCTAGTGCTAGTGTTTATGGTCCTACTACACATTTTACAGAAAATGGACCTTTACTTCCTCAATCTCCGTATGCATGGTCAAAATATTTATTTGACCGATTTGTAATTAAACATATTGAAGAATTTACTGTGCTTGTACAAGGATTTAGATATTTTAACGTATATGGACCTGGCGAAAATGATAAAGGAAGCCAAGCATCTCCTTGGACTAAGTTTAGATTACAAGCGTTAGATGAAGGAAAGATTGATGTATTTGAAGGTAGCAGTGAGTACAAACGTGACTTTGTTTGTGTTGAAGATGTTTGTAAAGTACATCAAAAAATGTTGACTGTCGATGCAAGCGGCATCTACAATGTTGGAACAGGAAATCCAGAAAGCTTTGAAAACGTAGCTAGAGAAATTGCAAAAAAATACGATGCTACAATTAATTATATTCCAATTCCAGATAATATTAAGCCTCAGTACCAAAAATATACTTGTGCAAATCTAGACAAATTAAATACTGTGATTGAAATGGATTGGAAAGGTATAAAGGAATATATTAATGCTACAGAATAACGGAGATCATAATATACTTTGTCCGTTTGGACCTATGATTTATGAAAGTAAAATAAGTGAGGAAGATATAAAATTTGTAAAAAGTTTTGCAGAAATAAATAGAGATTCTGCATCGCAAGGGTCTGCTTTATCAGGAAATATAAAAGAACAACGAGGTAATGAAAAAGCTGATCCAAAAATGCTATCTACTATGATGGAAGTACTACGTCCGCATATTATAAATTGGATAATTGCTGATGACCAAAGAAAGTTAATTAATGCAGGTGCTTCTAGCGAAAAAAAAATTATGATAGAAACAGTTGACTATGACAGCATGAAATGGCATTTAGGAAATGGTGTATGGTTTAATTTTATGAAGCAACACGAATTTAATCCTTTGCATTGCCATACAGGTACGTTAAGCGGTATTATAATGGTTGAAGTTCCGGAAGTAATAGCTACTGAACCCGATATATTTCCTATGGATTCTAATGCAAGATGCCCTGGACAATTAGAATTTGTGCATGGTAGTTATGGCGCAGGCGCACATAGGATTATTCCTAAAACTGGACAAATTTTTGTATTCCCAGCAGAACTAAGGCATCAGGTTTATCCATTTCAAAGTGATGTAGAAAGAATTACTATGAGCTGGAATGTTTTTGATATTTCGTTTGATAAGAAAAAGGATATGTGGAACTAATGAAAGAACCTACAAGATTAGAAGGACATGTACCCAAAGGTTGGGGCTATGAATTAATATGGGCAACTAACGACAAGTACTGTGGTAAGATAATGGTATTTGAAAAAGTAGGTGCAAAGTTTAGTATGCATTTTCACAAAGAAAAAGAAGAAACATGGTTTGTTAATAGCGGAAAATTTATCGTAAGATGGATTGATACTTCTAATGCTACGTTACACGAGAAAGAATTAAAAGAAGGTGATGTTTGGCATAATCCTCCTTTACAACCTCATCAGTTAGAATGTTTAGAACCTATGAGTTCAGTAACTGAAGTTAGTACAGCTGATTCAGTAGAAGATAATTACAGACTTATTCCAGGCGACAGTCAAAGTAAAGAAACAGAAAATGGTTGAAATAAGTTGGAGTGACGACTATGATCCTAGTCCTAATTATATCGCACCTAAGTGTGTAGTAGGATTAGATAGAGATGGTGTAATCAACAAAGATCTAGGCACATATTGTTACAAAATAAAAGACTTTGAACCTATTCCTGGTAGCATAGAAGCTATTGCTAAACTACGCAGATTAGGTCATAAGATTACAATTATCACAAATCAAGGTGGTATTGAAAAAGGATTATTTACGCAAGAAGATGTAGATAACGTACATAAGCATTTGTTTGAATTACTAGGTAAAGCTGGTTGCACTAGTATAGACGGAATCTACTATAGTGCTAGTAGCAGAAAAAATGATATGTACGCGAAGCCTAATATAGGAATGTTCAAACGATGTGAAAAAGAAATACCACACGTAAAGTTTGCACAAGGTTTTTATGTTGGTGACAAAATTACTGATTTAAAGGCCGCAATGAAAATAGGTGCTATTCCTATCTTAGTACGCACCGGATATGGTGAAGAAACAGAAAAATTATTAAATAGATTTACTTACAAAGCAATAAAAAAGCGTACCAAAGTTTTTGATACGCTTTCTGACTTTGTAAAAAGTTTAGAAAATTAAGCTTGAGCTTCACCCCATTTAATAATAATATTCGAATTAATATCTGAGCCAGTCACTTTATACACATTAATAGCTAAAACGTCAGGTCCATTAGGAAATGTTCCTCTGCCACCTAATGGCGTATTTGTTAACTCTTTCAACTGAGCAAGATCTAGTGTAGATCTCTCTCCAGGCACAGCAATAAATGAGAACACAGTTTCTCCAGGCTGAGCAAACGGTGGTTGTTCAAATGTTGCTTCAATTGTTCCTGATCCTAGTGCAAGTGTTCCAGTGAATGCGTTATTAAATGATATTTCATAAAAAGTATAACTTGCCCACGTAGTTGATGTAATATTACTTACATAAGTGTTAGCAGGGAACGTACCTCCACCGCTTATTCCTGTAATAGCAGTACCAACTACTGTACCCGCACTATCTACACTTGCTGTAGTTAAGTAAGCATAGTTTTTATTAACAAGTGCCGCGTTGTAAGCAATAGTATAGTGATCAATTGATCCTCCTGGTATACTACCTGTTGTATTTTTAGAAAGTCTAAAGTATCCCCAGTTATTACTGGATGGAATATATCCATCTACAATAGTTGTATTAGCTGGTATATGTGTACCTGTAATAGATTTACCTAGTACAAAATTTATATCATTACTACCAAATACCGCTCTATAGTCTGATCCACTAACCTCTACATATCTACTACCAGGCCAGTTAGAATATGTACCGCTGTTTACTTGTGCAGTAAGAGCAGCCACAGATGTCATATTAGCAGTTGTAGCTGATTCACCTGTTGTCCAAGTAACACCACCACCTGATGCTATCTGAGCAAAACTAGGTTGTCCACCTTGTGCAACTCCACTCAATCCTGACCAATTTACATCTGAGGGGTTAAGTGGATAATTTTGAGGATTAAGCACACCTTCAACAACAATACCACCGCTTCCTGATTCTGATGTAACTTCAAGACCCATCAGCAATAGCTGAGCACGATTAAGTAGTTCTCTTTCTCCTAAATCACCTGTAATAGCATTAGAAACACTAGGTGCTAAACGCATCATAAATGCAGTCTGTTTTGTAGTACTAACAGCAATACCAGTTTCAGCATAACTAAAAATATATCCACGATCTTCATCAAATCCACCGTCTGTTAGGAACGCACTACCCCAATGACTAATTAATGGAGTAATTGTTTGTGATATAATTATTACACCGGTCCTTGCATCGTGTGTAGTAGCAGGACCTCCTGTATAACTACGTTCTGCTCCTGCTTGGAATGTAAGTAAGCTAGCATTTCTAGTAACTCCAGTCAATGTATTTGTTGCCTTATTATTAGCTGTGTATGTCATTACTTCGTTATCAATATACACTGTGGCTTGATATGGAAAGAAGCTACTATCTTCTAGTTCGATAGTTGTTTGATTGTTTGTCATTGCTGTCTTAAGTTTACCTGGAGGACCTTCGTTTGTTACTTCGTACCTAACAGGCAAGTTACCTGAACGCATAAATGCTTCTGTGTTTACGTTTGAATTACGCATTCTATGTGCAAAAACAAAGTTACCGTCTGCACCTCTAACCATCCAATCAATAAATCCAGCACCATACCAAGTATATTGTATTCCAATCATTTGCATTTTAGCTATATCCATATGATAGCCACTTGGTCCTGTGCCGTCTAATTTATCTAAATTAAACTCACTTTGTTTTGCTTTTTTATCTCTTACTAGTGCTACTTTAGCTCCTGTAATATCAATTACGCCGCGCCAGTCTGGTGTTATTGTGCAACTAGTATCGTTGGTAACATTTGTAACTACATGTGTCATACCTTTAATAATAATTCTATCGCCAGCTGTTAATTGATCTCTAAATCTTGTATTTGTACCTGTTACTAGGTTTGAATCTTGGCTAAGTGCTATTGTTCCGGCAATCTGTTTTGTACCAGTACGCTGTACTGCACTAATTTGTGTACCATCAAATTCCCATAAAATTCCGTTTTGGTCATCAAATATTCCTGAACGCACAGTTGCACCGTGCCAACTTACAACACTCATTTGTGCTCCAAAGCCTAATACTGCTGTTGTAGCACCCAGCCTTCTTTTCGATCTAACTTTAAAAGTTCTTTCGTCTACAACAGATACAACAGTGTAATCAAATTCTTCACCAACTGCTGTGTCAGGTCCACTGTTATAACCTTCTGTTTCAATACCTAATAAACGTATTACGCCGCCTACTTGTACCCCATGATCATTGTCATCAGTGACCACTGTAATTAAACTATCAACTTCAATATCCTCAGCTACTACACTTTGTAGATCATAGCTTGGTGCAAACAATGCACCTGTGGTATACATAATACCTTTACCTGACTGATATCTAATATATTTTTTACTTTGACGTATTGCTTGAGCACCATGTTGTGGGCCTCCTGTCCCAAGTTGCACACCTCCATCATACGGTCTATGTACAAAGAAACTGTCTGGTCTTGGGTAAACTATACCACTAACAGGAGAAACTGATACATCAATTGCACCTGTAGTACGTGCTTGATATCTTAGTGTATTTGATGTGGGAACTTCTGTTGCAAAGAAAGAACCTCCAGCTAAAGCATGATTGTTTGATCCACCATCATCAGATGTGATACTAACAATAAATGTATCTCCAGGCACTAGTCCATGTGCATTAGGAAATGATACATTTAATGTTGCCAAGGCCGCATAACTTACTGTTTGATTGACAGCTATAGTTCCTGTTGTAGCTTCTGACATTGTTACCGTAGATATAATATCTATGTTAGTTCCTGGGTTAGCAATAGTATACGTACCTGTTACTGCTGTTATTATATCTCCACCGACAGCATCCACATATAGTTCTAAATCGTGTAAAGGACTGGCTCCATCAAGTGTTGTGCCAGGAATATTAATTCTGTCTCCAACCTTATAACCACTTCCTCCGTTGAATACTGTTATGTTATCATATGAACTAAAGTTTCTTCTTATATTAAATGTAGCATTAGTGCCTGTGTTTGGAACATTAGTACCTGCTACACTATTATATGGTCCTGTTGGTTGTGAGGCTGTACCTGCAATGGTTATAGCAGTTATCGCTCCAGCGGCTTCATTACTTACTTGTGTAATAGTAATTGTTGCATCATTAGCAGGACTTGCGCCTCTTAAATTTGAACCTGGTATTACTAACTGTTGTCCAACAGCATATCCTGAACCTGGAGTTTGTATACCATCTGTAAGGTCAACAGTATAGTCTCCTTCTCCAAGTTCAACTCTAAATGTAGCACCTGTTCCTTGTCTATTTGAGCCTACAACTCCTAATGCTGTCCTTCCATTCACTGCTGTACCAGTAGTAGTATATGTTAAGATTGCACCATTTGCATCAACACTAGCTATGGTACCTGTAATATCGTTTATTGGAGAACTTCCACCTAAACCAGTGGCATTACCTGCAATAGTAAATGTTTCTCCTACAAGATAGTTTAATCCGCCGCCACCTGTAACCTGATAGCTTGCTCCTGTGACTTGTACTGTAAATGTAGCATTTCCGTCACCTCCTGCGGTATTAGAAGTAAATGCAACATTTGTAAATGTTTCGTCTCTTTGCGGAGCATTTGTTGTAGTAAATGCAATGCCAGTAATCCTTCCAGCTAATCCCACAGAACCAACATCGAATGTTATAGCACTTGCTCCACCGTTACCTAAAACACTATCTGCAATAGTCACAGTTGATCCCTGAGCATTACCTAATCCAGGAGTAGCTATAGTAATATCTTCTAAATCAATATCTCCTGCTGTTGATATAGTGCCTACGTCCATTGTAAAAGCGGCTGCACCGCCACCTCCTAGCGAACTATCTTGAATTGTAATTGTGTCGCTTACTGAGTGTCCTGATCCTATTGTTTTTACTACTACGCTAAGAACAGCACCAATAGCGTTGACCGTGATGTCAAATGTTCCAACTACTCCTGATCCAGTACTTGTACCGCTAACATTAGTATATGTGCCAGCCGTTCTTGATGCATCACTAGCACCAAAGTTAGTCATAGTTTTATGGCCGCCTGCTGGCTGTACTATAATGTCAAATGTTGCTCCACCTCCGCCTGAAGAGGCAGTAACACCTGAGTATGTACCTGGAGTTCTATTTGTAGGTGTTTGTGTTAAGTTAGTTAAACTTAGGATTTCACCTCCTGAGCTAACTGTATTAACTGTAACATAGTTGTTATGTGTTGCACTACCTCCTGTAGGTTGAATTACATCACCTCCTAATACTATGCTATCACCAACGACATATCCTGATCCGCCATTATTTATAGTAACACCAGTATAAGTTGTGTTTAAATATTCAACATTAAAGCTTGCATTTGTGCCTGCATTACCATACGGATTATGAGAAAGTGGTGTTAATATAGCAAATCCATTAAAGCTTAATCCGCTTATTGTTGCTGTATTAATGTCACCGTCACTATTAACAGAAGTTACAAATATTGTTGCATCATTAGCTGGTGTTTCTCCGCCTAGCAAATTACCTAGGACTTTAATAGTATCTCCTGCTACATAACCGTATCCGCCATTTGCTACACTATTCAATACGTAAGTGTTACTTGAATCTCCTGAAGGAGATATATTAAAAGTAGCATCTGCTCCATTAGCTGATACATTTGAACCGCTTATTTCAGTATAGTTTACAACATTACCAATTCTTGTATTAACAAAATTACCGCTGAACTGTACTCCTAGTCCTGAAGCACCAGTACCTATTGTTTGCACATATATTGCTGTACCGTCTCCTCTATCAACAGCCATATTTGCAGCCAAACCTGCTGTGTCTGTAACTTGCAAAGTATCAGTGTTTGGTGCCGCATTTGCTGTTGTAGTCAAAGTTAAAAATGTTCCGCCGCCTGCACTTGTATCAATAATTTGTGTTACTTGTGAACCAGCAGGGATACTAGCTTGTGTTAATGGAGAACCTACTTCTGGTGCCGCGCCGTCAAACGGTAAAATAGTGCTTCCACTTGCTACAGCTAATTGTGTCGTAAAACTTCCCGATGAACCATTACTAGCTATAGTAAATGTTGGCTGACTTATTGATGCTCCAGTATAAAATCCAGCTTTGCGTAATTGACAGTATGTTGTAACTAAAACTTCACCGTTATTTGTTCCTACTTTGGCCTTTGCATAATAGTTAAAAGTTTTATCACCCGTTACGCTATTAATTACAAATGAGCCTTCTGCTCTAGCGGCTCCAACAACACTATCTTCTAATGCTTTAATTGTAATAGGTTGTCCGTCTTCAAATCCGTGTGCAACTACTGTAGTGACAGTAATTAAACTAGCACCTATGCCTCCAGTACCTGTACTTGCGTCAGTCGTTACATTTTGTACTGCTGTATTTGTTGCAGGTATTTCATAAACACTTGGATACCCTCTAAGTGTACCTATAGCTGACCATTTAGTAGGCTGTAACCCATATTCGAAGTCAGCGTCAAGCATACTAAGAGGATGGGCAATACGCATACGCTCAATTGCATCAGTACCAAAATCATATGGTCTTACTTGTACAACACTTTTCCCATTTTCTACTTTTTCTACAAAAACTTGTAGATGATCAGTTGCGTCATGAGAGGTAGTATTGTAATTAAAATATATTCTTGTAATTGCATCAGTTGTTTGTAAGTATGTTCCAAAATCAGAATCATAACCTTTGGTAATTAATTTTGCTGTACCACCGTTTTCTGCATTAGAAAAGTTATATATGATTTCATTTTTTGTTGTGTTAGTAACAAGTAATAATTCGTCTAAACCCCAACGACCTTGGACTTTAATATTTCCTACTCCTGTATCTACTAAAACAGGGAGCTGATCTAATCCTAAATTTATTACATTTATGACTATTCCAGCAAGTTCGTTTATCCTAACTATAGCACCAGCTTCTGCATTGTCGCCAGTTGTATCTGTAGTTTGTATTACCTGTGTTTGATTACCAGAATATGCACTATTTGTAAATAAAAAGTCTCTAATTATATCTCTAATTTTTTCATATGTTTTTACTTCAGCTTGTCTATCACCATCGAATTGCGATACAGTACCTTCCCAAAAATCACTAGCGACTTTCCTTGTTTCTTCATTTCCGCCATATCTTAAGTCCCATGCCCAAGCATCGATAACTTTTCCTATTTCTGTTTCCCACTGTGTTACACTATAAGTATATCCTGAAAATCCTGTGGCTCCTGCTGTAACTTGCGCCTCTATCCATGCAACCGCTTCTTTTTGTAAGTAATATTTGTTCCCCCAAAGCAAAGCATATGCATTTGGATATACGTATCCTGTTGCACTCATTCCTGGCTTAAATACGTAATTTTTTATTTGTGTCTTTGCCATATTCTTTTAAATCCCAAATGCTATCGCAAACGCTGTTGATGTTTCATCTACATATTTTTTGTTTGGCACTGCTGTTACTCCTGATACTGCGCCACTTAGTGTTGCGGTTGTAAAAGATGCTGTTGATGGTGTAGTTGCACCTATTGTTGTATTATCAATTGTACTGTTATTTATAGGTCCTACTATTCTTCCGTTTACACTATCGACTAACAAAGTACTGTTATCTGAATATACAGAGCCATTAAGATCTCCTGTTACTCCGCCAGTAGCTGATATCATACTAGCAACACTCATTGTACCGCCAATATTTGCATTTCCTACTACGCCCAAACCTCCGGATACTTTTAAAGCACCAGTTGAAACACTTGTACTTTGTGTAGTATTTGTGATACTAACTTCACTAAAGTTTCTTGCTTGATCTAAAACTGTAATTACACCATACACTGTACCATCTACATTACCATAATACAATGTATCTGGTGCAGATAAAGGAATAGTCCATGTTAGTCTTCCTGAGCTTTTTCCTTGTGCAGAGTCTCCAACTGTACTATCACTGTGCCTTAAACCACTACTATAAACTGCTGTTGATCCAGGTGTAACACTACTAAAGATTTTAAAAACTAAAGTTGTAAATGCTAAATCTATTGTAGATGTTTGATTTCTATATACGGTTATGCCAGGTTGATTATTTAATTGGCCATCAAATCTGAAATTGCCTGCGGCTTCCACAAAGTCGTAATCTGCCGCTAATCCTGCTTCAGAATTATCTACAGATAAAGTTAAAGTACTAGCAGATATATTTCCGTTAGCGTCTACTGTAAAATTAGGGCTCTTGAACCCGTATTCTGATCTAAAAGGCGTATTAACTGTCGTTGGCATTCTTTACTCCATATAGTATATTTAGCCTAGTTATGAATGTCAACTAGTTAATGGATTTTGGTTTTGAAAGTAATTTGCAGTGTAAATAAACTTCGCACCTTCATATCCTGTTTTAGCTGTTATAAGTAAGTCAACATATGATTGATTTACTGTGACTGACAGGTCTACAAGATCGTTGCCTAAATTGCTACGAGAAAATGCATTTAGATTAGCATAGTCTACACCTACTGCAACAATACACTTGATTATTTCTTTATTAGCATTGTTATAGTCTATTGAGATTGTAAATTCTGCTGTGCTAAATTCACCTGCATGCCAGCGTTCTACTTGTGTATTTGTATAAGCTTGTTTCCATGGACCATTATGAGAGGTAGCACCATTATTGCGAAGAAGTAATGTTTTTTTAATTCCGTCTTTAAAGTAATTTGCAATGTTAAACATAATGATCCTTTGTCATTATATTTATCAGTTATTTACTATGATTAGTTTTCCAAATTCTGGCAAGTATAGATACTCAATATCACTGGTAGCAAGTGTGCGTATTGCATCATCAAGGGTTTCTACTAATGGTTCACCGCCTAAGTTAAAACTTGTGTTAAAAATAATTGGAACGTTTGTTTTATCTTTAAATGCTTTAATAATATCGTAATAATGTGGATTTTGATCTCTACTTACAGTTTGAATGCGACAAGTTCCGTCTACATGGATAATTGCAGGAATTTTTTCTTCTACACCTTCTTGACAATTTACAGCATACATCATTGTAGGACTGCTATCCATTCCTCGTAAATCAAACCAATCATGTGCATCTTCTTCTAGTATACTGCCAGCAAAAGGCCTGAAATATTCTCTACGTTTTACTGCATTTACAAAATCTTTTCCGTCTTTATAAGTAGGGTCAAACATCAAGCTTCTATTACCTAATGCACGTGGTCCATTTTCTGATCGCCCTTGAAAACAAGCAACAATATTTTTTGTAGTCATAAGTTCGACTACATCTTCATGATTTGCATCTTTAATTTCAGCATCATATTTTTCAACTGTGCTATAAATTTCTTGTTCTGAATATTCATATTTAGGACCTAAAAATACGTTATCTGCTCTTGCATTAACTTTTGTATCTTGGGATACTTTATAATGCTGAAGTAATGCCGCACCCATTGCTGTGCCTGCATCATTAGAAATAGGCTCTACATAAATTTCAATGCCTTCATCTTTTAAAGCTTCTAAGTAATGATAATTAGCTACACAGTTTAAACCGTATCCTCCGCTTATCACAACTTTTTTACATCTTGATTTTTCAACAGCATGTCTAATTAGCTTTACTACTGCTTCTTGTGTTTCTTGTTGTACAGCATATGCTAAGTCTCTTCTATTTTCTAAGTAAGTAACATCTTCCTGATCAAATGCTAATTCTTCATTATCTAACTCTGCATACATTCCTTTGTTAACAACAGCTCCATTAGGATATCTTGGTACTATTAAACTTCTACTAGTTGTTGGAATTGGTAGTGTTACTTCGTTATCCATAATAGCAGGAATATTATCGTTAGGTTTACCGTAGGGTGAAAGGCCCATAGTTTTACCTGCTTCAATAGCTTGAAAGCCACAGTATTCAGTAACAGCTTCATATGCTTTAACAATTCCTGCACGATCATGAATAAAAGCAGTATAATTTGTATTAGGCTCGCCCCAATTAGTGGCATCCCAATTATCAACTACTGCACCTGGTATAGCTTCTCTTGCACCTATACTTTTGTGTAGAGTTTTAAATTTATCAGGATACTGACATTTGTAAATACTTTCTGTTTCCCAAATAGTCATACTATTGCCCTCGTGGGTCAATGGAAAAAACGTACCAGCTCCATCAACAATAACCGCTACAGCTTCGTCAAATCCTGATCTATAAAAAGCCATTGCCGCATGCATTTTGTGATGATACATTGCTACATCAATTACTTCTGCTCTGCTTGATGGATCTTGTGTATGCAATAAACCTATTTTTCTAGCTAAACCTGTGTAAACATCTTCACCAGAGTAATCTAATTTACCAGCAGTTTCTTCTAATCCAGTAGTATGTGCAATTACTAAGTAATCTAATCTGTCAGTATATTCTTTTATTTTAAGAATACTAGCCAATGGTCCGCCATCGTATTTTAATCTAGTAAGTCTTTCTTCTTCGATACTAAAAACAATTTTGCCATCTTTTAACAAACATACACCTGCGTTATGTCCTCTAGCTATTCCTGCGATCCATATTGGTTTAGTCATTTAATATCCTGTTGTTTCCATTAAGTTTATATCATTTTCAAAACAATAATTTCTTACTTGCTCTCTAAAGGTAAACAAATCTATGTCCGGCACTGATTTATAAATGCTGTTTATGCCTTTGATTATACTACTTTGTTTATCATTAAATTTAATATTTTTCTTCAAAGCTGGCAACAATATTTCCAATAGCCACGAAGCCGCGCCGTCTGTAGAAGGATGAGGATCCCACCAATAAGGTTGCTGTTTCTTTGTAGAAGCATTTGTGTTACCAAACTTGTATACACGATTAGAGTCGGTTAAGAATTGTTCCTTTCCTAATTTTTGTCCTTCCCAAACATGATTACCAATAGGTTTTAACCAATACTCTTTATTATCATTCCATATCATGTTTACATAATGTTCAAATTCAGGATATCTTTCTAGTAGATTACCTTCTGCATCAGTTGATTCTCCGTCGCCATTAAAATTTAAAAAATCTGCACCTAATTTTTGAAAATCTCCTATACTAGTCATAAACCATGTACAGCCTACAGATTTTAAAAGTGCTTGAGCAAGTGTTATTGCATTTAGTGAATACATAACGTATGTCTGCTCACTAAAAAAATGATCTAACCATACTCTGTTATATATAGATGTATTATGCATGTTAAACATAGAACCTTTAGTTAACCAAGCCGATTCTTTATTTTTTTCCGGAAGTCCAGAATCTATCCAAGTCTTACTAGTTTTTTTGAATAAGTGATAATCATTTCTTAAATGGGAAGACCATTGTACAATTATTGTATCGTCTTTTGTAAATTTGTTTTTTGAATGGCATTCAGCTAATCTCTGTGCAATACCAAGATTGCCTATACCAGGAAGCCCCCAGTTTTCTGCCTTGTCATAATCTGTATCGTAGCATAGTATTGTTGCCCACGTCGGCCAATCAACTAGAGAGAAACTACAACCGAATGTGAAAAGTCTAGCCAAGATTACTCGCCTAAATGCTTATCGATTTCTTCTACAATATGGGTTTCTATTTTGTCATTCATTTGCATAATGCCTTCGTTTACTCTGTCTGAAAATTCATCTACAGTCACTCTAATCGGGCTGTATACTCTTGAAAGTTCGCCCATGTCCATTATATTAAATGATTCACAATTTGGATAGGAAGTATTAATAGGAAATGTACTTCCAATGACAACCGTGGACGGAATACCTGTTGCATAAGCAAGATGTTGTCCTACACTATCACAGCCCACAAAGTAATCAGCTTCGGCTATTAATGCTGTCCAAGTTCTCAAATCAGTTCCTTTAGGTACAGCAATTGGTCTGTCTACACCATGTTCTTTAAAGTCAATAGCTATTTCTCCCATAAAAATTATACCATAGTTTTTAGAAAGTGCCTTAACCATGTTGACTAAATTTGTAGGCTCAATACTTCTACCGCTAAAATCTGTTAGCATGCCGCCTTCTTCAATAATACCTTTACCAAAAGGTTGAATAACAATTATTTTTTCTCTTTCGGTTTTTTCTCTTACTTCTTTTATTACTGTAGAAGCCCGCATAAGTTCACCTTTACTAAGCTTAATAGTGGGCTTAGGTAAGTCTCTTACACCTTGATTGTTGATTGCAATATCATATGCTTGTGATAAACTGCATTTTTGATTATAGTATTCCCAAACCCTGTATGGTTCTGGACTAAGCATATTCATATCTTTGAGCTTATCTTCGAATAAATTTTTGTGCCAATGATCATATGCTTTTGCATGTAGCACAGGATGTCCTTTAAAAAAATCAGAACCTCCCTCACATACAACTAAAAAGTTGTCATCTGGATTTTCTTCGTGAAACTTTTCAAGTGCAGGAATCGAGCAAACAACTCTTCCTGCTCCACCATTAATAAAAATTGCAGTGCTTCTTGCCATATTTATAGATCCTATCGTTAGTAAACATAGTAGTTAATTGCTACTATGAATATTTAGCGACCAAAGATTTATAAATTAGATAAAGTGACTTTATTCTACTGCTGTTGATAATGCTGGATTATAAGTTTTTTCAGCTTCTTCAAATGCATGTGCATCTTCTGTATCTGTTGCTACACTATTAGCTTTAGTAACTTTTTTCCAGCTTGTAGGTCTTGTAAACAATGGTGATTCTCTCCATTTTACTTTCCAAGGATCAACTTGTTTAACTTTAGTAAGAGTAACTTTTGCTCCTGTTCCGCTTCCGTTTGTTACAAAGAAACATTCTGTGTAAACTGCGGCTTCTGGATGATATAATGCTCTCTTATTTTCAACACTAAACTCTGTAATTGCTCCTGAACCACTTACTTTAGTAACAGTAAGTTTCACTTCGTCAACTACTTGTGTGTTTTTATATTTAGGATCTTGTACTAATAACACATCTCCGACACTATAACCAGAACCACCTGTTGGCACTGTAGCTGTCCATGCAACACCAACTGTTTCAGTAATATCTCTTAGATATGTTCTATATTCTTGTATTTTTGTAATTAATCCTGAAGGCAAATCTTCACTGTAAAGTCTATCACTGTTCTGTAACTGGTTGTCTCTAAAAGCAACTTTCTCTTCCCATGTCATAATAGGTTTTCTCCAAGGTAACGGAGTTACCCATTGCTCTGCTTGAGGAGAATACTCAATTTCTGTAATTTCGTAAGTATGATTAGGTACGGGATACTTATCTCTTACATATGGTGTATCTTGTCCTGGTACATCTTCTTCTATGTCAGGAATTGAATGGGGATCAACGCCTTCAAATAAGCCAGCTATAATACATTCAGTATTAGAATCTTCAGGTCTTACTTCTACCATATAATGATCACCTTGTGGAAATGGTATCTCGCCATTAAATAATTGCTGACCTACTTCTCCTCCTGATTCACAACGTATAAGTTTATTTGTAATACTATCAACCCATACATATACTTTATCAGGACCTTTGTAAATTACTCTTGCTTTTTTACCTAGGTCGTTAGTTTGGTGATATATATCATCAGGTAAATCGTAAGTAAATTCTTTTGTTATTTCATTTATAGCCATAATTATTCCCTACCAGTATACCACATAAATCATTCCGCCGCCACCAACGCCGCCACATCTACATGTACCGTCATTAGTCCAGCCTGTCATTCCTCCACCGCCTGGGTGCATGCCCATCATCATACATGCTTGTCCACAACAACTAGAGTATGATCCACAAATGCCACCATGGCAACTGTTACAGCATGTTGAAGTACCTTGTGGTCTAGGTCCTGGTGTACCGTATGCACTACCTACATGTTGCCAACCTGCTTCGATACAAAATTGGCTACTACGATATGCACCTGTTACACTAGTTTGACATTCTAATGTGGTTATTCCTGAACCACTTATATAATTGTTTGAACAACATGCACACATAGAACAACAAGAATAACAGTTTGTAGCTAAATGACACCTTGTATATCTAGCAGAGCATAATCCGCCTTCTACGCACATACACCAAGTTCCGTCACCATTACAAACATATGACGAACATCCGTGGAATCCTGCACAACAACTCATATTAGCACCAGATGTACCAGCTGAACACATTCTAATTTGATCGCCTGCAGAAACATCAGTTTCGACCATCATATAGCCGCCACCGCCGCCACCGCCGCCTTGTGTACAACAACAGCTATAGCCACCGCCTGCACCGCCGCTCCATACTTCAAATACTGCCTTTGTTACACCTGCTGGCACTGTCCAAAGATAACAACATCCTCCGTTGTGTGGTAACCACTTATTTGTATTTTGTATATAAAATTCTTGTGGTTTGATAACACCGCCTGTTTCGTAACCGTATATTAAATTTGTTAATTGACTCATGTTCTATTCCTTACGATGCTACGTGCCATTCTACTATAATTAAACCTCCGGCTCCTGCCGCACCACAACCGCAATAGCTGTTATGACTTGACGCCGTTCCGCCACCGCTGCCTGGCCAATAAGCATATCCTTGTTGTCCACAACCACAGCAATAACCTGAACATGCGTCTCTTGCTGGACGGAAAAAATCTCCTGTAAATGGTGCTTGTGGTGCCCAGTTCCATGCTGTTCCTGAACAAAATGCTGTACCTTTAAAAGCACCGGACATTCCGCATATTCCAAATCCGCCACACCATGAGCCGCATTCATATGCTGAACAACCCATATAGCTGTTTCCAATTGGACCCCAGCAATAATTACATCCTACTTTACCTGCACTTGCACAAATAACATTAGCGGCTTCTGTTACACCATAAGCATAACTAGGATATCCTGGACATCCAGTGTTTGTATTTGCACAAGTAGTTGAACCGCCTGCACAAAATCTGTACTGCTGTCCTGCTACAGTGTTAATAATTTTTCTTGCATAGCTTCCTGCTCCGCCTGGAATACCAAAGAAACAGCAACAGTTACCTGCGCCGCCTCCGCCGCCGCCCCACATTTCCACTGCAAACCATGTAACGCCAGTTGGTACTGTCCATAAACAACAGCATCCGCCATTTTCCATATTGTCTACACTTGTGTGATAGACTACCATTGAATCAACAGCTACGGTGCCGCCACCGCCTCCATATTGTAACATTGTTTTCAGTGCTGACATATTATTCTGCCTTCGTATCTGGTGCTAACGGAAATTCAACTTTCCAAGCTTCTACTTCGTCTGATTCACCTTTTTTATAAACTGTTGGTAGATCCCTAAGTGCTTGTCTGTAAGTAACCCATGGTGTTTTTACAGCATCGGGCATATCTGGTGAAATTTTACCGTCGGAAGCTTCTAGCTGTGAATCTCTTTGTAATATAATGTCATCCCAATCAACTGGTGAAGTTTTGTAACCTGCTGACCATGTTTTTGCATCTAAATCATAAACACATTCGCTTTCGTCGACGTATGTTTCTCCAATTTCTGGCTTACCATTATATTTTATGGTGTAATCACCGTATGTTTCTGTAACTGTTGTTTGATCATTTGTTACAATAGTTGAATCAGCAACTCTAAAAATTGCCATCATTAAAGGATCATCTGCAAGAGTTACTTCAACTCTTGTAGTACCTACTGGTACAGGAACATCTGCTCCTTCATCTCTTTCTGTTAGTTCTCCTGGACTTCTAATTCTTTTGCCCTTGTTGTCACCGTCTGTATCAACAAATACATAAACCTTGTCTGGTCCATTGTATGTAGCAGAAGCTGTTAGTCCATCACTATCACTAGAATCAAACATCTTGTTTGGCAATTTGTAATCAAATGTTTTACTAGCTATTGTATTTTCTGGCATTTTCTTTCCTCACACATTATTAATTATAGTATACATACACTTGGCCACCGCCACCTGGTTGTCCATCACAGTGTGAACCTCCGCAAGCTATTCCGCTTGTTCCTGGTCCTCCAGGAAATTTATTTCCTGTAAATGGATCACCACTTGTACACATTACATATCGTCCTTGTTGATACCAACAAGAACATAAATCTTCGTTCATTTGTCCAGGCTGATTAAATCCTGAATGGGTCCAATAATAATACTGCGTATGACAGTATGTATTTCTTGTACCATGCCCACCAATACCTGGCATAATTATTCCTTTGTTAGCATCTGCAACATAACCTTGTGTAGCACTAGATGAACCGCCTTGTATTCTTCCAAAACAGCAAGTATATGCATTGTATGGGCTCTGGAACCCTGGCTGTTGTGATCCTTCATCACCTCCACATGCACAAATTATAGTTGCGGCCGCTGTTACATCATAAACATATGATGGACAACCATAACAGCTAGTATTTGATTTATTATATGCACAACCAGTTGACGATCCTGCACAAATTCTATATTGACAACCTGCTTGGGTATCCATTTGATACCAAACATAAGAACCACTAGTTCCTTGATAAGCTTCAAAACTACAACAACATCCATCATTACCTGATGAACCACCGCCCCATAGTTTAAACACAAGACTTGTTATACCTGCAGGCACAGTCCACAAACAACAGCAACCTCCGTTGGCGGCACTTGTATGCGATGTATTCCATACTCTAAGTCTTTGAGGTATGTTACCTACGCTTTGTGGTCCTATATCGGCCAGTAGTGTTGTTAAAGCAGTCATTGACTAACTCCCTGATTAATCTTACTTATGAGCCACATAATACCCAACCATAAGTAGCCCCAGAATACACTAGTATCGGCGAAGCATTATTAATATCAATAATAAGATCCGAAGCATCATTTTGAATTTCTTGCCCGTTTCTTGCTACTGTGATATTTGACGATCCAGCTGTTCCAGAAATATCAACTACTTGAATAGTATCATTTTCTGTTGGACTTGCTGGAAGGGTTACTGTAATGCCACCAGCTGTACATAAAATACGCTGATTAACTGCCGCGTTTACACTAGTACCTGTGACAACATTTGTAGTTGCGTAGTTAAGTGTGCTTGTTAAATATCTTCCCATTATATTGTCCTTTTATATATTTATGCCGTTGTCTCAATACCCATAGCTACTACACTTACGTTGCTTGAGCTAGCGTATGCAACTATTTTCTTACCGGCGTCAACGACTATACCAGTGCGTTCTAATACGTTTTTTGGATTCAGTTCAACATCATACTCAATGTACTCATCTGCACCTGGAGTGCTTGTATCACAAATTGCTAAACGAAGCAAGACTACGGCGTTGCCTCTATTGACAAAATTAACACTAGCTACTGCATAGGTGCTTGCCGGACAAGTGTAAATATCAGTATTCGTTGCGCCTGTTAAATCCGCTGTTCCTAATCTTCCTGTGGCCATTTGTTATATCTCCATTATGCGTTAATAAACATATTTAAGGCTACGGGTGATCCACTCACCCCACCTGTATAGTTTACCTGTGCTGTTATATTTATCTCTTGATTGGTTGTATGCGATATTGTCTGACCAGTTATATTAACTTGACCAGCAGTAATCGAGTTCACATTTAGTTCACCAGCACCGCCACCAATTTGACTTGCTATATAAGTTTTAATAGCTCTCTGTGTTGGAACAATACTGTCACTGTTGGCTGTAAACGTACCATCAGTTGAAAACTCAGTAATTGTGGCACTAGTACCACCTAAACTTATTTCACCGAGTTGTAATTCTTGTAATCCACTAACATTAAAGGCATCAGCATTTAGTGTTGCTCTACCTGTAGACTGTTCAACGCTGAATAATTCTCCTACTCTAAAGTTACCGTCCTGATCAGTTGAGGTATAAAATACTCTACCACCACCAAAATCTTTAGTCTCGTCTGTTTGATCAGCTGGTGTACTTGGAGTTCCAGGATAGTTTGTAGTTGTTGTATTACCAGTACCTACGTCTAAGAAATCATGTCCTGTTAATCTAACCTGACTATATCTTCTACGTATAGTTATACCTTCATCATGTTCTGGTGCTTCTGTTACAGTAATATCTGGACTTACTTGTAGTAATGCTTCATAATTACCCGCACTACCAGTTACTTGTGTTACTCCTACAAGTTTATACCATTTTCCTGCTATACCTGCAATCTCTACATTAGCTCCTTGTACTGGAGTTTCAGTTAAGTTTTTAACTTTGACATATTGTCCAGGTTGATAGTTATCTGCATAACCATTTGCTGATGCTACTGTAGCTGTAGCAGTTGTATATCCTGTACCTCTGTTACTAAAAGTAGGTTGTCCTAACACACCGCTACCTGTCCTTACTGTATGAGGTACGTCAACAGTATTATTAGGATCAGTCAGTGTCATTGTTGGTGTACTACTATATCCAGAACCAGGATGCCAAATCTTAATTTGTGTTACTTTTCCATCTTCAATTTTTGCTCTAGCTTTAGCAATATCAGCATATGCACTTACGCCGCCGCCGCTAAACACTACTCTAGGTTCAATTATATATTCTGTAGTTGCATCAAGAGCTGATACAATACCTGCTCCGTATACACTATCCCAACCTGCTGTTCCGTCGCTGTTTTTTAACACTGTTGCGACTTTTGTGCCTGAATCATATGTATTAATATATGCATATTGACCTGCACCTGTGCCGCTTACAATCCAAATAGCCATACCTGCATACATTGCATTTGTTGCGGTATCTGTGTTACTAAGAGTAATTTGTGTTGCTGTGCCTACTTGTGCATTATTAGTAGCGGTTACGTATCCAGCGCCACCTAAATCGCTTGATGGGTCTGTAAGTCTAACTTGATAAACAGCACCGTTATAAACATTTTCTGCACTTATAGCCGCATCATTATTGCCTCCGACTATTGTTGTAGTTGTATCACCATCTGCATAGCTTACTCCTGCATTTAAATATTCAAAGAATAGTATCTGATTTTTGTCAGTAACTATATTTTCAATTTTAGCTTCTGTTGACTGGTTAGTAACTTTACCTGTCACTGCTGTTTCTGTGCTATCAATACCTTCTGCTACACATCCAAAGTCACCATATGAGCTGTTACCGTTTGTTGCACGTATCTTGCCGCCGTTTTCTGATAGATATCCTATGTGTGCATAATAAGAGAACACACTAACAAGTTCTGCTCTACCTAAGTTTGTTACCCAAGCACCAATACCATCACTAATAATTTGTGTAAAGTCGTTTGCAACTATTGAGTCATTTCCGCCGTCATGTAGGTCTCCGTCAATCTTAAGACCAATACAACCTGTACCAAATGTTGTTACATTTTGTATATATGGGGATCTAGTTAAAATATGTGCATCTGTATCTGCTGGACCATATCCTGGATCTAAGCTAATATATGCACCTGCACTTGGTCGTTTAGTACCATAGGAGTTTGCACTACCTAAAGTACCAGACAAGCCACTTACTGTACAGTTTCTTAAGCCTGAACCGTTTCTCATAAAGAACATATTTTCTGTACTAGAGCCACTTACAGAGTTGCTATACAACAATGCCGCATTTATCATTCTCCAGTTTCCTGTATATTCTAAATCATATTTCATTGCGTCAATATATCTGTTAACATCTCTTGTACAAGCCGCTATAGTATATGTGTAGCTAGGATATTGCACTGCAATATAAGCATGTACTTCTGCAACTAAAAATGTTCTGTTAGCTTCTATAGCTTCTATAGCATATCTATAACCTGTATCATATGTAGGTGTATTTGTACCTCTGGTTGTAGGAACTGTGGAATCACCAGTTACTCCATTTACCCTATAATCAATATAGTCTTCAAGTTCTTGGAATAATGCTGTAGCCGCAGTACCTGCCGCACTTGAACCTGCGGGTCTTGATGTTACTTGTGTTTCAGCATTTCCTGCTGATTTTGTAACTGAACCGTTTGTTACAATATCACTTATAATTGCTTTTAATCTTTGTATTGCCGCTATACTTTTTGGCACATCAGTAGCTTGTGTTTGCTGACCTGCTGGTTGTATTTTTGTTGAACGTAATTCGTCACCTATCAATGCTGTATTTGCAGGGCATAGTATAGGAAGAGTTTCTTGAAATGTTCCGCTCTTAATATAGAGTGAATTGTTAGGTATCACAGCTGATGCCATATTTGTTGTATTACCAGCTGTCACTGCCGCTGTTAAAATATTAGCTAAACTTGTTGCAGTTGATAAATCATCTGACTCTTCTGTGTAATTTGTATCTGTTTGCTGTGTAGCTGTTACAGAACCTTGCAAAGTTTGATAATCAGATGCTGGAGCCGCATTGCTTAATACTGCATCTGCAACAACTAATACTCTTGCAATCATTGCATTAAATTCTGTTGTTTTACCAGTAATAGTTGCATCTGCATGTATAGCTGTAGTTAACTCTCTTGTGCGTACATTGCCTCCGTGACTCAAATCATAAACAAGTGCATCAACTAATCTACCAACAAATTGCATCCATGTTGCCTTAGTATATGTGAACGAACCTGTATATGGACTTGTGTTATTTGCTATTCCGTGATCTACGAATTCAACAGCATCGTGCATTATGTAACTTCTATTAATGTGTAACAGTCTCTTCGCCGCAGGACGCTGTGCTCCGTCCCATAATTGCTGTGTTGCATATTGTATTGTTTTCCACGGACGATCTAAAGTAAGTCCGTATGCACTCGCTGGACTATCTACTCCAGCAGTAGGATGTACATAATAAACATTGTTTAGCCTACCAAAGTAACCCCATTCTGGTGCATTACCAGCGGCATTTACTTTAAGTACTTGTCCTTCAGCACCAATTGGTAATCTTGTAGGACCTGCACCACTATAGTAAACTAAATCACCTTGTGTAGTTAAGTTGCCTGATTCTGCACCTGCGACTAATGCATTCCAGTACACACCGCCTGTGTCATTGTCTGGACGTTTAGCTGTATCAGATGTGTGAGCTAAAATACAAACATAGCTGTTAACACCATATCTAATAGAATCACCTTTATCATATAGTGTAGCTGTTGCCCATGCATTTTTCCATTTAAATCCTTCGTTAAGGAGTTCCCAGTATGTTCCGTTAGGTGGTCTTTGTCCTGTATGATCTTGTATACATAGATATGTAAATCCGCCTAGTCGTACTACATCACCTACTCTATATTCTTCTGCAGAACTATCATCTCCCCAATCTTGGGCATGTTTGAATCCTGTAGTAAATAAAGACCAGTCTGTTGAATTTGCTGGTGGATGACCTTGACCAACGTTATTTGTTTTAGAAACATATGAATAACCGCCGTAAGTAACAAAGTCGCCTGGTTGATATGTTGTTGTACCACTCCAACTATCTTCAAATTCTAAACCTTCAACAAACTGTGACCATTTATTTTCGTCGGCTGCAAAAGTAGATTGGCTTGTGTGATAAGTGATACAAATCCATGTGCCGCCGCCATACTTAACAATGTCATTTATTTTGTATCGTGTATTCGTTGACCAGTCTGTTTTGTATTCTAATCCTTTGTTTAGATAGTCCCATTTACTTTGATCATTTTCTAAACCTAAACCTACAGAAGCCGCTGACGTGTGTCCTTGATTACAGACATATACTTGTCCGCCATAACGTACTATGTCATTTACGACATATCTAGTATTAATGTTCCAATCATTTTTCCAGTAAAATCCTTCAGAAAATATATTCCATTTTGCTTGGTCATTTTCTAGTCCTAAAGTAGTTGTACTTGCAGATGTATGAGCAGTTACACAAGTATAAATTGTACCGTTATACTTTACAATATCGTTTACTTTATATCTTGTATTAATACTCCAATCAGCTTTGTAATCAAAACCTTCAGCAAATAAGTCCCAGCTTCCTTGATTAGCTTCTAATCCTAAAGTAGCAGTAGCGGCAGAAGTATGCTCTGCATTTGCTATATATAGATATCCTCCATATTTTACTATGTCGTTAATTTTGTAAAGAGTGCTTGTAGACCAGTTACCTTTCCACTCAGTTCCATCGGAAATTTTATTCCAATTAGTTGCTTGGTTAGTAGAAAATAGTGCTGGAGCAGTATGCCCTTTAATACAAATATATGTATTACCGCCATTTCTAACAATATCATCTTTGTAGTAGGTCGTGGAAGCTGTCCAATTATTCTTCCATATAAACCTAATTCTACCTAATTTAAATTCAGCCATTTAGCACTCCATAAACCTTATATATATTTATCATTATATGTTTGTCCTATCATTTCCGCTATCAGCACCATGAGTAAAGTATTGCATTGCCGCTATTGATCCTTTAGTAGGTTTATCATGATGTCCTCTAGCAGTTAAATGTATCATATTACTAGTAGTTGACATAGTGTCTGCTGTAACACTAATTGAACCCGACACAAGTTTGTTAGTGTTTGCATTACTACTACCACCTGATACTCTTGATTGCAAATATTTTCCTATTGCTCTTTGTGTAGGTACAATAGTATTTGCATTAGCAATAAATGTAGGCTCTTTCGAAAATTCGTTAATTATAACTTGTGTTCCACCTACTACAATTCCGCCTAGTGTTAGCTGTGTCAATCCAGTTAAAGTAAAGTAAGAAGCATTAAGTGTAATAATACCTGTATCTTGTTCAACTTTAAATTGTTCACCAACTCTAAAGTTACCGTCTTGGTCTGTCGAAGTATAAAATACTCTACCAGCATTAGCTTCTCTTACTTCGTTTTGTTGTTGTGGATCGTTTGTAGCATTATAGCCTTCTACATATCTATTAGGATAATCTGTGTCTCCTATGTTACCAGAACCAACATCTAAGAAATCATGTCCTGTCAATCTAACTTGACTGTACTGTTGACGTATAGTAATAGCAGTATTATGCTCAGGCGATTCTGCTCTACCTAGTGTAGGACTTATAGTCAGTGTTAGATTATAATTTCCTGAACTTCCTGATTGTGCATCGATGCTAGAAACTTTATAGTCAACATCGTTTATTCCGCTTATTACTAAGTTATCGCCTGGTCCGGGAACTAAACTTACTCCTTTTAGTTTTAATGTGCCTCCTATTTGGAAACTATCTGCATGACCAAAACCTGCTATTGTACAAGAAGCAGTAATGTAAGAAGTACCTCTGTTACCAAATACTGGTTGAGGAAGAACGCCATCGTTTATTCTTGCTACTTGTACAGAATTAATTGTTGCTTGTGGATCATAAACTGTCACTGTTGGAGCCGAAGCGTAATCACTGCCAGGTTCATATACAAAAAACTCGTTAATTTTATCTGACTTAACTACTGCTCTAGCAAACGGTTTCGCTCCCCAACCTGTGACTAGGTTCCAATTAGCATTATTGTCTGCAATTACTACCCAATTATTTAATGCTGTACTGTATCCTGCTCCTGACCAACTTGCACTTTCTGTTGCAAGGTAATCAGAACTATCATCACTTGTAATTCTCCATACAACTCCGTCTTGTGACTTTGCTAATTGATTACCTGTACCTATGGCCATAAATGTTCCGCCACTTGATTTGCCATCTACTATACCTGATTGTCCTTTGTGTCCTTCACTGTAAAAAATTCTTGTAAAGTCAGTAGAGCCCGGTATACTGTATTCATACCAATATATTCCATCAAAACTTATTGCTGTTTTAGTTTCTGTGCTTACATCACCCGGGTCTATAGCAACAAATCTACCATTACCAAAAATGACGTCAGTGTAACCAACAGGTAATCTTCCTGTTGCTCCTGCGTCATATTGAGTAGACAAACCTGATGAGAATCTAGTAGTGTTAATTGCAACACCTCCTTTTGAACCTGTGTTTAAATAAACAAATGTTCCATCTGGACCTCCTACACCTGGACCGTATGCGACCTTAGTATAACTGTATAGTGCCGAATCATTTGATGCATTAGTTGGCGTATGGTATTGATAGCTTCCAAAATTATTACCTGAGTACCAAACTCTATAATTACCAAAAGCAAATCCTGTACGCTGATTTGTATCACCTGGTATAATTGCGCCATCTTTTAATTCAACCCCTGCCATATTTGCAGTATAAGAAGGTAAACTAGTTGCATGTGATTTTGCCGCTACACCGAATTGATATATTGTCCCTGCACCTCCTGAGCCTCCGTTGTCTTCCGCAAAAATTAATACTTGACTACCCCAAGAATCATATTGCACTGCGACTACATCCTTCCCTGTAAATCTCACTGCTGGAGTACTCCATGTAATTCCGTCTGCTGAATGTGAAGTATACGTATCTCCAGCACCACCTGCTGTTACAGCTACAAAGCAACTTCCAGCATCGAACCATATTACCTCTTTCCATATTGTACTACTTGGTGCAGTAATCTGTGTAGCAGTTAATGGATGATCACTAAATGTAACTCTTGGTTCAATACTGTATCTTGTATTTGTGCCTAGTAATGTTTCAATAGGCCAACCTGGATTTATATGATCCCATCCTGCTGAACCGTCTGATTCTCTACTTACTTGTGCAACTTTAGATACATCGTTATAACTAGAAATATATCCATATTGACCTACACCTACACCAGAATTAATAAAAATTCTCATGCCATTGTATTTTGACGGACTACCGTCTGTATCTGCGGCCGCTAAAGTAATACTTGTTGCATCACCGCCTTGAGCATTATTCAATTTATATTGATAATTATTTCCGCCTGCCGCACTTGAATCACCAGGGTCTAGCAATCTAATTTCAGATACTGCGCCATCTCTAGTTTCTTCGTATGTAGCTGTTGCATTTACACCTTGTCCAGCAAAAGTAACCGTTGAAGCGTTTGATCCGCTTGCTTTATTTTTATAAGTTCTACCTGCATTTTTATATTCTAATGCTAGTATCATATTTTGATTATCAGTTATAACATTTGCACTTGCTTCTGAAGCTTGGTTATCCACATTTCCTGTTATTGCTGTTTCAGTTGTATCATATCCTTCTGCTACACTTCCAAATGTTCCATATGAGTTATTACCATTTGTTGCACGTAGTTTTCCACCTTCATCTGCCAAATAACCTATATGACAATAATATGTGAATACACTTACTAATTCTGATCTACCGTTATTTGTTGCCCAGTACCCTATACCATCGCTTATTATTTGTGTAAAATCATTTGCAACAATTGATTTGTAACCTGAATTATGTAATGCTCCATCTATTTTTAATCCTACACATCCTGTGCCAAATGTTGTAATGTTTTGTATGTATGGAGACTTACTTGTAATATGCGTATTAGTATCACTTATTCCTGTGCCTGGGTCTAGACTTACATATGCTCCTGCATTTGGACGCTTTGTACCGTATGCATTAACTGTGCCTAAAGTACCAGTCAATCCTTGCAAAGTCATGTTACGCATGCCTGCTCCATTGCTAACGTAAAACATGTTATTTGCTTCACGTCCTGCCGCAGGTTGCACTGTAACACTTCTAAGTTCGTCTCCTACTAATGTTGTTTCTTTTGGAATTGATATCGGGGTAAGCTCGTCATAATATCCAGCTGTTACAAATACAGTTGCTGGAGCCCTATTTGCCCAGTCTGCATTAATATAATCACATGCATATTTTATTGTTCTAAAAGGAGCGTTGACTGTTGTTCCGCTGTTAGCACTATCAACACCAGTTACACCAACGTAATAAACTTTTGATACAGGTCCATAGTCTTGCCATATTGTGTTATTACTTACGGCCTTTAATGTCGCACCTGGAGCACCAATAGCTAGTCTAGTAGTCTGTGATGCATCTCTTACACGTATATCTCCATCTGTTGTTAAAACGTTCCCGTCAATACCTGCAAGCATTAATTGCCAATAGTTTTCATGTTCGTTAGCCATGTCAAGATCAGGTCTGTTGTCAGATTCTGTACCAGCATGTCTTGCTATACAATAGTATGCACTTCCGTCATAAGTTACAATATCTCCTACATAGTATTGTACATTATCAACCCAATCACTTTTCCATTTGTGTCCAGGCACTAATATTTGCCACTTTGCAGAGCTATCTGGATATTCTGATATAGAATTAGTTACACAAATATACAAATAACCACCGTTTCTAACTACATCACCTGTGTAGTATTGTGTGACATGATTGTACTCACCTTGATGTTTGTAACCTTCTTTTGTAAGCTCCCAGTCTCCTGTATCTTGTAATTTTCCGTTTACACTAGGTACACTACCTAAATTGTTTTGTAAACAAGTATAAACATAACCGCCATATAAAACTATATCGCCTTTTTGATATTCAGTTGCTTGATTCCATAATAGTTCATAACCAAAACCGGGTAACCAAACAGACCAATAACTACTTGCTTCATCAGTTCTAAACAAAGCACTTGCTGTATGACCTACTAGACATTTCCAAATAGTTTCACCATATTTGACTAAATCATTTTTTCTATACCTAGTGCCTGTTGTCCATTCTACTTTATATTCAAATTGATCTAATACTACTTCCCATTTAGGTAGATCTGCTTCAAGTCCTCCACTTTCACCTGCATTAGAAGTATGATATACTGTACAACGATATACTATACCATTATACCTAACAACATCGTCTACCATATATCTTGTGTTTACAGTCCAATCTGCACGCCAATTATCTGATCTTGCTACTATTTCCCAACTTATCTGATCTTGTTCTAAGCCATCGGTTACGTTTGAGGCAGATGTATGTTTTGCTATACAACGATAGGTTATACCATTGTAAATTACTATGTCTCCTAGATCGTAGAAAAATCCTGTAGTCCAAGTATTTGTCCAATTATCAGTCGTTGCAACAATGGTCCATTTACTATAGTCTGTATGTGGACCTTGTGAGGTCACTACGTTAGAAGTATGAGCTTCGATACATCTGTAAACATATCCTTCCCATTTTATAATTTCGCCTACACTGTAGTATGTGTTATTGACCCAGTCTCCTCTCCACATCATGCCGTCAAGCATAAGTTCCCATTTTGGAGTTGCATGATTTAAATCTGTATAAAATCCAGTAGCTACTGCTTGCGAAGTATGTCCTACAAGACAAACATATGATTTGCCTTGATAGATTACTATATCATCTTTTCTATATACTGTAGAAATTGCCCAGATATTTTTCCATCTAAACCTAATTCTATCAATATTAAATTCTGCCATTAGCTTTTCCTACCTAGTATGTTATCTCACCGCTAGATGATGCACCATCATCGTATGTGTGATCTTCGTTTACTCTTACACAAAGTTCTCCTTCAGCATTAATATAATACCAAATATCTCTGTCATCGTGTTTAAATTGTTCATAATTTAAATTTTCATATACTAAATTATGATTATAATCTCTTCCTTCAAAAAATTCTTGCCCTTCTTCAAAATTAGGATAGTTATCTGTTGGGTCTCCAATTTTGTTTATTTGTACTACATCATCTTGTCCAAGCTGATCTACTTTAGCTAAAAATAATTCTCCGTTATCAGTCCTACGCAATCCGTAAAAAAATCTTTTATCGCTTTGTGCGTAGTATTGTTCTTGTGAAGCTCCTATATATGCCATTTATTTTTCCTTATACAATATCCACATAACTTAAAACAGCATCAACTGAATTACTTTTATTTGACTGTAATAACAATGTATTGTTAGGAGCCAAGATTAATTTTTCAGCAGGGCCTAATGGTTTAAGTGTAGACTTTGGTGGTACTAATACATCTTTTAAGTAATAACCCTCACTACTTGCATCATCACCAATTAAAACGCTTACGCTTACTGCACCAGTAGTAGTATTTGCAAGACTTATACCAATTATAGTCGAACGTGTACTAGCATTAGTTTCTATTGCTACTATCTTCATTGTTCCTATGTCTTTTACTACTTTATTTTTAAACGTTGTTGCCATTATATTATCCTAAACTTATGACCAATTCTAATGCAATATTTTCAGCATCACCTAATGATATACCTGCACCTGCACCTGCAACT
This sequence comes from Fidelibacterota bacterium, assembly GCA_002724735.1. Lineage (GTDB taxonomy): Bacteria > Fidelibacterota > Marinisomatia > Marinisomatales > TCS55 > TMED108. The sequence goes on along the minus strand of PBPT01000016.1, from coordinate 244,592 downwards.
GAACTCCAGCTACCGTCATAAACTTCAACTCTTGATTCTGCTGTATTATATCTTACCATTCCGATTTCAGGTGCTCCAGGCCTTTGTCCTGATGTACCTACTGGTAAAACAAATCCGCCTGTACCTCCAAATTTTACATATCCTGTGCCTGTTTGTAAGAATTCAGTTACACCGCCATTTGTTAAATTTGTAATTGTGTTGTCTTTAATTGCAAGTGTACCATCAAATACAACACTACCTGTTCCATTAGCATCTAGATTTAAATCTGTATTAGTTGCGGAAGTACTAACTGTAGAACCATCTATAGTAATATCATCTACTACAACTTTAGGAGCATTTAATCTAGTGCTGTTAATATCAACTACTGTGCTTCCTGACACATTAAATCTAATAGTATTATCATTTGCACCTGGTGTTAATTCAGCTGTAATATTTGTATTTCCGTCTAAATCTTGAACACCGTTTAATATAATCCAATTAGAGCCGTTATATCCTTCAAAATTGTTATTATCTGTGTTGTATCTTATTTTTCCTACAGCAGGAGTAGGTCTTTGTGCAGTGGTGCCTGAAGGAATCTTAAAGGATCCTGTACCTGTAATGTTAATGTTTCCGCTACCTGGTGCAAAGGTTAAATCTGTTGTGCTTGATACAGTTGAATCTTTAAAAGTAAGATCATCTATTACTACGCTACCTGTTCCGTTTGCTCTAAGTTCTAAATCAGCATTTGATACACTTGTTTGTATTACACTTCCTGCAATATTTACATCGCCTATATTTGCTTGATTTGATTGAACATCATTTACATATGCATTATTCCATTTCTTTGTGCTTGAACCTATATTATATGTATTAGTAGCATCAGGAATAATATTACTAGCAATATCAGCATTGAAAGTTACATTATCTGTATCTGCATCACCAATTGTAATATTGCCATTAGCTGTGATATTACCTGTAGCTGTAATATTGCCTTGTACGTTAGTATCTCCTATTATTTCTACAGTACCTACACCATTAGGAACAAACTCTATGTTTGCGTTAGACTCATTAGTAGATATAATATTATCTCTTATATCAATCGAATCTATTGTTAATCTCTTGTTGTAAACAACATTATCAGCTGTACCTAATACAAGAGTAGGACTCGTAGAGCTAATAGTATTGCCATTAAATTGCACTGTGCCAATACTGCTTGCACCGCTTACGTTAATTGTTGGAGCTCTTGTAGTTCCGCCTACATCTAGATCGTACTGAGGGTTTGCGTTGTTTATTCCTACGCGGCTGTTATTTACATCTAAGTAAAGTAAATTCGTCTCAAAAGCTAAGTTAACCCCATTTCTAAGTAGGTTAGCTTTTAAGAGCGGACCACTTATGCGACCAATAGCCATCTCTTCTCCTCAATACGGGGATCCTGTCCCTCTAGCCTAGTTTTCATCCTTTCGGCTCTTTGCCGGCTAACCACAGTTTGACCCTGCAAGTATTGGTCATACGTTGCATTAATAGTATTTAGCGATTTTCTGGATAATTAGCCTAGTATTATAGTATATTGTAAAGAAAGTTCATTCATATACTCTTCTGATACAGTACCGCCTTGTCCTGCAGATAAAACATATTGTACACCATCCCAGCTTTCTAATGTACTAGTATCTGTATTCCATCGTGTGTCTCCTATAGCAGGATTTGGAATTCTGTTTGCAGTTGTACCGTATGGTATCACCATACCTCCAGTACCACCTGATTTGAAGTAGCCTTGTCCAGTAGGTATAAATTCTAAAGCGCCATTGGTTGTATTGGTAATATTTCCTTGCTCAAATTTTATACTGTCTATTACAACACTTCCTGTTCCGTTAGGAGTAAAATTTAAATTTGTGTTACCACTATCTGTTGTAATAGTATTAGCATTTGCACTTACACTATCTACTAGCAAGCCTGTCAAATTAATACCTTGAGAATCTATAGAGCCAGATGCAATGTTATTTGCCCTAAATAAAATTGTATCGTTTGTCGGGTGAGCAGTAACATTTGTAGCCGCATCATCAGAATATACACCCCCAAAAGAAACATAACCTGTGGGAGCTCTACCTTCATACAATCCTGTATCTGTATTATATCTTAAACCTCCTGCATTAGTTGGTCTTTGAGCACTTGTGCCTGCAGGAAGGAGTACTGCTGTAGTAGAATTAAAAATAAGTTCTCCTGCTGTTACAACATCAATGTCTGTTGCACTAGAAGATATAGTGTCATTAAGCACATCAACTGAATCTAATCTAACTTTTCTGCTAGCGTCTGTATGATTTAAAGTTAAATTTCCATCAGTTTGATTTATTTTAATTACATTTGTATCTATAGTTAAACTAGCTGATGATAATGAAGCAGAATTAAGTACATTAGTATGTGTTTGATTCCAATACTTTGTTGTAGAACCAAGCTCTGATACATCGTTGACATCTGGTAGTAAATGACTGTTGACATCACTTTGAAATGTAATAGAGTCATCATCACTATCACCTAAAGTTAAATCTCCTCCAAATGTGATGTTTCCGGTAGAATGTAAATTGCCTGTAATATTCCAATCTGAATATATTTCAACAGATCCTGTGCCGCTAGGATCTAGTATTATATTTTCGTTCGATTGGTTAGAACGTATACTGTTAAAATTAATAGTAAGATTGTCAGTTTGCAATCCTGCAAGAAAAATATTGTTAGTAGCATCTAAATTAATATCGCCACTATTTTGATAAATTCTATTTGTGTCAATAGTAAAATTTTGTATATTTAAGTAATCAGCATTAACGCCAGTTGTTCTAATAGCACTTGGTACATCTAATGCATATGTTGCCGCAGGTGATTCTGTATTAATACCTACTCTGCCGTTAACAACATCAAGATGAATTAATGCTGTAGAACCGCTTGTATTTTTAAAATTTAAATTTGATCCGTCACGTAAAAGATTGTCTTTTAGTACTCCGCCACCGATTCTACCTAATTGAGACACGTATTTCTCCTATACTGTATTTATAGGATCTACTTGTCGAAATTGTGTAGTACTGTTACTGGTTTACCTGCGGGTACTGGAGTACCAAATACTATATACCATCCTGCGGCATAAGGTGTATTTGGGCCTGAAGAAGGATTTTGTACTAAAGTGTAGTTAGTTGTTGCAACTTGCAAAACATTTTCAACAAGTACAAGCACACTTGCGGCACTTGCTGGTACAGGATAATCTGTATCTCCTGAATTAAGTACGCCAAATGTTGTTTCTGTGCCGTCTCCTGTGCCTAAGTTTTGTTGGACTATTCCAACTGGGTTGGGTTCGTTATATCTTAGATTCTTCCATGCACCATTTTCATAAACTTCAAACTCATTGTTGTCTGTGTTGTATCTTAATTGTCCGTTAGCAGATGAGCTTGGACGTTGTGCAGTAGTTCCTATAGGAACCACTAACGCCGCTGTACCATCAATTACGCCTAGTCCAGCTGTGCTAAATTTAACACTTGCACCTTGTAGGTTTCTGGTATTCAGAGTTTGTTGCTTCAAAAAACGCATATTAGACTTCCAAAAAGCTTACTGTAGCAGATAAAGTTGTTAAACCTGATCCTGCATCTGGGCTACCAATAAGAACAATTTTGTCTCCTTGATCTAAAACTATTTTTTCAGAATCAAATGTAAATGTTTCTTTTGCTGGTAGGTTCAAATCATGCAAAACTCTAGTTACTGCATTTGATAAAGCAGAACCTGACTTAACTAAATGCATATCTACAGTAGCGGCTGTAGTTGTACTATTATTACAAATTAAAATATTTGTAATTGCATAAGTTTTTCCAGTAGGTACAGCACCTGCTGGCGATCCTACGCCTGTTGGATCTAATATCTCTGTATTTGTTGTTTTTACTTGTGCTGATATAATTGCCATGTCTTTTCCTAAAATAGCATACTAAAAAGTATGCTTCTATTTTTACTTATCAGTTCGTCTCTAGTACCTTGTGCGTTAACGAAAAATACTCCGGACTTACCGTGCGATTGTGTCTGCATATATAACATATTACCGTCTGCAGGTTGCGTTGGTACAGATACTGCTTGCCTTACATGCAAAGTATCATCGACTTGCACTACACCAGTACCTGGAGAACTTATTACTAAGTCAGTGTTACTTACTGTAGTTTCAAGGATAGAACCTACAATCCTAACTTCAGGAAGTTCTAATCTATCTTCAAACAGTCTTGTATTAATATTGCCATCAATTGAAAAGTTTACAACACTAGGTTGGCCAGTTACGTCTGTATCTGCAATAGCTATAGCAGTTTGTGTTCCTACATTACCTTGACCAATTGTTGAAATATTAACAGTACCAAATGCATTAGTAATTGCATCATCTACATATTTTTTATTTGTAAGGTCGTCGTCATCTGTAACTTGTAATTCATAATTATTTGTACCTGTTACACTTACTGTACCTGTACCAGAATTAATTAAGTATAAATCTCCGCCGCCTGTATTAATATTATTTGTTCTTATACCTATTAGTGCATTATTTGCATCTTTAAATACAAATCCGCCTGTCTTAGTGGTATCAGTTACAGGATCAGACCATGTTATATTTTCATTAAATGTAAACAACACATTAGTAAATGTGCCACGATCCATTTCTAAACCAGAATCATCAAGAGTTATTCCTGCTCCTGTTTCTCCTTTGTTTAACGTAATAATATTATCTTTAACATCTAAGTTTTGAGACGTGACAGTAGTAGAAGATCCTTGCACAGTTAAATTTCCTGTGACAATTACTTCTCCTACCTGATTACCTGTATCAAGAGTTATAGTCCCACTGTCTTGGACAGCAAGACTATAATTTCCTGTTGGTATACTTACATATTTCCCGGCCATTAATAATAATCCCTATTATTAATACTATGCGTCTTCAGTGAAATCTGTATCGTCAGTACCTGCCTTAGTATCATCATCACCAGCTTCTTCAACTTGAACAGCACCGTCTGCTCCTGCAACCGTAAAGTTCCAAGAAATACTAGTACCGTCTAGTGCGTTTGAACCAGTAGCAGATGGTTGCTTTACAGTAACTTTTCTGCCTGCGATTTTTGATACACCATATGTTTCATCGTCATCACCTTTAACAGAAATAGTCATTTCTGTACCAGTTAATGCGGCTGGTAATTTACCAGTTACAAGTGTGCGATCATAGCTACCGCCGTCTTCTGTTGCACGTACTCTAAACTTCTTGCTACCAAGTTGTTTTACAATATGCCCTTCAACGACTGCTGATCCATCATGAAAGTTAACTTTTATTTCATTTCCGGAAGCTGTTGGCGTTCCAAAAAATCTTTTGTTTAGTGGTCTTCCCATTTGTTTTCTCCTTAATAAGTTGACGTTCTAGGTCTACGGGGTTGGATCCCCATAAGTCCTCATCTAGAGGCTCTCCTCTTGACATAGTATTTATCATTAGATACAAAAGAAAAAGGCCCGCTTGAGGCGAGCCTTTTAAGATAAGCAAAGTAGGGAGGACTCGGTTATACCTCCAACCCCTCGACCGAGATGCCATTCTCAAATCCAGGGAACCTATTTCCGCTCGGTAGAGCGATGTGACTCAGCGTATTTCTACTACCAAGCCTGGGTACCACCCCTAAACAGTCAAGTTCGACGCTCTGGTAAACGCCTCTTCCTTGCACTACAAACATCGACTAGCTAAGTCTTTGTTGCTTATGTTACTAATATAACATCTTTATAATAAATGTCAACCTCTTTTTTAAAAAAAAGTCAAAAAAATAGGTCCTATAAAAGGACCTATTTTAATCTCGTATATTACGACAGTAATATTAGCTAAAGCTAACGTTACCAGAAGTAATAGCTACTGCGCCGAGGTAATCAGCCGCGTTACCAAGAGACGAAGCAGTATTTGATAATTCAATATACCCGTATCTTGTCATAAAGCTAACTGTTGGCTCAAATGTGGACGGATCCAACACAACGCCTGAGCTCATTAGCGGAATATATGGGCAATAGAATGCTGCCGCATCAGACTCGCTTGCGCCTTTATAACCAACAAGTACGTTAGCATTGTCAGCCGCATATGTGTTTACATATACTTTCATAGCGTTGTTTAAAGTACCAACCATCTTAGTGTTAGTTGGAGCTTCGAATGAACCTTCAGTTGTTCTTGCGAACGCTGAAGTAGTTGCACTTTGTAGAATTGTAAGTGCAAATGGACTTACAACAGCCCAGTTACCTGCGCCTCTACGTGTACGCTGAGCGATTTGGTTTGACACTCTGTTGATTTGAACAGCTAATGCCGCATGCTCATCACCAACGAAAGTAGCAGTACCAGATACCGCCGCTTGGTCATATGTTTGACCAGCTGAACCTGCAAGAGTATTCAAGCTAGCAATAACCTCTTGGTCAATTTCAGCGGTAATTTCTTGTGCAAGAGCAGCCATAATTTCTGCTTCTACATCAATACCGTGCATTGACTGAGCGTCTTGAGCCGCTTCAAAAGTCCAGCGAGCTGATAGCTTTCTGGTTTTTGCTTCGACTGTTTGCTTCAAGATTTGGATTGATAGCTTGCTTCCACCAGCGCCTTCAAGCGTTGATGTATTATCAGCTTTGCCTGTTGTAGCATTACCGGAATAAGCTTCCGCAATCTTGAATGGTGAAAGTGCTTCTTCACCTGCTGTAGCACCGGACGCACCTGAGCCTACAGTTTCTGCGTATCTTACACGCAATGTGTGGATTTGACCCACTGGACCAGTCATCGGTTGAACACCAACAAGTTCGTTAGCAATAACGGTTGGCATTACACGTCTGATGACGGGTAAGATAACTCTGTTAAGAGTTGCGACATTACCGGCGGATGTTGTACCTGCAACAGCTGTCTCAGACAAATACTTGCGAGTATTTTCTAAGGTAGCACCCATTACAGCTTTCTTATTGCCTTGTAGGCCTTCCAAAAGTGCAGTTTTGGTATCCTGCCAGCGACTTTCTAATAGTTCTGACATAATTATCTCCTTAATTTAATCCAGCCAAACGTTTAATGTCAATAACATTGTTATTTACATCTGCTTGCTGTTGTGAACTAACGTTAGTTTCTTCTCTGTTGCCTGTGATTTCTGTGCCTTCTGTAAGTACTGCCTTCTTAGCTGGAGTATTACCGTCGATAACCGCTGGTAGATACTTATCAAACTGAGACTTTAGTCTATTAGTCTGAACTGATTCCAGTAAATCAATCATAATTTCTTGTTGATCTTTAGCCAAAGGCTTAATCAACTCGTTAATTACTTCTTTTCTTTGCGTTGACTCAACAATCTTCTGTTTTTCAGTAGCTGTTGCTTCTGCAATTTCTTTCGCTTTCTTTGCAAACTCCTTAGCTTCTGCAAGTTGCTTATTTTTCATGTCTACAACTTTTAGAAGTTTTGCAGTTTCTGATTTTTCGTTAAGGTAACTAGTACCATACTCAGATGCAAAGCTTTCGAAAATCTTACGACCGAAGTCGTTTTTACGTGCAGTGTCAATATCTTCTTTAAGCTGACTAATCTCTGACTTAAGAGCTTTTTCAACTGTTTCGGATACTGCTTTTGCACCTCTTTCGACAAAGTCAGCTTTGACTTTAGCGAAGTGTTTTTTAGCTTCACGTACTAAACGTACTTTTGTTTCAGCTAAATCTTTTTTGTCTTCTTGGAATTCGGATATTTCTTTAGCCAAGGCTTCTACAACAAATTCTTCTAACTTAGCAATATTTTCTGCTTGTAGTTTTTTATCTGTATGTAGGTCTTTGATTTCAGTAGCTAATTGCTCAGCAACAAAACCTTTGAGTAAGTCTGCATTTTTACGCTGTGCTACAGCAAATTTTGCTTTTGCTTCAGCTAATTGCTTGCGATCTTCTGCAAACTCTGCAATCTCAGCTTGAAGACGCTCAGAAAGCATGTTATCAATGGCATCAACCATTGTATTTTTATCATGCTCGTACTTTTGTGCAAATTCTTCACGTAATTCAGCAGTTACCTGCATTTTATTTTCTTGAATTTTTGCATTCCATGCTTCTTCAATCTCAGCCTTAATTTCGGATGATACCACGTCATTTTCAAAAAGTGTTTTTAGTGCATCTATCATACCATTCTCCTAGTTTATTGGAGTTTACTAATCAGATTGATTAGTGATTCCTTAAGATACTTTTGTGCCTTTGGATCGTGTTTAGTTGCCTGTGCTAATTCGTATGCCTTCATTCCTCCACGTGCATTCATTAGATGCTCGTATATTGGTGTTGGATATGCACCAGGGGCGCTTGGCTGTGCCACAACGTCCACGGTGATTATTTCAAAGTCGGAAACTTCTCCGCTTCCATCTTCCATAACATTGCCCGAACCCCTTGATGAGACTCCTAATTTTACTCCGCTTTCAAGCATTGTTTTAACTAGTTGTCCCATCGGGGTTGGTAATACTTTTAGTTTACCGTAACCATTTGCATCGTCCATCCACATTTCTGTGATCATGTGTGATACACGGTCAAGGTTGATGTTAAGTCCTTCTGGATGATCTACTTCTCCGAGAACTGAATATCCTCCAGTAATTTGATCGTTGAGAGTTTTGACAGCCCTGCCTATTTCGGATACAGGATACACTCGCTGATTGGCATTTCTTATACCGCCTTGGATAACAATACCTTTCATATAAAGGTCTTTGCCACCACTATCGTTGTCGGCAGTTTCAATAACCATTTTAGCCTGGTCAAATGTCAAGTTCTCTCGTAAGTTAATCATTCAAATTTCCTTAACTTAACCGCCAACAACAGGTTTTTTGTTATCAGCGTCTTCTGGCTTGCTTTTCTTCTCTGCACCATGTCCTGGTTGTGCTTTTAATGACTTAGAAGCTTTACCACCTGGTACATTTACATTGCCGCCGTCTTGGTCTTTTGGACTTGCGTCTCCTAGACCAGCATGCTCGCCACCGCTTTCTTCAGCACCTTGTGCTATGTTACTTGCTGTGCCTCCCATGTTATTTGGGCTTGCGACTGTGCTTTTTGCATTAGCACCATTGTCTCCGCCTATTTTTTGAGCGTCTAAACCGCCGCCGGATACTTTTTCTACGTACTCACGCATTTCTTCTCCAGCAGTTTTTGGAGTTTTAGACTCCTCAACTTCTTCATCAGTAGCTTCTTCTACTTCATCAGTAGCTTCTTCTACTTCTTCGTCTGATGCTTCTTCTACTTCATCTTCTGAAGCTTCAAAAGCTGATGCTTCTTCAGGCTCTTCATCACCTGGCTCTTCATCGCCACCTTCATCGCCTGCCATCATTTTTTCAAATTCTGCTTTAAGATCTTCAAGTGCATCTTCTAGATCTTCAACACGATCTTCAACGTCACCTTCTGGCTCATCGTCGCCGCCTTCGTCGTCGTCGCCGCCTTCGTCGTCCATTCCAAGATCTGACATCATATCATCTGTTGGATCTGCTTCTACAGCTACGGCTGTAGGATCAGCTTCAACTTCAAATTCGTCTAAGTCAAAGTTTTCTTCAACTTCGTCATCTTTTGCTTCGTCGACTTCTTCATCTGACGCTTCGTCTACTTCTTCATCAGAAGCTTCATCAACTTCCTCATCTGAAGCTTCATCTACAGCTTCATCAGTAGCTTCGTCAACGTCTTTATCGTCTTCTAGAAGTCCTTCGTAAATATCTCTGGATTTTTCCACTACAATCTCGTGGAATAGTTTTTCTGCCGCCTCTTTGTCTTCATTGACAAGGAGTTCTAGCATTTGTTCAAATTTATTGCGATCTGCCATTTTACTCTCCTATAATGTATTATGCATACCGAATCGGTATGGGCTGTCATAATATATTTACTTTTTTTGCAGAAAACTACGTAGATATAGGCTCAAAACGAGCCATTTTGACTAGTTTGTCAGATTTTAAAGGAATTTTTGAAATCCCTTATGTGAATATTCTCCACATTTTCTAATTTTGTCAGCTCAGGAGGAGTAAAAAATGCTTCTCCTAACACTCTTATATATCTCTTTTTTGGAAAATTTTGGCAAGTAATTGTAGTTTGTTTAAGCCAATTTCCAAAATATGTTGCTTTTTCAGTGGGACTTTTGTAGTTAGGAGTACCTGCATATATGTTGTTTACAAGCTGTCCGGTGCCTTCGAAATCAAATCCTAAGATGTAGATAGTATCATATTCAGTCATATCTGAAGCAAACCATAATGCTGTTGGTCCACTACTCCATCCCTTAGACGGTTGAAAAAAGTTAAATCCTGTCATATTAGCATATGCTCTATTAGGATTAGTCCATGTTTCTACTTTATGCTGTATACCTTCTCTATTAATTTCTAATATCATTTTAGTATCAACAGCTACAAGATAATCTGGAATAAAATCTCTATAAAGAGCATTACATCCGTATATTTTACCAAATGGACGCAAAGTTTCTAAATTTATAGGAGATCTACTAGTGCCATTACCTATTACAAATGCAATTTTATTATTCGTTGGTGCATTAACAATTTGATTCTGAATATGTTCAGAATTATTAGATAGGCTTTGTTTTTTGGCTTTGGCTAAGTTTTTCCGAGCTTTACGTTGCTCTTTGGTCTCGCCAGGAATATATTTTTTCATTCATCTTACTTTTATGCAGTTTCTGCGTTAGCCGCAATACCATACATTTGCTTTACAAATTGTAACTCTTTAAGTTTTTCTTCTGTATGCAGTTCAGATGCTTTACGTATTCTATTGATTTGAAAAAGTTTTAGTCTTGATTTACGTGTATCGTCTTTTTCAACAGGAGTGTCATCGTATTCAGCTTGGTAGCGTTTATCTTCTACTGGCTCAATAGTTTCTCTGTCAAAATAAAATAATTCACGTAGTATCATGTTAGTATTTATACCGTTTGGTCTGTTGTTGCTGGAGCCGGCGCGGCATCTCCTCCAGTTGCAGTTTCGGGTGCATCACCTGCTCCTCCATCAATCGGAGCCGCTTCGTCACCTTGGACTTCGTCTTCCATGTTTCCAAGATCGTCACCTATAGTTGCTGGACTAATACCAGCATCTCTCATTTCTGCAGAAGCTTCACCCGGAATAGGATCTAAGTTTTCTTCGTTTTCTTCTCTCCATAGTCTTTCATTCTCAGCAAGTTCTTCATCTGACATACCTAAGAAGCGTTTTAGTGCAAATCTATTAGACATATATGGTATAGCCGCCATTTGAGTATATGTAGGCACCCTTGCATTATCAATTTCTGCTTGTCTATAGCTTGCAAAGTTTTGTGGTGGTTGAAACTTTAGATCAAACATTGAAGTATCAACGTTTAATCCTTTTTCTAATAAGTATCTTTTAAATTCTTGATCAAACTCTTCAACGAGTAAGTTTTGTAAACGTTCACAATATGTGTTAAATCTTAACTCTTGTATGTAAGCAGTTCCGACTCTACCATCGTTGTATTGAGAAGCACTGTCGTCAGCGCCTGTGGGTAAATATGAACTCGGGATTCGTAAACCGCGTACAAGCTTATTAGTAAAATATCTAAGGTCATCTATTTCTCCTAAGTTTGTACCGCCTGGAAGTGTTTCAACTTTTGATCCTCGTCCTTCAGCTGTTTGTGGAAAAAAGTAATCTTCGTTGATTGACAAAGGATTGTATGAACTGTCTATGACATTAGTTCCGCCCCCAGTCTGCGATGGTATACGTCTTTGATGTATTTCCGTCTTTACACGCTCTACAAATTGCATAGCAAGGTGTGATGGCATGTTGCCCACATCAACATAAAAAACTCTTCTTTCAGGAGCACGTTGTACTCTGTAAATTATAATAGCATCTTCTAGTAATTCTTTTTGTTTATAAACTTTAAATATTGTTTCTAATAAAGAATTACCAAAAGGATAGTTATTATCTAAACCTTCACTCAAACTTAAATGCACTACATGTTTTGCATCTACAGTTACTTCGCCGTCATCAGTAGTAAATCTACTTCCGCTCATGCTTGATTGAGGTTGTCCTACCATTCCTCTTGCGCCACCAATTCCATTATACTGTTGACTTCCACTAGTTATATTTCCAGTAGTATGATAAGGAGTAGTAGCAATACCGTCTTTAAAATTAAAGTTGATATTTTTTATTACATATTGTTCTGGAAGTTTTCCTTCACTTTCATTTACAATAATACGTGTTACATTAGCTGGATCAACATGAAACCATCTTTTTGTTTCTGGATCTCTTACAAAAAATTGATCACCATACTTAAAGCTATTACGTACTGTACGAAACATTTTTGTTTCAAAATTTTGTAGCTTACACCATTGCCTTAAATATTGTCCAATAATATTAACTTCGTTATTTGTTGCTTTATTTTTATAATCTACCATAAAAGGTGTATTATTTGCTTTATTTTTTTGTGTGCAAAATTCAGCAAGAATATCCAAAGCCGCATTTACTTCTGAGTCTTGGTCCATAGTGTTGTATTGTGCATATCTCTCAACACGATTTGGACTACCTACATATACATCAGGAAGATAGCTTGAATAATTTGATCTAGCGGGACCAGCTAGGTTTCCACTGCTACGAGCAGTAAATGGACTATAGCTCCCGTTTGAATTGTCACCTGTTGGTATAGGTGTAAAATATTTCTTCCAACTCAATTTAATCTCTCCGCTAAATTAAATATACTTCCGCTTGTTTTCTTAGTATTGCTAGCTGTCATTTCCTCTTGTACTAATATTCTAGCTAAAATTTCTTCTATTCTCTGCATTGTAGTATTTAACTGATCTTGTCCTGAATTGCTACCTAAACCGGCTATGATGCTTCCAGCACTAGTATCTCCACCATCAGTGTTATTTCCAGTTCTAGCATTGTTTCTTCCTGATCTGCTTTGACGATTTACTTCTTTCATTGCATCTGCTAGATCTTCCATTGCTTCAGCTAGATCTTCTACATTTCTATAATTTTTGCCAAGATCTCCTAGTTCACCTAGTGTTGCTGACAAGTTTGGAATAGAAGTAATACTTGCTAGCGAGGTAGATACTCCTGACAATCCTTCGCTGTCTACAGTTGCAAGTTCTTTCATGTTACTTACAAAGTTTTTATGTAAAGACAAAGTTCCTAATTCATCACTAGGCATAGAGCTAAGTGCATTTCCAAATGCAACTAATGCTTCTGAATTAGCTTTTACTTTTTCTGCATTTAGATCCATGTTGCCAAAATTAGTCAATTGTTCAAATGGAGTTTGTGCTCCAAAAAATCCTGCAATAGCTTGACCAAAAGCGGCAAATACACCGGATCCTGGCATTGTAGTTGGGAGTGACATCATTGCATTTCCAAATGCTACCATTGCTTCTGCGTTTGTTTTTACTTTTGCACCATCTATGTTTGCATCTGCAAACTTTTGTATCCTTGTTATAGGATCATCAGCACCAAATAGTTGCCCAATTCCTTCTGAAATACTTCCTACTAGTGTTCCTAATCCTGCTACTGCTGTTCCTGCTCCAAATGCTGCCATACCCAATGATAAAGAAACCATTGCATCTCCAGCGGCTCCAATTTTTGCTCCGTCAAGGTCCTCAAAAGATTTTAGTCCGTCTACAAATGTAGGTAACGCTTTGCCTAGTATCCATGATGCACCTGCAATACCTGCACCTATTGCTACAATGGCAGCACCTAGTGCCGCCGCGCCTACTGGTACCATTGGATGAGCAAAAGCTCTTAAACCAGCCGCCGCACCTTTCATAACACCTTCACCTAGTCCACCTACAAAGCCTCCTACGGATTTACCTATTTTAGCTCCGCCAGTGGTGGCGCCTGGCTTGCCACCAGGTAATGATTTACCTCCGCCACCGCCGCCAAACATTCCACCGATACCGCTTACTAATGCTCCGCTTACTGCTTTAAGTGCAAACAAGGCCGCAAACGCTCCTGCTATTCCTAGTATAACTTTTGGATTTGTAATTGCACTTACAAACGCATCGCCTAGTACTGATCCTAATCCTGATACTGCTCTATCAAATACAGCTTTAAATCCACCTTCTTTGAACAGATCAATAAACTCTTTTGTTTTAGATGCAAATGCTTCTGCTAATTCTTCTACACGTTTTTTAAATTCTGCACTGCCAAATACTTCACTAAGTCCTCCCATTGCATCGCCTAATGCATCAAACAATCCACTATCAATTAATGCAGTTTGTATTGTTGCTCTTAATGATTTAATTGCGTCATCAAAAGTCGTCATGTTTTGTGTATTTTGATCAATCTTTTTCTGATCTTCACGTACTTGTTTTAAATTAATTTGACCAGCTTCTGCCATCTTTGTTGAAGCATCTAAGAAATCAGCAATCTCTGGCTGTGTTTTTCTTAATTGAGCAATAAATGCCGCTCTAGCTTTTGCATCAGCAATTTTATCGCCTGTATCTATTTGAGCAAACTTTTCAAGCTCTCCTCCTGCTCTTGAAAATGCATCCAATAATACTTGTGGGTCTGCTCCGGCGCCTACAGCTTCTAATGCTTTTTTAACTTCGTCTGCGCCTGGACCTAATGCCGCTAAAAATTTTGCAGTCCTGTCATCTTGAACTACACCATCTAGTAGGTCTTTTAGTGCATAACTTGCTTCCCCACCATATGTGTCTATAAGTGACAATGATGCTTGTAAGTTTTCAAATTCTTTTGTACCTTCACCAAGAGCATTTAACAATCCTCTGATACCAGCATCAGTTGCTTGTGCCGCCAATTGTGCTTCTACTTCTTTACGTGACTTACCTGTTGCTCTAGCTAATAAGTCTATTTGTTTAAGATAAGCCGCGGAACCTTTAGCTAAATCGGCGTTGCTTTTACCTTCAAGTCTACCTAAATTTCTCTGTAAACTTATATAATCAACCATTCCTTCATTAAGTTCCATAACAGTGAAACCTAAATTTTTCAAAGCGGCAAAGTCTCCGGTTGCTTTGAGGCTTTTGTTCATAGCGGCAAATCTAATTTGACCTGCGGCTACATTGCCTCCTAGCATTCTCATTGCTTCGGAACTTTGCATTATTAGCCCAGCATACTCTCCCATATTCAATTCTAAGTTAGCCGCCGCTCTGCGTACTTCCGTTATACTATTTCCTAAAGTACCACCAACTGTTGACAGTTGTCTATAACTTTCTACAGTATTGTCAATTAAAGATGCTAAAGGTGCAATAGCGTTGCCAAGAATAGGAATATGCTTTGTAAAATCTCCAAATTGTTCTCCGCCTTGGAGTAGTTCATTACTAAAACCTTTGATTGCTCCAAGTGTAGCACCAACTGCACCAAGCATAGCGCCAGCCATTGCTCTACCTAGATTACTAGTAGCTTTAGTTGTTTCTTTAGTAGCTTTTACATTATCTTTAAGGGCATCTCTATTTTTAGTGCTTACAGTAATACCGCTTTTAACAGCTTCGTTATGTAATTTTTGTAGTTTTGCGGCTTCTGCTTTAGGGTCTATGCCCATTTTCTTAGCCATAGCCTCTATTGAGGTCGTTAGGCGAGCAAGGGTAGCTTCACTAGCTACTCCGTTTTGTCCGCCAACATTACCAATATCTACTTCTTCAGCCAAGATTCTTCTTCCGAGTTATATACGCATATAAATATTTATGATATATATTTACGTAATGTATTTATCAGGAGAAAAATATGGCAGAATTTAACCCAGATGATGCTAACGAAAATTTGCGATCGTTGGCCCAAGTATCAGAGCAAAACCCACTAAAGAAATACTTTAGGCAACCTAAAGTTTATATTACACTACCAAGTAAAGGAAGATTCTATAATCCTGACGCTATAGACATGCCCGAATCTCAAGAATTGCCAGTATTTGCCATGACTGCAAGAGATGAGCTTACTATGCAAACTCCTGATGCTTTACTCAATGGACAAGCTACAGTAGACCTTATTAAAAGTTGCATGCCAAACATTTTAGATCCTTGGCAAATGCCATCTATTGATTTAGATGCAAGCTTAATTGCAATTAGGATTGCTACTTATGGCGAACAGATGGATCTTACAACAAAAGAACCTGGTACAGGTGAAGAGAAAACGTTCGCTGTAGATTTACGTCAATTACTTAATAAATTAGTTACTGTAGAATATGAAACAACAATTAATATCCAAGATATGACTGTTACTATTAGACCACTAACTTATAGAGAGTTTACTGAAAGTAGTTTAAAAACATTTGAAGAACAGAGAATTTTTAACCTTGTAAACGATGAAGAAATAGATGATGAAGAAAAATTAGCAAGATTTAATACAAGTTTTGCAAAGCTAACTGATCTTACAGTGTCAGTATTATCAAAAAGTATTCATCAAATACAAATTGGTGACACTGTTGTAACCGACCAAGGTCATATCGATGAGTTTATTAAAAATACAGACAAAGAATTCTTTAAGGAAGTTACAGATCATTTAGAAGGTCAAAGAGCAAAGTTTACATTAGAACCAATTAAGGTTACTTCTACTCCAGAAGATATTGAAAAAGGTGCTCCTGAA
Source organism: Fidelibacterota bacterium (assembly GCA_002724735.1). Taxonomy (GTDB): domain Bacteria; phylum Fidelibacterota; class Marinisomatia; order Marinisomatales; family TCS55; genus TMED108. The sequence goes on along the minus strand of PBPT01000016.1, from coordinate 228,110 downwards.
AATTGGGAGATTCCAATCACCTTTGACCAATCAAATTTTTTCGCATAAGGATCTTAGCCTGGTCGGTGACTGAGATCCTAGAAGAAGTGAAAAAAATGGAAAACCAACAAAAACAAACAAGATCAGAAGTAATGAAGTTATGTTGGTATATGCGTGGCGGTATGACTCTAGACGAAGGCTTTGCTTCATCTTATGAAGACAGATTACTACTTGCTGACATTGTCAAAGAAAATTTAGAAATAACAAAGAAAAGCGGAATGCCTTTCTTTTAATGTAAGACCCTATCAAGTTCTTTAATTAAATCATTCACATCATTGTCGATGCTTGCGGCCATCTTGGTATTCTTCGGTGCTACCTTTGGCTTAGGTTTACGATTTGTCCTTGCCGCCACTTTTAAGTTTGGTTTTGTTTTTGGTACAGGATTTGCTTTAACGTCTGCTTGTAATTGAGCAATTACTGCTTGTACTACTTCAGGACCAGCTTTTTTAATTTCGCCTGCTAAATTGTCAAGTGTTGGATTACCTAACTCAGCGGCTACAGCTCTTGTTGCCATCTTACCTGTAGCATTGCTTACCCATTGTTGTCCTGCCCATACATAGTCTTGACCGTCTTGTGCTTTAGCCATTTGCCCAGCACCTGGTGCAACTTTAATTTTAGGATTAGGTTTAGCAGTTTTACCAGCGGCAGGTTTTTCTTTACCGCCTGCTTGTGGTTCTGCTTGTGGTTCTGCTTGTGGTTCTTGTTGTCCACCCGCTTGTGGTTCTGCTTGTGGTTCTTGCTGTCCACCCGCTTGTGGTTCTTGTTGTCCACCCGCTTGTGGTTCTGCTTGTCCTGTTGCAGGTGTTGCAGGTTCTGCTTGACCTTGTTTGGCTTGACCTGCTTGAGTTGGCTCTAATTTTACATTTGCTTGCTGTCCTACTTGACCTATTTGATCGTTAGTCATGCCAGCATCTCTCATAATGTTCATTATAGATCCAGTGTCTAATGGTTCGCCCGCATCTTTCCATGCTTTTGTAAGTTTGTTTGCTGTAACTTTGTTACCTAAATCTTTTGCACCTTGCTTTACTGCTCCTGCGGCTTTTCCTGCGGCACCTTTGACAGCGCCTCCTATTCTACCTGCTAAATTTCCTAAGCCACGTTTTGCTTTTGCTCCAAGTGTGTTAGGATTATCTAAAGGTAATTCACCTTGATCTGGATCTTTTTCTGCAAGATATAATTCTAATCTTTCTTGCATTGAAATAGACTCAGTACCTCTTACAGCTACTCTGTCATCTGCAGGTTCGTTTTCTCCACCTTTTAGATCTAATTCAAGTTGTTTCTTTTCTGCAGGATCAATTGGCTTTGCAGTTTGTGCTTTTTCAGCGTTGTCGTCTGCTGTTGCTAGAGCGCCTTGTACAACTGCTCCTAGTCCGCCGCCTGCATTCTTAATAGTTGCTATTAATTCATCACCATCTGCGGCATTTGCTAGTAATTCTCTTAAATTGCCTGCTGTCAAACTATCTTTAGGTATGTCTTTAATTGCATCAAAGGCCGCTGTGAGATTTTTTGCTTCAGGGCTATTTTGTATAACTCCCATTAAGTCGTGATACTTTGCCGCCGCTTCATAATATTCCGGACTAAAGGTTTTTGCACCATTCATTGCATTCTCTATTGCATTAAGTGCTCCTAGCTGATCTTTTGGAATAACAGTATCATAACTGTAATAGAATCTATTTAAATTACCATTTACAGTAACTTTGTATGTACCTTCTAGTGCATCAGGTGCTACTCCTAGTTCTCCCATAGCATCTGCTCGCATAGCTAGATAATTTTCTTTCTTCATGGCGGCTTCCATAGCGTCCCACTCAGCATTTTCAGCTGTTGCTATGTTGTCAACCATATTATCTGTAAGTTCTTTAAATGCCATACCAGCAAGAGCACCATAAGCCGCTACTTTCAATGATTTACCAACTGCTGTTGAAAGTTTTTCACCTTGCAGTAAATCTTTAGAAGCACGTAGTACCAAACCAGCGGCAGCACCACCAGCAGGACCACCTGCGAAAGCTGCCACAGTAGTTAAAATACCTACTGCAATACTTGCTTTGCCTGGATTTTCTTTTGCCCAATCACTTACTTTCTTAATGCCTTGTACAATTTTACTGTCTGAATTCTCTGCTTCGATTTTCTTTTTGAGTTCATCAAACTTTTGATCCATATTTTTTACAGGACCAGCTTGTTGTGCTAGTCTACCTAGCTCATTTATTTTTGCGTCTACTGCTTTAGCAATGTCTACTGGCAATTTAGCCGCCGCTAGTGCTCCTGCACCAACTTTACCAGCAAGTGTTTTATTATCACCACTTGCTATTGCGGTTTCTTCAGCACCTTTAAATAGATCTATAACTTGATCTCTAGTAAGTGTTGCTTCTGAAAGTTTTTGATATTCTTCTAGTAGTGGCCAAAGTTCTTTTTCCCAACGTCCTACATACTTTTGTTGAGATTCTGTAAGATCATGCCAGCCTTCTTGTAAAATTCTATGTGATTTGTTTTCGTATAGTGTAACTTCGTTTATTTTCATTGTAGCATTCCTGCAAGCTGTTGTTTTTTAGCTGAACTTAAACCGCTAAGTTGTTTAGAAATATTGTTTGGTATCTTTACAGGAGCTTTTGGTTGAGCTGTACCTCCAGATGGTGCTGTAGGTTTTGCAGTTTGTTTACCTTTTCCGCCTTTTGCCGGAGCAGTTGCCTTACCGGCGCCTTTAGGCGCTCCGCCTTTGCCTGCTAAGGCTTCTTTAGAAGCGGAAACCAATAAATCATCTAATTGTTTCTTTTGTAACACACCACTAGGTATTTCAGCACTAGTTTTATGCCCTTTTGATTGTAGAAATGCTTGAAAATCTTCGCCTGTAGCGGCTTTCATGTTCTTTCCCTGAGTACCAAGGTATGTATTAAATTCTTTGTGCAAATTATTTGCAGTATCACCTAAGTCGGCTTTGCCTGCAAGGTTTCCTGCTTTTGATTTTGCAGTAGCGCCAGGTAATTTGTTTAATATTTTAGATCCAGCTTTACGTGCAAACTGTGTTAATCCACCTGCGGGTACTTCATCTAGTTTATCAGAGTTTGTTATTTCATCAATCTTCATGGCTTATCCTTTTACAGTGTATTTATGTATTTGTTTATCAACTTCGTTGATAAATGTTTTCGCTATCGCTCAAACAATTTCATTTATTTAATTTAAAAGCAATATTACGAAGTAATATTGTTGTAACTTCATGTAGATTGTTTCAGTCAGACGGAACCTTACACTAGGCTCCATCATCTCGAAAACTTCATGTGAGTTCGTCACAGCCGAGATCGGAAGTAGGTATTTGACTATGCTACTGGGCTCTGACCTTTCCCAACCTACGTCGACATCACGAAAAAATTTGCAAAACCGCTTTACCGCTTCGCGGATTTCTTCGCTATCCCCCGCTTCGTTCCAATGCGTGGGGTTTTTGTAGCATACAGCCTATTGGACTACACCAGAATCTGAACATATGCGAATATGTCCTCAAGGTGAATCAAGCAATCTTGATTAAACAGTGTCCTTGTTTTGCCTATAAAATGTTTTTTAATGCTTCTTTAAGAATTTTTGAACTGCCTACTCGCACATTAATGATACCATTGTAGTACTCATCTGTTTCTAGTACCCTGCGATCAAACTGTTCTTTTGCCTCTAGGTAACTTAACACGCCTCTGCTGGGACAATAGTGTAAAATTTCTCTAGTAAATTTGTCTTTGCCTAATTTTAAAACATCTGCATTCAAATGATCTGAAGATCCCCAATAGTCTCTCCAGTCACTTTCTTTGTGTCCACGTCTGCGATTTACTTTTCCCTTTAGCGGAGGTTTGCTTGTTTTAAATCTTGCTAGTTTTTTGCCTATATATTTTTTATTATTGGTAAGATTTGTAATTAGATATACAAAGCCCTCGCAATCTTGAGGTAATGTGTCTACTGTCTGTCCTTTGTATGTCCATTGCATCCTAGTACTTACCGATGCCTAAATATTTTCTTCGCCTTTTTGAGTTATACGTGTAGTTTGGTGTTTTTCGTGTATTTCATCTGCTCTCATTTTGGCAAAAGTCCTAATATCACGTAGTGCTTTCCTTACAGATCGATGTGTGCGTACAGAGTTACGTGCTTCAAACTTTTCATTTTCTGAAAAATAGGCTAGATAAGCTTTTACCAATCTATCATGTATATCATCGTGTGCGGTCATTCTACTACATCTATATCGTTTGCGTAACTAGTGTAACCATTTTCTTTTACTACTCTAAGAACATGATTAACCCTGCCAATTAATTCGTCTTTGTGTGATATCAAGTAAATATTTTTATCTCGTTCTCTACCCATCTTTTTCAAGATAGCCAAACTATTCTCAACTCCTGCTGTATCCATTCCGCTATCTATAAGCTCATCGATAAACAATAAATTTACATTTTGATATAAACTTTCCCATACATCTCTAAAAGCAAAACTTAAACCAAGAATTAACCTATTACGTTCGCCTCTACTTAGATTATCAAAGTCTAAATCTTGTCCTAACTGTGTAATTTCAACAGTTAAATCGTTTTGGAACACAACTTGGTGTGGTAAACCAATCTTATCTAAGTAATATGTAAGTCTATTGTTTAGATAAGCTAAGTTTTGATCAATAATTTTCTTACGAATGAAACTATCTTTGTTTGTTAATAGTTTAAATAAAAATTCTTGGTGATCTTTATAGCTTGTTAGCTCATTTACGGCATCCCAGTTTACTTCTTGTATAGCTGTAGCTTTTAAATCATCAATTTGTTCCTGATAGGGATTATTTTCTGATTGTGTTCTAGCTAAAGACTCTTTTAAGTTTTCAACATTACTTCGATGTTCATATGCTTCTTTTGCTGTGTCATAAAATGTTTTAGGTTTACCATTTATATCGCCTATTTCGTCAAGTGAGTCTACAACGTCAGTGCATTTGGTACTAATTTCTGTTTGATATGCAACGGCATCTTCTAATTCTTTTGTTTTTGTGGCTAGTATTTCTTGTTTTTTATCTTCATTTAAGGGCTGATTACATGCATAACATATAGCATTATCAAGTCCTGCGATGTCTAAAGTGACTTTTTCTACAGACTTATCTGCACGTACTAATGCAGGTTCTAATGTACTTAATTCCTTTTTAAGAGCCAAAATAGTGTTGTTATGCTCCGTCCAATTAGATAATTTTTCATGACAATCTAGTTCAGTATCAATATCTAGTTTATCTAATTCATCAATAGCTTTAGTAAGATTTTCACAGTCTTTTTTATGTTTTGCAGACCAAGCTCGCTGTCTTTGAGCTAGTTGTTCTATACTTGCTTTTATTTTTTCGTTAGAAGTTTCAATAGCTTCTATCTTTAATGTTTCTTGTGTAATTGCATCTTTTGTATCTTTAATTTTTTCTTTTAGTGCATTAGATTTATCAGTTAAAATTGTAATTCCAAGTAGTTGTTCGATAATTGCACGTTGATCATTCTGTCGCATAGACAGAAAAGGTTCAGTATAAGTGTTTAGTGCTACAATATGTTTGAACATATCGTGACTCATACCTAATAAGTCATTAATTGTTTCTTGTGTTTTACGTGAATCGCCTTGTGATTCGTCAATTAGTTCTTGTTCTTGATCATTTATATAAAATTTAAGCAAATTAGGGCCTCTGCCACGCTCGACCCTATAATCTACGCCGTCCTTTTCAAAATGCAAGGTTACTAACATACCTTTGCCGTTAGTTTTATTAATTAGGTTGTTTCTTTTAATATTTGTAAGAGCCATACCGTATAATGCATAGCTAAGTGCATTAATTATGGTAGTTTTACCTGTACCATTTCGCGAACCACTATCGTCGCCACCTTGATCTAAGTTTTCTCCAAGCACAAGTGTAAGTTGTTGTTGATCAAAATCAACAGCCTGAGTCTGATTACCTACACTCATAAAGTTTTTTACAGTTAAATCTTTAATTTTTATCATTCTAAGCCGTTGTAAATATCCATTAGTGTTACTTTGTCAAAATCTACAGTATCTAACTCTGCAATTTCACCTGCTACAATTTGATCTACACTTACAAATTGTGATATATCTAAATCTGTTGATATTTCGTCAATTTGTTTTTGTGGTATTAGCGTTAATTCTCTACAGTTGTAATCTTTAACAAATGTTTCTTTTATAAAGCTTGCCTCTTCATAAGATATTGGAACATCAATAGTTACACGAAGATACATTTTTGGTTTTATTAGCTTATCAGTATTTTCAAGAAGTTGTCTCAAACCATATGTACGATATTTTGGACAATCAAGCCAATTTATGTATTCTGGCTCTTTATTATTTTCTCGATCTAAAATCATCATGCCTCTTTCATCATCTCCTGCATCTGCATAATTGTGCGGAAAGGCATTTCCGATATAATTAATTTTTCCTTGGTGTTGTCTTTTATGAAAATGTCCACTAAAAACATATTCTTGATGTTTAAAATGTTCTACTTTAAGATCTCCGTGATCTGGCATTTTGACAAGTGCATTCATATAAAAACTAGGAAGCTCAAAATGTCCAAAAAGATATTTTGCTTTAATGTTACTTATTTTTTTGTATTCGTCTTCAACTAACCAAGGCACAAGTGCAACATCTTCAACTACAGTAATTTTATCTACAAATGTTATTCCAGGAATATGCTTTGCAAATGCTGTACTGTTAACATCTCGTTTATCTTTGTAATATAAATCGTGATTACCGTCAAAAAAGAAAAATTGTTCAAATGCTTTACCCAATTTTTCCATTGAACGTATAGTTGCGTCCATGGTTGTTAAATTTAATGAATTTCTATTATGGTGCCAGTCGCCACAAAAAATTCCAGTCTCACAACCGTTTTCTTTTGCAGTTTGAATGTACCAGTCTATAAAATCTTCACAATCGTCGTTATGTACACGACTATTCCCTTTTAAGCCAAAGTGAATGTCTGTGAAGACTGCGGCTTTCTTAAACAAATTTAGTATACTCCAATCTACAGTAACATTATATAGTATTTTTGTACGGCTGTCAACCTCTATTTTGAAGTTTTATCTGTGAAAACACTAGTACCTGCTTCTTCATTTCTTTTTACACTAGCTTCCCACTCTCCTTGGTGCTGTCTAGTATAGCTAGGATTTAGATCATTCATTTCAAGAATATCGTCTCTAATGTTTTGATTCCTTTTTTCTATATTAATAACACGTACAAACGAATTTGTAACTGCCGCTGTATAATATGCAAAAGGATTTTGGCTTTTTGATTCATCAAATTGCAATCCAATTTGAGTTAATTGTAAAATTGCTTGACCTTTCATTTCGTCATTATATGTGTAACCTCTAACATTTCCTCTTGTAGCATATCTATCTACAAGTTTCATCCACATCATAGCTAAATGATCAGTTGCCTTTCCGTGTGATTTGGAAAAATATCCATTCTCCATGCCTCCAACCCAATGACTTTTTCCTACTAGTTGTAGTTCATCGTTATCGTTAAATTTATAATGAACAAAAGGTGGAAAATTAAGCTTTTCTTTAGTATCTGCTATTGTTTTTGGATTTTTTTTGCGTCCAGCTTCATCTGGTATGTGATCAAATGTCATTACCCTAAAAATAAGCTCTTCTTTGGTTATTTTTTGGTAAGGAACTTCACACTCTGCCTGTTTTACTTTTTCTCCAGCTAATTTTCTGCGTTCGTACTCAGCTTGACTAAGCTTTTTTGCTTTATTTCTTTTAGCTTCAGCAATAGTCCTTATATTAATCTTTTCAACATCAGGCAAGATAATATCGTAATTTGCATACTCCGGGTCTGTATAGCTGTTAAAGGTATTTTTTGATTTGTGGATCTGCGTCAATATATCTTTGTTGTTTAAATAGTTCTTTTTTCGCATCATTACTCCAGTTGATTTACTATTTATTATAATATACTCTGTTAACTTTGTCAACTAAATACTAGTGGAGATTTAAAATAAATGGCAATAAGTGGATTTAATCAACTAGCAAATAGAATAGCATCTACAGCAGATACCATTTCTACAACCGCACAAACTATAAACGCTTTTAATAGAGGCTTAGGAAGTGGTGGTAATCTGATGAATACAGTTGCAAGTATAGGTAGGGGAGCTCAAACAGTTTCCAATACAGTAACAGCCGCCCAAGCTTTTTTAGGCGGATCTACTAGAGGTAACTTAGGAAGTTCAATACGCATGTTCGGTAATGCATCGCAAGGTGTAAGATTTAATGCGGCACCACCTGATCCTATGGTAAAACGTGCTATTGTATCAAATAGTGTGAATCCTAATTTCGACGGAGGCGACTGGCGAGTTTCTATTAGTGTGCCACCAGAAATACAAGGAGGACCTATTCTTGCTCCTTTAACAATGGAAGGTGGAAACTCAAAAATGGTTTTTCCATTTAATCCTACAATACTTTTAGGTCATAGTGCAAACTATTCACCAATTACTCCAACACATACAAACTATGCCTATAATGCTTACCAAAACAGTCAAGTAGATAACATTACTATTACAGGTGAATTTTACAACGAGAACGAAAATGATGCGAAATATTGGGTAGCAGTATTACATTTTTTAAGATCTGTAACAAAGATGTTTTATGGCGATAGTAATCCTCAAGGTAATCCACCTCCTGTATGCAGATTAAACGGATACGGGCCACATGTGCTTAGTAATATTCCTATTGTAGTAACAAACTTTACAACAGACTTACCAGCAGATGTAGATTACATTGAGTGTACTGTACCTGGTGCATCAAAAAGAGACTTAGTACCTGTACAATCACAGTTTACAGTTACAGTAATGCCACAATACTCAAGAAGATCAACAGCTAAGTTTAATCTTCAACAGTTTGCAAATGGCGACTTTACTACTGGCACAGAGGGCTTTGTATAATGACAAATAAACTAGGCCCATACAAAAATACTCCTGTAACAAATACAGGATTTTTAGATATTTTTAAACCTGTACCTATTCCTGTAGCTGGCAATGATGTATTATATGAAATATTACCTCAATACAATTACAGACCAGATTTATTAGCTTATGATCTTTACGGAAAAAAAGAATTATGGTGGGTGTTTGCTCAGCGTAATTTAGACGTGTTAAAAGATCCTATTTTTGACTTTGTTGCTGGTACAAAAATTTATCTTCCACAAGGATCAAATTTAAGACAATCTATAGGATATTAAATGGCTTCTTTTTTTAAAAAGTTAACTAAGGCCGCTAGCACTATTTCAACAATAAAAAGTGTTACAAATTCTGTTAGCACAGGAAACTTTGGTAGCCTTGCTAACACTGCAATTAATATAGCTAGCAATCAAAATAATATCACACAGCAAATTAATTCAATAAGTGGCTTTGGAAAAGTAGCATCTCAATTTGCAAGCACAGCAGGAAAGTCATCATTATTTGGACAAGACTTTACAGGAGGTACATTTGGGTTTCCGCAAAATAGAGGAAACTTTAATTTCGGTACAATTTTAGGAGGTGCTTTAGAATTAGAAGGCTTAGTAAATAGTCCAATTAGAATTATTCCTAAAAGTGCCGCAGAGATTTTTAATTTAGAAGGAGGCAGATTTGATTTTTTACGCCAAGCCGCTTCTGACCTATCAGAATTAAGTGCATACAGTGATTTCGTGGACGATAGTTTTTATGATCCTAGAGATCCTGTTAAAAAATCCGGTGCATCAAAAAGCAGAATAGAAAATCCTTTACGTAATTTTAGTTCATACAATTATAAGTTTACAATGGGAATATTAAGTGCAAAAGAATTTAATAATCCTAATTTGTATAGGGAAGCAGACGGATTTCAAAACTATATTATTAAAAGTACTGGAGGTCAATTAGAAAAACGCTATCAAGTTTTAGACGAAGTTGAAAGAAGCCCAGTTGGCCATGGTGAATACTTTATTGAAGATTTCAATTATGAAGGATTAGTGGCACCTAATCCCGCTACCGGTGTGACAACAGGTATGCTTATACAGTTCAAAGTAATAGAACCATTTAGTATGGGAAATTTTACAGAAGCAATAGTAGGGGCTAGTGCATCTTTAGGTTATAAAAATTATTTCTCAGCTCCTTTTTGTGTGAGACTAGACTTTTCAGGTTGGGGTGAAGAACAAGAACAATTAAAATTAAAGCCTATATTTTTACCTCTCAAAATAAATCAAATGGATATGAGAGTTACAGGACAAGGTTGTGAATATGATGTATCAGCTGTGCCATTTACTGATTTAGGATTAGCAGATAATATTAATAAAATTATGACTAATGTAAATGCACCAGGAAACATTGTGCATGAAATATTACAAACAGGTGAAGATTCTTTATCTAATAATTTAAACAAAAGAATAGAAGTTTTAGAAGAATCAAATGTAATCCCCGGGTATGATAGATACTTAATTTGCTTTCCAAAAAACCGTGACAGTATTTTAAAATATTTAGAAACTGGTAGACAAAAAGTTGAAGAAACTACAGCATTACAAGAAGAGGTTACAAAACAAGGATTAGCATCAGAAGAAGAAATTGATCAAGAACTATTATTCAACCAACAATCAGTTACTGATAAAAAGAAAATAGAACCATCATCTCAGATGTTTGAAACTTTGCTAGCATATGCAAGTGATGAAACAAACATGAATGAAATAGGATTATCTGCTATTGTAAAAGATGATGCAGAAGGCGGCGATGCACCTATGGCAACATTTAACGGTGCATATTCTGGTGCAGGAGCAGAGCCAGAACGTGCTAAATTAATTAGAAAAGATGCCGCTGTAGCACAACAACCTACCAAAGGTAGGATTACACAGTTTTCACAAGGTGAGTCTATAATAAGTGCTATAGAAAAAACATTACTTAACAGTGAATATTGTAAAGAAAATGCAGTAAAAGAAAGTGATAGTAAAGGTGTTAAAAGGTGGTTTAGAATTGATCCCTATGTGTATTTAGAAGAAAACAAAACAACTGAAGAGAAAGTAGGTAGACCGCCTGCTGTATTCATTTATTGTGTATATCCTTATGAAACTGATGAAGCTAAATTTTTAGGACCAAAACAGATTCCTAAGAATACAGCAGGATTAAGGCAATCTGCCGCAAAAGAATACAATTATACCTATACAGGTAATAATGAAGATGTATTGAGATTTGATATAGAATTTAACACTGCTTTTATGAAAACTGCCCTTGCAGGCTACGGTAATAACTCTGGAGCAATGCAGGCTGAAGCAAGTCAATCTAAGGTTATTTCTGATAGTAGTCCTAAAGGAGCCAAACTTGCTGAAACTCCTCCTGAAGCAACAGATGCTGTCGAACAATCTGCAGGCACTCAAGAAGTCACACGTTCCGAATCAAACAATGCTACAAGAAGTTTAGATATACGTAGACAAGTAGCTGAACAATTTCATGATTCTATTACAAATCAAATTACAGATATGATCAGCGTAGAAATGGACATATGGGGAGATCCGTTTTTTATGCCTCAAGAAATAGGCAACTATGCTCCTAAACAATCAGGTGCTTCTCCTAATTCAACAGAAGATGGAACAATGACATATACTAAAGGTGAAGTATTTGTAGTTGTAAATTTTAGGACACCATTTGATTATCAAGTAGATGGAGCGTTAATGGACCAACCAGTAATAGTTCCGCAATTTAGTGGATTGTTTAGTGTATGGAAAACAACAAGTACGTTTAGTAACGGACAGTTTACACAAACATTAAATTTAATTAGAAGATATGGACAGTCACAAGAATCTACCCCAAATAATAAAGGACTTATTCAAATTGAAGAAGATGCAAAAATGAAAGAAACATTGCCTAATAGTTCTAAAGTAGACGATAGTCAAAAATTAGGTAGCAATACTCCTTCTGAAACACAAACTGCTGTTAACCAAGCTTCAAATTTACTTACACAAATAGAAAATTCAGGATCATCAGTAGTAGGCGATGTTACAGGTGCAATAGCTAACCAAGCCCAAATAAGCCAAGGTATTGTAGCTAATCTAACAAGTTCAGGATCAGTAGCATCACAGGCTATTTCAAATCTAACAAGTTCAGGATCAGTAGCATCACAGGCTATTTCAAATCTAACAGGCTCGGGGGCAGTAGCATCGCAAGCACTTTCAAAATTTACTGTGCCTACAACAGCTAATCTTTCTGTTGATAACTTCGGCTTTAACAAATTTAAAACAAGTGATATAATAGGAGATACTAGTCAACTTGTTAATGATGCATTAGTAAATGCTATTCCATCATTTGGCCAAGTTAGTGTTGACTTGTCTACGCCTCAAGGTCAATTAGGTGTGCTTACAAATACTATCAACAAAGGATTTGATGATATATTAGGAACAAAACCAAGTCCTGCAATAGTTGATGCAACTGAAGAACTTAAAGGATTAGCCACAAGTGTAGCAAGTATTGATTTAGGACCATCAATAAATCCAGAATCTATTACAAAAGATCAGACACAAGCACTACTAAAAATAGCTCAAGCTAAAAGAATGAGAGGAACAGTAACATAATGTCAGACTCACCTCAAGATAATACATATACTATAAATGATGCTCCATCAATAGGTGCAGATCCTAATGCTAATCCTCACGCTTTTAAAGTAAGGGGAGACACTTTTTATCAAACTATAACACCTTCTGGTGTAGTTACAAAAGATCAGGTGTTTGCAACTAAAACTACAGACGATGTTATACCACCAGAAGCTGTTGAGCAATATAGTGCTTATTTAATTTTATCAAATAAAGTTAAACCTATTAGTAATTTAACTCCAGAAGAATTTTCTATTAATCAACAATACATAGAAGAAGCTGTAAAAAGGAGAAATAAGGCATTAGATTTAATTGGTGGAACAGAATATACAGAAGAAAATTTGAATGTAATTGCAAAACAAAAACCTTTAGCAACATCAGTACCAGATTTTCAAGTAGATGCTAGTAGCAACACAGCTCCTTCAGTAGTCAGCAAAGATTTTGCACACCTACCTGCTGATGCAGGTGTTTATTCTTATCAACAAATTGACTTATATGACGATAGATATGATTTTGAAACAGGAAAGAAAATACGTGTAGGAGTTGCAGGCGGAATAGCAGGCGGTGCAGGTAATACTACAACAGAAGGTAATACAGAATCTACAGTAGAACAATCAGAGTATCCTAATTATGGTCCTCCGATGTAATAATTATAGTAAACTGGATATATAATGGCTAGAGGCGAATATACAAGAACCCCCCATCAAAACAGGAAATTTAGAGATCCTGGACCATACGAAGCTGTGGTTGTAAATCATTTAGATGTAAGATATATGGGCGGTCTTGAGGTTGAACTTATAAAGTATGCTGGATCTGGCGGTACTCCTGAAAAAGGCGGAGAACTTGTGCAAGTAAGGTACCTAAGTCCATTTTATGGAATCACACCTGCATCTGGATTAACACCTAACGATGGTTATCAAAATACCCAAAAAAGTTATGGAATGTGGGCGGTACCTCCCGATATAGGCACCCGCGTACTTGTAATATTTGCAGAAGGAAATCCTAATCTAGGGTATTGGATTGGTTGTATACCTGACGATTACATGAACTTTATGGTTCCTGATGGCAGAGCTAGTACAGAACAAACCACGGCACTTACACCAGAAAATATTAAAGGTGCAAAATTACCAGTTGGAGAATATAATAAAGCATTTGAAGATGGATCTTTAGTTGATCCTACTTTATTTGAGAAACCTTACAATAAAGACTTTACAGAAGTGTTAGAAACACAAGGACTTTTATTCGATGAGTCAAGAGGTACTACAACTTCAAGTGCAAGAAGAGAAATGCCAAGTATGGTTTTTGGTATAAGCACTCCTGGACCACTCGATAAAAGAGACGGTTCTCCGCAGGTAACAATAGGTCCAGCAGATGACAAAGTAAATGTACCCTATAATAGACTAGGCGGTTCAAGTTTAGTTATGGATGATGGTGATCCGTCATTTATTAGAAAAACACACCCTGAAGATGGTCCTCCTATCTATATGAATTTAATGAAAGAAGAAACCGGTGGCAAGTTTACTATACCTCAAAATGAATTGGTACGATTACGTACTAGGACAGGTCATCAAATTTTAATGCATAACTCAGAAGATTTAATTTATATTGGTAATGCTAGGGGAACTACTTGGATAGAAATGACAAGTGACGGAAAAATTGATATACATGCACAGGATAGTGTAAGCATAATGACAGATAATGATCTAAACATTACAGCGGAAAGAGATATCAATTTTGAAGCTGGTAGAAATATTAACATGAAAGCTACTGCACGTTACAGTAAAGGAGAACCTATTGATACAAAAGGGCTAGAAAGCGGACGAATACATTTAGAGGCGCAACATAATCATAATTTACTTGTTGGTAAAGATTCTAAAATTACTGTAGTTGGAAATATGCATACTGGAGTAGGTGAAAACCAGTTTATATCTAGCGGAAAATACTTGCATGTAAACACAGGGCAAGACAATAGATTTACAGCAGGAGGATATACGCATTTACATTCAGGAAAAGAACATCGAGAAACTGCCACATTTATACATATGAACGGACCAGGAGCCGCAGTTGCTAATCAAGCAGATCTTGTAAAGCAATTAGAAACTGTACAGTTACCTTATATTTTTCCTGGCACATTAAACCCTGTTGCTTACGATAGTATTTTAACTAGAGCTCCGCAACACGAACCTTGGCCACATCATGAAAATTTAGATCCAACTGCATTTAAAAAACCAGAAACTGATAGAGAACAACCAGGTGGCTTACCTACTTCTGAAAGAGTGCTTACTCCTGATACGTTTTTTAAAAATAAAGGTGGAAGAATATCAAGTGCATTTGTAAGTGGCTCAGGAGGTAATCTTGATAGTGGATACCAATCAACTGCTGGCGGCACAGGTTCTGGAGTTGGTACTACACCAATCGATGATTATTCAAGTAATTTTGAATTTAGTGAAGAATTAGGCTCACTAAGTTCTAAGTATGAATCTAAAGGCAATCCTACAGCAATAGGTTTTGACAAAACAGGAGGTTGGAGTTACGGAACATATCAGCTTGCAACAAGACCTGGAGCATTCAAAGGCTACATGCGTTATTTGAAGGCAAAACACAAACAAGTATATGAAGTATTACAAACAGCAGGCGGAAATTCTGCGGCTATGAATGGAATAGACACCTTTAGAGAAACTTGGCAATTAGCAATGTCTGAAAAAGATAAAGCAGAAACGCAACATGCTTATGCTGTTATACAATATTTTGTGCCAGCGGCAGATAAAGTGACCAATAGCACAGGTATTGACGTAAGGTTAAAGTCAAAAACTTTACAAGACGTACTATGGTCTACTTCTGTTCAACACGGTGCAGGAGGTTGTAATAAAATTTTCAAAAGAGCAATACAAAGATGCGGTACTAAGACTCCTACAGATGATGCACTGATAGTAGCAGTCTATAATGAAAGAGCCGCAGATAATGGAAGAAAATATTTTGGAAGTAGTAATAATAATATTAGACAAAGTGTTGTAAAAAGATTTAATAATGAAAAATTAGATGCTTTAAAAAGTTTAGAATTAGAATTAAAAGCCGCAACACAGGCACAACAAGGTAGTACCCCAGGTGCAGTCACACTGCCTGTGGGCCCGCAATAATAGGGTAAATACAGTATGAGTGAATTAGAAAAAAATCTATTTAAGCGTGTTACTGTAACACAAAAGCAAAAGGATGCTGTAAATGGTCGTGCCTATAGAGGGTTTTCAACTGTTGATGGTAAAAAAGAAGGTTTTGCAAAATACGATTTTGATCTAATAAAACAAGATCTTATAAATCATTTTCATATTAGACAGGGTGAAAAGTTAAGTGATCCTAGTTTTGGCACTATTATATGGGATATGTTGTATGAACCTTTTACAACAGACGTACAAGAAGCTATTGTAGATGATGTAACAACTATTGTAAACTATGATCCAAGGTTAAGTGTTGATGAAATAGTAGTAGATACCTATGAAAAAGGTATTACTGTTGAATGTGTAGTAGTATTCCTACCTTATAACATTTCAGAGCAGTTACGATTTACGTTTGATCAGGCCAATGGCTTGCTGTAAATTATATACGCACTTATCTGTAACAGATAAATATCATAGTAAAAGAGGAAAAAGACATGTCGTCAACAGATAGACAGACAAGATTATTAGTATCTGAAGACTGGAAGAGAATTTATCAAGCATTTCGTAATGCAGATTTTCAGAGTTACGATTTTGACAATCTTCGTCGTACTATGATAAATTATCTTAGACAAAACTATCCTGAAGATTTCAATGATTACATAGAATCTTCAGAATATCTCGCATTGATTGAAATGATAGCTTTCCTCGGCCAAAATTTAAGTTTCAGAGTAGATTTAAATGCTAGAGAAAATTTCTTAGAAACGGCCGAAAGACGAGAAAGTATATTACGTTTAGCACGTATGCTTTCGTATAATCCGAGACGTAATCAAGCCGCTAATGGCTTACTTAAAGTTAATACAATTAAAACTACAGAATCTATTATTGATTCAAGCGGTATTAATCTTGCTAGTACAGTTATTAAATGGAATGATCAATCTAACACAAATTACTTTGAGCAATTTCTTAAAATATTAAATTCAGCATTGCCTGTTACAAATAACATAGGTAATCCTTTGAAAAGTGCAAGTATTGCAAATGTAATTACCCAACAATATAGATTTAATGCTACAAACACAACCTCTGCAGTTTTTCCTTTTACAAAAAGGGTTGAAGGAGTAAGCACTAGATATGAAGTGGTAAGTGCAGGTATATCAGGAGAGGATATTGTAGAAGAAGCTCCTATTCCGGGAAATAGTCCAGCATTTTTATTCCGTGACGACGGGCAAGGCGCAGGTAGTAGTAACACAGGGTTTTTTATGCACTTCAGACAAGGCAAATTAGATAGCTCTAACTTTAGCATTACATCACCTGTACCAAATCAGTCAGTTGCTATAGATGTTACTGATATTAATGATACAGATATATGGTTGTACAATGTCGATTCTAATGGTTTTGAAACAGATTTTTGGACTAAAATTGAAGCAGTAGAAGGTAATAATATTATATACAACAATTTATTTGAAGGTATAAAAAATGTTTATGCTGTTAATACTCGTGTAGGCGATAGAGTAAATTTAGTATTTTCAGATGGAGTATTTGGTAATTTACCAACAGGTAATTTTAAAATATATTACAGGACAAGTGCTAATGCAGGTAGCGTAATTACACCAGGAGCAATAGGAAATGTAAATATTGATATTCCTTACCAAAATAAATCAGGTGGACTAGAAACACTTACTTTAGGTTTGCGTTTAAATTATACTATCACAAATGGAAGTGCAACAGAATCTAATACTGAAATAAAAAATAATGCTCCAGCAACTTACTATACACAAAATAGGTTGATAACAGGAGAAGATTATAATATCGGTCCCTTATCAGTAAGCCAAGAAATTATTAAAACAAAAAGTACTAATAGGATTAGTAGCGGAGTAAGCAGATATTTTGATTTAAAAGATAGTTCTGGAAAATACAGTAACACAAGTCTATTTGCAGACGATGGCGTTTTATACAAAGAAATATTTTTAGAAAAAACACAGTTTACTTTTACAACACAGAGTGATATTGAAGGAATCATTAATAATACAATAGAACCTATACTAGGTGCGGCTAATACTAAAAACTTTTATTTAGATCAATTTCCAAAAACTATTGTATCTGATTTAAATGCAAAATGGAATCAGCAATCACTTGCAACTAATCAAGCTACAGGAAGATTCTTAGATAGTACAGATTCTCCTTATATGACAGGCACATTCACTGCAAATAGTTTAAGGTATATAGAGCCAGGAGCATTATGTAGATTTACGGCACCAACAGGCTTTCATTTTATGAAAGATGGAACACTAATGACAGGTACAGCAGACCATTTTGGATCTAGCACTTATAAATGGGCTAAAGTTATTTCAGTAGACGGCGACGGAACAACAATAGATACCGTAACTGATACTGGTCCTATAGTTTTTAATGATAATATTCCTTCTAATGCTATTTTAGATAGAATTATTCCAAACTTTTCACGTGTCTTAGTAGATTCTATAAAAGTACAAATTATAGATCAAACTTTTGCTTATAAGGATTTTGGTTTAAGGTATGACTTAGAAGATAGACAGTGGAAACTTATAACAACAGAAAATTTAAATACAATATTAGACTTTTCTACAGGCAAAGCAGGAGATTCTACAGGGCAAAATTTAGACTCTAGTTGGTTTTTATATTTTAAAACTGACGGAGAAACTTATAATATCACTTATCGTAACTTAAAATATGTTATAGAAAGTGCAGACGAAATTAGATTTTATTTTGACGGTATAGACAAAGTTTATAATCCTGCTACAGGACAAGTAGTAAGAGATAAGATTGACATTTTAAATATTAATACTAAACCTGCTAGTACAAGTCCTTTTACAAATGATTTTTCTTGGTCAGTTTCAGGAGCATATAGAGATCCAGATGGGTATGTTGATTCACGTAAAATAGAAGTACAGTTTATAGATTTAGATGATGACGGCACTGTAGACAATCCTGAGATCTTTGATGAGATTGTATCTCCTGATACTGTTACTACGCTACAAAAAACTATATTTCAAAAGAAATATACAACATCAGACGGTGTAGAAGATTTCAAATATTTTGATAATGCATCAAATGAGATTACTATTGTTGCAAATGAAGCGGCTATTGCTCCTTATAGTACTAGGACAGAAGGACAAATATTTTATTTGGATGATGAGAAAGTATTTAAAAAGTTACAAAAGTCCTTGAACAATACAGTATTAAATTCAGATTACAAAGCATTTATTGGCAGAGGCGGTTTAAAGTTCCATTATGTTCATGTCGCAGACAGTAGCTATAGAATTGACCCAAGTGCAAGTAATCTAATTGATACTTATTTGCTAACAAAGACCTACGATAACAATATAAGAAAGTTTATCGCAGGAGAAGTTGCAACACTACCTATGCCACAAAGTAATGATGAATTGTATAGGAGTTATGGAGCTTCTTTAGAAAAAATAAAAAGTATAAGTGATGAAATTATTTACTATCCTGCAAAATATAAAATATTATTTGGATCAAAAGCACCGGCGGATTTACAAGTGAAATTTAAAATTGTTAAAAATAGAGATGTTGTTACAAACGATAACGAATTAAAATCAAATTTGATAGAAGCTGTAAATAGATTCTTCGCAATAGAAAATTGGGATTTTGGAGAAACATTTTACTTCCAAGAACTTAGTGCATATATTATGACAGAACTATCACCTAAGTTAGCTTCTGTTTTGATTGTACCTAATCAAGGCACACAATCCTTTGGTAGCTTATTTGAAATAAAATCAGAACCAGATGAGATTTTTGTAAGTGCCGCTACGGTTGCTGATGTTGAAACTATAACTGAAATTACTGCAAAGGAAATCCAAGCAAGTGGTACAGTTATCACAAGCTCGACTACAACTTCTACTACAACAGGAATAACAAGTTCAGCTTCTACATCTACTACAGCTAGCACAGGTGGAGGTTTAGTTACATCTAGTAGTTCAACAAGTTCAAGTAGTTCTAGCTCAAGTAGTTCTAGTTCAGGAGGCAACGGTTCAGGTAGCTCAGGAGGCAATGGTTCAGGTGGTTCAGGTTCAGGCGGCGGTGGAGGCTATAGCTATTAATGTCATACGATGATAATCAAAAGGATTTAACTCCTCCTATACCCGGCGAAAAAGTTAAGAATATAGGTATTAATTTTTTGCCGAAGTTTTTCCGTACGGAAGCAAATAAAAAGTTTTTACAAGGGACTATTGATCAGCTTGTACAGCCAGGAGTAGCAGAAAAAGTAAGTGGATATATTGGTAGGGAAACTGCAAAAGCATTTCAACCTACTGACAACTATATTGGTGATGTTACTAATGATAGGAAGAACTACCAATTAGAACCTGCCGCTGTAATTAAAGATAATTTTGATAATGTTTTATTTTATAAAGATTATAATGACTATGTAAATCAATTAGGCGCATTTGGTTCGAATAACGACAATCATAGTAGACTTAATAATCAAGATTCTTACGGATGGAATCCTAATATTGATTGGGATAAATTTGTAAACTTTAGAGAGTATTATTGGTTACCAAATGGTCCTACAAGTGTAGCTGTAAGAGGACAAAATAAAGAAGTTGTAAGTACTTACACTGTAACAACTTCAGATCAAGGTGATAATATCTCATATGTTTTTAATGACGGTTTAACAGTAAATCCAACAATTAAATTATATAAAGGGCAAACTTATAGATTTGAAATAGACACTCCTGGGCATCCAATAGCATTTGCTATTACAAGATCTTTTACTCCTGGAAGTGCAATACTTACAGCAGGATCAGAAGGAATTAGGGCCGATGGACAGTTTGATGCAAAATTGTACGGCAACAATTATGATCAAGGAGAATATGTTGTATTGCCTAGCAGTGGGTCTGTAACATTTGAAGCAGACGAAAATGTTAGTACTTTGTATCCTACAGGTATTACAAAATATGGAAAAGAAGGAGAAGTAATTTCTGTTGTATATGTAGAAGAAGGCACGATAGAATTTACTGTACCAGAAAATGCTCCTGATAGACTTTATTATGTAAGTCAAAATAGTGTTGATACAAGTGGTCTTATAAGAATATACGATATAGCGGAAAATAGTGCAATAAATGTAGCTGATGAAATTTTAGGCAAAAAAACTTATTCAAGTGCAAATAATGTAAAATTATCAAATGGCATGAAACTTACGTTTCAAGGCGAAGTTACACCTGCAAAGTATGCTACAGGACAATGGTATGTTGAAGGTGTAGGATCACAAATAAAATTAATTAATAGTAAAGACTTAATTATTCCTGCGGCATATTCTACAAATAAGCTTGTTCCTTTTGATACTGATAAATTTGATGAATTACCGTTTGCTGATGCTAAAGCATTTGCCGCTACAAAAGATTATATCACAGTAAATAGGGCAAGTCCAGATAGAAATGCATGGAGTAGGTATAATTGCTGGTATCATAAAGATGTAATTTTAGCTAGTGAATCATATAATAGCTTACCTACAACACTCGACGAAAGCACTAGAGCTAAACGTCCTATTATTGAATATGAAGCAGGACTTAAATTAAACAACTTTGGTGTGTCAGCAAAGAATGATGTTGATTTAGTAGATGTCTTTACCAAAGACGTTTTTAGTACTATAGAAGGATCAACTGGTTACAATGTTGATGGTGTAGATTTGTCTGATGGCATGCGTGTATTGTTTACAGCAGATACAGATATTTTAGTGTCTGGAAGAATATATGAAGTTAAATTTGTTACTATTAATAATGTAAGACAGATAAACCTTAAAACAGTAAGTGACACAGATCCTATTGACTTAGAAACAGTGCTTGTTACACAAGGTTCTAAGTATGCAGGTACAAGCTTTCATTACAACGGAACATTGTGGGTTCAATCTCAGCAAAAAACTATTACTAACCAGCATCCATTATTTGAGGTATTTGATGCTAACACAAATAGTTTTAGTGATACAACTTATTATGGTTCTACAACATTTACAGGAACCAAAATATTTTCATACAAGCAAGGAATTGGCACTAACGATACAGAGTTAGGCTTTCCGTTATCTTACAAGTCAATTAATAATTCTGGTGATATTGTTTTTAACTTTAATTTGTTAAACGATACATTTACATATCAAACTGATACAGATTTATTTACGCAAGCAATTTCTACAGGATACTTAAAAAAATACAAAAGCCTTACAGAATTTGATTACGTAAATGGGTTTAGCAGTATTGCAACTAGCACAAGACAAATGGTGCTAAAACAATACACATCTACAGATATTAAAAATAATAATTTCGAAATTGATGCATATAAAAAAGCAGGCGATCTTAATGATCTAATTGTACATGTATATTTGGACAATAAATTAAAGATAATAAATCAAGATTATGAGATTGACAGAGCTAATGGGTTTGCACATGTACGTTTTTATAATGATTTAAAATCCGGACAAGTCATAAAAATTAAAACACATAGCTCATCAGCAAAAGTTAATGGTCATTATGAATTTCCACACAACTTAGAAAGAAATCCTCTCAATGAGGATATTACAGAATTTACCCTTGGCGAAGTAATTGATCATGTTGATACCATGATTGAAGATATACAAGGATTTAGCGGAGAATATCCTGGAAGAAGTAATTTACGAGATGTAGGAGAAACTGATCAATTTGGTAAAAGATTTGTAAAGCATAGTGGTCCTATTAACATACCTCTTTATCATATAACAAATAAAGAGTTTAACATTGTAAAAGCTTTGAGGTATTCAAAAAATGAATATAGTAGATTCAAAAGAAAGTTTTTAGAAACTGCAAATAGTTTAGGATATGACGGTCCTATAAAACAGCATGTTGATAAAATTTTAAATGAAATAAACAAAGAAAAAATAAAATCAGAACCTTTTTACTTTTCGGATATGTTAGGATACGGTGATGCTAATGTAATTAAGTATACAGTTGTAGATGCAAGAACAACAACATACCCAATTACTTCACCTTTTAATTTAACCGATTTAAGTGCAAAAAGTATTAACATATATCTAAATGGAATACAATTAGAGTATGGATTAGATTATACATTTAATTCAGACGGTTATGCTGTTATCACAGCTAGTAAAGTTGAAGATGATATAATTGAAATTTATGAGTATGAATCAACTGATGGCAGTTTTATAGCACCTACTCCTAGTAAATTAGGATTGTATCCTAAGTACTATCCAGAATTAACAATAGATGATTCATATATTCAGTCATCTACAACTAACACTGGTCCTTTTAAAGTTTACGGCAGAGAAGAACAAACTACAAAAACACATAAAGGAAAAGTAGGTTGGTTTTATCCTTTGTATACTTCTGAAGAAGCCGCTATAGCCGCAGATTCAGATTCAAGTGCAGATACAGGTTCTGCACACAAACATGTGTTTGAAGGATTATCACAAATTTTCTATATGCCTTCTACAGAAGTAAATCATGCTGTACAAGATTCCGATTTGTACGATGAATATCCTGTAGGTGTTGCAATGATACGCGGTCATGACGGAAGTTATATAAAAGCGTACAAAGATTTTAGAGATGAATTAATACTAGAATTAGAAAGACGTATTTTTAATAACATAAAAGTTGATTATTCTAAAGCTTTACTTGATATACAGGACTTTATTGGCGGCGAATATAGAACATCTGAATTTTCTAAATCTGAAGTTGATAACACATTGGCTGCAGACTTCCAACAATGGCTAAGATTAATTGGTAGCAAAGAATATACAGAACATGATTTTTACGATCCTAACAATAGTTTCACATTTAACTACGCAAGTGCTAGCACACCTCTTGGTAATGATCATCCAGGTTTCTGGAGAGGTGCCTACATGCATGCGTATGGTACAGATCGTCCAAATGCAACACCTTGGGAAATGTTAGGTTTTACAATGAAACCAACCTGGTGGGAAGCAACCTATGGTCCTGCACCATATTCAGGAGATAATCTTGTCCTATGGAAAGACTTAGAAGAGGGAAGAATAAAGGAGCCTGGAGTTGCAGAAGTAGTTAACGGCAAATATGCTAGGCCTGGATTAACAAATCATATACCTGTAGACGGCCAAGGAAAATTAAGATCACCAAGAGATAGTAATTTTGCTAGGGCTTTTTTAAGACGTCAAGCTACTAATGGTTGGAAGTTTGGCGACCATGCACCAGTAGAAACTGCCTGGAGAAGAAGCAGTGAATTTCCGTTTGCAATACTATTAGCATATTTGCTAAACAAACCAGCTAAAGTAATGGGATTAGGTTTTGATGTATCTAGGACAAAGAAAAATTTAGTCAAACAATGGATACAAAATGATACAAACAAACCTATACAGCTTTCTACTGCAAAGTTACCAAATACTTACAAAGATGATACTAGGGTACTAACCTGTGGATTAGTAAATTACATATATAACTTGGTAGCAAGTGATGTACTTTCAGTGTATACTGATTATAAAAATAATCTTGCAAACTTGCGAAATCAATTAGGCTTTAAAGTTGGAGGATTTACCGACACAAGCAAGTTTAATTTAATACTTGATAGCAGGTCTCCCACCAAGCAAGCAGATAGAGATGGAATATTTGTTCCGCAAGAAAGTTTCAAAGTCTTTAACAACACAAGTAGTCCTTTAGAGATGGTGACATATAGTGGTATGTCTGTGGAAAAAGCTGGATCAGGATATATTATTAGAGGATACAGTAATACTTCGCCAGAGTTTGAATATTATAAACCTAAACAAGGATCATCAAAAATAACTGTCACTGTTGGAGGAATATCTGAAGCTTCGAGTGAATGGTCTGCAAATACATTTTATGAAAGAGGTCAAGTAATACAATTTAAAAATGAGTTTTATAGGGCGGCAAGACAATTTACAAGTGGCGACACATTTACAGCAGATGATACTGTAGCAAAATTAGATGAATTACCTATAACAGGAGGCAGGACAGCACACTTCTTTAAAGATTTTGACGAAACAGAAGTCTTTAAATTACAGTATGGTACAAGATTATCAACTACACAAGAAGTTGTAGATTTAATGCTAGGTTATAATGCTAGACAAAAAGTGTTAGGATTTAGTTTTAATGAAGTTGACTCTTTCAATGAGAAAGTTGAAAACTGGGAAAATACTGCAAGAGAATTTATGTTCTTTACTACACAAGGATGGGCGGCAGGCACAGTTATAACATTAAGTCCTGGAGCACCTAAAATAGAATTTAGTAGACCTAATGTTGTAGTTGATAACCTTTATGACACATTCTATGAATATAGCATATTTAAAGCTGATGGACAACCATTATCTGCAGAATTAAATGGAGTAGTAAGAGAAGGTAATAGTTTTGGGTTAGCTGTAGCAGATTCTGATGAAGGCATATATCATGTAGCATTACCTTTAGTACAAAAAGAACACGTAATTCTATTAGAAAATAAAACAGCATTTAGTGATGTAATTTACGAACCAAAATCCGGATACAGACAAGAACGTATCAAGGTAAGTGGATATAGAACAGCTGATTGGGATGGAGGATTAAATCTACCTGGATTTTTATATGATGAAGCGAAAATAGTAGATTGGTCTCAGTGGAAAGATTACAAAATTGGAGAATTAGTCAAATATAAGCAATTCTATTACACAGCAAAAAATAACATTCCTGGTTCCAAAAATTTTAATGCAAGTAGTTGGTTACAATTATCAAATAAGCCTGAACCAGAGCTAACAGCAAACATGGATTACAAAGCTAATCAGTTTACTGATTTCTATGATTTAGACAGTGCAGGTTTTGACAGTGAGCAACAGAGATTAGCACAGCATCTAATAGGTTATCAAAAAAGACAATATCTAGCAAATATTATTAATGACGATGTAAGTCAATTTAAATTTTATAGAGGATTCATTGGTGAAAAGGGTACTATGAATGCTCTTACAAAATTATTTGAATCTTTAGGTACAGGACAAGAGTCTGCTTTAGATTTTTATGAAGAGTGGGCAATTCAAACAGGAAGGTTTGGTGCAACAGACAATACTAAACAGGTTGAATTTAGTCTCAAAGAAGATTTAATGACAGAAACACCTCAAGCGTTTGAGTTGCTTAATACATTACCTACAACTAATTACGAAAAAGTTTATAGAATATTACCTAATGAAGTTTTTGATAAACCTGAGAATTATAATCATGAACCGTTCCCTACAAAAGTAATATCATCAGCAGACGAATATATAAAGACAGGTGGATATGTATCTGAAGAAGATGTAGCATTTGTTGCAGGATCAATTCCAGAACTTGCATTAGGTGATGTAAATGCAGTAAACCTAGGCGATTATATATGGGTTGTTGAAACAGGGAAAAATACTTGGAGTGTGTATCAAGTGATTCCTGCGAACGTCAATGTAGTATCAGCAACAGTAAGAACAGATACTATTTCGAACGATGGTATGCGTTTAATTGACTTACAACTTGACACATGGGCAGATATTCCATATGATGGAATTAAAGCACTTATCACTGTAAATGATATTATTGGTGTACGTGGCGCGACTGCATATAATCTTGATGGCATGTATGCAATAGAAAAAGATGGAATAGATTTAACTAAAGTAACAATTAAAGCAGATATAAATGTTGAAACAGAAGACTTTGAAGGCGAATCATTTCAAGTTGTTAAATTTAGAGAAGTGCGTAGAGCAACTATTGACGAACTTAATGTAAGTCGTTATGACATGTATGAAAAGCAAAAAGTATGGATAGATAATTATAATGGTGATTGGGCCGTACTTGAGAATAATCCAGCATTTTCAGAAAACCAAACAATTTATAATACATCAGATTTTGATAGCACCGCACATGATTTTAGTAAAGGTGGCACTGTTACAGAAAATAACAATGATGTTTTTGTTTCTGCACCAGGAGACGGTTCAGGAAAAATTACGCATTATAAAAGAACAAACGAAAAGAATAATTTAGTTTATGATAATGTAATTCAATTAGATGCTAATGATGATTTACTTAATACTGCAAGCACTTCAAGATTTGGTGAAAGTATATCAGTAAGCCCAGACGGCGAATACTTAGCAGTAGGTATGCCAAACGCAACTGGAATCAAAACAAAATTTAAAGGTGACTTTGACAAAACACAAACTTACACTAAAGCTGATATTGTAAAGTATAGAGAAAGTTTATGGAAAGCAAACAGAGAAATACTTCCAGAAATTTCTTCGCAAGCATTTACTACATTTGATACATATGTTAACTTGGCTGCTTCTGCTGATGCAGACTCTACAACTTTACAGCTACTAGTAGCAGGTGATCCTGGTTTAGCTAATAATACAGTAGATCATTTACTAGTTAGAGCACCAAAAGACATGTATTTAGGCACTTCTGCAGGAGATACTATTAGTTTATATTGGAATCAGCGAAGTTTTGCTTATCCTACATTAGATAATTATTTGCCGTTCAACGGTGCAATCCCTCAAATTAATTTTAGTTTTCTAACAGGCCAGCATACGATTGTCCATAAAGTTGATCATGTGTTGTTTGTATCAACATTTGTTACACTACCTACTGTAGGTCAAACAGTTACAACAAACACTGGTAGTGCTACAGTCGCATACGTAGGAACAAAAGCTGATAGTGCAGTAATTTATATTAAAGACACTAATGGTATATTCAATGTTACAGATGAATTGTTTATTGACGAAACAATATTTGTTGGTTTTTATTCTGAAACATCAACTTACAACACAAGTTCAGCTGTAGATGGATTTTGGTATATTAATACTGGATTTAGTTATTCTAATAATGCAACATACTATGACACAGGTAGAGGATTAGTATATGCAGATGTTAGATTAGCTTCATCATCAAGAGCATTTAATACATATTCAAATATTCAACAGGCTGTAGGTTCGATTGGATCATATGTTAAGAATAAAAATAGAGCCAGCTATATTACACATTTATCTTACAGAGGTGATCCAGGCGGCGTCGAAGCAGATCAACTAAGCAACAAATGGGTAGTAAGAGGTGAAAAATCTTATACTGACACTTTAAGTGCAGGAGATGAAACTGAATTTAGAATATATGATCTAGAAAACAGAACAGTGGATGTTACTTCGGCTGGATTTAGTCTAGCTATTTTAAATAAAAAACAAACTATTGTAGATCTTTGGGACGGATATATAGATTTTACTTTTGATGAATTTGATTTTAACGGAAATGTATTCGAACCTGTAATAGGAGATATAATCAGTGATGTACAAATTCCAAACGACGGACAAGGCGGGTTGGCAATTACAACTCAAACTACAAGCACAGCGGAAGTTGTATTTTATAGAAGAAACTTTAACAGCGTAAGAGTTTATGTAAAAGCATTAAGCGGCGATTGGAGCCAGTTAACAAACATAGGCAAGTATTCTATACAACGTAATGCAAATACAGCAGTAAGAGGAATTGCTGACGTAAATCGTGTTATGGGCACAGTAGCTGACGTAGACAATGATATTGCAGTTGGGACTGCTACTGTAGGTAAATTAATAGTATTTGAAAATAGTTCACAATTCAATGTTGTTACTAATCCAGAAATTGTTGATGAGGAATATTGGTTCTTTAACGAAAATACAGAACAGGGTATTTCTAGGACAGAAAATCCTCCATATAGTCTGAACAAAGATTACACACAAGTATTTCATATACAAGCAGAAGCTACTGGAGTAGCAGGTCCTAACACAGAAGGTGCGGTAGCAATATATAGAAGAACTGAAGGAGGAAATTATAGACGACAGTATGTGTTTGTTTCTGAACATAGAAAAGAAAATAGAAAATTCGGCAAAAAAGTCAAACTAGTACAAAAAGGAAATTATTATACACTTGCAGTTTCAAGCGAAGGTTTAGGTACAAGAGAAGATCCAGGTAGTATCGAATTTTATAGGCATGGTGTTAAGCCAGAACAAGTCAATAATTTTAGAGGCAATTATCAGATAGCCGCATACAGTGTTGGCGATATTGTAAAAAATAATGATTTATTTTACCTTTGTATAAGAGCCGCGGCTAGCACAAATTTTGTTTCTGATCCTGTGTATTGGGAAAATATAAGTTGGAAGCACGGAAAAGACAGAAATTATAGAGGTGTATGGGACAATACTTACAGATATGAAAAAGGCACTATAGTAGAATACAATAATCAACTTTACAAAGCAAAAACTAATATTGCGGTAGGCGCTAGTTGGGCACCAACTAGCTGGGATTTGCTAACAACTAATATAGACTATATTGGAATGTTACCAAATAGAACGAGTAAAACTTTTTATACAGACGAAAACATATTTGATCCTATACAGGATATACAACAATTTAGTAAAGATTTCGATCTAAGCAAAGATGGAGATGTGCTTGTTACCACAAGCACACAAGTTGCTACAGATAGTACCAGAGATATTGCAGTAGTAATATACAGAGAAGTAGATGATAAGTTTCAGTTTTCTCAAATGATCACTGAAAAATCAGCAGTTGACGGCTTTGCTGATAAAGTAAGTATGAATCCTGAAGGAACAAAGATTGCTGTTAGTGCTCCTTTGGAAGATACTACAAGAATTAATCAAGGCGTTGTAAACATTTATAGTGCAGATACTAGCGGAACATTCGGTACCCCAATTACTACGTCAACGCAGATAGACTGGACACAGTTTGCTACAGCAGTTTTAGAAATGTCTTCAAATAACTTTACTCATCCACTAGTACCTTTCTTAAAAACGCAACATACAGATGGAAGAATTTATGCTGATGCTAATTTAAGTGGAAATATTGCAGATAGTGTAGATCAACAAGCAGATGATATAAATGTTTGGGACGCATTAGAATGGCAAAGATATGCGGCTGATCAAGATAATCATACGGTTAACAGTCATTCTTGGATAGATGGCACAGTAAAATCTGCATTTCTTAAAGTAGCAAGTTCTTATCCTTCGGCTTTGAAAACAGTAAATGTTGATGTAGGAGAATGTACACCTAATCAAATTTTACTTCCACCACAAGACGAAGAATCAGAAAAGTTTGGTCATAGTGTTGAATGGGGATCAGAATACTTGGCTATATCAAGTCTTAATGGGGATCAAAAAATTCCTACAGAATTTGATACATATACAAAAACACAAACAGATTCATATCAGTTAGATGTAACCTCTGATAGGAAACAAACACCTACTACTTTTGACAATAAATTTACCACATTTAAAAATATAAAAATTGACAAAGGTGTTATATATCTGTACGAAACACTAGAAAACAAAGTAACACAATCAGAAGTTATTACGTTTCCATTAATACAAACAACGTTCGGAGAAAATCTTCTAGCACAAGGAAATCATTTGTATGTAGGTTTACCTCAACAATTTGATAATAATAAAAGAGGTGCTGTAGTTGATTTTAGAAAACTGCCAGGAAATAATGCTTGGAAACAAATAAGAAGCAGTGTTACTCCTGTTGATGTAGATAAAATTAGAGGAGCATTTTTATATAATAAAAGAGAAAATCAAATTGTTACATATCTTGATTTCATAGATCCTGTGCAAGGAAAAATAGCAGGTATTGCAGAACAAGAAATTGATTTCAAAACAAAATATGATCCTGCTTTCTACAATACAGGACAATTGGCAGATGATAATGTTGATCCTAATAGGCACTGGGCTGAAAAGTATATAGGTAAAGTATGGTGGAATATTGCAGGAGCAAGATTTGCTCATCCTTATCAAGGTAGTACTAATTTCCAAAGAAACGTTTGGAACACACAATTAGAAGGCTCAACAATTAATGTTTATGAATGGGTAGAAAGTAAATTACTACCATCTACTTGGGATTCTATTGCTGATACAGATGAAGGGTTAGCACAAGGTATTAGCGGAATAAGTTTGTTTGGTAATACAAAATATACAACAAGATTAGTATATGATAGTGTAAGTAAAACTTTTAATAGTCTATATTACTTCTGGGTAGAAAACAAAAAAACAATACCTGCAAACACAAAACGTTTATTAAGTATTAGAAACATTGCCGCACTTATAGGAAATCCAAAAGATCAAAAATATAGATATCTTAGTTTGCTATCTAAAAATAAGTTCCTATTAACAAATTGTAATGACATTGTTAATAATGACGATATTGTTTTAAACATAAAATATACAAATGATAATTTACAAAAACAAAAACAAAATACACATAGTCAATATCAAATTTTAAGTAAAGGCTTATCTACTAGTGTGCCAAATCCTGATATACAATTAAAATGGTTTGATAGTTTGATAGGATTTGATGATAAGGAGCGTAAAGTCCCTAACACTGATGTACCAGTAAAAAGTAGATACGGAATTCAAAACAGACCAAGACAAGGAATGTTTGTTAACAGATTTGAAGCACTAAAACAATTTATTGAACGTGTAAATCTTGTATGTAAACAAAACCTATTAGCTGACGAATATGATCTAAGTTCATTATCTATGAAAGAACCTTTGCCTACTTTATTAAGTGGCGAATATGATCATAAAGTAAGTACCTATAGCGAAATAAATTTTATTAGTACAAGTAAAGTAACTCCTGCAAAGCTTACTCCTGTAGTCCTAAATGGTAAAATTGTTAGAGTAACAATTGATGATGCAGGTAGAGGATATAAAGTTGCTCCAAGACTTAAAATTACCGGCGCAGGAAAAGATGCTGAAGTAAAATTAACTATAGATACTTTAGGAAAAATTACTTCTGCAACTGTAGAAAATCAAGGAACAGGTTATGATGAAAATACTTACATTAGTGTAAGGAGATACAGCGTATTAGTTGAAGCTGATAATACAGTGTTTAATAAATGGGCATTGTATTCTTGGAACGAAACTGATAGTGTATGGTTTAGAAGAAGCATACAAGACTATGACGTAACACAGTTTTGGAGTCAAATTGATTGGTATGCAGATGGCTACAATCAATTTACAGAAATAGATGATATAATTGCAGGTTCTTACTTACTTACAAGTCTTGATAATAGCATAGGTGATGTTGTAAAGATTAATAGTGTAGGATCTGGCGGATGGCTACTATTAGAAAAAATTGCAGATGAAGATACAGAAGATTATACAGTAAATTATAAAACAATTGGTAGACAAAACGGAACAATTGAATTTAATGATAGATTATATGATTATACAAAAAACACTGTAGGTTTTGACAATAGAAGTTTTGATAGCTATTTCTACGATAATACGCCTGCAAAAGAATTAAGAATAATACTTAATGCAATAAAAGACAAAATTTTTATAGGTACTCTTGCAGTTGAATATAATGAATTATTTTTTGCTTCATTAAGATATGTATTAGCTGAGCAAAAAGGTGCTGATTGGTTATTTAAAACAAGTTTTGTTAAAGCTAAACACAATCTTGGACCTTTATACCAAGATCTAACATTTAATAATGATAATTTAGCAAATTACGAAGCTTACATTAATGAAGTGAAACCATATAGCACGAATGTTAGGGAATTTGTAAGTAATTATTCTACAGTACAAGAAACTAATACAACAATTAGTGATTTTGATTTACCGCCAGAATATAATAATTTAACAAAAGCTATAGAAGCTAGTAAGGCACAAGTTATTGATGGTGTAGTAGTTTCTTCACCAAACAGTGCAAGTATATATCCTAGAAAACATTGGGCTGATAATAATTCATATCAAGTAAAAGAAATTAAAATTAGTAATCCAGGTAGCGGATATACATATACACCTACTGTAAAAATTACAAACACAGAAGGATCTGGTGCTACTGCAAAAGCATATTTAGGTTATGGTAAAATTACTAAAATAGAAGTAACAAACCCTGGCTCAGGATATATTAAGCAACCTATTGTTACTATAGAAGGGCCGCAAAGTGAAGGTAGTGTAAAAGCTACTGCTACAGCAATTCTTGGTAATGGTGTTGTAAGAGCTCCTACTATTGTAACTAAATTTGATAGAATTTCAGGTAAAACATACTATACTACATTATTACAAGAAAGCACATTTGCAGGCACAGGTTCTCAATTAACCTACAATTTAGAATGGCCAATGGACCTTTCAGCTTCAAAAGTTAAGGTTTTTGTAGGCAAAGATGCAAATAATTTAGTTGAACAGTTAAGAAGTGCTTATACTTTTACTAATATTGAAAATGATACGGCAGGTTATACACGAGAGCAAGGTAGAATTACATTTACAACTCCACCAAAAAATAATGATGTTATAAAAATAAGTTATTATAGGCCTTTAAGCTTGCTTACAGCTGAAGATAGAATAAACTTCGCATACAATCCAACAAAAGAAATGTATGGTAAAGAACTATCACAACTAATGACAGGTATAGATTATGGCGGAGTTCAAGTTCGTAGTTTTGAATTTGATAAACCAGCTGGTTGGGATAGTGCAGGCTGGTATACAGATAGTTGGGACACATTTGATAATACATTTGAAGATGAAGTTTTTTATAGTGATGGTTCTACAAATGCTGTACAGTTGACAAAACCAATGGCAAATGGCATTATGTATAATTTTTACTTGAACGGTGTACGTATTGATGATCCAAATTATGATAATAGCACCCTAAATAAAAACCCTAGTGCAATTACAAATTCGATTATAGGCGATGGAGTTACAGATACATTAGATTTAGAAACTATGGGTATTAGGTTAGCACCTAGTGA
Source organism: Fidelibacterota bacterium (assembly GCA_002724735.1). Lineage (GTDB taxonomy): Bacteria > Fidelibacterota > Marinisomatia > Marinisomatales > TCS55 > TMED108. The sequence goes on along the minus strand of PBPT01000016.1, from coordinate 194,628 downwards.
TGTTTTAATAATAAGAAAAACTACTAGTGATGGAAGCACATTGCCTGATGCAGAAAGTTATGATACAGCATTGTCTGGAGGTGACTTGGCATATAAAACAGCAACAGGTTTAAAAGCAGAAGATATTATTATCGATGGTGATGACTTTGTAACACCTACAACAAGTGGCGGTCCTGAAGAGCTTGTTCCAGGACAAGTACTAGATACTTTAGACATAAAAGTGTTTACAAGAGATAGTGCAGGACAAGGAAGAATACACAGTCAAAGCTATACAATGACTAATCAAACCATTTATGATTTAGGTGTAATTCCAAGAACTGCTCCTGCTGTAATAGTGAAAGTTGCTAACGTAATTCAACCTACTAGCAATTACACAATTGATTGGAATTTGAATACAATAACTTTAAATAATCCAACTCCTGGTGCAGAGTTAAACATAATTGCAATGGCACAAGGTACACAAAAAGTTTTAGATTTCGGCACAGGACAATCAGTAGCTGGCCAATCAGATTACCTTACAACAGTTGACTGGGAAGAAGGAGTTAGTGTTTTTGTAAGTGTCAATGGTGTGGCATATAATGATGTGGTTGTATTTAATAGTGCAGAAGATAGTGTTCCAGGACCAGCAAAGGTTGGTATTAGATTTAGTACTCCTTTAGAAGCATCTAACTACAAAATACATTACACAGTATTCAGTGATAGCACAAAAATAAATTACAGTCAAGTAAGCAAAGACCAATTCCAAGCAGATGGTACAACTAAATCATTTTCTCTTGCTACTACTCCATTTTATGCAAAACCAAATGAGCATAACATAATTGTAAAAGTTGCAAATAAAATTTTAAATCCTGGTTATAATATACAGTATACTATAGATTCAGATAATACGAGAGAATATAAAATTGAATCTTTCCAACAGCCAATAGGATCAAATGCGGCATCTGATATTAAAGTATTTGTTGATGGAGTAGAAAAGTTTACTCCAAATGAGTGGAGATTTGATATTGCTAATAGCCAAGTTGTGTTGGCTGATGAAGTAGGTAAACCTGGCTCTACTGTAGAACTTTTTGCAATTACAGATGGCGAATACAGGATAACAGGAAATGTAATCACGCTTGATAGTACTCCAGCTCAAGATACAATTATTGAAGTTTTCCAATTTTCAAATCATGATTTACTTGGCCTAGAAAGAATCAACTATGACGTTGTTAAAAGGACTTTGTTATTATCAACTGATGTACAAAATACAACATATAACAGATTAACAGTAGGAGAAATTACACTTAGAAGTAAAGCAGTAGATGCTGAATATGTATGGGTAAGTGTAAACAGTGAATTGCTTACGCCTAGTGTTGATTATTATCTTAGAGATGACCAAATGAAGGTTAGGTTAGTAAGAACACCAGAAGCAAATGATGTAATTGATGTATTGCACTTTAGCGAAAAAGTAAGTACAGAAAAATTTGCATATAGACAATTTAAAGATATGTTAAACAGAACACACTTTAAGCGTTTAGATAAAGAAGCTACTACTCTTAGTGTTCCACTGAATAGCACAGATTTAAGAATAGAAGTTGTAGACGGGACTAACTTATCAGTACCTAGCAAAGGACAGAATATTCCAGGAGTACTTTTTATAAATGGAGAAAGAATAGAATATTTTGTAAAAGAAGGCAATACATTAAAGCAATTAAGGAGAGGTACACTTGGTACAGGTGTAAAATCAGTTTACCCAGCAGGTCAAAAAGTATTTGATCAGAACATAAGTAAGACTATACCATATAAAGATATGACACAGTCACAGAGCTTTAATGGAGATGGTGCTACTACTGCATTTACTTTAGGATTTGATGTTACATCTGCAGATGAAATTGAAGTATTTTCTGCAGGTTCAAGACTAAGAAAAACAACTTTACAATCTTTTGATCCAGCAGTAGCATTAGATAGTCCAGATGGTGATACGACATTACCAGAAGAGTTTACTCTAAACGGACAAGTTTTAACTTTAAGTGCTATTCCTGCATTGAATACTAAGGTAACAGTGATTAAAAAGACTGGTCAAACATGGACAAATACAGGAGAAACACTAGGAGAAGCTGAAAATTCTATAGCACGATTCTTACGAGCAGGAACTTCGGCGCTACCAGAATAAATACAGTATAGGAAATACAATGAGCGAAAATATGCAAGATAAAAACGGAGTACTAGTACAGGGTCATATCAAGATATTTGATCCTAAATCGCAAGAAGTTTACGTAGATAAGCGTAATGCAATTCATTATGAAAATATGAGTATTGCATTAGCAGAAAGCCTTGCTAATGAAGGTGCAGGATTTATATATGAAATGAGCTTCGGCAACGGCGGAACTTCAGTCGATCCAACTGGTATTATTACATATCTTACACCTAACAGTACAGGTACAAACGCTACATTGTATAATCAAACGTATACAAAAGTAGTAGACGAAAAAAGTGTTAACAATACTGACACTGCAAGAAATAAAACAGAAACAAGACATGTAAGCGGAACAAACTACACAGATATACTTGTTTCATGTTTGCTTGATTACGGTGAACCGAGTGGACAACAAGCATTTGATAATGCTACTGATCCAGAAAATGCTTACGTATTTGATGAACTTGGATTAAGAAGTTATAGTGCAAGCGGTACAGGACGCTTAATTACTCATGTAATTTTTCATCCTGTACAAAAATCATTGAACAGATTGATACAGATAGATTATACTGTTCGTGTACAGAGTTTAGCGGGTTAAGGAAAAGATTATGGCATATGCAATTAATTACACTGACTCCGTAAATAAAGGAACAATTACTGTTGAAGACAATACTATAAACTCTGAAACTACTATTAGTCTACCTGGTAGATTTACAACAGCATATGGCCAAGCAATCAGTGAAAACTTTTTACATTTATTAGAAAATTTTGCAAATAGTTCTGCACCAGAGAGACCTGTAGAAGGTCAATTATGGTATGATACTACAACAGGTGTCGACCAACTAAAAATTTATGATGGAACAATTTGGCAAGCGGCCGCAGGGTTGAAAAAAGCAAGCTCAGAACCAGCAGTGGCAAATAGCAGTGCAGGCGATTTATGGGTAAACACAGGCTCGCAACAATTATATTTGTTTACAGGATCTACTTGGGTTTTAGTTGGACCAGAATTTACAGATGGATTATTAACTGGTACAAAGTCGGAAGTTTTAGCAGGAACTGACAATTTAAGTTATACAGTATTGTCTATTAAGGTACAAGACAAAACTGCATTTATTATAAGTGATAGAGCTTTTACACCTAAAACAGCTATTGCAGGATTTACAACAGGAATTAAAGCAGGTATTAATATTAGTTCTGTAGCATTAGTCGGCACAGAAACATTAAAATATTATGGAACAGCTGAAAAAGCAGATGCATTAGTAATTGGAAATACAACAGTACCAGCGGCGAATTTTGTAAGAACAGACGTTAGCTCAACATCAAATTTTGATTTAAAAGTAAAAAATAATGATGGTGTTGTAATTGGTACAGGAGGACAATTAAGCCTAGGTGTTGACGGTGAGCAGGGAGTTATCCAACACAACACTAGCGGATCTAATATTGATTTTAGATTAAGAAGCGGCACTTCTACACCTACAATTATGCGTATTGACGCATCAGGAAAAGTAGGAATCAACAATAGTGCTCCTGAGCAAGATCTTGATGTTGCAGGTAATATTAAACTTACACCAAAAGCAGGAGTTGCTGGTTCAGGTTATTTACAGCTTACTAGTACAACAGATAGCAGTAGTATTAGCACAGGATCATTAATTACAGCAGGTGGTATAGGCGTAGCATTAAATGCTTATATAGGTGGTAACGTTGATGTAGGAGGAATACTACAAACAGGTAATATTGCACCTGACACTGGATCTAGTAGGAATATTGGAACATTAATTAACAAATATGACAGCATATATGCAAATACATTTTTTGGTAATTTACAAGGAAATGTTAGCGGTACAGTTAGCGGCAGGGCAGGCTCTGCAGATAAGTTAGCTAGTGCAACAACTTTTGCAGTTACTGGTGATGTTGATGCGGCTAGTTTTGAATTTGATGGACAAACTGGCGGCAGTACAAAAACATTTAATATGTCAATTGCTAATACCTTTATTAGTAATAAAACTGTTACATATGCCGCTGAGAACTCAGATGAATTATTACTGAATAGACCAACAGGTACAACAGGTGTGTTTAGAATTACTAAAAGTAATTTCCTTAAATCAGTGCCTATTACTCCAGTTGGATCAATGGTTATATATGGTGGAACTACTGCACCTGCAGGATGGTTATTTTGTGATGGCACAGAAGTTAGAAAATCAGATTACAACGATTTATGGTTAGCTATAGGATTTAATTTTAAAGATGCTTCGCTTATTTCAGATGCAGGAGTTAACTTTTTTGCACTACCTGATTTAAGAGGTAGATTTGCATTAGGTATGGATAATATGGGCGGAAACACTGCCAATAGGGTTACAGATGCTACAGCAGATACAATAGGCGGAACAGGCGGTGCTCAAAATACAACAATTCAGCTTAATAATTTACCAGAACACGAACATGATATGGAAGGTGATAGCGGTACTCAGTACTATGCAACAAGAGTAGGAACAGGTACTCCTGCAGATTCAGGAGCCATTCAACTTTCAATTACTTCTGGAACACAAGGTACACAAGGTCTTGCGTCAAGTGGAGGTATTAAAACTACATCTTCATTAGGAACAGCAATGGATACAATAGATCCTTACTTGGCTGTAAACTATATTATATATACTGGAGTAACAACATGAGCTATCAATTAAATAAAACAGATGGTACATTACTTACTTCGTTAATTGACGGGCAGATTGATCAAGCTAGCACAAATTTAACTTTAGTTGGAAAAAACTACACAGGGTATGGCGAAGCGTTTAATGAAAATTTTATAAAGTTGTTAGAAAATTTTTCTAACACTTCAGCGCCAAGTAATCCCCTAACAGGACAGCTATGGTGGGACACGAGTAATGCTAGACTTAAAGTTTATACAGGCACACAATGGAAAGCAAGCGGTGGCCCATTTGTGCAAAACACACAACCTACTATGGTTGCAGGCGATTTATGGATTGATAATTTAAATAATCAATTGTACGCATTTGATGGTACTGACACTACTTTAGTAGGTCCACAATATACAACAGCACAAAAGAAAAGCGGCTTTGAAATAGGAACAATTCTTGATAATCAAAGTAGATCAAGAACAGTAGCATATCTATATATAGGTGGCACTCTTTCTGCAGTTTTAAGTTCACTAGAATTTACACCTACATATTCTCAACGAGTTTTAGGTTTAGTTGATGCAAGCACTAATCCAAATGGTATAATATATGAAGGTGTTAATATTATTAACAACTCAACGTTTAAGTGGCACGGGGTTGCAAATAGTTCATTAGCACTTACAGACTCTGCAGGTGTTGCAAGAACTGCTGAACAATTTTTAGCATCAAATGCTAATGATGTAACAACAGGTGCTTTAACAATTCAAAATTCAGGTGGCTTAACAATAGGGCTTTCGCAAAACAATGTTCAAAAAGTTATTGGTGACAGATTTTATATAGAAAATCAACTTTTAGATCATGATTTAAGTTTGCGTGTACGTTCTAACCAATTTAACTCATTGATTGTTGACGCTTTGTATGTAGACGCAAGTACAGCAAGAGTTGGAATATTTACAACAAACAGACTGCCACAGTACACATTAGATGTTGAAGGTGATATAAGAGCTACAGGAAACTTAATTGTACAAGGTACGCAAACTACACTTGATACAGTTACACTAAGAGTAGAAGATAAAAATATAGAATTAGGCTATCAGTCAGATAGCACAGGCGGTGATGATGTAGGTGCAGACGGAGGTGGTGTTACATTATTATCAACAGACTCTAACAAAGAAATCAAATGGCTAAATTCAACTGATTCCTGGACTTTTAACAAGAATATAGATCTATCTGATACTACTAAATCTATTAAGATCGGCGGACAAACAAAATTAACAAATACAAGTCTATCAAATATTTTGTATGCTGACGAATTAACAAGAGTAGGCACACTTGTAAATCTGCAGGTAGATAGTATTAATATTAATGGTAACACTATTAGTAACAGTGTTTCTAATATTAATCTTACAGCAACAGGAGGAATGGGTATAACACCTGGTGGTGCAGTAACATTTACTGGAGCACCACAAATTAAAGGTGTTGGTGATCCTTCAGACATACAGGATGTTGCAACTAAAGCTTATACAGATACAGAAATAGCAAATGAAGTAATAGTAATGGGTTTTGACATTACCGGATTAGGTACAGGGTCAACATTACAAGCGGCAGTAGCAGGTTATTTAAATGACCTGTATCCTGCAAGTGCGGCAAATAGTGGAAAACAAGCAAAACTACATTGTACTTCATACGCAAACGCAACAGCAAGTGGTATCGATGTGGATTCAGCTAAAACTATTTCCTATATTGCTGTTGATTCTAATGGCACACAGAATGAGTCTGTTGTGCAAGATATAGTTTTTGCAGGAGCCAGTGGTAACGTTTCGTTGACTGCGGCACGTAGTTTGATGAGATACCAGTCAAACGGAACAGCATGGGAGTGGCAGCAAACAACTGCTTATTAAACATATGATAAAAACGATAAATAACATAAGTACTACGAGGAACAGCAATGGCATATCAAATAGACAGATACAATAATACGCTTTTAACAAACGTAGAAGATGGTACCGTTGACCAAACCACGGATTTAAAGTTCATTGGTAAGAATTATGCAGGTTACGGTGAAATTCAAAACGAAAACTTCCTGTTTTTGTTGGAAAATTTTAGTGGAGCGACAGCACCTGCTAAGCCACTAAGTGGTCAAGTTTGGTATGATAGCTCTGTTTCAAAGTTAAAATTTTATGACGGAACAAAGTGGAGAACAAACGGAGGTTCAGAAGCGGCTTCCACAGAACCAACAGGGTTATCAATTGGCGATTTTTGGTTCGATACAACAAATAATCAATTATATGTTTATAACGGAACAATTTTTGTTTTAATAGGTCCACAAAACGCAGGTAGCGGTATTACACAAATGCAAAGCTTATCTTTGCTGGACACAGGCGGTACTACAAGAAATGTAATAGCAGGAACAATTAATAGTGAAACTGTTATGCTTATTAGTACTAACGAGTTTGATATTGCCGCAAGTAATTCAATAACAGGATTTGACAGAGTTAAAAAGGGTATTACTTTAGTTAATACACAATTAGCAAGTAATGGAGTAACAACACCAGCAGGACACTATTTTTGGGGTACAGCATCTGATTCGTTAAGATTAGGAGGTGTTCTTGCATCTAACTTTATACAACAATCATCAGGTGGTGCTAATACTGTGTTTACTACTACAGTTGAATTTCCTGATAGCGGAATTCAAATTGGCAATTCACAAGATTTACAATTATTAATTGAAAACGGTACAGAAGGTGTTATACAGAACGTTACTGGTAATAACAGTAAGATTAAAGTTAAAAGTACAAATGGATCTGGCACTACAACACACTCAGTAACATTTGATTCTACAGGAATTACTCCAGCAGTAGATAATACATTTGCTTTGGGTAGCGGATCATTAAAGTTTTCAAATGTATATGCAACTAATTTTACAGGTGAGGCTTCACAAGCAACTGCACTTAGAGTAGGTACAGATTTTAGAACCGCAAGTGCAAGTGCATCAAATAATACGGTAGCTGTAAGAGATGCAACAGGCAATATTGCGGCTAACTTATTTCAAGGAACTGCTACACAAGCAAGGTACGCTGACTTAGCAGAAAATTATTTAACTGATGAAATATATCCAGTAGGTACAGCAATGGCTGTAGGCGGCGATGCAGAAGCAAGATCCGCAAAAGTTGGAGATTATTGTATTGGTGTAATATCTGAGAATCCAGCTTACTTAATGAACTCAGAAGCGGGGGGCCAAGCAATTGGCTTAAAAGGTAGAGTTCCTGTTAGGGTAAACGGTCCAGTTTCAAAAGGGCAAGCAGTTTTTGCTTGGAAAGACGGAGTATGTAGTACTATTACTACGAATGCGTTAGTTGGTATTGCACTTGAAACAAGTACTGAAGATGGTGAAAAATTAGTCGAATGTGTACTCAAAGTTTAAGGATCGATTATGGCAGATATTACCGCGGCTCGATTAAATAACTTACAATCGAGAATAGCATTAATACTTGGAACAGGAAGCGGCACTAGCGGTTACGGACAAACCCTAGTATCCTCCCAAGTTGTCGCTGATTCAATCGTAGATGCGGACGATATCAATAATATTTTTACTGACATGGTTAAAGCAAGGATACACCAAGTAGGTATCCAAGAAACAGGAATTAGACAAGTTGTTGAAGACCTAAATACTATTGCAGAAGAAACAAGTAAAAATATTGATAATTCAGGTAATGAAACAGCTGATGCTGAAGGTACAAAAAAAGGTATCGCTGACTATGAGTCATTAATGACTCAAATAGAAACTGACAAATTATTACTTCATTCAAGTCAAGCTGCCTTAGAACCACAACTTACAAGCACAAGAACAACTACTTGGAACGGAATAATTACACATATATTTCAAGTTACTTGGGGATCAGCTGACGAAAGACGTCATTTTTTTAATGCAGGCGGAGAAATAAGATTATCTGCAAATAATTCAGGAGCAAACGGTCCTAAAGGATTAGATTGGGCCGCATTATGTAGTGAAATTGGTGTAGTAAAATTCGGGCAAGATACTACTACAGCAACTGGTTCAGGTACTAGTTATGCAATCGGAAACAATGATGTGACATCTGCATATCAAAACTGTTTTCAGAAAGTAGGAGCAGGCACATACAGTGGAATTTATGCTGGTAACCTATACACAGTAAAAGTTAGAATGCCAAATGCAGGCATTAACGAAGGTGTGCTTGAATTTAGAATAGAATTCAATGATGTTGTTTTTGACAACACAGTAGATAATAATGTTGACGGAGCACTAACAAGTACAGTTCAGCAGTATAGAGCAGTTGGTCCTACAAGTGTTACTTCTGTAAGTCCTACATATTTTACTACTGATGCACTCCAGTAAATTTTTTACCCCCACTTCAAACGCTAAATAGTACTATAGAGAGGTTATTTCATGCCAACTAAGGTACTAGCATCACGTTTTAACACATTAAAAGATAGAATAGAAAATATTCTAGGTCCTGCTGAAGAAACTAATAGGGTAGCGGCGAATAATGGTTATTCGTATGGATACGGACAAGCACTAGGACCATTAGTAGACCAATCTAGTAGTAATGATTTAATAGATGCTTTAGCTTACAAGCAATTATATATAAATGTACTAAAAATTAGATTTCATCAGGTAGGCACATCTGCATTTACAGCTGATCCTTTCGTTGTAGGAGATTTTGCAACAAACGCCGCATCTACAGATAAAATTTTAGAAGCGTATATTCAAGGTATTGAAACTCTTGCAACTAATATGGAAAATGATAGACTTACAGTACATCCTTCGCAAGCGTCAATACAATCTATGGGAAGTAGCACTAGTGCAACAAGCTGGAATGGAACATTGTCACATATTTTCCAAATAACATTTACAGATGCACAAGCAAGAAGACAATTTTTTAATGCAGGCGGTAAAAAATTAGGTTTTCAACAAGTATGAACTATACAGGAAGCCAAGCTAAAAGTCTTGATTGGAAAAATATGCTTGCACAAGTAGGAACAGTAGATTTTGCGTATAGTAGTACTATAAATTCAACAGGCGTAGGACAGTCTTACGGAGGCATAGGGCATGATTATATGTTCAGCTACTATCAAACTGCATATTACAATTCAGGAGGAGGAGTATATAATCCGAATAGATATACCGTATATGCTATGGAAATGAATGATAGTGTGTTACAATTTAAAGTCGAGTTTTCAGATCCTTCCTATGGAGTACCAGACGAAACTGTTCTTGGTGCTGTAACTAGTGATATAGAAGCTGTAGTTCCAGATGGTACCGCATCTATTGACGGCACTATGCAAACAACCGTATCTGTACCATCCCCTACATACACACTTGTATCTAACTTATAATTATTGACATATATTCATAATAATGCTATAATACTGTAGTTCAGTCTTTGTCATTTAGTACCTAAAGATTGAATAAGTACTACTATTATAGGAGGTTTCTATGGACGAAAAGTTATCAAAAGCATTAGACTTTTCTAATTATATGGTTACTCTAAATAACCAAAAAAGACTACTTAACGAAAAATATGCAGAAAATTTATTACATTTTACTAATGGTGGACAATTTACTGTTACTAAAGAACTTATAAATTTTGTAAAACTACTAATTGATAACCATCAAAACGACGATGTGGTTCTTACAGACGATAATGATATTCCTCTCATAATCGACGATATTGAAGCTTTTTACCAAGACATAATTAATGTTTATTTTGAAGCGTCCAACTCTTATCACTCAGAATATATGAAATTAAAAACACAACGTAGTGTGGAGAACCTCGTCGATCATGCAGAAAAGTAGAGGGGCATTATTAATTGCTAAAAATAATACACAAGTTGATTACATAAAGCAAGCAGTTTTTTTAGCAAAACGAATAAAAAAGTTTCTTAATATCGGAACTTCAGTGATAACAGATTCTACAGAATATTTAGAATCTGCATTTGATAGTTCTATATTTGATAAAGTTATTTCCTTGAATAGTCATTCGGAAAAAAATGAAAGATTATATTTTGATGGAGCTATGTATCAAAAACAAGCTACATTTAAAAATAGATCTAGAAGTAAAGCCTTTGATTTATCACCTTATTATGAAACTCTTCTTTTAGATACTGATTATATTATTTCTAATAATTTATTAGGATCTTGTTTTAATTCTGATGACGATTTTATGATATATAAAAAATCCTCAGATATTGCACAAGTAAGAAATGAACAAGAATTTAAATATATAAGCGATACTGGAGTTCCTTTTTATTGGGCTACATGTGTATTTTTTAGAAAAACTAATGTTAATAAAATATACTTTGATCTAGTAAAGCATATCGAAGAAGAATGGGATCATTACCGAAGAGCATACCAAATTACCTCTTCTCTGTTTAGAAATGATTTTGCTTTTAGTATTGCAATACATATTATGAATGGATTTGCTCAAGGTACTTTCGCAAAAGAATTGCCAGGCAAAATGCTATACACAACAGATAAAGATATACTTTGGAAATTAGACGATGATAAAATGATGTTCCTTGTTGAAAAGAAAGATTACATGGGAGAATATACAGCTTTAAGCACAAAAGGACAAACTATACATGTTATGAATAAATTTAGTTTAGGTAGAATGATAGACGAGGTAGAAAATGTCTAAAGGTATACTAGTACTTGCACAAAATCTTTCTGAAGTAAATTATGTAAAACAAGCAGAAGTGCTTGCAATGAGTCTTAAAGTTACTAATCCAGAAACTAAAATTAGTATTGTAACAAACGACAAAGTTGAGTTCAAAAATTTATTTGATAAGATAATAGAAATTCCATGGAATGATGACGCACAGTTCAGTGACTGGAAAGTTGAAAATAGATGGAAGCTTTATCATGCTAGTCCTTATGATAAAACTATTGTAATGGATACTGATATGTTAATCTTGCAAGATATAACAACATGGTGGAAATTTTTAGAAAATTACAAATTGTTTTTTACTAGTAGTGTTCTTACATATAGAGGAGAAATTGCAGATACGCAATACTATCGAAAAGCATTTATTGCAAATAATCTTCCTAATCTTTTTGCAGGATTTCATTACTTTGAAAAATCAAATATGTCATTAGAATTTTACAAACTTTTAGAATTGGTCGTACAAAACTGGCAGGCGTTTTACGAAAAGTTTTTAGAAGGAGTCACAAGACCTAAACACGTTAGTATTGATGTGTGTGCTTCTATAGTAGCATTAATTTTAGATTGTACAAATGATATTACAAATGCTAAAGCAAGTTTTCCTACATTTACTCATATGAAAAAATATTGTCAAGGATGGGTTGATGGGTCTGATAACTGGCAAGATAGAGTCGGCTTTTATATGTCAAGAGATTGTGATATTAAGATTGGAAATTATAACCAAACAGGTATCTTGCATTATACTGAAAATGATTTTTTAGAAAAATCTCCAGTAATTGAAAGATACAGGAATTATTTAAATGTCTGATTTAAGCGAATTATTAAAAGCACTTACTACTAGTGTAGAAACTGATGATCTTACGTATGTATACTATTACAGCGATAGCGGAGAAATATTTAAAATATCAGGTGTAATAGATGAGGTTGAAGAAGGGCAAGAAATACTTGAAGTACTTTACGATATTGCTAGTCCTATTCTAACTGGAGAAAAACGTACAACAGATTTTGTGGTCATTTATGATACTGCGTTAAAGCGTAAAACTTTAAAAGAAAAAAACTATCAAGATACGTTTAAAACTGCATCTGCTATGTGCTATCAAATACCTGTTATTGCAAAAAGCCTTGCAGGTCATTTTTCGTTATCTGAAATTTATGAAGATGTAAAAGTCTACATATGGGTTAAAGAGTTAGCTTATAAAAAAGATGACATAGTTTGGTATAATGATAATGTCTATAAATTACTTGCAGATAACGGAAAGGATAAAAGATGGAGCAAAAAAAATTCTAAGTTGTTTATTGAAAATGTATTCTTATCTGACATTCCTACGCAAAAGTTTTCAGTGTTAGAATTAAAATTTGAACAACAATATAAAGGTATACATGTTGATGTATGGTATGATGATTTAAATCATTTGGCAGGACAGCATGTATGGATAGGAGACTGTGTATATAAAATATTAGAAGACCAGCCCGCACACACAAATTTTGATCCAAAAAATGCAGAAATGCTAGTATCTAATGTAGCACTTAGGAACGACACAAACAAAAATCTTACTTTTACACAAATTATCGATGATGGAAAATTATATTTAGATTTTAATAAAATTTATAGTGCAAAAATTATAGAATCTCATTATGATAAAAGTGCAGATGATATAGTTTATCATACAGATGAACGTCATATAATAGTTTGTAAAAAAGACTTTAAAATTCATATGGATACTTTTGACAAGAAAAAGTTTAATTATTTAAAAACTGATTTAACATTACAAGATCAAAATACATTAAAAAACGGAGACAAAGTTTTACTAGGTACAAAATTATATAATGTACAGTTAAATAAAGAATTTGATATTATAGTAACTCAACATACTAATGAAAAATTCTGGCAACTGAATATACACCCCTCGACATTAAAATATTTTCAAACAACTAATTATGATCAAGATGACCTTTTGTACTTTAGTATTACTGCAAAACATGATCCTAATATACTTTATAGGTCATTGAAAATACCATTATCAATGTTAGCTGATAAATTAGTAATTCCGTTTAAATATGATGCAGAACATAAAGAAGATCTTAGTATATATACAGCAAAGTATTTTGATAGTTATGGACACGAAATTTTATGACCAACAGATTTAAAGTAACAGACTATGACATAATTTATTTAAGTTATGACGAACCTAATGCAGAAAAAAACTATGCAGACTTATGCAGTAAAGTTCCGTGGGCAAAACGTATACATGGAGTTGAAGGTTCTGACGCCGCACACAAAGCTTGTGCTGAAATAAGTGAAACTGATAGATTTATAACCGTAGATGGAGATAACATAATAGATCCTAAATTTATTCAGCAAGTTATAGATTTTGATGAACATGAAGATCTACAGCATAGTGTTATAAGTTGGGCAGGATATAATGTAGTCAATGGTTTAATGTATGGCAATGGCGGACTTAAATGTTGGCCAAAGAAATTTGTACTTAATATGCGTACCCATGAAAATGCTGATCCTAATAATGCTCATGCACAAGTTGACTTTTGTTGGGATATAAATTATATTCAAATGAATAGTTGTTTTAGTTATGTATATAATAACCATACTGCCCAGCAAGCTTGGAGAGCAGGCTTTCGTGAAGGTGTGAAAATGGCATTAGATAGAGGAGTGCGTGTTACGAAAGAGGAGTTTGCAAATTTACACTGGAAGAACTTACATAGGTTGTATATTTGGTTAACAGTTGGCAGCGATGCAAAAAATGGGCTTTGGGCAATATACGGAGCAAGAGAAGGCCTATACAAAACAATGGCTACAGAATGGGACTACATAAATGTAAGAGATTTTGAATATTTGAACAACTATTGGAATGAGCAAGTAAAAATAGAAGAGGAAAATCTTTTAGATGCAGTGAAAAAATTAGGTAGCAAATTATTAAATGAATTAGATGTTCCTATCCCAGTAGATCCTTTTAGTGAAGAACAAAGCAAATTTTTTAAAACTGTTTATCAAAATCCTGGTAGGATGGCAAATCAATTCATTGATATTGAGAGATAAACATGAGTCAAAGCAGTTATAATGCTGGAGCCGAATACGCTAGAGAGAAGCTAAAGCAAATTAGTTGTTCAATGTGTCTTGCAAAATGGACACAAGTAACAATGCATTTGCATAATGGGCATACCCATAGCTGTCATCATCCTGCTCCTCATTTTATTCCTTTAGATGAAATAAAACAAAATCCCCATGCATTGCATAATACAAAACATAAAATAAAACAACGCCAACTAATGCTTGCAGGAGAACAACCAGAAGAATGCAACTATTGTTGGAATATAGAAAATTTAAATCATGGGCATTTTAGTGATAGGCATTTTAAAAGTGGAGAAGATTGGAACGAAGGACAACTTGAAAAAATAAAAGCAAACCCTTTAGATGAAAATTTTTTACCAACTTATGTTGAAGTTAGTTTTAATAATACTTGTAATTTTGCTTGTATGTATTGCAGTCCACAAATATCTAGTAAATGGATGGAGGATATTGAACACAGTGGAGCATATGACCTAGGAAATTATCAAGTCCATCATCTTGATTACTTACGCATTAAAAATCAAATACCAATTCCTAACAGAGAAGTTAATCCTTATATTGAAGCATTTTGGAAAATATGGCCTGAGCTATATACTAATTTAAAAGTTTTTAGAATTACAGGCGGAGAACCGTTGTTAAGTAAACACACATGGAAAGTATTAAAGTATATTCAAGATAATCCTAATCCAGATTTGATAATAGGAATAAACACAAATTTAGGAGTACAAGATGCTTTTATTGATAGATTAATACCTATAGCAAAAGATCTAATTCTTAATAATAAAGTAAAAAACTATGAATTATATACAAGCGTCGAAAGTACAGGAGTACAAGCAGAATATATTAGAGATGGATTAGATTATAAAAAGTTTATTAGCAATCTTAATAAAGTAACAAGCGAAATTCCAATGTTAGATTGGAAGTCAAAAACAGTTATTATGGCAACATATAATTTATTAAGTATTCCTAATTTTAGAAATTTGCTAGAATGGTTACTTGAATGGCGTACTAAACATGGTTCAGCTACGTGGAAAAAGTTATGGTTAGATATAAGTTATTTAACTTATCCTAACTGGCAAACTATTGCATTAGCTGATAATAATATGTTAGCTACAATGGAGTCTGATTTAAAATTTATGCAAGATCATAAAGAACAAGCAATAGGACATCACGGATTTCAAGATACCGAAATTTCAAAAATGGCAAGGGCTGTAGACTATGTGACGCAAAATATAAGCAAAGATAAAACAACTGAGATGATGCAGTTTTATAATTTTTTTAATGCTTATGATTTGAGAAGAAATAAAAACTTTGTAAAAACTTTTCCAGAATTTGCAAATTTTTATAGTAGGTGCAAAGAGGTAGCAAATGCATAAAGTTCCAATATGGCATAGGACAGATTTAAACGACTATCCAGAAACTCCCGATGGTCAAAAGTTATACAAGTATCATTGTGGTATTAATTTAGATTATTTGAATAATACTTACAATGCTCATGGTGATCCTGGTATTAACATAGGAGTAGCAGGTATACATAAAACAAGGGTATACGAAGATATTGATTCAAATTACAAAGGAAAATATTACTATCCTTTTATATTGATGCAACCTATAGAAGGAGTACATTATGGTTCTGTGCCAGATAAACCTATTATAGATATTGAACCAGAACATATATTAAATATAAAAACAGGTAGATGTAAAATTTTAATTGTGAATACCATGGAAGGTTGGGATCATAATTCGTTCTTTAAAATTTTAATTGATGCTATCAAGAGTAAATATTTCCTAAAATATAATGATTTTGTAATACTGTCGGGCAATATGGAAGAAACCCAATATGGTACGCCTACTGTGTATCATAATTGGTGGGAACAGCATCTACGAGAGCACGATTTGGGAGAACTATTAGAACAAGGTGTCCTAAGCATGAATAATTGGGAAAGGCCACACAAGTTTATTTGTTTGAATAGAAGACCTCACGCCCATAGAATAGCAATTACAACACTATTACATAATTATAAACACAAAGGTATACTTACACTTGCTAAAAAAGTTGACAACCATACAGAAGTTTTTGATAAAAATCTTAAACTTATGAATGAATACTATCCTGGATTAACAGCAAAGCCTAAAGCTATGAATCGTCTTCTTAAAGATTTACCTTTGGAATATAATGACGGAGTAGACCCAAATACAGAAAATCCAGTACATGATGATGCCCCTGATAAATTTTATATGAGTTATCTACATGTCGTTACGGAAACATTTGGGAGAGGATCACAAACTTTTTTTAGTGAAAAAGTTTTCAAACCAATTATATACTTCCAGCCTTTTGTATTAGTGGGTGCATATAATGATTTGCATAGGTTAAAAAGTTTAGGTTATAAAACTTTTAATGGTATAATAGACGAAAGTTATGATGATATTAAGGATGACGAGAAAAGATTAATAGTGTTATCGAAAGAAATAGGTAGAATTGTTTCTATGTCAAATGATGAAATTAATAATTTTTATCAAAGTTGCTACGACATCATGATGCACAATTTTTTCCATTGGATATATAGGCAACAAACAATACATATTGATTTAAAAAATAATTTGTTAAGGAAGTTAAATGGATACGCCTAGTTTATTTGCATTTGGTTGTAGTTATACATACGGACATGGTTTAGAAGACTGCTTCGAACTTTATCCCAATGGTAACAATGGTCCAGGAAAACTTCCTACAAGATTGGGTTACACAAATATAATTGCAAAGAAAATTGGTAGGAGGGTGATTAACTGTGCATCTCCTGGCTCAAGTAATAAATTAATTATGCATACTATAAACATGATAAAACAAGAAGAATATTATACGGTTCATCAAGGAAAAAAACTTAAAAAATTACAAACTTATTGGAGAGAAAAAATTCCTGCTATGAATCCTGATACAGATGCTGTAATAATTCAATGGAGTTACATAGACCGACACTGTGTTTTAGATCAATATGCAGACGTGCAATTAGATAAAGTAGAAAATTTAGGACCGTGGGTAAAAAAAGGTAGATCTCCAAAATATTATAAATTTGTTTGGTCTACTTACGATGATCAAATTAGTGTATATCATTATATAAATTATGCTGATCTTACACTAAAAAACATGGGCTTTAAAAAAGTTTTACATTTGCCTCCGCCGTTGTTAAGTTTGCATAGAAGCAAATTAGAAAAGGGTTTGGTTATGGCAGATACAGATATTACACGACACTCATGTGATAAGGCTTTAGATGGCGGCCATCCAGGTCCTCTATCACAACAAGCGTATGCTGAACATTTGTTAGAGGATTATGCTGAATATTTAAAATGAAAAAGATAACTGAAATAGATCCGCAAACTGCCGCACAGCAAGTATTGCCCATGTTGGATGAAATATCTCCTAGCATGTGCATGGCTAAATGGTTGTGGTCAAGTATCCATTTGACTAATGGTCTTACTAATAGTTGTTTTTTACCTCCGCTACACAAAATTGATCCAAAAGCAGTAGAAAATAATCCAAGAGCTTTACACAATACACCAGAGAAAAAAGCACAACGTAAAATGATGCTCAAAGGAGAACAACCAGAAGGATGTAATAGTTGTTGGAAAGTAGAAGCTCAAGGTAAACAACTTAGTGATCGTGCTTATCGCAGTTCAGAGCCCTGGGCACAACAAGGATGGGAAGAAGTTATTGCTACTGGTTCCGAAGGGGACATTGATCCAACATATTTAGAAGTAAATTTTAATCATGCTTGCAATCTTGCATGTAGTTACTGTAGTCCTCATTTGAGTAGTAAGTGGGCAGAAGATATTGAGCAAAATGGTCCATATCCTACTAAAGTTCCACACAATAGTATTGAATATTTTAAGAGCATAGGACATTATCCTATTCCAAACAGAGAACACAATCCTTATGTGGAAGCTTTTTGGAAATGGTGGCCTGAGTTATATCCTAAATTAAAACATTTTAGGATGACCGGAGGTGAGCCTTTAATGGATAAAAATACATTTCGTGTATTAGATTATGTCTTAGATCATCCACGAGATGATCTTAATATTAGCATCACCTCAAATGCAAGTGTTCCAAAAAAAAATTGGGATAGGTTTGTAGATACAGTAAGTTTCATAGATGAATATAAAAAATTAGAAAGCTTTAGGCTGTATGTAAGTGTAGACGGATGGGGAGAACAAGCCGAATATATGCGTGACGGTTTAGATTTTGAGCTTCTATGGAATAATGTAAACAATTATTTAACTAGAACCAAAGACGGCCTAGTAACTTTTATTGTTACATTAAATATGTTGAGTATGCCAAGTGTTAAAAAACTAATGCAAGGTATTCTTGAATTACAACGTATACATAATGTAAAAAAAACAAGGCGTGATGATAATGGAAAGTTGACATACTATGGCAACCATAGAGTATTTGTGGACACACCAGCTTTACATTATCCTGCTTGGCAAAGTTTAAAAGTATTGCCAGAGGAATTTTGGCATTACGGGGATGAGTGTTTAGAATTTATGAAAGCTAATACTGATAAACAACGTGAAAGTCGCTGGGTTGGATTCAAACCACATCAAATTAAGCGTTTTGAAAGAAGTTTAGATTTTATGAAGCAAGGATTTCCTACAGAACAAGACAAAATAAATGCACAGGAGAATTTTGTTAGATTTTTTGAAGAATACGATAAAAGAAGAAATTTAAATTTTCATAAAACATTTGTTGAATTTAGTCCTTATGTAAAAAGATGGAAGAAAAATGCGATACTCACATCATCATAATCTATTAGAAGAACATGACTTGCTTAATCCGAACAATACAGGACTGTATAGCAACTACCCTCTAGGACCTGCTTGGTTCCCTTTACGAGAAAAAACAAAGCAACAAGAAGGTTGGGACAGCATGTTTATTGATTTAGGTAAAACTTTTTTCAAAGGTGTAAATAATCCTTATGCTGTATATATGGGTGTGGGAAAAATAGGTTATCTAGAATTACCAAGCACAATACTTGATGTAAAACCTAGGAATAGAATTAGGAAAAAAGGATTAAAAATTTATTTGCTAGAACCTCTAAGTACTTACAATATCCATGAAACTAATCCTCAGCACATTTATGCAAATTATGAATTAGACGATATTGCAGATATTAGAGCTAGGGAGTTAGATAGTATTTCTATATTTGCAGAACGTAATGAACTTCCAGATGTAACAGTTTATGCTCCTGATTATAGAATAAATGAATTTTTTGGAATGACATATCCTAACCTAAATTTATATTGTTCACCTGTTGGTTGGATATATCCTGCAACTATGAAAATAGATATAGACATTCCAGAAAAAACTAGTATACGTGCAAAATTTTGGTGCGGTAATTGGAAGTATGGCGCTCATAGGCATTTAATTGCATCATACCTTGCTGGAAGATTTGATTCTAATGAAATAAATTTAAGTTGGATATACAGTTCTAGTCCATCTATGCTAAAAAATAATTTATGGTTTAATTTAAAAAAATTAAAAAAATGGGAAAATCCTATTTTAAATGGTGCTCAAAAATTAGATTTACTTGCTCCTCAAACAATGGGCGTAAAAATGAAACGTGCATTAGATATTACAGAACAAGCACCGGACTTACACACGAATACAAATCCTAAAAGCTACTATGACGAAAGTTTTTGTGCTATTGTTAATGAAACAAGGTTTGCTCAAGCTACAGGATTGCTTACAGAAAAAATAATGATGCCTATGCTTAACTGTAAACCGTTTATTATGGTTGGCCCTCCAGGGAATTTAGAATATATGAAAAGATGGGGATTTGAAACATTTAGTGATTATTGGGACGAAAGCTATGATAAAGAAGAACAGCATGATAAACGTCTCGCAAAAATTTTAGGATTAATAGACTGGATAGGTTCTAAGAGTATAGAAGAATTACAAGACTTGTATGAAAGAATGTTACCAACTTTAATGTTTAATCAAGTTAGAATTTTAGACTTACAAGAACAGTTATTAGCAGAACCTATTACAAAAAACATTTTATTCAAGAGGCTCGGATGATAATAAAAAATGACAAGCCATTAAAAATTATTGGGTATGCTGAAAGCACACTTACACAGGAAAGTTTGTTTTATGGAAAAAGTTTTGTTATAGAAGATACTAGTCTTATGACTCCGCAAGAATTCAAAGTATTGAAAAACAAAGATGATTTTCAATATTTTATAGGATTTGCTTTAGACTTAAAAGAAAGGGAACAAACTATTGATCTTTTAGATGAATACGATAGTGATTGTGTTACATATGTTCATGATAGTGCTATAGTGTTTGACGGAGCAACTATAGGTAAAGGTTCTTGTGTTGCAAATTTTAGTTCATTAATGGCAGGAGCAACTGTAGGTAATCATTGTTTTATAGAAACTTACTGTTTAGTAAGCCACCAAACTACAATAGGAAATAATTGTATGTTACACAGCGGTACAATGATAGCAGGAAAAACAAAAATAGGAAAAAATTGTATGTTTAATTTCAAAAGTGCCGCAATTAACAATATAGAAATATGCGATAATGTTACTCTTGGAGCTTTTAGTAGTGCAACTAAAAGTATTACAAAAGAAGGAATCTATGTAGGCACTCCTGCAAGACTTTTAAGATGAAAATCCATAAAAAGAAAAAATTACTAATTACAAGTGGTTGTAGTTTTAGCGAAACTTCAAATCAAATGCAATCGTGGCCTATTCAATTAAATAGACACTTTCAGAATTTTGGATTAATATCAAAAGGAATGAGTAGCCAAGGCAACGGATTGATTGCAAGAAGTATAATTTATGAAGTAAGTAAAGCTCTTGAAGATACTCTTCCTCAGAATATTATTGTAGGTATAGGATGGTCGGGTGCTGATAGGCACGAAGTTTGGGTAGATAATCCAACATGCCAACAATATAATAATACAGATGGTTGGATACAAAATCCTACTGGGTTTATTGATGGCACTAAAAGTTGGGAAATATTTAATCATCATTGGACCACAACAAAATCAAAAATTTTTTATAAAAATTTTTATACTGAGGTAGGAAAATTAATTGATACTATTGAGAATGTTTTAAGGGTACAATGGTTTTTAGAAAAACATAATATTAAATACTTTATGACTAGAATGTGTGATTGGCAAGATAGCCTTGCTGAACATCATGCTGAAATAGGATATTTAGTAAAGCTTATTGATAAAACTAAATTTTTACCAGTAATGGGTATGTATGAATGGGCCAGGGACGAATCAGGACTTCCTTTAGGCCCAGACGATTACCATCCAACAGTAGCACAACATATAATGTTCACTCAAGAAATTATATTGCCATTTTTGAAAAAGACGTATGATTTATCTTAACATATGGAATGACATACACCCTATAGTGTCAAAACATGGTAATGATTACATGCTTAATAAATTAATTGATTTAAATAAATCTGATGACATAGGAGTAATGTGTGCAGAAGAAGCAAGTATGCACGATATTCGCCCATTCCTACTTACTGATACTATGTCTAAGTTTAACAGATTATATATGGTTCAAGGAGGCTATGATAAAAATTATTATAGTTTTTTAGATAGTTTTAAAAATCTTAAATTTGAAATTTGGCCATATTACTTTTTATATGAAAGTGTATACCATAATAATTCTGCGAACAACAAGCAACAAATAGACAGATTATTTTTGTGTATGAATTACAAGCCTAGAATACATAGGAAAAAATTATTAGATAGATTGGCTAAATTTAATTTACTAGATTATAATTATTACACTTGGCATCAACCTAAAGAAAGTAAATTTTACAAACCAGATTTATTTGACGAAGATCAATACGAGTGGAAATATTGGAAACCTAAGCAAGTATACTTAGAAGGACAAACCTGGGATCAATATGCGCCACCAATACAAATGTCTAAGTGTGTAATTAATTTAGTAACTGAATCTTTTTTACATTGCCCTTTTATAACTGAAAAAATATGGAATTCTATTATATCAAAAAAACCTTTTATAATTTTAGGAAATGTAGGTATACACAGACATTTAGAAACACTAGGATTTAAATTACCAACTCAAATAAATTATTCATTTGATAGTGTTGCTGATAACGATTTGCGTATAACAATGATTGTAGATGAAATAAACAGACTATCAAAAAAGAATCTACAAGAATTAAGTGAAAGTATGCAAGATGTAGTAGAACACAACTACATGAAAGCAATAGATATCGTTAAAACAGAAAAACAGTCTAAGCACGTATATATACATTACAAAAAAATAATAGATAGAGCAAAGGATAAAGCTAATGGGATTTGAAATAGTGCAAAGATTTGAGCAAGATATTGCACAATTTTATGGTGCTCCTTATGCAGTAGCAACAGATTCTTGCACACATGCTATTGAATTATGTTTACGCATTGAACCATTAGCGGCTATGGTATGTCCTACCCATACTTACATTAGCGTACCTATGACTTTGCAAAAATTAAAATTGCCTTGGAGTTGGATAGATCAACCCTGGGAAGATTATTATTTTTTAGGTAATACAAGAATTATAGATGCCGCTGTGTATTGGCAAAAAGATAGTTATATATCTGATTCATTGATGTGTTTAAGTTTCCAATTTCAAAAACACCTAAGTCTAGGGAGAGGCGGAGCAATACTATGTGATGATAAATTCACTTATGATGTTCTAAAACGTATGACTTATGATGGTCGTGATCCACATATTCCTTGGAAAGAACAAGATATTGAACACATAGGCTATCATTACTATATGACACCCGAAACTGCCCAACTAGGCTTAGATAGTCTTCCTGATGCAGAAATACGTAAGCCAAAAAAATGGACATCTGCAGATTATCCTGATCTCAGGAACATGACTGTTTTTCAAAATCTTAGATAATTATATATGTACTTAATAATTGGAGGAGATATGTGTGAAGTATGACAGGATATTTGCTTTCGGATGTAGTTATACAAGGTTTCCGTGGCCTACATGGGCAGATATAATTGCATATGATTTAGACATACCTTTCGAAAATTGGGCTAATGCAGGTCACGGCAATGTTTCTATTGCTCATCATATGTTAGAGTGTAACTTGCTAAAAAAGTTTACACCTAAAGATTTAATTCTTGTATGTTGGTCTACTTGGAATAGAGAAGATAGATTAATGCACGACGGTTGGCATGCAGGAGGGAATATTTTAAACAATAATTTTTATGGAAGTAAATGGCTTAAAAAATATTGGTCAGAGTATAATGACACAGCAAAAAATTGTTATGCAATTATTAGTGCAAACAAGATGCATAATATATCACATCAAAGTCATATAGCAGACTATGCAAATACTCCGTTAGATCAAGGCCCTGCATTGTCTTACAGTTTTAATACACCAAGATACATGGAATANGGATTAGATGTATTAGAAAAAGAGTTGCCTCAAAAAATTCTTTTTGATAATTTTAATAATAGTAAATTTGAAGGACAACTTACCGATCAGCATCCGGATATAAAAAGTCATTTAAATCATGCGTATTTGGTTTTAGATATGCTAGGAATAAACATGAAAGAAACAACTAAAAAAGGTTACACAAAATTACATAATGATGTTGTAAATAGTCTTAGAATGAAATATGGAGGCACCCGTTTATCAGATTGGGCAAGGATAAAGGAATTTATGGTATCTTATAATTGGGGACATTTTATGAAAAGCAGAGATATTAATAGAAAGGTTGGTGAAGCACAATGAAAATAGGTTTTATTGGTACAGGAAAATTAGGTATGCCTTGTGCAGAAGCTATAGCAGAAAAAGGACATGATGTTAGAGGCTACGATGTAATTAATCATCAAAGCAAAACTGTTTTAATGTGCAGTGACATTTATACTTGTGTAAATGATAGAGATATTGTGTTTATNGCAGTGCCTACTCCTCATGATCCTGCATACGATGGTCGTAAACCAACTGCACATCTTGAACCTAAAGATTTTAGCTATGATATTGTTATACAATGTTTAAAAGAAGCTAATAAGCATATGAATAAAGAACAATTACTTGTGCTTATTAGCACAGTATTACCTGGCACCACACGTAGAGAATTTGCACACTTAGTCACTAATACTAGATTTGTGTACAATCCTTATTTAATTGCAATGGGAAGCGTTGCCTGGGATATGGTTAACCCGGAAATGGTAATGATAGGTACNGAAGATGGAACCAAAACAGGTGATGCACAAGAACTTGTAGAGTTTTATGAAACTGTTATGGAAAACAATCCACGCTACGAAGTTGGTACTTGGGACGAATGCGAGTGTATTAAGGTTTTTTATAACACTTTTATAAGTGCTAAGATAGGACTTGTAAATATGATTCAAGATGTAGCTGAAAAACAAGGTAACATAAATGTTGATGTTGTTACTAATGCTCTTGCACATAGCGATAAGCGTATAATGGGTCCACAGTATATGACAGCTGGTATGGGAGACGGCGGCGCATGTCATCCTAGAGATAATATCGCCTTACGCTATATGGCACAAGAACTAGGATTAGGATATGATTTGTTTGACAGCATTATGCATGCAAGAGAAATACAAGCAGAAAATCTTGCCAAACGTTTAGTTGAAGAAGCTAAGGAAACAGACTTGCCTATTTTAATTCATGGAGCGGCGTACAAACCAGATGTACCTTATCAAGATGGTAGTTATAGTCTATTAGTTGGACATTATTGTGAGCAAATGGGATATCATCCAATTTATGTTGATCCATATACACACCCTCAAAAAGGACCATTTAAAGCTGTAGCTTTGTTGGCACACAGTAGTGATGTTACATACAAGTATATGGGTAAAAAGCACAAACAAGAATTATATTGTTACTTAGAACCAGGTAGTATAATTGTTGATCCGTGGAGAACATTTGATAAAAGACAAAACGAATTTAAGGTAGTATACTACGGGGATACAAGAAAGTAATGTACGACATAGTTTTTATTTCATATCAAGAGCCTAATGCAGATGAAAATTATGGTAAACTAAAAGAACGTTTTCCATTAGCAAAACGTTTACATGGTGTAAAAGGAATTCATCAAGCCCATATTGCCGCGGCAAAAAAATGTTTTACAAAAATGTTTTGGATTGTAGACGGCGATGCAATTATAGAAAATAATTTTAATTTTGATCACGAAGTTCCTTGGCACCAGTTAGATCATGTTCATGTTTGGCGTGCAAAAAATTCAGTAAATGGATTAATATATGGATATGGAGGAGTAAAATTATTTCCTAGACAAATGACTATTGACATGGATTTATCTAAGCCAGATATGACAACAAGTATAAGTGGAAAATTTAAAGCTATACAAGAGATAGCAAACACAACTGTATTTAATACTGATCCTTTTAATACATGGAAAAGTGCTTTTAGAGAATGTTGTAAATTAAGTAGTAAAGTTATTGATAAACAAAAAGATATAGAAACAGATAAAAGATTACACACTTGGTGTACAAGAGGAAAAACAAAACCATTTGGAGAATATGCAATACAAGGTGCCTTAGCAGGTAAGGCATACGGTGAAGAGAACAGAACTATGCCAGAAAATTTACGTAAAATTAATGACTTTGATTGGTTATTGGAGAAATTTAATGGAAACACATGAGCTATTAGATAGATTAGCATTGCTGTACCCGGATAATGATCTTTTAAGAGATTTGCGTAGGGCTTTTGTTGATGACGATAGAAATAGTTTACATAGAATTATTAGAAGTATTAATGATACAGAATTAACAAATAGTATCAGGTTACTTGATAACGACATGTCATTTGTTACAGACTCTTTGTCTCGTGGACAAATCAAAAGTAAAATGTGGATTATAAATGAGCTGAAAAAATTAAATTTAGATTTAGGCACAGTATTTCTTTGTGCAGGTTGGTACGGAATACTTGCAACTTTAATTTTTGAAAACAATTTAAAAGTAAACAAAATAAGAAGTTTTGATATAGATAAATCTGTGTTAGACATTGCAGAACGCTTTAATAAAAAGTGGGTGCAAGATGATTGGAAATTTAAGCCAGCTACTTATGATATACATAAGATAGACTACACTGGATTTGCGTATGATGTAAGTAGATCAAACGGAGAGATAGTAGAGCTATATGACTCTCCAGATACAGTAATTAATACTTCATGTGAACATATATTTGACTTTGATGAATGGTACTTAAAAATACCTAAAGGAAAGTTATTAATACTTCAATCAAATGACTTTTTTGAAGGTACAGGTCATGTAAACTGTTGTGAAGTTTTGGAAGACTTTGAAGAACAAACTCCTTTTGAGGATACCTTATATTCAGGAACACTTGATTTAAAAATGTATACAAGGTTTATGCGTATCGGATACAAGTAATGGATAACGCTACTACTAAAAAAGTACTGGACAAAATTAGTCCGAGCTTTTGTATAGCAAAATGGGCAAGAACAAATGTGAGGACCTATGAAGGTACTTCATATAGTTGTCATCATTGTAGGCCTATAATTACTCCTAAAGAAAATGTTGTTAATGATCACGAAACACTTACCAACAATGACAAAGTTAAAGATTATAGACAACAAATGTTAGATGGTGAACGGCCTGAAGAATGTAATTACTGTTGGACAAGGGAGGATCAGGGGTTTGTAAGTGATCGTATTTTGAAAAGTGCCAAGTTCATTACTGAACATAAAATGAATCCCTTTACAGTAGCAGAAAAATTAACACATGACCCTGTACATTTAGATATTGCATTTGACAGAACATGTAACTTTAAATGCTCCTACTGCGGCCCGCAAAATAGTAGCTTGTGGGCAGAAGAAATATCTCAATATGGAGACATAGAAGGATTACCTAGTTTTGTAAATAGAGAACAAATTTTAAACAAGGATGAAAATCCTTATAATGACGCATTTTGGAAATGGTGGGACAGTGGGTTAAAAAACAGCCTAAGACATTTAACTATTACTGGAGGCGAACCTTTGCTTTCTAAACAATTTTGGAAAGTATTAGATAGAGTTGAGGAAGAAAAATTAGATATCACCGTTATGGTAAACACTAATTTATGTCCACCAGTCAAACTATTCAATAAATTTATGGATAGAGTAAAAAATTTTAATCAAGATAAATTGATAGTCTCTACAAGCATTGAGTCTACAGGACAACGTGCAGAGTATAGTAGATATGGACTAAATTATGATATGTTTATGGAAAATTTTAAAACTATTTTAGATAATACTAAAATGAGAACAGCAGTAAATCTTACTAACAATGCTTTAAGTTTTACTTCTATGACAGATATAGTTGAAGAAATTACAAAATTTAAAGCTAAATATGGTGCAAGGAGAATTATCTTACATAGTAATGATGTGACCTATCCTAAATATCTTAATTTAAGATTACTTCCTGAAAGTATTAAAAAACAAGAAGTAGCAAAGTTTAAAAAATTTATGAAATCAAATTTAGATCAATTTACAGAAATTGAAAAATTAAAATTTGCAAGAACACTTGATGTTGCTTTAGTTGAAGAACCAGAAAAAGAAATGTATAGAGATCAATTTTTTAAATTTATTAAAGAATATGATAAAAGAAGAAACTTGAATTTTCAAGATACATTTCCAGAGTTGGCTAGGGTTATATAATGTCTAAAACTAAAACACCATGGTGCATAGATCCATTTATACAAATGGCGCATACTGCTGATGGATTTTTTAGAGTATGCTGTATTGGCGAAGTAAAAAGAGAACGCAAAGATCTTAATACTAAGGCGATGACGCCTTTAGAATATTGGAATAGTGATGTAAGTAAACAAATACGTAATGACATGTTTAAACCTATAGAGGAGTTTAGCGATACTACAAAATTTGCTTGCAGTCAATGTTTAAAAAATAATAGAGATGGTGTACGTAGTCGTAGACAAACAGAAAATACAAGGTACCGAGATAGTAAAAAAGCAAAAATAAATGTTATTAAGCATCTAAAAAATATTGATTACACTTATGAAGATTTACTTTATGTAAATTTTAAAGTTTTAGGAAACATATGTAACTTAAAATGTGTTATGTGTAGTGCTAATGCAAGTAGTAAAATTGCCGCTGAAGCAAAACAACATTATGGATTTCCAAAAGGGTGGAGTGCAGGCGATAAAGCTGAGTTAGAACCTTTTACTCCTGATACACGTAATGACTATTTTACAGAATTACAAAAAATAATCGACAGTATTCCTAAATTTAATCTTGTTGGCGGTGAAAACTTAATTCATCCAGACTTTCCTCGTTTATTCCAGATGTTTATAGACAGTCCAAATGTTGGCAATATAGATATGCTTATAATAACTAACGGTACAATAGTACCAGACATTGTTCAAGATAATGCACATTTGTTTAAAAGTATGACTATACTAATAAGTATGGACGGCGTATTTGAAAGAGGTTCTTATGTAAGATCTGGACTAAATTGGAAAAAGTTTGATACTAATGTAAGGAAGTTTGCAAATAATAAAGATGTGTTTTTACGATTAGTGCCAGCAATACAAATGCTAAATGTTGGATACGTAAAAGAGATGCATAATTGGATAGAGTCTGTAGGATTAGACCCTAAGATGGCTATAGATTGGAATAATGTTGTTACATATCCTGAAACATTACGTGCAGTTAATTTACCACGCGAAATAAAACAACAGTATATGCGTAGAATGGTAGGACCTGACGTAACTCATCCTTCAATAAGAGTTGTATTCAATATACTTAAACAGCCTCAATATAGTCATAAAGAGTTCATCGAAGGACTTAAATACTTAAGAAAGCTTGACAAAATTAGGAACACCAATTTATTAGATCATTTTCCTGAATTTGAGAAGTACATAGGAGAATTAGATGATAACAGATAAGGAAAAGGCAGAATTAGCAAAGTTTAGCTATTACAAAAATTATAAAGAGGGACTTATTCCTTCACCAAAGATGATGGATTTAGTATGCGAAACTCAATTAGCGGCTTTGGGTGATTTTGTTCCACTAAAAATAAAAATAAAATTAGGTAATTTTAAAAAAGAAATATCTAAGTATGATGGCAAGTGGGTTCCTTACCTTGCAAGAGAAGGTGAACAAAATGATAGGCAAGGACTTAATTATGTAGGACTTGAGGGAGATACTCCATACGATAGTATTAGCTTGCCTGAAGTTAGAAAGCGTACAGGAAAACTATTACGTGAAACTGATTTTACAGTTCCTACAGAATTATTTGAAACACTACCTAGTTTAAAGCCTATTACTAGTATTTGGCCAACACTTGGACGTTGTACTCTTGTAAAAGTAAACAAAGGAGGATGGTTTCCTTATCATAGAGATAGTGTATTAATTAATAGAAATACTTTTAGGATTATAGCCTTTCTTACTAACACAGGTCACGAAAGCTACCAATGGGAACATGATTATGCATTACGTAATATAGAAGAAGGCAGATGCTACTATGTAAATACACAAAAAGCACATAGGACGCATAGTTATGTTCATGATAGTATACATTTAGTTATGAATGTACCAAAAACTTTTGATAATATCTTAAGGACAATGGATTTACTAAAACACGGCGAGACCTAATGCGTGACCCTTCTACAATAAAAAAGTTACAAGATAGAATGTCTCCTGCTTATTGCATAAGCAACTTTCTTACCGAACAAAATTTATCTGATTTATATAGTGTTTGGTTAAGCACTCAAGATAGTGCAATAGAAAAAAACACCGGCCCTATAACTGTAAACTTAAAAGACATTCGACACGAAAAAATCATAAAAGATGTAATACAAAAAATTAAAAATGAAATAGGCGAGGATTGTGAATGTTGGGGCGGGCAATTTTTTTATACAAATGTTCCTTATGTAGTACACAACGACGATGACATTGATAGATTTCCAAATGCATATAAAGCCTTTAGTATGCCAATAAAAGTTTGGCCAGAAGAGAAAGAAAGTTCTCTAACTGAATTAATTTTGTTTGAACAATCATATTTTAACGGTCCTGCAAAGTTTTTTAAAGGAGGCCCTATACAACAAACTTATTATAATGTTGCAGTATATGATTACAAAGATGTCAAAAATATAAAAGATATACCTATTCCAAAAGCAATTACCAATAAATTATTGCCTCATTTAAAAAGTGAATGGTTGCAAGGATTAAGTATTGATAATAAATTTTCTTGGCAAATAGGAGATGCAATAGTTTTTGATTCTCTTAAGTTACATGCAAGCACAGACTTTAGGAAAAAAGGTATACAATCGAAATTAGGTCTAAGTTTATTTTTTGAGAAAGCATTATGAGATTAGAAACATTCAATCATAAAACTATAAATGAGAGTCAGAGATACGCATTAGAAAGTCTATCTAAATACGCAAGTACATTAGATGATCCTGCCGCAAAAAATTATGCTGTAGAAGATTGGGAAGAAAGGGTAGACACTTTATTATATGCTTTTTACAAGAAAAAAAGATTTGAAATATTTAATATTTTATATCATCAAGATACACCTATAGCAATGGCAGGAGCATATGTTTTTAATCACCAACCAATCATTGGAGTAAGAACATTTACCCATCCAGATTTTAGAGGTGGAGGACATTGGTGTCAAGCAAGATACATACTTCCTGCTCAAATAGATTATTACGATGAAAAAGGATATAAAAAAGTATGGCTCACTTTTAATGATTATAATAAGCGTTTAGTAAATTTTATTAAACGTATAAGTGAAGGTAAATCTTCACATTTAGGTGGAGGCCCAAAAAAAATATATCAAAATCTCACATGGCATGACCAGCCAAAGACTGTACAATACACAAAACAAATAATTGCCGAACTAGTTATTGCTGACTATAAATCCTGATAAATATTAACATGAAGGACATTTTTAGAGCAAATACAACCTATTTTCCGTTTATACAAGCTGTCAGTACAGTAACATTTGTATACATGTTATTTCAGTCAGTGCCTATGCAATGGTGGTTGTTAAGCATGGCTATGTATTTTTTAACTGGTTGTTTAGGTATAACTATAACTTTTCATAGGTATTTGACTCATAAAAGTTTTAAATTTAGATATAAATGGATGGAATATTTGTTTTCGTTTTTTGGTGCAATAGGTGGAACAGGCAGTTCAATAGGTTGGGTAGCTGTGCATAACGAACATCATAAAAATGCAGATCAACCAGGAGATCCTCATGCTCCACATAACGGTTTTTGGAATGTTATTATTCCTTCGTATGAATTTGATATGAACAAATGGGCTGTAAGAAGGCTTATAACAAACAAATTTCATTTAGCATTACACAACTATTACTATTTGATATTATTAGTATGGTTTGCACTACTTTTCCTATTAGGTGGAAGTAATGTATTAATTTTTGCAGGTATTATTCCTGTTGCATTTCAGATTTGGGCTAGCGTATTAAGTAATTACGGCAATCATAGTTGGGGGTACCGTAATTTTAAAACAAAAGAAGACAGTAGGAATACTTGGTGGTTAGCCGCAATTACATGGGGTGAAGGCTGGCATAATAATCATCATGCTAAGCCGGGNAAATGGAATTTTCAATATAAGTGGTGGGAACTTGACCCAAGTGCTTGGATAATTCGATTAGTTAAGATTTAATGTATCATGCAATTATTTTTACAGGTTTAGATGTAGGCTCCAAAAACTATTTTAGGCCACTGGGTGCTTATCGAATAAGAACAGAGTTAGAGTCAAAAGGCTACAAAGTAAAAGTAATTGACTATTTCCATAATCTTGAAGATGAACATATTGAAACTGCGTTAGACAAATATGTTGGAAAAGAAACATTATGGGTCGGTTTTAGCACAACATTTTTTAACACTTCAGAATTATTAGCAAAAAGATCACCTTTTTTTGAAAGGCTACGCAAAAAATATAGTGTGCCTTTTGTAATGGGAGGCGCAAAAAGTATTGTTGAATATTTAGATTGGGCAGATATTTTTATTACTGGTTATGCTGATGATGCAACAGTAGCAGTCACTAATTATCTTGCCGACAAAGGTCCTACTCCTGTATGGAGAGATTATAAAGGAAAAAAGGTAATAGATAGCAATCATCAATACGATAAAAAAGATTTGTCAAACATAGGTGTTGTATGGAAACCAGAAGATGGCATAGATTCACGTCAAGCGTTACCTATGGAGATAGCAAGGGGCTGTATCTTTAATTGTGCATTTTGTAATTTTCCATTGAACAATAAAACTAAATTTGATTATGTTAGAGTCAAAGATGATATGCAAAATGAATTTATAAGGAATTATGAAAATTTTGGTACTACTAGCTATTGGTTAATGGATGATACTTATAATGATAGTATGCAAAAGTTAGAACTAATGCATGATATAATTACATCTCTTCCTTTTAAGATAAAATTTGACACATATGTTAAACCCGAACTTTTAGTAAGATGGCCAGATCAAATAGATTTATTAGTAGAAACTGGTTTGCGTGGTGCAAGCTTTGGTGTTGAAAGTCTAAATACCCGTGCAAGACAAGCAATACAAAAAGGTGCTAATGCAGATAAGGTCCTCGATGCAATTACAAGTATGAAACAAAAAAGTAACGGACAAGTAAAGGTACAATGTAACTTTATAGTAGGACTACCTTATGAAGATGAGAAAAGCATTTGGAAAACACACGAGACTGTAATTAACCATGATGCAATAGATTGGTGGAATTGGTATCCCTTACTAATACATTCAAAAGATCATCATGAATATCATTCCCCAATAGATAGAGATCCAGCAAAATATGGATATGAAGTAGCAAGCACTCCTGTGTTAATTAAAAACACAGGCGCAGGAAAAACAAATGCTTGGAATACAATGTGGCGTAATGATTATATGAATTCTATGACAGCTGGTAAATTAGCAGGAAAACTAAGAAATATGGATCAGCCATTATTAAAAATAGGCGGCTGGAGTTGTGGAAGCTACGAGAGTTTAGGTGTTGATGTAGACAAACATTATGAGACATTTGACGGCATGGAAAAAGATTTACCTATCGACAGTATGTTACAAAATAAGAAAAAAATAATAGATGATTATATTCAAAAAGAAATAGTATAGTCTTTATATTTTTCCAAACTTCTTTTTAATATTTCTTGATGTTTTTCTTTGTTTAATTTGCCTAATATAGTCATAATAATTTTTCTATCTGGTGATTTAGGCAAATCTGCCGCATGTAGTGCATCATAATTGTTTATAGCAAACCATTTTGTCAAATGATTAGGATGATTTATATATATCTTATCTTCAACATCTCTTTTTTCTTGAAAGTACATTAATGGTTTATCGTATACCATAAAAGCTTTGTATGAACCAGGTTCATCTTCTTTGTCAGGCCTTGATCCTACGTCTTGATGTAACTGACAAGGTATTTTTTGTTCTAAAAAATTTACATATACAACATCATTATATGGTAAGTGGTTATACAATATATCTTGAAAGTTAGGGATCACTTTTAAAAATCTATTACACCATCCGTAATCTTTATGAAAAGCAAAACTTACAAGCCAAGGAGCAATAAAGTCTTTTGTTGAATATGCAATATTGTCTTGATTACGTTTCCTTTTTGATTCGTGCCATTTGATAAACTCATCACGATCAACTTTCATCTCTGGTAGGTCTATAGGAGTATACATTAATACCATATTTGATACTCCTTGTGTTTTTTTGTACTAGCTTCTAATAACGAAAATAGTCTATCTTTATCGTAATCACCTATTATTGCACATGTAATTCTACTTCCTGTTGGTGTAGGATTTTCATCAATACCGTGCCATGCCCTATAACTATTTAACATCCAAGCACAACGGTCTTTGGGAAATTTTGCGTATATTTTTTCATCTTTACAAAAATCTAAATGATTTCGTCTTTCTTTAAGTGGATTACCTTCAGGATCTTCCATAGTACGTATCCTATGGTTATGAGGCTCTTTCATTCTACTAAAGTAAAGTGCTTCTTTAGTTTTATTTTTTAAATAAAATCTCATACCCCAAAAGTCATCTGGATCACTATGAGGTTCAACTTTAGATCCTCCGATTTGATTTAAAAAACTTATGCTTTTCATTTGTGTAAAAGGAAATAAATTTAAATAGTCGACAAGTTCAGGAAAGCGTTTATCAAAATTACAAATCCATGGTTCTTCTGATTCATATGTATTCCACCATTTCGCCCAACTAATATGCCAGCAATAGCCTCCGTATAAATTTGTGCTATTAACTTTGTTTTGATTATGTTTTAGCATGTATGATTTTTGATCACTATGCCAAGATATAAATTCGTCCATATCAATTTCTGGAGGATCAGGAAGATCTAAGGGCGAAAATATTAAATTTTTCCAATCCATTTATTTCTTTCTGCCAAATACTCTAATCTGCACTCTAGGCGAAAAAATTTCTGTGGTACAATGTGGCATACTATCATCAAAGTGCCAACATTTATATTTTGATTCATCAACTTCGTGCATCTCTTTTCCTACTCTGTATT
Organism: Fidelibacterota bacterium; assembly: GCA_002724735.1. Taxonomy (GTDB): domain Bacteria; phylum Fidelibacterota; class Marinisomatia; order Marinisomatales; family TCS55; genus TMED108. Next base: position 159,445 of record PBPT01000016.1, on the reverse strand, counting down.
GCAAATGACCGCCACCATCAGAAACATTTAGTGTTATAGCAACACCACCGTTCCTAAAATATAATAAATTATCTCTGTATCTAGCATCTGCATGCACTATACCTTTACTAGGTGGAGTTTGACCTACAAGTCTAACACAACTTACATATTTAAGATTAAACTTGTTTACAATTTCTATTAGACTTTGTGGTGTATCTTCTTTCCATTTCCATGCAGTATCATACACATGCCAAATAGGACTTCTACCTCTAAATGTATCTAAATAACAAGTATTCTCTGTTTCAGGAATGCCGGGGATATGTGTAAAGTTATAGTTTACAAATGTTTTATATTTGTTTTCTACTAGATTACGGTTTTCATCGTAATGAGTGACATCATCGTACTGTTCAAAGTAACCATCTTTATCATAATTACTACGTCCGTCAGTGTAAATAACAGTAGCGAGAAAGCTTTTATCAAACATATTTGTTGACATTAAGTCCGCATAAAGACTTTGCTGATCAAAGTCAACATCTATAGGTACAAAAGCATTCATATAAGTATTTATTTAGGGGTATTGATGGTACAAACATTTCCGATATCAGCTTTAACACATAATAATTATTTTACTACGTCTGGTCACGGTTCAAGATGGAAAGTAAAATTGAAATCAGGTGACAGGTTTCCAGATAATTATTACAAGGAAAGTATTAGAGCCGCTCGGCTACTAGACTCTTCAATTGACGCACCTTTGGTATTATTGTTCAGTGGTGGTTTAGATAGTGAATATATGGTGAATGTTTTTATTAAATCGGGTGTAGAATTTAAAGTAGCAATTATAAGTTACGGAGATTATAATAAACATGATAACAAGTATGCCTTTGAATTTTGCAAAAAGCGTAACATAGAGCCTATTGTTATTGATGTCGATATAGAGAAATTTATTACTAGTGGCAGAATAATTGAAATAGCAAATGAAGCCAAATGTTGTGCTTATCAGATTCCTAGTATTATGGAAGGTATACTTAAAGTAGATGGTGCTGTAATAATGGCAAACGGAGAACCTTATGTAAAAAACTTTGATGGTGATTGGCGATGGGAAGAAACTGAAAGAGTCAATAGTTATATGAATTGGTACAAACAAAAAAATATTCTTGGTACACCGGATTTTTTAAGATATACTCCTCAAATGACAGCAGGTTTTTTGTTAGAACCTAGGGTAATGAAATTAGTGAACAATGAATTACCTGGAAAATTAAGCACTAGAACTAGTAAACATATAATATACAGTCAAAACTTTGACCTTGCAAAAAGATCAAAATTTACAGGCTGGGAAAAATTAGAACAAACTGATTTTATGAATAACGAAGTATTCCGTGAATTTGATTTATTAAAGAAAAAGTATGACGGGGTTTTCGAAATGCAATACCAAGCTTTACTTGATATACTTTTACCTACATAAAACCGTCACCATCAGCGCCTCTTTGAGCTACGCCTTCTGGATCTAATTCATCTTTCCTAGGGTGTTGTATACGAGTCTCTTGTCTTTCTGCCGCAAATTCTGCAAATTCATCAAAACTCATATCTTCTACTGTGGTTTCAATAAAACCTGTACCTGATTCAAGGTATGCTCTATGAGGAGCCATCTTTGTTACAGCTTCGTCAGAATCTAAAATGAATACACAATGAATATTATCGCCATTATGTTCATAGTTTCTAAACCATATATCACCTTCGTCGGTCATAGTTTTCAATCCATTAAACATAGTTTCAAATTTAGCTTTATCATTGTCTAGTTCATCAATCATTTCAGTGACAAATTGGGTAATGCGTCTACCGTTGTGAGGAAATTTCAATGTAACTTTCTTCATGTTGACTCCTTATTACTAGTATTTATCATTTATCACAATAGCTTTATGCTATACAGATACCGGTTAAATACCATATGCAGTATTTTATTCTTAACAATCTTATTTATGACACAAATTTACTAAAACAAAACATTAAGAATATACAAAATTGGGAGTACTATGGGTCAGGCAGAACTAGATTAGGTGTTGTGCTTTCTGACAAAGATACAATAAAGCATATAGCTTCCAAATTCAATAAACCTAAAGATATAATTTATAAAATAGAATCAAACTGTATACATCCATACGAAAGAGTGTTACCTCATACTGATCACGATAGAAGAGTAACATGTAATATTCCAGTAAGTGGTGATTTTGATAATAGCTTTGTTAAGTTTTATGCTAATAATACTACTGGATCTGCAATACCTGTTGNACCCAACACTACAAAACCTAACACTGCAAAGAGATATGATAATGCAGAAATGTTAGGAAAAGTTAGTTACACAAAACCTATTTGTTTTGATACGCAAAATATACATGGTGTAGATAATCTAACAAAAGAAATACGTTATATTATTACTATATCATTTCGGCTAGATCTAAGCTATGAAAATATATTAAATATGTACAACAATGGAGATCTGCTTAAATGATTCAAGGATATGAAATAATCAAAAATTGCTTTGATCCTGTTGATCTTGCAAAGTGTAGTCAAGATCTTCTTGATAGGAAAGAAGATTCGTATATCTATGAACATGATGGTAGTATAAGGAGTGTGTTTGCACCACATTGGTATAATAAAAATGTTGAAAAGTTTGTGTATAATAATCCTGCAATTCCTCGTATAAAAGAATTAATAGCAGATGAAATATATGTGCATCAAGTACATTTTAATTACAAATTAGCAGGTGTAGGCGGAGAATATGCATGGCATAGCGATTATACATTTTGGCATTACTATGATGGCATGCCCAATCCAAACGCTATAAGTGCCCTGTATCTTTTGGACGACATGACAGATGAAAATGGACCATTAGAAGTAAAGATTAATAGTCATAAAGGACCAGTCCAAAAACCTCCAAAAGGGGAGTGGACTATAAAGCATGACAGTAAGGAACTACCTATAAAAACACCGTCTAAGACTGCATATAAGCGTCATACAGTGCTTGGCAAAGCTGGTGATGTAGTTTTGATGCATGCTAATTTACTACACGCTAGCAAGGCAAATAAGAGCCATAAAAACCGAAAAGTGCTATTTATATGCTATAATTCGCTAAAAAACGCCACGACAGAGGCGTTAAGACCTGGTTATATTACCCTAAAAAATTTTAAGACTGTTTAGTAATGTTGATGTGTGTTAGTACGTTTTCGTACTTTATCTCGGCATTTAAGAGCCTTTTATCAGTGGTGATTGCATAGCCATTTAAGCCTACAAGTAAGTCCAAACGCCTTAAGTATTGTTGTTGATTTGGTAGTTTGAGCTCATCATATTCTACTCCAGGACGCATAGATACTTTATATTTTCCTTTTCCTAAGTTAAAATATCTAAATACCACTGCTTTATCAAGCTTAATTTTTTCTTTTGTCTTATGTACAATACTATCCATTAATATTCTATTATAATTACAATTGGCAGAATATTTTATTATAGTTTGTCCACTTGTACTTAATCTTGGACTAAAGTCTACAAGATATGGAACATTATCACGGACTACAAAATCAGCCATAAAAGGACCATTATTATAGTCTAAGCTTTCGCACATAATCTTGCAATAATTTCCTATATCACACTGTACAGACGTATCTACTTTGCTAGGCCAAGTAAACCCTGTTTCAGCTCTAAACGGAAGATCACTAATTTCTATGTCATATATACAGTCTAAAATATATTCTCCATCTACTATTCTGCCTGATACACTTACAGTTGGCCCTTCAATAAACTCTTGGTATATGTAATGGGAGTTTAGATCATTATAATGTATATCATCCAAAAAGTATCTATATTCACTCCAATTGTTTAACACTTTGATNCCGATCCCGCCAGTGCCGTTAGCAGGTTTTGCTACCACAGGAAATTGTCTTCTTAGTTTTAAATGGGTTATTGGTACAGGTATACCAATATTATATGCATGGTTAGTATAATTTTCTTTACTACTTAATATATCACATTGCTGTTTGTTAATACCTACTAGATCATGAATATATGGCAACATCATATCATTATACAAAGGAAAAATATAATCAATTTTGTGTGTAGATATAATTTCTCTAAGTTGATTTGCAAGTTCCTTTCTATCATCGGTGCTAATAATAAAATTAGGAATTTTATCTGGTACAGTAGGTAGTAGTTTGTCTAAAAAATCACTTACATGTGTCTGCCATGTATATAACTTATAATTGTTTAGTTCTTGTGTAGTGTATCTTAAATTATCACTTTGATAGTTTATAATTACTTTAGGAGCCATATGTAACCTTATCCCTCATAAATGTGTTCATATAGTGAAATTTCATACTAACAAATCTTATTGTTACATCATACGGTAAAGGCTTACCTCCTAAGCAATGATCATACAATTTGTTTCCAGTCATATGTCCTGCTTTTACATATGCGGCATCTGTAATATTATATTTTTCATCGTACAATTTACCCATCTTATCACCAAACTTTGATACATTTTGTCCTTGTAGTTGATTGCTTCCTTTTTTACTTACATTGTCTATGTCAAATTTTCTAATCCAAAAAGCACCCCACTTTCCTCTTTCTTCACAATCGTCTATTTGGAACTTTACAAGTTTCGATATATTTTTTATATTAGTAAAATGACTTTGATCCCGTCTTGCTAGCAAAGTATCAGTAGTAGTCCAAGGCATATTAGGCAAGTTGTTGTTTGCAATTACTGCTTGTATTTCATCGTCATGTATAGATGCATATACATTTCTATCATCTGCAATGTATTTTACATTTTGCCATTGTGGATCTTTTTGCAGTGAGTGTAATTCAATTTGCGTATTAATAAATTTATAAAACATTTCTTTATGTTCGAAAGTTAGTTTAACACACTTCATTAGTATCCGCCTTCATTTCTTAATACATGTTCGAAGAAAGGAGCTACAGTCCAATTTTCAGTTAATCTACCCCTATTAGGATTATCATGGTCAACAACACCGTCGTCATTTACAGACCAATCTACTAATCGAATTAAGATAGTACCTATTCTTGTTTTATATTCAAACATTCTACTAGTCATTCTATCGCCATCTTGCGGACCTGCTTTAACTACTCCACTACTTGTTTCAAAAATATTTTCTTTTTTTACTCCTAGTTCTTTTACAGCTAAGTCCATTAGTTCTTCCATTGAATAACTACTATCTTGCATATGTCTACCAATAAGTCCTACACTTTTCATACGAAGCACAGGTGTTATTCTATTATAAGGAGCAGTAGTATTAAAATTTATTCCACTTTTTTCTGCAAGATCAGTGAAAACTTCTACTTGTCTACGCATTGTCCTTTCATTTACACCTTTTGCAATAATTGTTCCTGTATTCACAGGTAATCTAGCATCGAAAATATTTTTTAAAGCTCTTACTTTTGCAGTCGCCCATTTACCTTCATCTAGTATTTTATAAACTTCGTCGTCGTCTGCACCATTCATTGAATGTAATAATAAACGCAATCCAGCATCTTTTAATTTTTGAACATATTCTGGTCTTGCTAGTTTCAGTCCATTAGTTGTTACACTAGGTCTGTGACCGTATTTTTTAACTGCGGTAATTATTTCTGGTAGATCTTCACGCATAGTAGGTTCTGCTCCGATAATACGTATGTAAGATCTAAAAGGTAATCGCTGTAAAAAATCAAATAGTTTATGTTTGTCTAAATCAGGTATATTCCGATTAGGAATATAACAGTTAGCACATTCCATTTGACATTTATGTGTAATATCAACTACAATATTAGAAAAGGTATTGTTTTCTGGTTGAAGTTCGAAATACTTCATACTAGATCCAGAACTGCACTCGCCACAGTGTTCTCGATCCAGTAAAAGCATGGCGTCTATGCATTACTCTTATATTATCGTAAATAAGGATATCATTTGGTTCCCATTGATGTTCATATATATTCTTCTCACAATGTGTAATTAAATGACTTACATCTATATCAGTTTGTAGTGAACCAGGACTAAAGTATAAAACTTTATCTCCAGTGATATGATGTGTATGTGCAAATTTTCTTGTTTGCTTGCGTTTTTCTAGTATTCTTTTTTGTTGTTCAGTAAAACAATAGTTGTATGCATCTGGAGGAAAATAAGTACCTTCTTGATCTTCTAATTCTTGTTTGTTAGGATAAGTTTGGTATGCATCTTTCATATCTACAAAATCTGTAGTGCTTTTTTCTCCGTTTAATTTATTGTAGAGCATTGTACCAAAATAATTTCCTCTACCATAACTCCAATCATTATGCCATTCTACATCTCCGTCTATAAAAAGATCTGTCTCACTAACAATTTGTATGGTGTTATTTTTATTTAAAACATGATTTTTTGTATGAACTAGTTTACCTAAACGTGTTGACATTTGTTCATAGTCGGCAACACTTAGAGATCGATTGCCTTTGAACACAATTAATCCGTATTTTAATAACTCTTCTTGTAAATTTAGTTTATCGAAGGCGGTGATGTCATATACTTTTGGGGTCAAGCTTTTAATCCTAATAAGTCGTTTTTTTACTAATTTTATTATACTTATCAGTGTGTATAACTGTAGCACCTTCAAAGTGAGGTGTTGTAGTATATGAAAGAATGACGCAAGGGTCACCTATTTCGCCTAATCTAGCACCCCCGCCATTTAATTCGAATACTCCTTGGTCCCCTTTAATTACATAGGTACTCCATCGGTTGCCTGTGTTAAGATTAACTACATCAACTTTTTGATATTGATCTATATTAGCTTCATCTAAAAGAACACTACAGATAGTAACACTACCATCATAGTGCAATGATTTATCAGTAACTATTATATTTTGGATTTTGGATTGGATATATTCTTTCATAGTACTATTGTACTACAAAGTATACAATATGTCAATCAATTAGTGTAAAGCTACCCAAGCTGTTCCGTCATAACCTTGGAACTTAGCAGTACCTACGTGGAAAATTATCATACCTGCTTGAGGATTTGTTACAGCTGAATTTCTTGCCGCATCGTCTGCAAAGTTAGGAACTTTCACAGGACCTGTAAATGCCGCAGTTGAATCTATTGTACCAATGGATAGTACAACTTGTTGAGTACCGTCTGCCTTCGTATTATACATCTGTATTGAAGCAGGTATATGTGTTGCTTGTGGAGCCGCATCTACTACAGATCTAATACCAGAAGCACCTTTGTATGCTGATCCGTTGTAACCAGCCATTCCGTAACCACCTAACACATCACCTATTTGTACAGCAGTTGGAGCTGATTTTGTTCCTCTAGCTCTAAGTACTCCCATACTTGAACCAAAGCTACTATCATTTGCATGTAGAATTGAAACAGGTATTGTACCTTCTGTAGCAGTGTCGTTATAAATTCTTAGTGTTTTACTTCCTACTGATGCTTGACTACTTCCAACTATTGTATTTCTTGGAAATTGTATTGTACCGTTAGCCGCCTCTGTTGAAATAATAAAGTTAGTACCAGTGCTATTTGTAACCAAGTACATAGTGTTAGGGTCAGTAAGTGTACCTAAATGTACATTCCTACCTTGTACACTTTCTGATTTTACTGGACCTGTTACATAACCTGATATACCATCAATCATAGTCGACGAATCATCTGCAAAAACTGAACCTTTAAAAGTACCATTATGGTCACCATTCGAAGTTCCGTTGAATGTGCCATTAAATGTAGCAGTTTTGCTGTCAACAATTCTAGTTGAATCTGTAGCAAATATATCACCTTGCACATCACCAAAAAACTGACCAGTGTCAGCTTCGAATATTTTTACAGTACCAGCCGCAACAGATGTGTAAATATCACCTTGGAAATTACCAATAAAATCTCCATTAAATCTTGCTAGATTTGGATCATATGCTACAGTTCCGTTATCGTGTTTTAATTTGAGTCCGTTTGCTGTCTTTTCGCTTGTATCAATAAGTGTGGTAATGGAATTAACTTTTAAATCACCGCCTACTACATCACCTACAATTGAGCTAGTAATATGGTCTACCAGTAAACTACTATCTGAACCAACAATAGATAGCCTCATTTGGCTATCAACTAATGCACTAGCAACAAAATTTGTACCATCATGCAGTAAAATATCACCATTGTTTGGTTGCCCATCTGGATAAAGTATATCAGTGTGTTGGTTGGCGTTACCAAATGATACTGATTCAAGGTTTGTAGGTCTCCAGTCTGCTGTACCGCCGTTATATGCTAAAACCTGTCCATTTGAAACTGTACCAACTGTAACATCTGAAAGGCTATTAAGGTTGCCACCACCGGCACCACCTTGTACTATATTACCGCCAGCAGTAGTTCCATCACCTATGTAAAGTGCTTTTGTATCAGTGGTGTAGATAAGCTCACCCGCTTTAGGCGTGATAAGCTGACGTTCTGCGTTAGTACCTCGTCTTAGCCTTAATGCCATGTTAATAACTCCTGGATCTTCATTTCTTATTAGTATTTATACCTTTTTAGAGATAAACTTCGTTTAATTATTTACGCTTCATAAAAGTTTTTGTTTGGGTTTTGACATCATTTACTAGACTAGGAGTATCTAGCTTAAATTCAACATATTGAATCATTTCGTTGTATTCTTTAAAAAAGGTATTTAGAGTCTCCTCTAACGACATCATGCCGGATTTGCCAGCAGTTTTATTTTTGTCGATGTCTATATCCCACTTTTTACCGTCAGTAAATGTTACTTGCACACTTACTATGTATTTGACAGGAATAGCTTTTAGTTCGACATGTTCGAAAACTTCTGGCCAATAATCAACTACTTCTGCTGGTAGACGATTCTTAGACACTCTCGAGAGACTTCTTAGAAGACTTCTTCTTGGTAGGAACCAGCTCTTCTGCTTGCTCTCTTAGTCTCTTTGCTTCTTTAAACAAAGAATCAGCTTGTGAACGATATTGTGCGGCTAAATCATCATCGCTTAGTACACCATCGTTGTCTGCTGGTTGGTTGACAGGCGTAGCTTCTTGTACAGGAGCCTCTTCAGATCCGCTTGTTTCTTCTGGGGCCTTAAGTGCTAAATCAGCTACAGTTACACCTTTTTGTTCTGCAATTATCTTGTTTAGTTCTGCAAGATTTACAACATCATTAGTTGTAGGAGTCATTTCAACTGTATCACTAGGAACTTTCATCATCTTTCCTTGTGTATGAAATCTTGCAAGCATATTTGAACCATCTGGTAGCATAGTTCTTGCCATTACAGTTGCAAATTCGTCAGCTTCTTGTCCAGCCGATCCCTCTACAGTTTTAATTAATGTGTCGTGTTCTTCAGCCGCCAAACTTTGTGTTTGTACAATGACACTTTGGTCAGCTTCACCAGGTACTACCCTGTAAGCTACTATCACCTTACTTTGATTGTTGGCCATTCGGCCTACATGTTTTAACATATTTTTCTCCTTAAGATGCCGGTTGCTGAGGCTGTTGTTGTGCTACTGCTTGAAGGAAAGTTTCTAACTTTTGATAAGTTTGTCCAACAGTTACCATTTCGTTAGGTCTAAAAGCACCTCGCTGACTAGCAACATCAATAATACTTTTAATAGACTGCAAATCCTGAACGGTTAAATCAGGTCCGGCTTGAGCCTCAGGTGCCGCTTCAGATGGTGTACCTACAGGCTCACCAGCAAGTGCAGTTGCCGCATCTGCCGCGTCTACTGAATCATTTTTTGCTTCATTATCGCTCATAATTTTTTCTCCTATATAATTAATTATGTTAAATTTATTATGAGTACTTTAAATGTGGACAAGCTAACATAAAGTAACTCATATCTCTATTTTCTTCAAACCCAACAGTAATTATCTGAGAAAGTTTGTTGTCTTTGTCTAAAGTGACTTTGCGTCCAACGTAATATCTGTTCTTAACATTAGATTGAATCCATTTACTTAGACTTGTTTCTAGGTTGTATTTTAATGGTAAGTCAACGTATTCAAAATAAGGCACAGGTGATTTTACCTGCCTAATGTTGAAAACATTAAACGGATTAGGTTTTTTATCTTTTATCATGCGGCTTCTTCATAGTGTGCAGTTATACCAAAAGGTGCCTGCAAGTTTTTATCTCTGTTACTATGGATTACAAATACAGTTTCACAGTAGTCTTCTTCTCCCCAAGAATCCCATGCATATCCATCTGTAAACATAAGAAGTTTTTTAGGAACAATATTGTGTTCTTTCATGTAGGTCCAATTTACCATAAAGTCGGTGCCACCACCGCCGTGTACTTCATAGTCCTCTAAGCTTTCTCCGCCATCTGCACTGAAGTCTGCTTCATTGTATACTTCAGTGTCAAAGCACCACAATTTAATATTGTAGTCTCTGTATTCATCCATAATACCTTTTACTTCACCTAAAAAATCTTTAGCCTGATCGTTGCCAATTGAACCTGACATATCAATACAGATGCACAAATCAATAGTTTCTTGAAAATTCATTCCAGGAAGTATAGCACCAGTATGCCATCCCTTCCTACCAGGACGACTAAAAGTGTAATCATCACGTATAGTAGATTGTATTTGTTGACGTAGTATTTCACGCCAGTTCATTTTAGGTTCTGTAAACTCTTTTATCATACGTTCAACACCTGCAGGAACATTACCAGCACCTGCACTCTGTGCCGCCGAGATCATGTTTTCTTTAATCTCGTCACGTATCTTTCTAAGCTCTTCTTTACTGTATGAAGGTCGACCTTTTCCTTTAGTAGGCTCACCGTCTCCACTATTAGCACTAGGTGCTTGTCCTTGTTGATCTTCGTTAGGATCTTTACTCCAGTCAACATGCTCATCAAGAAGTTCGCCTAGTTGTTTAAGTTCTTCTTCATCAAATTTTTGTTCAAGATCATCATATACTTCTTCAGAAGTCCAATTTTCATATTTAAAATCTTGGTAACAATCAATTATCTTAGGCTTCTCTCCAATACCTTCACGTACCAAAAGATTATTTACAATATAATCACATGCAATATTATAAAGCATTGCATCTCTATCTTCACGTCTTAAAAGGTGATCAAATACACAATGTAATATTTCGTGTGCAATAACAAATTCAATCTCACGATTGTTTAGAGCATTAAAAAACTGTGTGTTAAAATATAAGTTCCTACCATCTACTGCGGCTGTAGGACACCAATCATCTGCAGGTACAATTCTAAGGCGTGTAGCCATATTGCCAAAGAAAGGATGCCTTAGTAGTAAACCTACACGGGCAACAATAATGCGATCTTGTACATCTTCTCGCATTAATTTTAATTCTTCTTCAGTAAGATCTGGATTAGGCTTCCAATTCTTTTTGCCTATTTGCTCTCTGACACCATTTAACACTCTGCCCATATCAACGTTTTTACCTATTTTTGGAATAGGTGCATTTGAGTTTGGGTCTTCATTTAATGCATGATTAGTGATATGCTCAATCATTGCATTTTCTTCTTGAATTTGTTTTTGTGTCAGTGCCATTGTGCCTATACCCTCTTTTCTAACTTTATATACATATTATAACATATTTAACAAGTTTGTCAACCAGAAAAATGGAGAGCGGATACATAATACCCGCCCTCCTAGCTATTAAGACGCCTGAGCGGCCTTAATATACTTGCCATATCGCTCGTGGAATTCGTCAAAGCATTCCACTGCGTCTGGGTCAATGGGTAACGAATATTGAGTAAGTGCGAGCTTTATGCCCATTACAACTAACTCAGTATCAAAGTTATCCATTGAAAATCGCAGGAAGTTGTTGACTTTATCGTCAAACTTTTTGTCACCTTTATCACATGCTTCTTTCAGCTCGTAACATAATGACACAGTGAGGGAATACATAGCACTGATTTCTTTACTGGTCATCTCAGTGACCTTCCCTGCGAGTATATCAGTTGGATTAGGCATTTGACTAGCAACCTTACGGTGTGCCATAAACTTCACTGCTAGTCCTTCACCAACTGCACCACTAACCAAATCGGTTGTAGTGGATTCGTCTACATCGTCATCCAATAATTCTGAAATGAACGACCACGAACGAGGTGTTGCAAAAGAACGACTTGGACTTTTCGGATCAAAGTCATATAAGTCTTTCTTCGCAAAAGTTAAGTAACCAACAACGTCTTGGTGTTGGTCGTTAGTAACAGCCCACTGAAACCAGTCGTCCCAAACAACTGTAAGTTCAATATGGATAAATCTGTTAGCCAACGGAGCAGGCATTCTGTATGTAACACCTTTGTCGGCCTCTCTGTTACCAGCGGCAATAATTAAAACGTTATCTGGAAGCTTATACTGTCCAATACGTCTGTTAAGTATAAGTTGATAAGCCGCCGCTTGCACACTAGGTGCCGCGGAATTCATCTCATCTAAAAATAACACAACATAGTCAAATTGTGCCGCAAATTCTTCACTAGGTAATTCTGCAGGAGGTGCCCAAACCATTGTGCCTGCATTGCTATCAAAATACGGAATACCTTTAATATCTGTAGGTTCCCATAGTGATAGTCGAATATCAATTAAATGACTGTTACCTAAGTCATTTGTAATCTGTCCAACAATATCGGACTTACCAATGCCTGGAGGTCCCCATAAGAAGATTGGACGTTTCTTCGTCATAGCATGTCTAATGCTCTTCTTAGCTTGGTTTGGTCCTACTGTTCTAAGTGCTGTCTGTTCCATTGTATTTCCCTCTGTATCTAACATAAGTGTTAAAGTTATCAGTGCTAATTTCTAACTTATATATACAGTATAGCACCTTTTACATAAATGTCAACCGGAAAATACGTTTTTTTTTAAAAAAGATTAGAAATTTCTTGTGCAGATTTTGTATTAAAATCAATGCCAACATTAATTCGTAAGCTATTAGGATTATCTTTTTGGACACTATGCCATTCAAAATGGTTAAAAATTAACCATTTATCTTCTACTAATTCAGCTTGGTCTGCTACTTCTAGCTTCCTTACATCAGGAATTCTGTATTCGTCAATAACCTTAAAATCTTCTGTATTCTTCCACCAAGTAGTTTTTTCTTTGTCTCCTTTTAGTAATCTAAATATGCTAGCCTTTCTATAATGTCCTTTATGCGGATAAAGCATGGTGCCGCCAGTGCTTACTTGTAAAATAGGTTCCATTTCGTCTCTACCTAGATCTTTAATACAATCTGGTAGGCTATCTATTAATTCGTCAGCTAAGTCATCTGGTAAACTGTATTGGCTAAATTCCAATCTTGTAGCACCCGGAAACTTACGAAGCATTAATAGTTTCCTTCTCATTAGTTCTTTAGCATCTCTAACACCGACTATTTGCTCCATTTCTTTTATGGTACTGCTATGACTTAATCGTCTCCATGCTGGATTTCTTAGAATAAATTTATCTAAAGGTGTATTTTTGATCTTTTCACATATGTCGGTTGAAAATTCATTTTCAATATATTTGTAATACATACTATCGCTCATATTGTATATTGAAGCTAATACTAATTCTTTCGTGGTCTGTTGTATTTGTATATGTACCGTGTTCTAATACTCCAGGCCATAAACCTATCAAACCTTCTTTAGCTTGTATTTGTTGATCTCCATTTATACAACCATATATAAAATTTGGAGTTAGTAGTTGTAATGGAGTTTGGAAATAAATGTTGCCGTCACGTTCGTTGGTTTGTAAATAGTATACACCAGCTATATCATTTGCACCATGATCATGCCTATGTGCATATTGTCCTTTACATGTTTTTGTAAACCAACTTTGTGTAATGTGATATTTTCTTTCAAACTGAAATCCAATTTGGTCTAAGTAATTGTTGAGGCTTTTATCTAAAAAATTTAAAAATAATTTACAATCCATATCTGTAAGGATATCTCTGGTAAATGGGTCTTCGCTTAGATAGTGCGTATCTTTACCCCAACCTTTCTTTCTAGAAAATTTTAATTTTTGGTATGTTAAAAATAATTCATTTTGAATGGCTTTAAATTTCTCGCCATGCACTTGATCCCAATACATAGGAGTAGGAAAATGGCCCTGTGTTGGCATTATATCTCCTCTAAGCTTGGTAGTTGTCCTGTTATTTGTAATGTATAACGGTCCGTAAGACCTATATTAGCCGCACTATGCCGACAAAAAGCATCAAATAACACAAATTCTCCTCGCTTGTAATTTACTATTGCCCTATGTTCTATATCAAAATAATGCCCCGGCTCCCAGTCTTGTAATACAATTACTGCTCGCCAAACCTTAGATTTTTCAACATTAAATAATTTTTGGTATGTTAAAAAGTGGTCTACATGTCTTGGCATAATATCTCCTGTGGACATTTTATAAAATGTAAATCCACAATTTGATAGACCTATTTTTTGTGCAATAGTGTTAAGCCATTCAAAGTTTTCTTTGACTACACACATTTCGCCAGTAAAACTATCATGTTTATAACCTTGGCGTTTCCATTCTGTTATATCATCTGCATACGCAGATTGTTTTTTATAATTTAATTTTTTATACTCATCATTTACGGGAAGATCTACTTGTCCTTGAAACCACATTATTAACCTTTCTCTGTTGTTCTTGACATTGCCTTTGTTAAACCATATTTTCTTAAGTCTCCTGAAAAAAGACTAAGTTCGACTGCTTTCTTTTCGTTTGTAACAACAATAGATCTTGGTCCAATATAGTAAGGACAATCTATAAACTTATCTAAGAATATTATTACCTGTGTAGTCAAAGGCATATCTTTTGGGTAAGGTACATCATATGTTGCTAAATCGATTTCATTAATTACGTCAAATCCAGCTTCTGTTAATCTAAGTCCTCCTTGGCCTTTATCCCTTGTGTTTTTCCACCACAAAGGCATAAATTCTTTAATTGATACTTCGTTTGCACTTTTACCTTGTTCTTTTAAAAAGATTTTGGTATATGCTTCTTTCCAGTTCATTCCTCTGTAACTACTTCGCCATCGGTAAGTTTGTACACTGCAAATGCTTCGCTGTCGAACATATCATTTAGTTTTTTAGCTAGATTGTGTGCATGTCCTGGATTTGAAAAAGAAACTTTCTTATACTTTGGGCCAGGGTAATTTGTTAGCATATTTGCACTTTTTAAATTAAATGGCTTTTCTTGATAAAACACAGCCCAAATAGCTTCAGCTTCTAATACTTGATCTGCCTTATAATTGTCGTTATTAATATGCTCTAGAATTACTGTTGGTTTCGGTCTGCTCATATACGTATCCTTCTATTAACTACGTATATATTTATCTCTTTTTACATTAACTGCATACTTATTTCCAGCCTGCACCTCCATCTACATTAACTTCTATTACTTCATCTGACTTAGTGCTTTCTGCAACTAATTTTTCAAGATCTCCTTCAAGTCTTGACATAACTATACCCAATGTAAATGCTAAATTTTTAGCAGTAGCAATATCTATATTAACATTTCTAGCTTGACTTTGGTCAGCACTTTTTACTGTTTGAATAAATTGCTGAATAGGTATAGTGTTTAGTGTATTATCTATTGGCAATTGACAACTCCTGCCTCATCTCAACATCAGTTTTAAAAGGCCCTTTTGATTCATATCGTTCTATTGTTACTAGCTTAGGACAAAAACTTTTGACCCAACCCTTGTCGAAATGTATAATATAATATCCTGCACAATATAAACTATTAGATTTTGACGATTTTGTAAAAAGAGGTAATTTACGTTTTACATCATACATAGTGTTGTATGGTGTTACACTTGTAGGAAAGCCATGCACGATTTTTTCAGAATTTTTAATTTTTTTCGGTACATCGTTATCCCAAGTAATAGTTCCTAATTTTTTGCTTATTTGTCTTTGATTGTCAAAAAAGCATGTTTCATCATTACAAGAATAAAGATACCTATCATCATTATAGCTTAGTGTGCCTACCTTTTGCCCATTATCCTCAACAATCCAAAATTTATTTTTTAAAACTGTACTAATTTTTATTGTCATGCAGGGTACCTCGCTTGTAATGGTTGGGCATAATGAGAAGCCTGGTCTGCAATTTTCTGCATATCCCATTTTGCACAAAATTTCATAAGACGCATACCAACTTGTGAAATTTCTTTAGGAGTCATCGACTCTTCTATCACATCATTTATAATACTACGAATGTTACCAGGTTGTGCAGACAAATCACATAATATTACATTTCTATTGTAATCATCTAATACACGATGTTCTACACCTTCATGATCTACCCAACGTTGTAGCATCATATTATTCCAGTTAAACCCTTTTGTATCTTTATCAGCAAATGCTTCTATAAGGCCGACTTTGTTCTTAGTGCCTTTTTTACGTACACCAGGATAAGCAGAAAAGACGTTATCGCTTGTGTCACCACGCATACATTTTTCAAATAACATAAATGCAGGATCTGGAGCAGGCTTTGCTTCTTTAGTTTTTTTATCAATTACAGGAGCACCTTTGTCTGTAAAATAACCTTCATGTGTAATTGTTGTATTACTTACACCGTTATACTGTTTTACATTAGGTGCAATAAGTTGTGCAAAGTCACCATCAGTAGATATAATAACATGATTGTCACGCGGATGAGATTGTATCCAACCTGCAATAAGATCATCAGCTTCTAGCTGGGAATGTTGCATAACTGTGCAATTTGTTTTATCTGTAACAAAGTTTTTAAATTCGTCGAATACTTCCCAAAAAAGGGTATCTTCTTCAGCCTCTTTAGCAGTAAGAGCATCACGTGCTACTTGCCTATTTCTTTTGTAAGGCTCATAAAAATCCTTACGCCAACTACGACCTTCTAGACAAAAAACAACATGATCTGCATCAAAGTCTTGCCATGCCTTTTTAATACTATTAAGAGTAATATGGAGAGCCATACCTACTTTAGTATCAAGATCACCACGGACTACGTGTCTAGCACGAAAGAATGTATTTGCAGTATCAACTAGTACATATGTACTCATAAGTCAGTCCTTTACTAAAATTATAGTTTATTATAACATATGAATAAATCTTTGTCAACTCAAAGTTTGAAATATTCTGTGTTATTATCAGAATCATGTTCTTTTTTTAAGTCTGGCTTTTTAAAGAACTTTTCTGGATCAATAAAGGTCCTATGCTCCAAATGTTCTAGACATCCGAAGTATGGAGGCATATACAAGTATATGTCCATTGCTAAACTTACTCTTGGTTCTTCTCCCTCATATACTGGAACAAAATGTTCTACATATCCAGGAAAAAATGTTAAGCCTCCTTTTACATTTGGTAATGACACAGCCATTTCCATATGTTCATAAACTGTGCTACTATCTTTATAGTCGTCCAAATGCATATTTGCACTTAGATAAGTAGATTCTCCCGCACAATGTCGGTGTGTATCAATTTTATCACCTTTACGTAATATATTATACCAACAAGTAAAATGTAAATGATAGGGCTGGGTTTTATCTTGGAATATAAATTCTGCCCATTGAAATCTTATAAATTCAAGCAAATCTTTCAATTCAGGACATTCATCTGCAAAGTCAAATACATGATATCTACCATATCTAGTAGTAACTTTATCTTCATCTAATCCTGTTCTTCCTTGTCCTTGCCACGGAAGTTTTAGGACTTCTTCTTCTTTTCCTATTAAGAAATTTCTTATTGTATCTATTTTATCTTTCTGATCCCACTGTGCAAATCCTAGTGGTGCGTCCCATGAAGGAGCATAAGGGGTTACAGGCTGTTGGCTCTTTAACCTTGTAATGTGCATTAAGACACCTCAGACTTTCCCTTGTCAATAGGTACAACATTTATGTATCCCATATCTCTGTCTGTAGATTGTCCTTCTTCTTCTAGCATTTGTATAACAATGCTTCTAAACCAAGCATCAACAATAGCTTCATTTGTTTCGCCACTGTATCCTGCGTCAAGTAGTTCTTCAATAAATTGATTGTTCCAATCAAGTTCGAAGAATCCGTTTTTAATATTTTCAGGATTTACCTGCGTATCGAGTACTGCTACCCAAGCTTTGCCCGCTTTAGTTGCTTCTTGTTTTTCTTTTTCAAGAACTGCTCTTCTTTCATCTTCTGAAGAAACTGGCACAACTTCTGGTTCGGGTTTCTTTCCTAACGTTTTGTTTACAAAATCTGCAAACCAAGATTTTTCATTTTTTGTCATACAGTTATCTCCTCCTTCCTTACTTTTGATGCCCACCATTTGTCAAGTATAAAATACCAAACTGAATTGGCAATCGGTTCAACAATAGCGTCTGTAGCCGCTACTGATAAAGGTACATCTGCAATTAACATCAAGCAAGTAATTGCAATTATAAAATGTCCTATGGTGTATATTACTGTTCTTGTTAAAGAACCTTTGCTTTCTCTAATTACATTCCATATTCCTACTGTTAGTTCTGTCATACTAACCCCTTTCTTCTAAGCTTTTCGATATCAATAGGCGCCTTCATAGCCTTATCGAGTTGCTCTTTGCCTTTGTCTTTTTCTTTGACTTTATCAAGTACCCCACGCATTTCCGAATAAGGATATGTGGAGTCTTGGCGTAAATCTCCATCCTCTTTCCATACACGCCTCCGCAACTTCTTGAACATTGAGATTATACTCTTCAGAGCGTCCCCCCAACGGCATAAGATATACCGGACAGTTGATCCCGGCGCTACGATACTCTTCGACAGCTCTAGTAACTTCATCAAAGTCATCTTGAGTAGCAACCACAAACTTAAGATAAAGATCACTACCATCCACATTGTAATACTGACTAGCAATGTCAGGCTTAATAGCAGTATCCCAAGGTTCTCCGCTAACCGATAGTTTTGGGGAACAAGACCAAGTGATTTCAAATCTGTTTTGATTGCTGAGATAGTCGACAAAATCATCGTGTAACTTTTGTGTAGTATTTGTTTCAAATGTAACATTTTTTAAATCTCGCATACGTGGATGATTAAATAGCTCAATGTAAAGCCGTTGCCACGCTAACAACGGTTCACCGCCAGTCATAATTAAGTGTATATCTTGTCCATTATCCTGTGTCCACTTACCTTGAGGAGTAAGTGATAGTAAATGTTCAACAACTTCATCAACTTCTGCTTGTTTGTTAAAATGTTTAAATTCAGGATATATACTTGCGTAAGTATCACAACCTGTATGTATAATAGGTAAATCGTTAAATTCTACAGTTGTTTTATGTACTCCCCTTGCAATTAGATCAGCAACTTCAGCATTATGTTTTTTTCCTGCTTTATGTTGTTCCCATCTATCTCTTTTTTCATCTGTACCAAAGTTCATACAACGAAAGTTACAACCAAATGTACGTAAAAAAACACTTGGCACTCCTACAAACTTGCCTTCACCTTGAACGCTATAAAAAGCTTCTGAGTATCTAAGCTTATTTCCCACAAGCAAACTCCTGCTGAAGTTTTACATTGTCAATAAACTCTTTTTTAGTTGCAGGATCATTTTTAAATGCACCACGTAACACTGTAGTCTGTGTCAAACTACTGTGGGCTCTGATACCTCTGTTTTCGCAACAACCATGTGTAGCTTGAACATAAACTCCTACATGTTCGCTAC
Source organism: Fidelibacterota bacterium (assembly GCA_002724735.1). Lineage (GTDB taxonomy): Bacteria > Fidelibacterota > Marinisomatia > Marinisomatales > TCS55 > TMED108. The sequence goes on along the minus strand of PBPT01000016.1, from coordinate 139,875 downwards.
CAGTTTCTTTTTGTATTGCATTTGCAATCATAACATTAAGTTCTTCTTGCAATGTTCCTCGCATAGCACACCATTGAGCAATACGTGTATATTTGCTTAGTCCTAATAATTTGGGTCCAGCAATGATACCAATATATGCTACACCTCTTACTGCTTGATGATGATGTGAACATAAACTTGTAAGTTCACTCCTAACAACCAACATACCTTCATAACCATTTTCGATGTAGTTAGGAAAACTACTTGGATTAGGCATTGGATCATAACGACCAGACATAATCTCATTGATATACATCTTAGCCATACGCCTTGCAGTATCTTGGCTGTTAGGATCTGTTTTCGTATCAATTAACAGTTTTTGTAATACATTTTCAAAAGCAGGAACTGCTTCTTCAATTAGTTGTTGCTTATCGCCTTCTTCAAGTACATCACTAATATTGTCATTAGCCCAATACCTAATACCAGCTTCTTCTAGCTTTTCTTTAATTTCTTCTACTTTGCTCATTTTTTTCTCCGATGTTGAGGCAGTGGATTGCCAATACAATGCATAATTTTATTATTATTATACATTGTATTTAGGTTTTTGTCAAGCGTTTTCGCTTTTATCTCCAAAGTATTTGTCTAATACTTCAAGTTGATCATGGTAAGTAGCTATTTCGTTTAGTTCTTTTTCCATAGCTTCGATAACATCAGGATGTTCACCAATTCCTGCAGGATTATTTAGGTATACTTCAACATTACCGATGTGTTTTTGTATGTGTCCGTGTGCGTGGCTACGTAGAGCCTTTAGTAATTTATCTCTCATTTGCTTCCTCCGTAGATTTGTAATTACCTTTTGCTGGAATAACATGTCTGACTCCACCACGTGGATCTTCCATGTCTCCGTTTCTTCTAAATATTAAATGTACATGTGGGTACATGCATGTTTGTCCTGCACTCTCCCCTACATTTAATCCGACATTGTATCCAGTGATATTGTTATTTTTACTTTCAACATTGTCGTATCCCATAGTAACTGCATAATTAAAACACTTCAAAATATTTTCTTGTGTTGCTTCTCTAGGTACAATAAGAGTATGTCCTTCTGTAACTGGAAAAGCATCTTTATAGACTATGAAATCTCTTGTCTCCAATTCAACGTCTGTCCATGGAGCTCTTTTTTGTTCTTGTGCTAGTGTAAGTGTGTCTGCCTTCATTCGTATTTACCTACATTTTCCCATGGATAAACTAACCAAACATCATCTTCAGCTTTGTTTATTTCATGAGCATAAAAATTTACATGATCAAAATTACTTGCAAGGTTTTCTGTTAATACTGCAAACTTTACAGTGTTACCCCATACTACGTCCCAAACGTCTTTTTCATTTGAAAAACATCCGGATTGCCAATCTTCTATTATCCAATTGAAGGTAGTGCCTGTATCATTAATATCATCTACGATTAAAATTTTCTTTCTTTTGTGAGGGTCAAATCGGCTTTTATATACCTCAAGCTCATTAAGTGGAACAACTCCAAAAGCATCTTCAGCCATCCAATTATTGCTTTCTAGTTTGCTATCATCACGTAGGCTTACTTTAATTGCTTCACAAGGTATACCCGTCATATTGCTTATAATAGTTGCAGGTATATTGCCTCCTCTTGTAATGCCTACGATATAATCTGGAGTAAACTTACTTGTGTACATTGTAGTAACAATTTCTGTACACATTTTTTCAATATCTTGCCAACTATAGTAATGTTTTTTAATCACAGAAGTTCCTCCAAAATTTACAGTTTGCTAACTTTGCGCCTTCTGTAGGTACTGTACATACACGTTCATGTCTACTATTTTCCCAACAGTCTCCTGTAAGCCCACGCATTTTTGCAAATTTAGAAAAGCCATCATCAATACTTAAAATAATTATTCCTGGCAAAACAAGTCCAAACAATACAATGTTCAAAAACGCCCAACCAAAGCCTTCGTTATGATACGGTAAATTAGGATCTCCCATTCAAATACTCCTCGCTATCAATCCATTTATATCCAGTAGTTGCCATAGTGTTACCAATTACAAAAGGAAGAAACCCCCAGCTTTTTGCTTTTCGTCCCATATAGAATAAACTCCAACATGGAATCTCTTTCCCGTTTTTATCTTTTTGTAATTCTAGCCAATGCAGATCGTCTGATCCTCTATATCTAAAATGTCCTGGCCCACGCCAAACTTTTGTACTGCCTACTACATGACCTTCCTGTGAATATACAGGAATATGTTCGTAATATCCGCCTTTTAGAATAAGTGTTGCATACGACCAAGGATGGTCATGTAATACCTCCTCATCACTTTTGAGAACTTTATGTAATGTTATATTAAAAGGAAACCAAGTTCTATCTTTTAAAAAAAGGTAGTATCGTACTAGATAAGGTATCTTTCCTTCTCTATCGTAAATTACTCTTTTTCTGTTTTTGAAGAAATTAATCATTTTTTCTTCCGCTTTCCAACCCAATCTTGATGTACCATTTTGTAAGCTATTTTAAAATTATCAAATGCTTTTTCTAATCCAGGATATTCTGCACACATATCTTGTATCTTTTCGAAGCTCGGTAAGCAATCTTCGAAATCTACAGGAGGATTTGTGTTTATATTAATTGTATCGTCTTTATATCCTGTAAGGTCAATAGTTGTATCACCAAAAGTTATATTGTTGCTAGATTCAGTTGAAATAGTATAGGTTATATCTCCGCCTGATGAAAAGACTGGAGCATTTTCCCAGTTTCCTGTTACAGTAAAAGTATCATTTTTATCATCCACCCTTAACCTCCTCATATAAGTCTTTACCACTAAAAAAGTTTTTCTTTAATTTTATTGCTTGTTTTTGTAGACTAGGCAAATAGTCATCATAATTTTCTATATACTCAACAATTTGATCAATAACTTGTTGTTTGTGTATAGTGTAAGAATTATAATCTTCTGTCCACTCACTTGGATATTTAAAAGTAGACATTGCCATTTCGCTATAACTTAGTCTGTCAGGAACCATAGGAATAGCATCAACCAATGCACCTTCATACCAACTAATACCAAGTGTTTCTTGCAAGTTTGCACTAAACACAATCTTAGATTCGCCTAGTAGATTATGATATTCATTTTTTGATAGTTCTCGTTCTTGACATACTACAAAGTCATATTGCGGTAGACTTTGTTTTAGATCATGAAAAATATCAATTTGTTTTTCAGGAGCAATACGATGCGGAAATAAAATTAAATCTCTTTTCTCCATATGTCTATATTGTTCTAATGAAGTACACAAATACTCCATTGGCCAACCAACTCTTATACTTTTACGCTCAAAGTCTAAACCTTCGTCGATAAAAATGTTTTCAAACATTTCTATATGAAACTCAGTAGCAAAAAAGTTATGATCGTAACATTCATACATACTTGCTTCAGCTTTTCTAACCCAAGGTTTATCCCCAATAAGTCTACCTAAAAAGTCCTGCGGATCATAACTACCAGCATGCCACATACCACCAATGTAAATGTCAACACCGAGTAGCTCTGCCATATAGCGTAATTGAATAACTGTAGGATTCCAAGCATCAGTATAAAGAAAATAATCTCCGTCTGATATTTTTCCATTACAAAACATTTCTCCGATCTGTTCTAATTGCTTAGACTTATAAACATTGGTGCCACCAAAGTTAAGGAAAGCACCAGGTGTTGTTGATTGCGGAGTATCTCCACCACTAATTACTACTACTTCTTCATTTGTAGCTCGACGCATCTGCTTCGGCAAATGTTCTTTCCACTGTTTTGTATAACGTGTGTCGACAGCTTCTATATCTACAATATGAATTGTCATAAGTTACTTCCTCCTGCTAGCTTTCTTAGCTCTAAGCCAGCCCCTGTATTTTTCATAAGCTTGCCAATTAGGATCTTTCTTGTTATAAAGAGCCTTTTCATCAAACTTCTTCCCTTCAAAACGGCAATAGTCACGATATACTTCAAGGTCGTTGAAGATCTTTGCCACAACCGGGTTTTTAATAGACATAGTATTAATCTTCCTTTTGTCATTAACTCTTTGGGTAAAAAATTGAACAGCCGTTTTCGTTATCTTCGCTTACTTCAATTTCGACAAAACGGCCAGGATGTCGAGTTGAAATTTGTTCGTACAATTCATCAGCAATCATTTCGCATGATTTATGATCTAGAACGAGCACCTCGCTTGTGCCCTCAGTCTGCTGATAAAGTCTTTCAAGCCATCGTTTGAATTGGATGAATTCGATGTCTCTATCGTCGTGAAACACCTCGATACGCACCCTGAAGTGGAATATATGACGATGAGGATGACCAAGGAACGAAACATCGTCCCAATCACCTGTTGCAAGTTTTGGATCATTTAGTGCCGCCGGATAACAATGTACACCTTCCTTCGAGAATGTAACCCATATACTTCGTTCTGCATTATTTAGTTTCATATTTTTTTTGTCCTCTTGTCTTAATTTCCAAAGCATCCAGTCGTAATATCTTTCTGGTTCGGGATCATTGGTTGTTTCATCTAATGTCATTTACAGTATACTTTCATTTAACAGGTTTGTCAAGGCCATATTTGGCCCAATCCGTAAATTTATTTGAATCCATTAAGTCATGCAGTCTGTGACTCCAAACGCCTGGATTAGTTTCAGCAAATCCTTTGTCGTCAATCTTAACCATAGTATTGTAATTCCATTGTTTTACATATGGAATTGGTACACGGATTTGCGGAATAAAGTTGTTGTACTCTGTGAGACCGTATTCTAAAATTTCTTCAGCACAAGCAATTGGAATATCTAAACTACACCAATAATCTTTCTTTAAAAAAGTTACAATCATCTCAGCCCATCCAGGTCCAACTCGATTAGGTTGTACACTATGGTTAGCACCAAAGAAAATATGTTCAATATTAGAATATGCAAGTAATTGTTTTTCAATATCTTTTACAGGTTGTACTCCTGCTACAAATAAAGTATACATACCATATGCTGGAGTATGCTCTACTTCTGTACCAGTGAAGTAAGTGATGTTGTCAAATTCGCCTGCGTCATAGTTTCTTTTCATAATCTATCCAAATAGTTCGTTAAACTTTGTTGCCGCATTTACAGTTTTTTTGCCTATTGCACCTCTAGTGCCGATGATAGACATCCAGAATCTTGAAAACTCTTCTATTACCAAGTTCGCTTCGTCTCTGTTGTCAGTTGCAAATATTGCTTCCACAACATCTTTAAAAAATAACCTGTCGAATTGCTCTTCAACAAGCATGTTCGGAATGACGCCATTGTCGTATTGTCTATTGGCTTCTTGTACTGCATTGATATGACTCCACACATTATGTCCCATTTGAATAGCATATGAAAAACTATCCCAACTAGTTTTACCTTCTTTACCTATTTTATTTAAATCTCCTGGACCATATACACATATATCTTTGGCTTGTAATTCTGCCGTCACAGGAGAATCTTTAAAACTTGTATGTTTACCTTCTCTTACAAATGCACTTGCAAACGGACTTGAATCGTTAGCTAAAGACTTATCGTCTATACTAGGCACCATTCGATACACCCATTTTGCTCTATCTTGTGTTTCTAGTTCACAATAAATCTGTCCGTTTGCAGTTGCTAAGAACGGTGATGCACAATCAAATGTAACCATAAAGTTAGGATTATGATATTTTCTAACTGCTCTTTGTATGTCAGTTAACAATGTAGCCCATTCTAATTTTGATGTGCCTAAAAAATGCATAACATCATGTACGCCTTTTTCTAATAATCCATCAAATCTCAAAGCAACCAAACGTTTCAAAACTAGATGAACATCACACATATTTTGTCCACCCATTGACCAGCCATTAAAGTGTCTATCTGGATATACTTTAGGATCGCAGTAATCTTTCATTTGATCATACCAATCATCTGCGTCTGCGTGATTTTCTCCTTGTAAAACATTCAAAAATTTGCAATCACCTGTCCTGTGTTGCATAAAATAATCATTATTGATTCGTGTCGCTTTAACTGCTTCTGCATATGTACTAATGCCTGTTGCTTTTGCACCTTCAGGAGATCGTGAAACCCAAGCTGGAATATCAAGTATCATTCCATAGTCCATATAAGCATCCATCCAACGTAAAACACCATCACGTTTCTTTTGAGCTTTAGGACAATTAGGATCCTTCCAATCACCTTCCCAAACACCTTTACCAATTTGGAAACCACCGGAATCGCCTAGTAACCAAGTGTTTGCCCTATCTCTATTACGAACCATATCTTCTTTAGGAACAAATTTATTAGTATCTAAATCAGCATGTCCTGCAGAGTATAGTGTCCATTTATACTGAAACATTCCTTCTTGGTTATTAAGATAATTAAGGCTTTCTACTCCGTTAGGAAAATTGCTAGGTATTCTAGCTGGATCAACATAAGGCCCTTTAACAGGATCAGGATGACGCTGTTTACCAATATAAGTGGCAAAGAAACCACTCAATGCTGGTAAGAAAGTTGCGTAATCTTTCTGAGCTGTTGTTAAGTCTGTGATCATGTTACCTGCACAGCAATATACACACAAAGGGCAAGTATTGCTAACTTGCCATAGTCAAGGTCAAAGTCTGTACCTTCACCATACTTTTTTCTAAATTCACTAAACTTCATGTTACCTCCTATTTGCTTTGTGCTGGCAAAATGTAATCATATTTTGCTAGTCCACTATCAACACTTATTTGCATTGCACCTTGATCGCTAATACTCATTGTAATATCGCCATCTAAGTTTAAAATAGCTTGTACTTGTGCTACTGGCCAACTCCATGTATGTGCCAATGTACCTTCAACACCTGCTTCAAATACAAATGTACCTGCGTGTGTACTTTGATCTCCAAAGCTAAACACTAAGTCGCCATCTTTAGTTGAAACATTAAATGTTGGTTCTTCTGCATGTGCCGCACTTTGCAATTTCATTCTACCAATTGCCGCAACACTTGGTTGAAATGTTACATTCCAGGCCGCACCTTTAAACTTTACACTTTTTAGTTTTTCATCGATAATTTGCTTATTCATAAATCGATAATCATTTTCAAAATCGCCACTTGCGTTTTCAAAGTGAATATGTGTAGGAATTGTTTCGCCGTTCCTATCAGCATTCACTACGTCAATCTTTGCATCTTTCTGATATTCTGGATTCTTCAAATGTAATGCAAGTTTGTCTAAGTTAGGCATACCAAATGTGCCATTAAATTCAGACACACTATTATGTGTTGTAGAATTTAAAATCACAGAACGATCTTCTGCCATACTTTCAATTGTTGTTGTATCAGCTTCACTATTAACTTTTACCAAAGTTAAAAATCCTAGTGCGTGTGTTTTAGCAACAACGTCTTGTAAAATGTCTTTCATGCGGGTTCTCCATTAGTTATATTAAGTATAATGCCTTTGTTGGGCTTTGTCAAGAAGTTTTCTATTGTATATTTAGGTTTAAAGCCTAAAACTTTCATCTTTTCTATATTAGCACATGTAAATTTCCTTTCATGTGGGGTATTTAGACGGATAGGAGCATTTGGTACTAAGTCTCGAACTCTAATCGGGTTACCAGTACCAATGTCCACTATACCAGTTACATGGGGTTTGTTAATTAGTATTTTAATTGCATCACACACGTCATCTAAATGTATAAAATCTCTATGATGAGTAGTTACATATTCTAATTCATTGTTTAACACTTTATCTAAGAACATTCCTTTTCTAGGAGTTTCACTAAACACAGTATGAAATCTCATTCCAAGTGTATTAGGATACCTAGCGGCAAGTTCCTCAATGATATATTTAGATGCCGCATAAGGATTTAAGTCAGGCTCATATGCACTCGAACTACTCGCATAAAGTATTCTTGTATCTGCATATCTTTCAAATAATCTACGACTTGCTTCAACATTGTTTTGCCAATATGAAGCAGGGTCGTCTAAACTTTCTCTGACACCAGACTTACCAGCTAAATGGATTATTAAATCAAATTCTTCATTCGGCAACTCACAAGTTAGTAAATCGTTACCATCTATTAAATCAAAACCTGTAACTTCATTATGTATTAATTTTTCATAAAGCCTACTGCCTATAAAACCTCTATGTCCTGTAATTAATATCTTTTGTACAGCTATCATAATGCTATTCCTAATTCTTTAAAATATTCAAGATATTCTTTTGTTTGCGACCAGTTCATTACCGATCTACTTGCACTTACTACTTGTGCGAGAGGGTAGTCATTTCCATCTTCGTCCATTCTATCTCCGAAGAAATATGTCTTATCTTGCGGACCAAAGTCTTTTATAATTTGTGCTTTATCAGTACCTACGGGTGATATATCTATTCCTGTTTCTCCACCTACAGTTGCTTTAATATTAGGAAATAAGAAGTTGAAATTTTTTGCAATTATGTTTCTTTCATTTGTAAGTGTATCATACTTGAAATAGTCTGCCCTTTGTTCATTATTAGCATTTCTGCCTACTACACTAAAATTTACCATACCAGGTCGATGTTCGAAATGTAAACCTGTTCTAATTTTAAAATCGCTTTCAGTTAATTGAATACTTAACCATTCATGTGCATCTTCAGGTAAAACCCAATCATTGGTTCGTACATTTACATCTTTTTCCCAAACATCATTACCATTACAATTATAAACCCTTTGACATTTATTATAGATAGTTTCTCCAATTTGTTCAATCGTCTTAGGCCTATCACTCCCAGTCACAAGATATACCTCATTAGAGTTACAAAAATCTCTAAACCAAACTGCAAATCTTTTATCTATAGGTTGTCGACTTGGAGTTAATGTTCCGTCAACATCAAAGATAAATTTATTTTTTAGTTTTTTTGTCACCTTTCTTCTTCCTTTTAGCATACATACCGCTTGTATATTCTACCTCTTCAGAACGAGCACCATAAGGATAAACTGTAATTTTATTTCCTTTTGCTAACCATTCGTCTATTAATTTTTTATCTTCAGCTCTCTCTTTTTCTCTTTCATCGTTAATGCTCATCTGTCCTCCGTTTCAGCAACTCGTGAACGTAAATCACTTGTGCTGAATCGGTGATCTCGTTTATTAAAATGTAAGTCAATATCTCTACTACGACATATATCTTTACCTGTAAAATCTTTGTCTCGATATTCTTCTCCTAGTATTCTTACATTAATAGGATACATTTGTAAAATATCTTCTAAATCTTTTTCTGTGCCATAAGGAATAATTTCGTCTACATATTCAACTGCATTAAGTTGTGTATACCTTTCTACAATACTTTGTATAGGAGCATTTTTTTCTTTTCTATCTACACTAGGATCAACTTGTAATCCTACTAACAAATAGTCGCATTGTTCTTTTGCTTCACGCAACATTATTACATGTCCAGCATGTAACAAATCAAAAGTTGAGCATGTAAATCCTACTTTCATTAGTGTTTCCTTTTTCCATCGAAGACACAAACAAAATACATGTCCGAATCACGTAAATTCATTACCTTATGAAATACGCCATCTTGGATAGGTACTACATCGCCTGCTTCTACTTTAATAAATTCATTATCCAATTGCATTTGTCCTGCCCCTTCAATAAAGAAATAAACTTCTTCTTGACCATCATGACTATGCCCACTTGTTTGTTTATGCCCATGCAATCTCGTACTACTTAGAACAAGTGTATTACCAAAGGGATTGTCTTTAACAACATACCTATCATCCTGTTTAGCAATATAACCACCGATGTCGTCAATGTTTACTTTCATTATTTCTCCTTTAAGTTCCAAAATCAAATAAGCTGTTAAATGTATTGTGTTGCTTTGTATCTTCAAGTGGGTAATCAAGCACACCAATTAAATTGTCAAGTTTGTTATCAATTATAGTTTCAGCCATTGCGGCATCATCAAACGGAAGTTCTTTAAACCAATCAGGAATATGTAATTCATCTGTTGGATATGCTACACTTGTATAACCTAACGGGTTTTGTTTTAGCTTACACACAATTACTTTCATACCATCTACAATTTCTTGAGAATATTTGTCGCCGTTCATACGTTTAAGTGTATTCCAATTAATGCTCGCTCTTACATGGCCAGGCATATTTGCCTTTCCCTGTTTCTCCTCCAGTCTCTGATAGTGACCAATTTTATTTGCACGTTTCGGCGAACCTTTTTCCCAGCCAGGACGTTCACTGAATTCTTTTCTGAATACAGTAATACGTTCTAGTACATCTTCTTGAGGTGCATTTGTAAGTACCATAAGTAGTAATTCACTGAGAAACTCTTGCATAAAAACAGGAGTATCTGATCTACGCAAGTCTAAGCCCATTGCTTTTACTTTTCCTGCTTTACCATCTACGTCTGTTCTAAAACCTTCGTTATCAATAACCAGTGCCGCATAACGTTTTTTTGTAATATATAATCCGCTTTCAGCAACAATCTCTCTACCTGCCGCAATTACATCTGATCGTGTCTTTGGACAATGGAATGCTTGTAACATGAACTTTTCAAATGTAGTATTTGCCGCTTCGCATACTTGATCATATAAAGTAATTACGTTGTCTTTCGACCAAGGAATCTTTTTGCTTTCAATATCATTTTTCAATGTAGGATATGCACTAAAGTAACAAGAGTCAGTATCACCATAAATCATAGCTTCGCCAACATGATCATACTTTCCAGTAATTACTTTGTTTACTTCTGCTGACATATGCTTTACAATAGTTCTACCTGTCAGTGTAGTAGACTGACCAATACGTTTATCGAAAAAACGACAGCCAGGGTTGAGAATAGCGCCGTACAAGCTATTAAGATTAATTTTTTTAACAAGTTGTCTTTTGTCCCAGTACTCTGTTTCGATTGCATTTCCAGCATCCTTTGCTTTTTTAAGTTGTGCTTGTAGTTCTTTACGTTCGCTATACCAACGTTTTAGCAGTCCAGGAATAACACCTTCATGCTCTGTAGTAAAAATTGTACCATTCGAACTTAGCATCCAAGGTTTGTTACTATCAAAGATAATTTTGTAAAGTTCTGCACCACTTACTACTTCAGTATTACCATTTTCAAAGTCAACTGTTAGTGCAACATCTTTACGTTGATCCATAACTGCATCATATTCCTCTGTAGCAAATTTACCTTCCCAACTCCCTGCAAATGATTTCTTCTTTAAAGTTGTATCTTCGTGTACACGAGCTTCACTTATTTCAGGACGTATTTGTCCTACGATAGTTGCTGGATCCATATTTAATGCACGAATAACACTCGGATATAGACTGTTTAAGTCCATACTACCTATCCATTTATGAAGTCCTTTTTTAGGAAATGCAACATACGCACCTGCCGCGGCTGTGTTTTCGCTATCATCTCTTTTAGGTCTATTTGGAACTTGCATGCCTCTATGATGTGCTTCATTAACAATAGCTTGTTCTGTAACTGCTACTGCACCCATTGTGGTCTGTAGCAAAACAGTATTTGCATGTGCAAGTTCGTTACTTAGATCAATGAATCTTAGTTTTTTGTCCAGCTTGTCCAGTAGTGCGGTATCTTGTATGTTGTATTCAATGAATTTTCTAAAGTCATTGTTGTACAATTGATCCAAAGTTCCTTCATAAGGCACTTTGTTCTCACCAACTTCGATTTCACCAATAGCATCAAGTCTATAACTGTGTCTTTCTTCATATGTGTATTTACGATATAATTCTAAACTATCTAAATGCACTCTGCCTATTAGGTCAAAGGTAACAGCTGATTTTCCATACTTTTCATACTCACGTTTTTTAGGCAGTTGCCCCCATAAGCAAAATCTTCTTGTATCGTCTTTACTTAATACTCTACTTGTTCTATTTACTGTGTAAGGAATATCATATCCTTCACTATTCCAACCACTTAGTATGTCAGCATCTTCAATTAGTGTTAAAAAAGTATCGATCATTTCGCTTTCTTTTTCAAAAAGCATTACATTATCAATACCTTCAAGTTCTTTTTTAGCTTGATCCATTGTAAGGGTCTTTGGAGGGACTGCCAAGCAGACCATTGTTTCTAGCCACTGTAAATATACAGCAATAGAGGTAATAGGCATAAATGGATCAGCAGGATCAGCAAAACCTCTCTCTGGATCAAAGTCAGTCTCGATATCAAAGAATGCAATGTTTAGTTTTGGTGCATCTTGATTAAGATAATTTTCGCTTAAACATTGGAATATAGGATTAATGTCGCTTTCGAAAAGTTGTTTGTCTCGATTAATTGCAACTTCTTTACGAAAGTCTTTTGTGTTTTTGCAAACAATTCGACTCAAAGGGTCATCATATATACTTCTATATTTGCCTCTTTGGTCTTTATAATAGAATGTGTACTTTGCCTGATATTCAGTATAATGTCTTTTGCCTTCTTTACGCTCAACGACTCTAATAATGTCAGAGTCCCTATCAAATAGTGCGTCTACGTAACTCAATTTTTTCTCCTCGTTGCTTTTGGCCAACTTAACCGTCTACATGCCCTGTGGGCGATATTGTACTTATTCAAGTATTTTACCTTGTAAAGTATTTGTGGTTGTAATCATTAATTTACCACAATTTGTATTAACGCAATAGTATTCATTACAACAAACCAACTACATAAGAAAATTGTAAATGCGGCCTTTCTTATCACTGTGCTTATCAAGCCCAATATACTTCCTATTAAGTACATAGGAATAAAAATTTCAGTAGCAGGATCTAGCACTGTCCAAGTTAGCACCGCACTAGCACTTACTAAAAATAAAGTTTCAAAAAACTCACAGTAAAATGCAAACGGACTTAGCCGGTAGCTTTCCTTAAAATATCTAACGACTCCATTCACTTATCTTTACCCACTGTCACAACTAAAGTTTCAAGATCGTCAAAAGCGTCGGCATGTGCCGCCCAATCGCCTTTTTGTGCAATTTTGATTGCTTTGTTTATAAGAGTGGGTTTAATGTCTAATTCTTCAGCAACTGCTTTTACAGTTTCTTTTAGACCCGTGTTTAAATCTTCTATTTCTTGTAATACTGTAACACCTTCGTTCACAAGGCGTTCTAATTTGGCCTTCTCTTCAGGTCCATAAGTACGATCACTCATAATTCCTCCATTAGGTATTTGTGTAATTGTATCTATTATACTACAATTTTATGAGGTTGTCAACTATTATTTTGCTTTAAGTGCCGCCCAGAGTTGGGACTTGATAGATTCTGTAGCGTAATCTTTTTTATGTTTTGTAATACCTGCTTTGGCATCTTTTTTCTTATCTTTATGCTTACCAGCGGCTCCACTTTTACGTAAAGCTTCCATATCACGCCAATTTGGATCTCTAGCTTTCATAAGTTTTGGCTTCTTTTTGCCTTCTACAAATTCTTTTATTACATCTTCAAGATAAGCTATTCTTGCTTCTAATGCTTCAATAGTACCAGTGCCTGCTTTTGCGTCTACTAATGTAAACTTTTTACCATTTACCGACATTATTTGTTTACGGCTTATAGCGTAAGTAGCACCTTTCATATTAAGTTGGATTTGTGGTTTGCCTTCACCATCAACTTTGCCTTGGATTAGGTCAACTACAGGTACATCTTTTCTAAATTGTCCTTTTGCATTCTTATATGAAACTAGATCACCTTTAGCTAAAGTATGACCTTCTTTACTTGTTGGCCAATCACCACCTTGTGGCTTTGGTGCAGGTTCTCCTGGTTTTGGCTTAGGTGCAGGTGTAGTACCTTTTACAGGAGCAGGCTTATCTTTTGGAGCATCTAATTTAACATTAAGTGCATCTACTTTGTTATAATTTTTAAAACCATGTTTAATAGCATCTAACGGAGTAGCTTCATTCAATTGCACTCCGGCAAGTTTAGCAAAATCGCTAACACTATAATCTTTATCTACTGGAACCGATCCTGGTTCAACTTCTACAGTTTCTGTAATTGTTTTATTTAAAACTTCATGTCCAGAGGGTGCTTCTCCTTCAGCCATCTCTCTAATTTTTCGTATATCTTCCGCAGGATCTGCAGGATCAAGTTCAAATAACTTTTGTTGGAGTGCATGATAATCCATTATTTTTTTCTTTTGCCAGAAGCTTTCCCAGCATGTACAGCTTTACGATGTGCGGCTGATTTAAACTTACCTTCTAGTTTTGCATGTAGTTGCTCTTTGTAAGTTTTTTCTTCCGGTATACTATCATCGTTGCAATTACAGTGTTTGCAGTTTGGAGGACATTCGCAGTCTTCTCTTTTTACATCACTACCGCAACACTCATCTTTGCAATGTGTATCTTTTTGTGATTCTGACATTGGGCTATTTTCATAATCTAAATGATGATAAACAGAACCTAGCATTTCACTAGCTTTTGTAATTTTAGATTGTATCCAACCTTCAAGGCCATCAGCTTCGCTTACATTTTTAAGCATCTCGTGAAGCTTTATTGAATACTTTGCGGATTTGTAAAGCTGAGCACGGGCCATTTGCACTTCGTGATCTCTTTCAGCAATGTCTGCTAGTTCGCCTAATCCTTCTTCTATTTCTGCTTTTCTCATTTTAGGTTCCCGTTGTTCTATACGTATTTATCGTTTTATAGCCTTGCCGCCCATTACGTTGGCCTTGAGATCTAGTGCATTTTTAGCTGTGCCGTCTGAATTTGTAGCTTGCGGTGCTTCAGGTGCTCCATACTTGCCTTTTTTCTTTACTTTGCGTTTTGCTCCAGGCACACTTGCAATGGTTGCAATACTACCCGCGACGGTTACACCAGATTCACTAGTTTCTAATATTTCTTTAATTTTCATTTAGCACCCGCAATCAGAACCTGCACAAGTGCAGGGTGAGCAAGTACAATTTTCGCATTTGCAATTTGGATTTGCACACATAATAAATCTCCTTATAATATATTTATCCTAATTATTTTCTTTTGCCACGAAATCTTCTTACGTGTCCTTCGTAAAAAATCATGGTATACCAAGGTGCATTTCTAGGCATTTTTCTTGTATATTCCCACGCCACATTGTTTTTATCAATCCATACTACATGATAACCTGCCCACCTACGAGAAGGATACCATTCTGTACTGCCGCCTTTTGTAATGAGTTGTTCGAGGGTCCAATGATAACAATTATTTTTTTTAGTAAAAAACCTTACAGGCCAAAACCAAAAAAAGATAGCTATGATTAAGCCTGTATTAACCAATTTCATGTAAGTAATTATTATTTTTTAGAGCGACCGCTTTTCATATTGGCGCACCAATGATACATAGCACGTTTTTCGCCTGAGGAATTTTTGGCTCTTTTACGTAAATCAGTGACAGAACCTTTACAACTTGCACCTGAACGTTTCACACGTCCTGGTCTGCTTTTGCCTTTTTTCTTACCATCTGCAAAATTTTCGGTTGCAGGTTCTTTGATTTTTTGTTTTATTTCTTTTGCTGTCCTTTGGAACTTGTAATCTTTGTATTTAAAACCTATACCACCAGCGTTTTCCCAGGACTCTATATTTTTGCCAAAGTCATCTATTAGTATATTAGGTGTGCCGTCTTTTTGTGTTGCAAATTGTGCTTTGTTATGTGTTACAAAAACATTTTTTGGCGGAAAAAAACTTAAATTATTTTTAATCCATTCACGTTTGTGTGGTTCGCTACGTGGATCATCTGCTAGTGGACTGGTACATATACTATAACTACCTTTTACTTGTTTTATTAATCCTAATAGCTCTTTTGCTTTAGGAAGTAATGGTAAATTTAACCAAAAGTCATCTATATCTTTGATATCACCTATTGCTTGTGCAGGATCTTTTATATCTTTCCAATTATCAACGCCTTGTGACTTTGACCATTCACCGAAAAAGTCAGCAAGTACACCATCCATGTCTACATAAATTTCAGAGTTTTTTTTTATTTCGCCTAAAGCTTCCCTAAGACTTTCATCTACGTGACCGTCATCACCGTGCTTATCTGCGTCTTGTGTTTTATAACCTATACGATTTAAATGCTTTTTTAAATGTTTCTTTTCTTTTTCTCCACCAAAAGGAACAACCATTACATCTGGTTCATCTCTGTTTGCTCCTTTTTTTACACTCTTGATATTAGCAACATGCTTTCCTATACGAAGAAAGTCATAAGCAGTATCTGCTTTTGTAAGAAAAGTATTCTTTGGATTCTTAAAATGATCTGCTTCAAATATTTCTAGTATTTTTTCTAGTGTAAAAGGTAATCTAGCAACATCTGCTTCTTTAATTCCTAACATTTGTAGTGCAGTATATCTATGATGTCCGTTTACTATTCTATTTTTACTATCTATAATAATAGGATTATAGTCGCCTGCAACAATATTGTCAACTTGTTTTTTAAAATTTTCTAGTATACGTTCCTCTTGTACAGGAATAAGCTTTTTTATATCTATAGTTTCAAGACTATGTTTGATATTTTCAAGTTGCTTGTTTTTAATTTGCGGTAGTTCGTTTCTAGTGTAATTTGATTTAAGTTTACGTTTTTTTTTAGGTTTCTTATCTAATGAAAGTTTTTTAACATTCATATATTCACCACCAACAGGAACATCCTTTGTAGCATTTTGTTTTGTTACAATGCCAACACCGTATTCTTTAACTTTGTTTTTTACATTTTTAGCTTTACCGCGTCTATCTGGATTAGGATCTTTTTTCCTTTTGCGTTTAACAGCATTTGCTATAGCTTTTTTGCCACCACTTGATCTTAGACTTGCGGCTTTTGACTTACTTAAACACTTTGGCTTGCCCTCACCAGGTTTAGAATCACCACACTTACCTATACGCTCACCTTTAGTGTTATATCTATCCCAGCCGCCACCACCTGCACCGCCTTTTTTACCTTTACCAAACCATGCACGTAGATCTTCCTTTACGAGATATCCAGTATCGTCTACATAATGTCCTGGAGGTATGGGTTTACATTGCTTACTATCGTTACAGTAGTATTCACCGTCTTTACATTGTTCAGAGTTTTTTTTTATTTCGCCTGTTGTGCCTTCGAACATTTGGTCATTCATATCTAGCCATTGCATCAAAGGATAAAGTGTATTGACTACTAAATTAGCAAAAGCTGCCGCACCCATATGATCATTGCTATGCTGTAAATCGGGTTTGTAAATTCTTTCCATTTTTTTAGCTTCGCCCCGTAAAGCCATTACATCTTTTAAAATAGGTTTTAATTTGTCAGGAGCACCTGCAGGAAATCCGCCTAATTTGTTTTCCATCCAAGTATATACGTCATATACATCGTTTACATATTCATTTGGTAGATTGCCTTTGTATTCTTGTTGCCCTCTTTCAAGCTGTTTTCCTTTACCTCTAAGTTGGGCAAGTACTTCTATAGCATCTCTTGTGCTACTAATACTAGCTTCTTCAAGGTCTGCTTCATTTTTTACACAATTAGGCACACGTTTTCCGAACATAGTTTTCATGCCCTTCTTTTTGTAGCCCTTCCAGCAACGTGTTCCTTCTTTGAAATCACTGTATCTCATTTTTTTGACTTATTCCCCCAGTTTTTTGCGCCTACTTTACGACAACGTACTAATGCACCACTTGCATATGCACTTGGCCAAACTTTATAGCGACTTTTAACTTTGTGATAACAAGCATCTTTTTTGCCAGCGGCTTCATCAAATTCTGCTTCTGTTACAAGTTTTTGTTCTGTTACTTCATTTGTTTTCATTTTACCAAACCTTCTTAATATGATATTCTATCGGCTTCAAAAATTTCAATTCATTCCTATTATTATCTAGATCTTTAAAAATAATGTGCTTTGGTGTTACCTTTATTAATTTCTTTGCTTTGTATTTAACCTGTTTTGTGGATTCAGTCCTAGTTCCGTCAGCATGAACCAATGTATCGTTTGGTACTGTTAATATAAGTTCATACTCTTCTTTAGTAACTCGTTGCCACCAAGTTCTTAAGCTCATTACTTCCTTCCTCTAAATGTTGCCCCTGTCATATAAGGCTTGCTAAACCATAGTTCAAACCATTCCTTATCTCCAGGCTTAATATTGTTTTCCTTTTCTTTCTTTTTTAGCTCATTTGCAGTTTTACTCATATTCTCCAAAGTATATTCTGTGTAACCTTTAAATTCATTTACACCTGCTAGTTCTTTTAAACGTTCAATATTCATTTTTTCTTCTTTAAACGTCTTCTAAGTTTATCTATATCATCTGCCGCGTGATCTGGATTATCTTTATCCAATGAATAGTATCCAGGTCCTTTTAAATTTTTTAATGCCTTCTTTATTCCTTCTAAAATATCTTCATCTGTAACAGTAAAGTATTTTTTATTTCTTGTTTTTACTTTTTGACCACTTAATTGTTTAAGTATAAAGCTTAGTTTTTCTACATCAGTTTCTTGACTTGCAAATTTTTCAATTTCTCTTTGTAAGTGTGCTATTAATGCTGATCTGTCTAAAACAAGATCACCTTCGTTTGCGTTTTCCTCTACTTGTACACGTATTCCTAAATTTTTAAATAAATTCTGAGCACCTTGAAAAGTCTTTAATGCTTTTTGCATAAGCTCTTGTTCATCTTCTGCTCTAGTATCATAAAAATTAATAAATTTTGTTGCTTCTTTAGGACCAATAAAAATTTTGCCTCCTGAACTTGCTGTCATATCACCTGTATCTTTATAACTTAGTGGCCAAGGATTCTGATCTTTTCTTGCACTTATATTTGTTAAAACATCTATCTTAGGTCTTTGTTGTGCTACTTTAAGTTCTGCAATATCTTCTTGGTTTTTTGCAAGTTTAGTTGCTGTTGCATACATTACAGCATCAGCATCTTTTCCGTAACGCTTTTTAAAACTACTTTTTGTTTTTTTCATACCCTTTACAATACGTTCTTTTTCTTTTTCTTCACCTTTTGTAAGTTCTCGTTCTGTAATTCCCATTCCTTTGCGTACTGCATCATATAAAGCATTGGCTAATTTTTGATCTATTACACCTTGTTTGAAAGAATCAAAATCGTCTGACATTGCCGCGGCTCTCATTTTACTAGCACTCATTCCTTCTGCACCGTCAGCGTCAGGATCACGTTCTCCAGCACTTACAACTTGTATATTTTTAAAATTATACTCCTTGCCATTATATTTTGTAATTAATTCTTTGAAATCATCTACTCTGTCACTGCCAGCTACATAAGTTATACTGGTATAACCTAAAGACTCCAATTTTTGTAATGCTTTTATAATAGTATTAACACTACTATCACCTACTGTAACATTGGGAAAAAATTGCTTTGCAAATTTAAGCTTTGTTTGAAAATCTAAAGGGTCAGTTTTTGGTTTTTGTGTTTGGGTTATAAACAGAAAAGGATCACCTTGCTGGGAAGCTACAACGTCAACTAACTTTTTGTGACCTATAGTGGGAGGATTCATTCTCCCAAATGCTAGTGTTGCCGCCTTTTCGGCTTCATATAATTCCCTGACCAGCATTTAGTATGCTCCAGTTTCAATCTGTTTCATTTCTTCACCAAAAATTTTGTTTATGGCTTCGTCACGATCTTGCAGTTTAAATATTTTATCTCTACTGCCTAATTTAAACTTTTCGCAGTATTTGTCCATAGCTTCATCTACAATAGGACCTAATACTTGCTGTGGTACAATACTCTTTTGCCCATCATGCATATCTTTCATTTTCATAATACATGGATACATTCTTTTACGGTAAAACATAGGGTCGTTACGCATGAAAATAGATAGATCATCTACAACGTCATAAGGTAAATTATCAGTATGTGGTGTTGCGAATTCATTTATTTTCATTTTTTCTCTCTAACTTCCTAATATCGAGGTATACTTGCTTTAGCCTGTAAATCATTGCAACGATTTTCCATACCTTGTAGTTGCATTTTTAATTTACTAATTTCTTCTTTGAGCTTTGTAATTTCTATGTCTTTTGCTCTCACTTCTTCTAATCCTCTATAGCCGTACTCTGTATAACCACCATCTACCATTTACGGCAACTCCAATACCTCGCTTTTGTTCTTGGTCCTGGATTGTCGCAATTATGTCTAGCTCTAAAACTCCTACGTCTTGCAGGGTTAGATTTTTTAATTTTCATGTTTGGGTCACCAAAGTTTACTTTTTTGATATTTTTTGTTTTGGGGTCTCTTACATAAACTTTAAACTTTTTGACATCCCCACGGGTTGGCTTTCCCAATTTTACTTTACGCCCCCTGTACTCTGCTTCATCTAAATCGTCATCTTCGTTAAACCACATTACTCCATATTCTTCGTAAAAGTCATCACCGTCATATGTTTCTTCATCGAGGTCGTCTTCTAAATCAGTGCTTATTTCAATATCAAAATCTTCATGCCCTTGTTCAAACATATAGTTAGCTAAACGATTTGCATATTCTGTAGCTTCGTCTTCTGAAAGTAATCTAGCCAAAGGTATTTCAATAACTGTTGCACCCTGTTCTGATTCGTATACTTCGCTACTAGGAAAAATTGATTCATCTAATTTAGTTAGTGATTCATGTTTTTCCATTACTACTCTTACAAAATTTTCCATTTTTAATTCCTCAATGATTCATTACAATACTGTTTATAGTGCCATCCGTATAAGACACATGGGCTCTAAGCCAAATATAGTTTCCAGTAAAATTGTTTATAGTTGAGCCAGTATCATTAGATAATACAACACTATCTACATGAAACCAATCAGCGGTGCCGGGTGTTGTTGCAAGTGTTGCTTCTACTTTTAAGGTTCCTGTAAACCCAGTATAGTTGTATTGTACAGTATGAAGGCCATCACTGCGGCCGTAGTACCCGTCACCTTTAAATTGTTCGCCTGTTATAAAGGTTTGTGTACTATCGCCTGGATGCGTATTTGCTGATAAAATTATTTCACTATTACTGCTCATATAACTATTTATCAATAGTTGGAGGCATGTACACTAAATTGTATGTGCCTCTTATAGCGTGTCCTACTAACATTTGCACAATAGATAATACTTTCTCGTCTCTTACATGAAAGTAAAAACCACCCAAATTTAAATTATCATCTATTGATTGTAGAGCTTTATCACCTATCCTTGATTTATCTCTATTTGCACGTAGCCAATTAGCAAAATCAGGAGCAACTTTTTCGTCTTTAAATATTACTCTGATAGGAAATTCCGTCTTAGTGTTTACAATAATATTATCTTCTTTGAGGATATGTCCTACTGCTGGAGCAGGTCGCCAAATTCCGTGTATAGAATTTTCTAATTTGTCTATTAATTTGTATAAAAGTGTGTCATTGTTTGTATAAACAGAAATACTAGCTCCAGTTTCTACTCTTATTTTATACTCTTTTTCATCTTTTAATAGCAAATATAAATTTTTTGCACCTAAATAATCATCCATAGGTACTTCACGTTCTGTTCTAAAAACTTTTTGTACTAATGGTTGTCCATTACGGTAATTGCTTGCAAAAGAGTCTAACTGTTCTCTTGCAAAATCTAAAGATTTACTTTTCTGATTTTCTGATCTAAATATTATGTTGAGTTGATTTTTAAGCTCGACTTTAAATAAGTATTGTTTAAAAAATAACTTCTTTGTCTCATACTGTTTCAACGATTTCATCTTTTACACAATCCAATTTAATCTCTTTATCTCTATAATCAATAGTTAAAGAGCCACCATTTTTAAGATCACCAAATAACATCTCTCTTGCAAGTTTACGTTTTATATCTTGATCAATTACTCTTTGTAAAGGTCTTGCACCCATTTTAGGATCAAATCCTTTTTCGACCAAGTAATCTAATGTGTCGTCAGTGATAGTAATTGCAATATCTTTTTCAATAACCATTTGTTTAAGTTCCAGTAGAAACTTACCTACTATTTTCATCATTACTTCTTTGCTTAATTTAGCAAAAGTAATCACACCATCTAATCTATTTCTAAATTCAGGAGCAAAGTAACGTTTTAAGTCGGTATCTTCATACTCTTGTTCTAATGTTTTGGTAAACCCAATAGTGTTTTGTTCGGCTTTTTCTGATCCTAAATTTGTTGTTAGTATTAAAGTACAATTTCTAGCATCAGCTACTTTACCATTAGAGCCTGTAACTTTACCGTTGTCCATAAGTTGCAGTAAAATCGTACTTACATCAGGGTGAGCCTTTTCAATTTCATCTAGCAATAAAACACAATTAGGAAATTCCTGTAACTTAGTAATAAGCAATCCATTATTTTCTTCATATCCAACATATCCTGGAGGAGAACCAATTAGTTTTGCTACACTATGTCTTTCCTGATACTCACTCATGTCAAATCTAACAAGTTTGACTCCTAATCCTTTTGCAAGTTGTTTAGCAGTTTCAGTTTTACCTGTACCAGTAGGACCCATAAACACAAAAGAACCTATGGGCTTATCGTTTGCTTTAAGTCCTGCTTGACTTACTAGCACTTTGTCTACAATACTTTCTATTGCTTCATCTTGACCATATACAGAACCTTTAATATTCTTTTCTAGATTTGCTAAACTTTCAGTTTCTTTTTCTGCAATTCTTTCTGTAGGCATATCAACTATTTTTGCAAGCTCAAACTCTATTTGCTCTGCGCCTACTACTTTTTCTTGTTCTGCAATATCGTTTACTTTGAATCTAGAGCATGCAATATCAATTAAGTCTATTGCTTTATCAGGAAGTTTTTTATCTGACTGATATTTTATACTTAATTTAATAGCAGTATCTATTGCTTCTTCTGTAATTGTTGTCTCGTGAAACTTTTCATAATATTTTTTAATACCAACTAAAATATCTTTGGTAGTTTCTTTTGTAGGTTCTCCTATAGTTACTCTTTGAAACCTACGCATTAATGCACGGTCTGACTCGAAGTACTTTCTATATTCTTCCCACGTGGTTGATGCAACCACTTTTAAATCACCTTTTGTCAAAGCAGGTTTTAACATATTTGCTAGATCATTAGAGTTATTACCGCCGCCTGTGCCTGCACCATTCATCATATGTGCTTCGTCGATAAACATTATAGTCTTGCCTTGCTTGATTAGTGCAGATAAAACTAATTTAAACCTTTCTTCAAAGTCGCCTCTATACTTAGACCCTGCTAGCATTGCGCCTATATCTAAATTATACACCTTGTATTCTTTAAGAAAAGAAGGAACTTTGTCATTTTCTATATTATATGCCAAACCTTCTGCAATAGCTGTTTTACCAACACCTGGATCCCCTACCATTAGGACATTATTTTTTTGCCTGCGTCCTAATGCAAGTGCTAAACTTTCTAGTTCATTTCCACGTCCTATAATTGGATCTATTTTTTCTCTTTTAACCTGATCATTTAGATTTGTTGTAAAGGCTCTTAAAGCCCTTTTAGCTTCTCCACTTACTTCTTCTTCATCGTAAAGATCATGTGCAATTTCTGCATCAAGGAATTCTGCAAATCCTGGTTTTGTTACTCCGCCTTTTTCTAAATAATATACTGAAACTGATTTCTTCTCATTCAGCATACTTAATACTACATCTGTAAGATCAATAGTATTTCTACCAGCAAATAATACTTGTGTAAATGCCCTATTCAATACTCTTTCCACAGTATGGGTTTTTTTTGGTTTAAATTTTTCGTTATCAGTAATAATGTCCTGCATATTATTTTTTAAATGATGCTCTAAATTTCCTTTTATGTACTCAATATCTGCACCAAACATAGTAATAATATTACAGAACTTTTCTTCGCAAAAAATTGCATAAAGTAAATGTTCTAATGTAACATATTCATGCTGAAGCTTTTTGGCATCATTAATTGCTTTATCAAAAACTAACTGTAACTCTTTAGACGGTTCTACCATACTATTTTATCTCTTCTTTTAAATTTCTAATTTTATTTAACAAATTCTCATCTGCTATTTTAGGTGTTTCGACATCAATAATAACGTGTATGTTACCACGTTGTTTTGAATGTATGTCAGTTATTCCATAACCTGGAATACTAAATCTTTGGCCTGGATTTGTGCCTGGTGGTATTGTTAATTTTACTTGCCTATTGTCTAATGTGTTTACTATTATAGCACATCCTAGCAATAAGTCAAATAGATTTATTACTTTTCTTGTAATTAAATCGTTATTTTTTCGCTCCCAACCTTGAACTGGACTAACTTGAATAACAACATGCAGATTTCCCCTCCTTAATTCCTTATGTCTATCGTCACCGAGCCCTTGATATTGGATAGTATCTCCGTCTTTGGCTCCAGGCGGAATATCTATATTTAATGTTTCCGTTCTACCTGAACCAAGTTGTATTTGAACAACTAAATTTTTACCATTTACAACATCATGTAAATCAATATTTGCAACAATACGCATGTCTTGATTTCTTGGAGGTTGTCTACGCATATTTGCAAAAGGATGTCCGCCTTGAAACATGCCGTCAAATGGAGTGCCTGCAAATGGATTCCCATTACTTAAATCGTCTGCATTAAAATGGAAATTAAAACCTTGTGGACGTTGTTGCTGGGGATCAGTAGTACCGTATTGGTCGTACATTTGACGCTTGCTTGGATCTTTTAATGTTGCATAAGCTTCATTAACTTTTTTGAATTGCTCTTCGTCACCTCCCCTATCAGGGTGGTGTTGCATGCTTTGTTTTTTGTAAGCTTTTTTTAATTCCGCGTCAGAAGCTTGCTTACTTACACCAAGTATATCATAAAAGTCACTCATACTACTACTTATTTGTAGTAGTATTAGTGTTTACTAGTCACGATTCTTTATTATGATTTGTAGAAGTTGAATTTACATATAATCCAAACCAAGCCGCACCTGCACCTACAACAACACTTACAAGTCCTGCTTGTTGTGTGTTAGGATCAGGTAGTGCCATGAACCACATAGTAACTGCATAAAGTAGATAGATGTACATGCTTATGAACACTCTTGGAAATATTCTCCAACGACTAAAGTATTCAGGTGCTATCCACAACCATCCATCTTTTGATACAGGTTTTGTTTTCCACCATCCGTCTGAATCGGCAGGAGCAGGAGCATCTGCTTCTAACTCTGCGATTCTATCACGCATTGCATCATAATCGGCCCTGCTTACATTTACTGTATCTTTACTAGTTCCTGTTGCCATTACTTCTTCCCTCCGTTTTTAATTTTGTTAATTTCTTGTGCGTTTTCATGTATTTTATTTTCGTTATGCTCTGGTTTTGTATCAAATATAACCTTTTCTAGTTTAAGGAAAGGTATACGCTCATTAGGAACATACCTCCATACATAATCTCCATCAAATTCACCCGAAGTTTTCGTAACACCGAATACTGTTTGGGTAATACCAATCTTTACAATTAATGCACGTTCGCCGTCGAGTATAACTTTATCACCTTCTTGGAATTGTTTGTTCATACTAAAAGCTAAACCTTTAGCAATCTTCCCTGCAAAATCTTTAAACCACAAGGTAATTACCACCATTATAAGTACACTTATAAACGGCATTATTAATAAAGTTATATCATTTGCTAGTGTTGCTACGTCCATTATTTCATTTTCCATCGCCCTTACCTTTCTGTAACCTTCTGATTTCTAACTCAAGAAAATTAATTCTTTCTTCCAGTTCATCAGTTCGCTTCGCTACATTAGGATACTTTGTCCTCCATGCTATATCCTCCTTATTGAGAATATCAATGCCATACCGATCGGTTGCCCAAACAGCTATAGCTTCGTATTTTTTGTAACACCAAACGCCTGCTTTAGTATCTTTGAACCACCTGGTAGTCGCCGCTCCGAGCAGACTGCCTGCAATACTTGATACTATCCATAACCACATTCGGTACTCCTGTTAGTTATATGTATTTATAACTATTTGGAGGTATTATTTGAAGGGATTTAATTTATCTAGCACAGATTCGCTATTGTTATTCTTTTGTTGCTGTTCATTAATTTCATCTTGTGTAGATTCAATTCTTTTATTAGCACTATCTAATGCTTCACTAGATTTTTCATAATATTGTTTGTATGCCGCAATTATTGTTTGCTGTTGTTGCACTAAAGCTCTAATAGCACTAAAATTTGTACTTAGGTTTTCGTAGCCTTGGCCAGATAATCCAAATATTGCTAAAGGTTGCCCTGAAGCTTTTAGATCTGCAATGACTTCTTCTAGGTTATCTTCGGTTACAATTATCCATTTTACCTCTTTCATTGTAACAGTATCTACAGGTGGTACTATTAATGAGGGTTTTTCAATAGGTTTTGTGCTTACAGTAATGCTAGGTGGTACAGATGCACAGCTAGTCAGTAGTAGTAGGACCAGGCCAGAGCCAAGGACATTCATTATTGAACGCTTTTCCACTTTTCGCCTCCTTTTCTTTATCGGTTAACGGTGCGCCACTTAATATTTCAAAACATCTTCCAGCATTGACTGTCCCTCTGTTAATCAATCTTGTGATACTTTTTGGTCTTTCTGCGGCTAATGAGTTTAAATCATGTTCAGCTAACTTTTGAGATAACACATTGTTTTGGGCTCTTGCGGCTCTAAATTCAGAATTTACTTCTTCTAAGTTTTTTTGCAAAGCTTCGTAGCTTTCTTTTTGTACTCTTAAAGCTTCTTCATTTTGTGCTACAGCAATTTGTAATTTTTCGGCATTTAGTCTGTGTATCTCGGCAGTTTTTTGTAAATTGGTTACATAGGTGTAGGCTCCTCCTGCTCCTGCGAGCAACATCAGGATAAGCACTACTTTAATCGATCCGAACATATATTTAATTATCCAAAGTTAAATCATACTAACTGCTAATTCGGTTGTTTCTGTATTCCTTCTAGTCCAACCTCTTCCAAAAGTTTCAAAAGTTTTTAATTTTTCATAATAACTTTGTCTATTATCTTGGAAAGTTTTAATAGCACCTTCTAAACCTACTTCATCAACGTAATTTGCTACAGCTCTAAGTGTATTTGGCCCTATTCCGCCATCAACAGTTGTACCAATCATACGTTGTAAGTATTTAGCCGATCTTCCAGTGCCTGCATTAACTCCAAAATCAAAAACACATAAATCTAAACCTCTTGGTAGATCATCGCACTTCATTCTATCCCAATAGTTTTTCCTATAAATTGGTGCTACATCTTCTACAGTTAGATCTTTCATGTTTTTATTACCGCCCCATTCTTCGTAAACTCTTTTAGTAACTCCTAAATTAGTTTCTCCTCCTGGATCTTTTGGGTGATTTACATATCCGCCTTCGTGATGTAAAATAGCTTTTAAACATTTGTCATAATTTTCACTTGCCACTTTTCTTCCTTTCAGTTAGCTTGATATAGGTCGCGGAAAACGCCTAAAGTTAGTTTTGTATTCTTTCAGTAACCAGAACGTGTTTGTCATTTTCGAATGTAAGTTTGTTACCGTACTTAGTGATATTGTAATCGCCAATATACTTGCTTAAAAAAATAATTTCTGCAAAGTCATTAGCATTAAAAGACTCTTTGATACTATCTAGAGTCTCTTGTGTAGGACCAAAATCTACAACTTTAAATTGTATAGGATCAGCCCATTTCTTTTTAAGTGTTAAAGTTGTTTTTCTTAGCTCAACAGATTCTAAATAACTTTTATTAAAAAAGTTTTTATAATTGTTAATACTATTTTCATTTACTGAAACACTAATTCCATAGTCGTCGGCACTAGTAGGTATATTTTCATCTAATGCTTCTTGTGTAAGATCTAAACTACGAAAATTTTTGTAATAACGGAATCTAAAATCATCACGTCCTGTTAGATTTTTCATGCCATCGGCTAATTCCATAATTTGCTCACCAGCTTTCTTGGATCTTTCTAATTCTACGAATACTTTATATGTGCCATCATTTTGCTCACTATTTGTAGAGTCAGCATCTAATACAAAAGTATATCCTCTTTCTAAAAATTCTTCAAGATCTTTTGCTGATTCTTTTGTAATTGTGCTAATTGCTACAGTTACAATATCTTTGTCATCACCCATTTTTGATTTGTATGAATCTATTTCTAAAATGCTATCAACTAAATCTTTTAAATCGTTTTGTTGTAGTGTCATTATACTGCCGCCTCCTCAGGTGCTTCTGCAGTTTCGTCTGCTGTTTGTTGTGGTGCTGGAGGAGCTACATTAATCATATTTTGCTCTGTATATCCTGTGTAGATATCAGCAATAAGTTTTTTTGGCATTTGTATTTGTACAATCCAGATAGGTTTTCTGTCAAGTTTACCCTTTTTTGTGCCTGGTCTAATATCATCTGGGCTTTCTATTTTCCTTGGTACTACTAAGTGTGATTTTTGGTATGAAACTTTACAATCATAGTCAAGTAATCGCTTGCCACCCGTAGGATCAGGCATTTCAGTTCTTGGCCACATAAATGAACAAGTTACCCAATGTCTATCTATATTCGGACCAGAACATAATTCGCCATCTTTCCAATTAGAGTAAACATATAGATCTAATTCGTCTAATACTCTTTCATAGTCTTTCAGTACTTGGAAAGAAGTATTATTGTCGTATATCGACTCAATGTTTTTAATAATATCTACTACATCTTGCATTTTAAATATTCCAAGCTTTTCTGTTCTATACTTATTTATCGACTTTTTAGAGTTAACTTACCTTTTTTCGGTGATCCTTAACATACTAAATATTAGTGTAGGGACGTTTAGCCTCTACGGTTGAACGACTTACTTCTTTAATATCCCAAAGGAGGACAATTTATGGGTGCAAAACGAGCCTCTCGTAAGAGACATAACTCAAGCAATAACTACAGCAATGTAGTAGAACTCAACACATATCAAAAACAACGAAACGTTACAATAATTCCCCGAAATAAAAATCAAGAAACTTATGTTTTAAAACTGTTAGATGACACCAAGGACATAGTCTTTGGAATCGGTCCGGCTGGTACAGGAAAAACACTACTAGCAGTTCAGGTCGCAGTAAAATTATTTAAGGCAGGCGTTATTGATAAAATTATTGTAACTAGACCAGCAGTCTCAGCTGATGAAGATCTAGGGTTTTTACCTGGTACATTAGAACAAAAAATGGCACCATGGACAAGACCTATATTCGATGTTTTAAGAGAATATTTTCAAGCAAGGGAAATAGAAGGTATGATTGATGAAGGCATCATTGAAATTGCGCCATTAGCATATATGCGTGGGCGTACTTTTAAACACAGCTTTATTTTAGCTGATGAGATGCAAAATGCTACCCCTAATCAAATGAAAATGTTACTAACTAGACTTGGCGAAGGAAGCCAAATGGCTGTAACAGGCGATTTAGCACAAGCTGATCGCTTGAATGAAAACGGCTTAATTGACTTTGCTCGCAAGCTAACAAATAGTAACCTTAGCCATTTGGACATAGTCCACTTCGCTCAAGGAGATATTGAGCGACATCAAGCAGTTAAGGAGGTCCTGGAAATATACGGAGATGAATGAAAATAGTGGGGGAGAAATCCCCCACTATTAATCCGGAAATAGGTGTATCACTATCATAGCAAATACGATGTATGCTATACCTATAATTATAGGACTTAATTCACCCATCACTTAGTTGCTCTTAGCATACATTGTGATTTCGAAGCCAAGTCTTATATTTTCATACGTTGGTTTTGTCCACATAGTTTTTCTCCTGTGCAATTTTAAAGAGATCTTCGGCAGCACAATGTGGTGCAGACCTACAATCTCTTAGGTTTCTCTGGAATCTAAGAGGATCTATAAAGTTCATAGGTTGTGGATCATCGTAGTATTCCAAAAAATCTGTTGGGCCAGGTGTATGGCAACCGGCTAGTAAAAAACAAACTAATAAAAGTTTTTTCATCTAATCATCCTTTGTTGTATTTCTCTATAATTCATGCTAACATTAGGCCTTAAACTCTGCATGAAGATATCTTGATTTCTCATAGTTTGCATAGACCAGTCTTGTGCCGACCTTTCTGGCAAATTACTACAGCCAGTTAATAAAATACATGTAAGTATTAGTCTTTTCATTTTTCTGCTAACATCCTTTGAGCTTTTAGCTCATTGTATCCTTCCTCATCTAAGTGTGTAATTGCAAGCCAGGCATGAGTCATTTCATCTCCTGTCCTACTACCACCCATTACCCACATGTCAGGATCAGGATTGTTTGGGTTATTTGCGGTATTGTCATACCACTGCTTCAATATAATAACTGCACCTGCAGGTATTAATGGGGCTACATGTGGTTCAAATAAATGACTGTGATGCCATGTTGCACTCCAATTAGATATTTGACTCACAGGTTCTGTACGACCAGTTTCTGGATAAAATATTTCTAAACTAGCCGCATTCATTCTCAAATGTCCATGTGGTTGAAAGCTATCTAAACGCACAGGATGATCAAAACTGTGGAAACCTTGTGTCATATGATAGCCATGTGGAGGAATAACGATATCGTCTTGATTGCCTAGCCGATATAAACTTAAATCTTGTTTGTATTTCAGTTCTTGGCTTTCCTCTTCGCTGTATAACCAAAGTCCAATTTCCACCACGTTGTCTTTGATAACTGTACCTGGAGCCATTGTTCCTAAACCGCCAGGAAACATATGTATGTCCCAACGAACTTGTGAATTTGCAGGAAGTGTTCTGCAAACTCCTTCCGGGACAATCTCTCCCCACTTTCCCATAGCGTATTCCGTAAGCATACCTTCACGACCTCCATCAATAACTACATTAGAATTAGCATGATGAACTACAGACTTTGCATCGCCTCTAGGTTTTACTTGCACTGCTTTAATACATCTGTCTTCTGTGAGTCCTGTTGGTACTAGATGCTTGTGCCACAGATCGTTACCACTTGCTGGAATATCTATAGGAACGCTAGGAATTATTAGATTCGGTGGACCAAAGTCTCCAGCAAAATTCCATTGGTCTGGATCAGCAAGATTAGGAGGTTGTACGACTATGTCGGTATCTCCGTATTGGGAGCCTGAGTCTACCCAAGCTACTATTGTATCTATTTCTTTTTGTGACAGTCGCCAATCACCTTGTAGGTCTTGTATGCCTATTCCGTGGTCGTAAGCATACGGAGGCATTTCTCTACTAGCTACTTTCATTTTAATTAATGGTGCCCAAGGACGAACTTGTTCGTAGCCCTCAAAACTCATAGGGCCTATACCGCCTGGTCTATGACATATTAAGCAATTATTATTGATTATCTTTGCTACATCATCTGTGTAAGTTTGTGCATGCACTCCAGATGTAAAATACATCAAGCCCATAAGCACAAGTAGGTCTATCGCCAATAAGGATTTGTTCGTTTTCACGCATGTTACCTCGCTATGTTAGGATATAAAAATATTTATAATTAGTATATTATAAAATCAAGAGATTTGCAAGCGTTGTTACAAAAGATTACAATTTAGTATCGTTTGAATCTACTTTAAAGATTTTCTTTTCTGTCATAAATTTCCTCCAACCTTTGAAAGTCATAGAAAATAAAGAATTTATTGCGTTTAATCTATCCAAAGTAGATGTTCTTACTTTTCCTGTACGTGCAGTTACAACTTGTCTTTGAAAAGGAATAGCTTGCACTATAGGCGTGCCTTGTTTTATTAAAAATTGCTTATGTTCTTTTACCATTATATTGATAGGAGATACAAGGGCACCTTTATCATGGTCTATTACGCCTGGTACAGCTTCAAAATTTTGATCTTCATGATATAGCATAGGCAAATACAATATACTCCAATTTTTTTCAGCATATGTAAGCCACGGATTATCAAGTTTAATTGGTGTTCTTACTTTAAATTTAGTATCTAAAAAATCGCCAATTTGATCTTTATAATGCACTGCATGGGTATTATTTGGATCACTATATCTTACAAACATCTCATCGTTATTTGGAATAAATTCCATATCACACCATGCTGGAATAACGTAACCTAAGCCTATATAGTCTTGTATTCCAGGACAAATTTTTACTGAAAAAATATCGTCAATTCTATGGTCACCTTCTTTAATTTTAATTGGTAAATTTCTAAATTTTTCAGGGACAAATTCTGAAGCAGGCTTTATTGGAGCAAACTTTCTTACTGCATAATTATTTGTTTCGAAATATATTTGTGGTTTTGCCATTAAAGATCATCTATTAATGGAAATATTTCTGCAATTATTTTAGCACACTCTTTTGCTATTTCCATATGTTCCTTTTGTGTGCCATTTGCACTTCTAAGATCAATGTAATGTACCCAACTACGTAATGTGCCGTTCATGTAAAGTCTTGTTTTTGTTAAACCTTCAGGTAAAACTTTACGTGCAACTTCTTTGGCTATACCTGCTTTAATAGCCCAATCATATGCTCTGCCTGCTGTAAAAATTACATCTTGTTGTAGTTCTTCCCACCGATTTATAAGCTCTGGCATACCGTCATCAGCTAGATTAATTTCTATACTATTTTGTCTATTCTTTTTATCTTGTAATCTAGCTTCACTTGTTACAAAATACTCGCCTTGTTCTTTTGGTTCTGCATACCTTTGAGAAAATTCTTGAAATGCAAAACTACGATGCCTTACAATTTGGTGTGCAATATCTCTAGTAGTGTCAATCTCTAGAACGGCATTTACCATTTCAAGTGGAGACCAGTGTTGATGCTTAATTAAATATTTAATTAGCTTCTCACTCGTTTCACTATTAATTTGTGCAGAAGGATTACTTACTCTAGCACAAAACGCAATTAAGTCTTGTACATTCTCTAATCCTTCATTTAAAAATTCTTTGCTAGGTGCTGTGTAGCTTACTAATCTAATGGCCAAGGGGCTTCTCCTTTTAGTTCCTCTATCCTTCTTTTCAAAAATCCAATCGTTGTATGGATATGTCCAGTATCATGTTCGCGTAGTAGTGTTTTATAGTATTCTATTTCTTCTTCTATTACATCTATACGTACAATATCATTTATAAGTTTTTTGTGTTTAGTCTCCACGACCTGGTTCCTCCGAAAAGTACTTCATCTTATCTTCAACCTCTGCCCATTCACTTGCATCTTCAGGAACATCTTCAGGACGTATTTGTGTTATATTAGGCCAAATTAAACTATACTTTTCATTTAAGTCAAATATTTTTTGTGTTGATTCGTGATCTTGAACTATTGCATCTACAGGACACTCAGGCACACATACTCCGCAATCTATACATTCATCTGGATTGATAACAAGCATATTCTCACCCTCGTAAAAACAATCCACAGGGCATACTTCTACACAATCCATATGCTTGCACTTAATGCAATTTTCATTTACTAGATACGTCATACGTTATTTACTTAATGCTAGCCAGTCTAATTAATGTAGCGGCTAAATTAATCTCAGGATCTGCAACTAATGTATGATCAACAAGTCCTTGTTTGATAAACAATACTGCTTGATCTTGATTTGCATCATCACCAAATAATTCTATATTGTCATATAACCAACGATAAATTTCCTCCATCTCTTCTGGACGGACTGCTCCACATAAGAGCTTACGTGCTTCTTGTATTTTTCCTGCTTTAAATAATTCGACCATGTCAAGCTTCCAGTCAGCTTCACCTGTGTCGCCTTCATTTGGTCTTAACAAGCTACCATCTTGACAGTTCATTTGTACTGTGTTAATGCACTTACGTAAATCAGGATATGTTGCTTTGACATACGTATCAAGAGTATCTAAATCAGGAGTAACACCTTCAGTAATAAGAATTTCGGCTACTCTTGCTGTAAATTCTGTTTGATCAATTTTTGCTATATGGAATCCTTGGCACCGACTATGTAATGCAGGTATTACACGATTAGGATAGTTGCAAGTAAGAATGAATCGAGCAGTAGTATGATACTCTTCCATAACACCACGCAACGCCGCTTGAGCGTTAGGGGATAAGTAATCAGCCTCGTCTAGTAATACGACTTTAAAATCACCAAACGGAATCATCTGTACAAAGTTGACAATTTTATCACGAACATCGTCAACTGAGTTTGTTCGTGATGCGTTTATTTCTAATATATCTAAATCATTTATTTCAAGTTCATTGAATAATAATTTTGCAAGTGTAGTTTTGCCAATACCAGCATTTCCGCTAAACAATAAATGGGGAATAGTCTTATCTTTTATCCAAGTTTTTACCTGAGCCTTTTGTGCTTCATCTCTAAAAACATAACCATCTACAGTTTTAGGACGATACTTTTCTACCCATAAATCTTTCATTTATTGTTCTTCCTGTTATATTAATATTATATATGATATAGCTAATATGGAGACACCTAATATGAAGCTCGCACTTGCTAAAGCGTAAAAGAAACTGCTCATCTTTTTATACCTAATTCTTTATATGCTTCTTGCACAGATTTTGCTTGAAAATAAGAGTCTGCAAGAGCATTGTGAAGATCACTTTGCATTTTCTTTCTTGGATCTTCTTTACAACAACTAAACAGTGTTCGGCTATCCTTTATTTGCCAAAACTGCCAGGGAATCGGACGATCGAAGTTCCTGTATAGATCTTCTAGAATTGTTATGTCAAAACCATAACCATGACCCCATATTACGTCTGTACCAACTAACCATTTGGTTAATTGATCTAGCATAAGATCTATGTTCATACGACCATCTGAAGAAAATGCTTCTTCCATTACCTTAGGGTCTTGTTTACTCCACCATTCAATGGTGCTATCTGAAGTAGTTCGACCAGCATCGTGTTGCTGATCTATATCTGGCTTAATGTATAATTCAGAATGAGGTTCATCATTTGTTATAGGATTAAATTTTACTGCGCCTAAACTTAATATCTGACAACTTGGTTTAGTATCAAGTGTCTCTAAATCAATCATTGCATGTGTAGTCATTCTAAGCCAACTTTGTTAAAATTACGATTTGTAGTATTAATACAACAATAGGAACAATAGTTCTAATAAGTTCCATTGTATGATTGTATTCGTCTAATTTTCTTTCTAGCCTGTTTCTTCTTGCCATTAACCCTTCCTGTTTTCTTGCCCAATTCCTGTAATTATTAAAAATACATATAGAATAGGCCATGCCCAACCAGTAAGATATCCAGTCACATGAAGAACCATTAGCACTATTCCAGTTAATCCGGTTGTGCCTAAACCGCTAAGTTGTGTGGGTAATTTCATAGCTACTCCTCATTAATATTACTATTATAACTTAAATTTTGGAGTTTGTCAAGCGTTTTTGTTATAAATCGCCTTCTTTTCTGTTTTCGGAGTAGTAAGCATCAAAGTCTCCGCCTGGGTAACGTGCTTTTAGCTTATCTATATTCATTTGGATAACCTCATTTGGATCAATATCAAGAGCCATGCACCCTTGCATCCAATACCACATAATATCACCTAGCTCACGTTGCATGTGCCAAATGTTATCTTTGTCCAAAGGTTTTCCTTGGAAAACAATTTTTTTGATTATTTCTGTAAATTCTCCTGCTTCGGCACTAAGTCCTAAACAAGCTGTTAATAGTCTAGGCATATCAGTAGTGCGTTCATTTTGCAAACCGTTCCAACGCATTTGAAAATCGCTATTATTTTTACTTTCAGTGCTAGTTACTGCATCAACGAATTCTTGATACTTGTTGAGATCAATATTTTTCAAGGTAGCCTCTTTCTTTAATGGTGTAATGCTGGTTCAAAAGTTGAAGGTATACTTAATGACTCTCCTTGACCAACTTCGGTGCCAATGTTAACACCAGCTGGTTTTTCGTTGCTATAAGCAAGTATACTATCTAGCTCAACTTTACGTACTTCTAATTCTTCTGTATCGGTATTAACCTTTAGACCTCTAGTCCAACGTCCATGCGATACTAGAATCCAATCGCCTTCGTTGTATGGATCTTTATTGCGAGGGCCTTTACTATATACTCTGCCCCATCTTGGATATATTCCACGTGTTGTAGCATCATCACTGCTAATAATTAATCCACTTGCCGTAGTTTGCTCACCAAACCACATATCTACGACTAGTACGTCTTCGCCTTTGGCGCGGATATTTCCTTTAATTGCATTAATGTTTTGAGCCATTTTTAGTCACCTTGCTTTTTTACAAAATTGCCGTCTGCGTCTTCGATCCATTCATCATCTGCTTCAGCCTCAGCCATCATTTCTTGTTCTTCTTCAGTGAGTTCTGGTTGAGCTTCTACTACAGGATCTGCTTTTACTTTAACTTTTTTAGTTTTTTTAGCTACTGCAGGTTGTTGCTCTTCTTGTACAACTTCTTGTGTTGGTTCAGGAGCACCTGATTCGTGTGAAACAGTACCTGCTGTTGCATAATGTTCTGCAACAATTTCTTCACGCTTACGGATAATTTTACCTCCTGGTCCTAATTCGTCACCACGTGCATTTACCCTAGCATTTCCTACTGCTGGTGTAAGTTCATTACGTTTGCGAAGTAGATCCATGTCGACAACTTTACCACGTAGGCTTCTAATT
The DNA here is from genome assembly GCA_002724735.1 of Fidelibacterota bacterium. GTDB lineage: Bacteria > Fidelibacterota > Marinisomatia > Marinisomatales > TCS55 > TMED108. The sequence goes on along the minus strand of PBPT01000016.1, from coordinate 103,495 downwards.
TGTTTTTTACCACCTGATACTTTTGACATATGTTTGCCTCCTTTATTATATACTTACTTATCTCATGAACTCATTGAAGTCCAGGCCATACTGGATTGAGTTTACTTTGTGTACGCCTATTAGATATAAAATATAGCTTGCTACGCTAGATCCACGTCCTACGCCCCAAACAATATTATTTTCACGCATAAAATCTACAAGATAAACCATATAGCATAGAAGATCTAGCATACCACGAGCTTCGTATTCTATAATTTCCATTTCAACTCTTGTTACCGACTCATGATCAGGACATCGTTGTTCTAACCAACTAAAAATATCCATGTTTTTATATTCATCTGGCATAAACCATTCAGATTGAAGTACGCCATCAAATTCATCTTTGTTAACGTCTAGTGGAATATATTTTGTAAGTTGTGATATTCCTTGTTCAGTAGCCGCTTTATTAAACAAATCAATATCGTCACTTTCATCACATAATACAACATGGCATTTATCAACGTGCCCGCTGTAAATCATATCGATAAGATCTTTATTAGAGAATCGTGGTATACCTAGTTCATCTGTTTTCATAAGCATTTGTATAGTTTAACTGATATTAATCAAATTGTCAAGAGAATTATCATCATTTTGTTGACTTTGTTGACGATTAAGTTCTTTTGCTCTGCGGTCTTGTAATTCTATTTTGTAAATGTCCAAAACATTTGCAATTTGTTGTTGTAAAGATAAGTTTCGTGTTTGGAAATATTTTCTTTGTAAATCACTCACTTTTAATTCAAGCTCTTGAATAGAGAAATGTTCTAAGCTATCTATATGAGGGTTTATCATTTTTAAGTGTATTGACCTAAGTATTGTGCAAATACTGTTGTACCACTATTGTAAGTCCAAAATTTTACAAGTAATGGATTAGTAGCACTATCAAGTGTAAGTTGTGCCGCACTACCTGCGCCTGATACTCTTGGATAGTTTGTATCATATTTAATTGTGCCGCCGCCTGCTACTGTAAATGTAGCAGTTTTTGCTGTATCATTACCTAAAAGGCTTAGTACCATTTCTGCATACATTGCTCTGGAAGGCCAATCAGAAAGATTAAAAACAATTGATGATGTGCCTACAGGTAAATTAGTTGTAATAGTTTGATAATGACCATTTAAAAAACTTACATTTAAACCTGTTACTACTGTACCAACATTATGGTATTGTTTAGTTTGTAATTGTATATTTGCATCAGCAATATTAGTACCATTAAAGTCATTTGACTTATTAAGTTTTGCACTTTCAGATTGCAATGTTGTAATTTCAGATTTTGCTGTTGCAAGTCCTGTTTTAATTACTGTAAAGTTATCACGAAATCCTTGCGTATCGTTATCCACACCCGCTATTGGATATGCCGCATCAATTGTGTCACTTATAATATTACTGGCCATTTTATTTCCTCTACTTTATTATTTATCGCTTTTACGTGTTAAATTCGTAATTTGCGAATAGAATATATTGTTCGTTGTTTTCTTCCTCTGTTGACTTGACAATATATCTATCAATATCAAATGTAATAGTTTTAGTGTCAAATCCATTATTTCTTATATTTTTAAGTATTTCTACTGCTTGCCCAGGCTTACAATAACAGATTGGTATAGCTGTAACATAATCTAGTTCTTGGAATCCTGCTTGTGGTGTACGCATCCATAAAGGCAAATAGTTTCTTTCATTAGCACCTATACCTTTGATATTATCTCTCATATTGTCTATACTAGATATATATCTCAAATTATCTTTTCCCTGACTAACTTTGATTGCGTTACTATCTGTTTTGATTGTGTTAGTAACAGGTCTAAAGCGTTGAGGTTCGGAATCTGTAAGTTGTAAAGTAACAGTTGTAGTGCCACCACCTTTTAGGGTAACTTCAAAATCATTATTATCTGTATCTACAAATTGGTTCTCACTACTATCACTGCTATCTCTAGTTTCAACAATAAGCACATCTTCTAATTCTTCGAATATAAATTTAGTGACGCCTCGTGTATAAACAGGAAGGGCATCATAACCTTGGTTATATTTTTGTTCGTCATCTTTTGGACTATATTGCACACTATCAACTGTAATCTCTTTCTTTGTGTTAATTGTAAAGCTGGATTTTGTTTTGCCAGTTTTAGAATTTGCAGGATCAATTACTTCAATATAAATTATTTCATACACATCTGTTGCTGTAGATCCTATACCTGTAGTTGCCTTTGCAGATTTAAAATCTCCTAAAATATATTTTTTACGTTTATGATTCTTTGCGGCCGCGGCTACAAATTTGTCTACTTTTTTAGATTCTATGCCAGCATACACAAGCATTTCTAAATTTCTTCTAACACCATAATTGGGATCATTTGCTCTATAAATTTTATCAGGATCAAATATAGTTCTATCTGAAATAAAGTTTGCATACGTTGTTCTTTCAGCACTAGGTAGTAAAGGACGCATGTATATATCTGTATACTTTTTAGGATCAACATCAGATACAGTTAAAGTAAACTCCCTTTCAATAGCTGTATAATTAAATCTGTCCCTTGCTTCAATTGTGAATTTATATTTTCTATCAAATGTAGTATCACCAGGTAGAACACCGTCCCAGGTTACTGCTTTTTTTTCAAAAGTTGTTAAACCTAATGAACCAGGTGTGTTAAACTGTTGTGCATTTCCAATAATTTCACCATCTATTGCTAATGTCATTCCAAAAGGTAACTTTCCAGACTTGAGATTGTAAATCATTCTTGTATCTGGGACTGTAGTTTCTGCTTCAACTTTTAAATTACTAATATAATTTGCAGGTATACTTCCTAAGTTGGCTGCTGTAATCCATTTAATAGAACTATCAATTTCCCCAATTATTTTTACTGAAAATGTTTTTGTTGTGCTTGGAATGTCTTTAGTATTTGCAACAATAATATTTTCACTAAATGAGTCTCCTCTAAATAATGCAACACCGTAATTGTTACCTTGTGTAAGTTGTCTTGATAAATTAACATCAAAGAGTAGCCTATCTTCATTATCTCTCAAAAGCGTAACTAAAAGTTGTGTACTATCGTCTGTTGCAAAATGTGCTTTTATATTAGAAACTATTCTACTTGTTGCTGTACTAGGAACATGTATTCTCCATCTAGTTGCTTGGTCATTCATAACATTAACATATGCTACTCCACCATATGCCGCTTGAAGAACTTGTTTCATTGCTTCTACTCTATCTGTAAGTGTCATGCCAGCTACTGTTTCTGCGATTTCTGTCCAGTTTGAAGCTGTAAATACCAGCTGTGTGACGCCATTTACACTTGTGCCTGCAGACTGCACTGTATGAGCTACTGTACATTTATAAATTTTTCCATCTCCACCTGTTGCTGTAGTATTAACAATCATATCACCTACGTAATAATTTGTGCCTAATGCAATATTTCTTGGAATACCTACAGGATAAATTTGATCGTTAGCAGGAGAAAGCTGTTGTATTTCATATTCAATATAAGGAGTAATTTCATTAATTTGATATCTTTCAGATTCTGTAAATCTTAAATATCTTTTATTGTACTTTTCTTTATTAGCTTCACTGAATCTGTTTACAAACACATAATCTTGTCCTGACACTGCAGAACGACTAGGAACTAAATTAATACTAGGTGCAAGTGTTTGATCCACAAATATTATGTCGTAGTCTGCATTCCTATCGTCAACACTTGTTACTTTATATGATCTATTTTCTAACAATATGTCTCTGTTCACTAACTCAAACAGATCATTAACACCATCTAATGAACCAGTTAAATTTAATTTTCCTATTTTAAAATTATTTTTACCAAGTAATGTTTCTTCATAAAATGTTCCTACAATACTTACACTTTCTAAGTCATTTGTCATCCTTGTTGCACGAACTGTAAACTTATAGTCTTGTGTAATCGCCGCTTGATAAGGAATATTACCTACTAGCTCTCCTAAGTCCTTATCTAATACTAAACCTGGTGGTAATATACTTGGTGTTCCATCACTGTTTATATCTTCTAATGAATAAAACATTTTTCCTTCTAATGTAGGATTATCAACAACGTCCAAGTAAATAGTTTGATAATTGTTTGCTCTTCGAAATCCTAAATTACCAGGTGTAATCCAAGTAGGTTGTCTTACATTTGTTGCGTCTGATTTAAACACACCTGTACTTGCATTCATTAATGTGTTATCTGCTTTTAAGAAATCATCACCTACTACATAAATTGAAAATTCTCTCCTTACAAATGATTCACCGTCTGTAACTGTTACCGCAAAAGGATAATATCTATTTAACTTTCTTGGATTAGATGTAGGTTCACTGTAATCATAATTCTGACTATCATAAAAGTAGCTTGAAAAGCCGTTATTAGGCAGTGTACCATAGTCTAACGGAAGTGTACCATATTCTTGCGAATCATAACCCCCATACTCAAATCTTTTGTCTAAAGATAATAATGGATCAGTTATACCTGTCAATAATCCTGTTTCGGACATAGATATACCAGGTGGTAATGTGCCATCTCCATCTGCAATAAAGAATGATAATTCATCGCCTGCCGCTAAATCTGTATCTGTTGCCGCTAATTGAAAATTTATTTGAGCACTGTCTAATACATAAAAAACATTATTAGGACCTACTGGTAAATCACCAGCGGCTGTACCCCATACTGGATCATCTGGCCCAGTAACAGCAAAGTCAAGTGTACGATCCTGCCATGATCCTTTATAATTTGCTCTAATAACTGCTGTAAAAGTTTTATCGTATGCAACTTCATATACAGTTCCTACTACTCTTGTTCCTTCTAAACGTGTTCCATTAGGTAAGCTTCCGCTTATAAGTTCAAGTGTAGGTGTAACACCATTTGCAATAGGTAGTTGAATATCAACTACACTCCTTTCAATTAAATTAGTAAGTTTTGTGCCTGTAGGAATATTCCATAAATGATTTATATCAAGCCTATCTTGTAATAGTCTTTGATCTACTTCTGCAGGTACAAGTGTTCTGCTTTGTTTTGTCTCTGTACCAAATATGTAAGGATAGCTAGGCTTAACTGAAGATATGCTTGTATCTGCTGTCGTTTCTTCGAATGTTAAAAAATATGCATAAGTTCCATCTGGAAAATCTGGAGTTTTTACATATCTTCCATTGTACCTATCAAGAGTACCGTGCCCTCCTTTGTATACAAAGTCTTGTAAAAAGCTTCCAGCTGTCAGTGTAACTTGTCCTATACCTTCTACATCTACTACTCTATCATATTTAAAATCACCCGGTCTATGATCATCATTTGGATGTAGTAAATAGCTTGATTTCATTTGAACAACGGCTGTAGTGTTATCTATTCCTGTTTGATATCCGTACGGTCCATAAATAGGATAACCGTCAAAGCAATATCCAATTATTTTACTATGTCCGTCTATATGCCTAAATTTATCTCCGTTAAAATCCGTAGCGTTGTAATAAGCATTAGCAGAATATATCCTATTTGTATTCCAACTATTGTATAAAAAAGATCCATTGTGGTAATGATAAGATCCGTTTATTTCAGGATGCCCTCCCCCGTTGTCTACTCCATATGTAGAACCTAGATGCACTGCATTAAAATTAAATCCTATAGGTGGAAATATGTTTGTACCAGGAATAGCATGATCACCTGCACTTGGACTTGTAGCAAGTACTCCATTTGCAAATATTCCCATTCCGCCTAACTCCATTTTATCTGGATTAGCAGTGTTTTCTCCGGCTCTATTTTTTATTCTAAAATTATAATTTTGTGCTTTTATAACATTTTTATTGACTCCAAAATCCCTTACGCCTGTGTTTGTCATACTTTGTCCTGCTAATGCAGGATACGGATCGCCATTACTCGTAGCAGTGATTACTTGTCCGTTAAAGGTAAATTGTGTTGCACTAGGATAAGTTCCTTCCTCATCTACAATATTAAGTCTATTAGGATTCCATTTTACTGCACTAATTACACTAGGCATACTTGGTTGATTGTCGTGTACAAATACAAAGTTATTTTGCACAATAGTTTTAACAGAAGCTGTTGCTTCATGCCCGCCTGGATATTTGTAGTGAAGTACATCTCCGTGTGGAGTGTTATATGTATATTTGAAAGTGCCACCTATATCAGATGCACCTACATGATCAGGTATTTGGGTACCTGTAAATCCTTGCCCTTTAGCCGCGACAAATGCACTAGCTTGTGCAGATAAAAATGTATACCCAAACTCATGAGCTCCTCCTGCATATGGAAATCCTGTATCAGTAGTACCATGAAAGCTTACAAATTTACGTGGTCTAAAAGGTATTTTAATTGTTGGGTAATTTGAAGCATTTATTCCTGTAGACGCTTCGTTAACAGGTATGTAAAAGTTATTATTCCTATACATAGGATTAAAAAATGTTGTTGCTACTGTAACTATTTGATCAACAGATGAATCTGATAATTGCACATAAGCCCGATTACAAAGAGCCGCGCCGTTACTAAAACCTACTAATCTGATTTTTGTTCCGTCTACATTTTCGTATGCTTTTAAATTATCAATTAGATCCTCGAGCATTCTTAAGTCTGGTGCTTTAGATTCTTCATGAGCTACATTCCAACTATTTAAGTATCCAGTTGGAGCGATTAGTATATGATCAGGTAGATACGTATTCCATTCGTTAAGCATACCTTGTCCTGTGCCGCCCATTCCATGTAATAATATAGCAACAGGAATACGTTTGTTATTTAAAGTAGATAGGCTAGGAACTCTTACAGCAATAGGATATGTATATCCGTTTGGCTGTTGAAACCATGTTTTAGTTATAGTGATCGTTGTATTAGATTGTAATCTAGCCATATCATTTCCTTACAACGTATTTATCGGAATAGGATTATACGGCAATAGGGCCAAAGTCGACTTCTACTTCTTCTTCAGCTGTGATAGATCCCATCTCTACATCTGATTGTGCAATACGAAAATCTATCATATTACTTACAGTTTGTGAAAATGCACCAAAGTCCATTTCAGTAAATCTGTTGCTATAGGTAGCAGGGTCAACACCATTTACTAAGCCAGTTACATTACCTGTTAATGGTCCAGTAAATCCTGTTGAAGCTATAGTGCCTGCATTGCTTATGTTATAACCTGCCGCATCTAAGTTGCCTCCTAACACAGGCGTAGTATCTTCTGATAACTCTAATGCGTCTGATTTATTTGCAAGCTCTATCCATGCACCACCGTGACTGTAATAAGCGCCTCCTGTACTATGGACATGTGCAAATAGTCCGTGGTATGTACTTGGATTTGGTAAATCTGCAATGTTTTGATAAACGTTGTTATACTTTATTCTAGCGTCAGCAAAGTCATATTCTTTTGTAACATATGGGTCGCCTGTTACCGTGCTTTGTGTTAGGTCGTAAACTTTATCATTTGCAATGGTAATATTATCATCTGTTACAGTCAATGATATTCCTGCACCGCCTACAATTTTCTTAAATTTTAAATCATAGTTAATTCTTTCTTTGAATAATCCTTCACCAGTTGACCCAAGATTTGTTACTGTCGTTTGCTCATCATCACGTAGGTCCAATTCGTTAAAATTTGCATTTACTTTTACAAATGCTTCTCTTAAATCATCACCAGTTCCGTCGTTTGCTGTATTACCTATATTAATTAGTTGTACTGCCATCTCTTTTATCCTTATATACTATTTATGCAGATCTTATTGCCATGTAAATCATAGTGCCGGTATTTATGTCACCACTTGTGGATGTAATTTTAAATCCTGTATTAGTGAAGTCTATAAGTGATGCCGCTTGATCAATATCTGTGGCATTAGCACTAAGATACTGATCGTTGCCGCCAGTAACTACACCTCTAACAGAGTCAAATATATACCAATTGCCTACATCACTATTAGACCTTTTTATTAGTACCCACTGTGGTTGCCAGCCTAAGTCAACTGTTGGACCATCAGCAGAACTATTACCAGTGTAGCTACCACACTTAATAATATCAAGATCACCATTAGTGCCAAATCCGCCGTCGCCGTCGTTGTGAGCGAATAGGTAGGCTTCGTATTGCCATGTACTTTGATTAGCTTCATAACCTACAGTAATATTATTCCTTGAAGTCCCTTGTAAATAACTACCTTGTACATAAGCACCGCTAGGAGCAGTCCAATTAAATGCTGATCCTGAATATGTAGTGCCAGTATCTCTAGTTCCTTTTATAGAATCTAAGGCCATTTGTTTGCCAGAAGCAGAAGTATTTGCTCCAAAGCTTCTGTGCCAAGTCCACCAACTAGTACCGTTAGTATTAGTTGATTTTATAATAACCATTCCTGGATCAGAATCTAAATTATGAGATAATACCTGTTGTGAATTTGTATCTCCGGTGTAAGAAACTATATCAAAGAATCTAGGGGCTTTGCGGAATGTCCAAGAGGCGTAATTATTTCCATTTATATTAAAGCCTGATCCGCCAACACCAGAAACTTGTTCTAATTTAAAGCCGTCGCTATTCCATTGTGAAATTCCGTCTTGGTAATCTAGCATATCATGTTGTCCATTTGTAGTTAGACATTGAATAGCAAACAATGCTGGATTACTTGATGTAAAAGTTGTAGCTGTCCATCGATGCCCGTTTGCCAAAGTTCTATCTTTAATCCAAACCAATCCACCTTCACCAGCAAGATTAATTCCATTGGTTATCGTTTGTGTAGCACCATTTCCAGTATACAAAGATGTTGAAAAAATACTGTTGGTTTCTAAGAAGCTGGCGCCTGGCTGTGCTACTGCGTTCGGCCATACTGTAGTGCTAAAAGTATCAGAAGTTGCATAGGGAGTATATGCAATCCTATTTGTATTTGAATTAGGTGCCCATCCAGAAGCTCCGCTTACATTATGCATACTGGTCATAATAGAACCATTAGGTTTAGAAATAACTTTTCTTCCATAATTATTATATAACGCATACCCTAAAGGATTATTAGATTGTACGCCTGATTGTGTTCTACTATTGTCATTCCATTCTGGACTTAATGACCCTCCGTCAACATAACTAAACCATTCCCACATACCTAAAGTTAGTAAGAAGTAATATTCACGCATCATTAATGCACGTAACTCTGTGTCTGATCCCGGCCATGTACCATAATTGCTTGTGTCAAAAACTCCATTATTCACTGCTTCGTTACAAGCATTATAAATATCACTTGTTTGATTATTTTGTGCAAATTCAGTAGGAAATGCCGCAGGTAAAGCATAAACTGTTAATGTGTGTAATGCATGTTCTACACTTTCCATTATTTGTGTATTAGCTGTGTATCCTGCTCCTGTATCATCATATTCCCAAATGTAATCTACATTTTGGAATCTATCTTTAATCAAATCTAGTCCAAGATAAAAATTTCCTGCGTTATCTGCTGTAACGGAAGGATCGTAACTAGCACTAGGATTGTAACCTACAAATTGTGCTACATTATATGATTTCATACCTGCAATGGCCGCTTGTTGATTGGAAGCAACAACATCAGTGCCTGTTGGGTCTAATAGCATTTCATACAATCTTGCAGTTTTTTCTAAAAATGAATCTGTAACTGCTGGCTGTCCACCTACTGCTCCCCATGCACATAAACGCAAACCTCTCACATCTAAATGCTTTGCAAATGGTCGCATTTCAGTGCTTGTTACAATAGCTTTAGACTCATAATCTGAATTGCCAGCACAATTAATACTGTCATAATCGTCCCAGTTATCCTTTGTGCCTTGATACATTAAATCTTTAGTGCTATTAGAATGTGCCCAAGTTTTTAATCCTGCAGGAGATATTCCCGGAGATGATTCAAGCACTGTTGCAAGCATGCCACATACATTAGGAGTAGCCATACTTGTCCCTGAAATTTTCATATTATGTTGTGAGCCCTCTAAAGGATGTGTTACTCGTGTTACTCCATCTAAGACTTTATCATTTGAGCCTGAGTTATCATCTGAACTAGCTCCCATAATATTATTACCTGGAGCATAAATGTCTACACCAGGTCCGCAACAACTGAATTCACTTTTTTGTTCTAGTCCTCCTGTATATGTAATATCCAAAGAACCTACCATAAATGCTTCCGTATCGTAAGGACTTGCTCCTCTGTGATAATATCGTGTTATTCCTCCTACTACAACTCTATTATCCCAGTCACCATCATTTTCAGCCGCAATGTAATAATAACTATTACCTGCCGCAATGCAAACATGCACACCAGCATCTATAAGTTCTTGTATATCTGTATCTACACTAGTGACTCTAGCATTAAATTTCCTAACTGGATTACCACCGCTTGTAAATATTTTTGTTAATATACCTGCGTTATCTCTTAAATTATTATCTGATGCAAATCCTGAATCTCCGTATGTCCAGTTTGCCCCTCTAAAATTACCACTTGTTGGTGTTTGTGTATTGGTTCCAGAATATCCCCAACTCATGTTTACAATAGTAGGACGTTTGTAGCCTGTTGCAGGGTCTATTGGTTTATTGTTATGCCAACCTTTAATTACATCAAAACAATCTCCAACAGGATAACCTGTTCCAGTATCATTTGATCCTTCTAATCCGTTTACCTTTAATGCATATATGTGAGCATCCTTGGCCCAGCCTAAAGTTCTACCTGCTACTGTGCTTGCAACATGTGTACCATGACCGTCAGTATCTTTATAATGATTCGCAGACTGTGGACCGGCAATACCACTCTCGTCATACCAATTTATTTGTTTTATTCTTGATACCCCGTTAGCATCAGTAAATTCTATATGTCCTGTATCGATTCCTGAGTCTTGAATAACAACATCAACACCTTTGCCTGTTAGATTGTAATTAAAAGGTCTTGTTGAACTAACTACTCCGCTACCCCATACGTCTTCTCTTGAAGTAGCTCTAAGCATACCCCAATTTAGATCACTGCTTATAACAGATGAAGTCTTACGCCAAGTTCCTGTTTGAGTAGCTCTAATACCAATTTGTATATCGTCTCTGTTTTCTGGAGGTTCTTGTATATCAGCAACACGGTCATCTTTGAGAAGTTCAGTAACTTCTGATTCTTCTAACATATAGTGTGTGTTACGTTGAGATAGCGGTCTTGCATTTGCAACATCTACAGTTCTATCTTTGATAAGCCCGCGTCCAATACCTTCTTGCATTTCGCTATCAAAAGCTTCATAGTCTACACCACGCTTAAGACTTATAATATATTCTTTTTCAGCCATTTATTATGTCCAAGGTCTACCTGTGACCAACCCTCCTGAATTATCATTGTCAATTACGTTTGCTGTACGATTATCTCCTGCTTTGTAAAGTGTTGGTAGATTGCCTTTCGTTTTTGTATTTAAAGCTCTATAATAATTTGCATTAGTATCACCTGCGGCTAAACCTTTGCGTTTGGTTACTGCAATTTTAAGTATTTGTTCTTGTCGTTGTCTCTTGGTTCTAGAAGTTGTTCTGCCTAATGGTACGCATTGTACCATGTCGCCTTCAACTAAACCAGCCGCTAGTAAATCCATATTTCCATTAGTAGTTTGATTAATTGAAGGATCTTTAGTTGCTACAATTTCTTCATATTCTGTTGTAGTGATTTCTTGGCCTTCTATAGCTTGTGCTAGTGCAGTCAACCCATTCATAGTGGTGCTACCCATAGTAACTGTCAAATCAAATACTACACCTGTTAAACCTTTGCACTTGATTGTTGCCATACTAGCTCTCCTTATGTTACAATATTAATAGTGTTACCCATATTACTGTGAACAGTACACTGATAGTATACTGAAGCTGGTGCAGTCATAGGCACTGTCCAAACAATAGTTCCGCTAGCGGCGCCATTATTAGTAACTCCTGTATTATATGCTGACCCACCGTTACTTGTTCTTATCTGGAATGGATGGCTACCTCCTGTATTATTAATAAAGTGGTAAGTTTCTCCTCTACGCACATAAAGAACTGGATCGTTTTCTGCACCTAATGGAAAATATCTTGAATCTTGTGCAAAAATGTAATCCGATCCATTTGTAGTCATTGTAAATGTGTGTATATCTGTTGCAGTTGTAAGGTATCCTGCACCATTTGTAAGTTGATTGTTATTTGTTGGAATATCATCTGTGATTGCAATTGATTTCCAGTTGCTTCCTATTCTTAATTGCATTTTAGAAAGCGTTGTATTATATATAATATCTCCTGTAGATGCAGTAAGAGCATCACGCTCTGCTGTAGTAAAACTTTTTATTCTAAGTTGGCTAGAGCCAATAATAACTGCGCCTTGTGCATTTAATTCAATGTTAGTTGTTGATGTAAATTTTGGCACGCCAGCGGCTGTACTAACAAGTTTATTTGCTCTAACGGTATTATTTACTACTAGGTCATTTTGTACTGTTAAATCACTGCTGAGTGTCATTGCTGGAGTTACAGTAATACTACTACTGTCATTAGTGTCCATAACACTACCGGTAAATGTAAAAGCTCCTATTGAGCCGCCACCTTGTGGATCTGCAGGGCTCCAATAGCTATTACTACTGTCCCAAGTTAAAACTTGATTGTTTGTTGGACTAGCTGTTGTGTTAACATTACTTAGCTCGTAAATTGATTGTGTAGTTATACCTGTTAAATAACCTGCACTAGCATGATTACCCCATCCGTATGATGTATCCCAGTTTCCAACTTTTGTGTCGGTAATAACGTTAGTGCCCATATTAATAGTATTACCATTTGCATCTAGTGTACCACCAAGTTGTGGAGTAGCATCAGTAACAATATTAATAGTAGCTAAGTCTGCTGGAGTAAAAGTAATAACTCCTGTAGCACTATCATAAGATCCGCCTCCACTGCCACTTGCGGCTCCTAGTTGTGCAGAAAGTTGTCCAGGCACAGTAGATAAAAGTGCAATAGTTCCAGATGCATCAGGTAGTGTAATAGTATTATCTTGTGTTGGATTTCCTGGAGTCAATGTTGTTTCATGATCATCAGCTGATGTTCCTTCAAACACAATTGAACCTTGATCCATAATCAAGTGATTGCCTATGTTTACATCACCGTTTTCACTTACTTTAAAAATGCGGTCTGTTTCAGTAGGTGTACTATCTGGATCTATATTATTAAAAATTCTAAATGCTTGACCTGAGTCGCCGCCATTACTATCTAAGAAAAAGTTAATACTTTTTACACTGCTTAGGACTGTGTTATTATTTTGTCCTAAATGTGTAACAGTAAAATCTAAGAAACTAACTGTACCAGTATCTGCAAAAGCAATTCTATTTTGTCCTGTTATTAATTCTCCACTTAATGAAGGAGTTGTATCAGCTGAAAGAGAACCAATTGCATCTGTTATTCCATAACCTGCAAGTGTAGTTGGTGTATTAGTAAAGTTTGTCCAATTTAAGAAATAAGGACTATCAAAACCATCTAATGTATCAGCGTTTGTTCCACCGCCACCCGATGTAGCGTCAGCGCCTGGCGCCCATTGAGAACCATCCCATTTAAGCACTTCTCCTGCACTTGGTGTTGTATTACTTACATCACTTAAATCAGCTAGTACGTTGTTAGGGAAATTATGTCTAGCATTTATACCGTCAACTAAAAGTGTGCTATTATCTGAATATACAGAGCCTGTGAGGTCCCCGTCAAATGTACCAGCGGCAGATGATGTATAAGTAACTTCACCTGTTGCAGTATTATACCTTAAAAATGAATCATTAATTGCTTCTCTAATTGGTTTAACAAAAAATGAATTTGCTTGTGTAGAATTAAATTCAGCACCAGTAGCACTAAGCATAATAGTATTTGCGTGTTGGTTTGTTTTACCAACCATTGTACCAATAGCAACAGAACTAGCACCTTGATTAACTTGCCCTGCATTTTGTCCAATAGCAATACCGTCTGTCTGTTGATCATCTCTACCTGCCGCATAACCTATAGCAATACCATCAGCGGATTGATTTAAATTACCTGCCCGTTCGCCTATTGCAATACTATAAGTGCCTTGATTAGTTAAACCAGCATTTAAACCTATTCTAACATTTGGACTTGTTGATCTTAAATCTGAACTGTTAACAGGTCCTACTACAGTACCAGTAATACCGTCAATTACAACTCCTGAGTCGTCTGCAAATACTGAACCTGTGTGATCGCCAATATGATGTCCTCTAAGTGTAGAATTAACTCCATCAACTAATACAGTTGAATCGTCTCCATATACACTACCAACATGCTCACCAATTAATACACCATTAAGCGTACCATTAAAAGTTGCCGCAGTTATATTTCCACTTGCGTTTATATTTTGGAAATACCCTATACCAAAACGTTTTGTTGTAGTTCCTATTGCGCCTGTGTTAGCAGTCGGCGGCTCTATTGTAGATGTTAATTCAGTTGTTCCTAATTGTACTTTTGTACCTGCCGTAATTGATCCTGTTGTAGGATAATGTATATTACCAACTAATGTACCACTTGTCCCGTCAACAAGCATAGTGGAATCATTTGCAAATACACTTCCTGTGATATCAGCAGTAAGAGTGCCTCCACCTCCGAAGAAGTTTCCTATTAAACTATTAACTTCGCTTGTGGTTGCAAAACCGCTATCATTAATAAATTCTGAAACGTTAGTAGGATTTCCTTGTAGTGCGGCGTAAGGAATAAGTCCTGTAGTTGCATCAAATATTGTTGTACCACTGAAAGATTTTATATTGGCATACACATCTGTTGCCCAAACTTGAGCAAATCTAAGCGTATTACTTCCTATGTTTGAAGTATTATTAGTAACTGGTAATATATTTCCAGAAATATCTAAGCTTGATACATCAACATTACCAAATGCACTCAGCGGTCTAAATTCTATTCCTGTGCCTGCTGTATTTACAGCAACAAACTTGTCTGCGTTACCTGTGTACGTACTTGGTGTATCTGAAAGTTGTAAAAAGTTTTGAGCTACAATTCTATTTCCATTTACAGTAAGTACCGCGGCTTCTATTGTGCCTAACGCTGTAATATTTTGAACACCTACAATACTATTGTCAGCAAGATTAAGGTTGTCTCCTGTTTGAAGCTCTTTTATCTTGTTTGCATCAAGCGTGTCTATTATTAGTGGATATCTATTCGCCATGTTAATTTACATCCTGCTGTTTTATATATTTATCGTAACCCATTATAGTGCCGCAATCCTTAATTGAAAATCAGCAAAACTTGTGCTAGCCGCAACTTCTGATTTTAATACACTTAATTTAACATACCCGGGTATGTTTCCATTTACTGCATCTACTAATATTGTACTATCGTCACCAAATACACTACCATTTACATCTCCTGTCAAGTGCCCATAAAATTTTCCATTTATCCCATCAACTAACAAGGATGAGTCGTCCGCAAATACAGAACCTTTAATAGCATCTGCTGTAATAGCCGCATTATTTACAAGTAAAGTTCCTGTTGCACTAACACTTAATCTAGTACCTCCTATGTAAACAAAGTCTTTTACATGTAGATTGCGCCATTGTTTACCAGATGTGCCTAAATCATGTACACCGTCTTGCGAACTTGCAAGATTTGTATTTAACGCTGTTGGTTCTGCAAAGTTCCCGCCATAAAGTTCACTAAAATTATTATTAATCTTTGTAAACGCTGTACGTAAAGGATCCCCGTCACCTTTGTTTGCACTTGTACCTATGTTTATAGTTTGTCTAGCCATTTGTTAGGTTCCCTTTATCAACTTGTATTCTAATTTTTCCTGCCGTAACAATTACTTCACGTTTTTGCTCATTTTTTCTATCTTGCGATAAGGGAGCTCCTTCTTTTACAAGTTGTTTTAAATATTGTTTACTTAATAGATTTTGATGTTCTTCGTTCATTAATGCTTACCTACTACAATTTCAACTACGCCACGGTCGCTATCTGTTTTGCTTCCTACAGCCTTACCAATGACAGTACCAACTTTTGGATTGTTGTCTACAATAGCATATCCTGGAATAGCACTTGTAACTAACATGTCGCCTTTCATAACCAAGCCTATCACTTTACAAGGCACTCTACCTTGTAGTGCTAAAGGTGTCACATGCTTACCTTCTAAAGCTGAATTCATTAAGTGTGCTGGTTCAGTAGATACTATACCTGCAACTCTTCTATCACCTTTTGCCTGTGTTGTTGTTAATTCTTTTTCACCACCAAACACAAGTACCGTACCTGCTTCATAATCTTGATCCGCTATGTAATTCTCAGCTAAGTCAGCGTAGTAAGCTTCTGTAGCTGTTCCATAAAACGTAGTAGCATAAATGTCTTTATATTTTAATGTTGCACTACCAATATCGTATGTATTTGTAACATCTGGTAAAGCACCTGTACTACTAAAAATAAATGGTACAACACTAGAAGAAGTTCCGCTATCAGCTGTAACAATACCTACTTGTCCTGCCGCAGTTTTACCTGTATTAGCACCAATTGCAATAGCTGTACTTGCCGCTCCCTTTTCGCCTGGAGCTTCAATAAAGCTAGAATAAATCCAATCAACACCTAAGACAGCTTCGCCATTAAAGTTTGAAGCATTTTGTAATGTACTTTCTGCAACACCAGTGCCGTCTATGTTAAGACTACCTGCCATTAGTATATCAGGTGCACCGTTTGAGCTTGTACCATTTGTACCTGTTGCCCTAAGTATTTCACCTTGTGCAGGTGTTTTCATAATGACTGTTGTAGTATCTAGTGATAAAATTTCATATGTTGGATCACCACCAAGTATCAATGAATTTACTTGTATACTTCCGGAAGTATCTGTCTTAACAATACTGTTTACTTCACCAGTTTTTGTTACATTACTTACAGCATATGTTCCTGAACCTGTTTTAATTACAGCTTCACCTGGATCTGCGGCTGCTCCTACTGTTGTAGTTAAGTCAGCATCGCCTATACCGCCGCCTTGTGAAACTACTGTTGAAAATGATATTTCATCTATATCATTGTCACTACTATCTCCACTCCAATTACCTAATACAGTTCCATCACTAATACGTTGAATCTTCTTAAGGTTAAGTTGGCCATCAGCAATACTAACAAATCCATTTGTTGTTGTAAATACTGCTTGATCGTATGCACTTAAACCTAAATCAGATTGATCAATATTTACAGCATTTACTCTAGTGCCTGCGGCAGTCATTGCAAGTTTACTTTGTGAAATCCCTGCTGAACCACTTACGTCAGCATTAACAATAGAGCCTACTTTGTATTGTATGTCTAAATCTACATATCTATCTGTTACAACTCCTCCGACAATAGTTCTTTGTCTTGTAGGCGTAAATGTTATATCACTTGAAGTTGTTGCAATACCGTTTGCCCAGACGTCAATTGGTCCTTTTACAAGTGTACCTTGGGCGCCGCCAACTACACTAACTGTATCTTGTGTTTCGCCGCCACCTGCTGGTAAACCATCTGTAAATGTTCCTGTTACTGGAGTGTAAGTTATTTCAACAACATTACCTTCAACATTTGTTGTTGTTTTTAAGTCAACTATAGTACCAGTTGCACCACTGTTATTACCGCTTATAGTTTGTCCTTGAACAAACGGTCCACTTACAATAGAACCTGCACTAATAATAAGTTTCTTTTCTCCTGTGGCAACAAATAAGTTACCTGCAGAATAATCATTATATTCAGAACTTCTAAGTGCTGGTACGTCAATACTACCACCAATATTATCAACATAAGATTTAGTAGCCGCATCGCTGTCTTGTGCTGGTGTTTTTAAGTTTGTAATTGTGTTACTCGCGGCATTTAAGTCACCAGTCATTGGTACAACACCATTAGGAGCAAGTACACCTGGCCCTAACTTGTTTGCTACTGCTGTACCATTAACATCATAACCTAAACGTCTGTTGACATATCCTCTGACAGCACCTTCTGTTGGAACTGTATCACTAGCGTTGTCTGTCATTGCTGTATCTGTTGAGAATTCAGTAATCACAACTCCTCGCTTAAATCCAAGTCCGTCAACATCTGATAACGCTATACTTGCACTAAATGTTACAGTACCTGTACCTTGGTCAACTTGGAAAAATTTACCAACCCTAAAAATACCATTTTGGTCTGTACTAACAAAGAAAACTCTACCTTTGTTTTTCTCAACAACTTCTTGAGCGGCATTCTTTTCACCCGGAGGACCAAAAATAAAGTTTGGATAGTTTGTAGCATTAAAGCCGCCTGTACCGATATCTAAGAAATCATGTCCTGTAGCTCTACATGTTGAAATGTTAACAGTAACATCACCAGTCGCACCTGCTTGTAGACCTGCACGTATTGTATTAGTTAGATTACCTAATATAACTGTACTATGTATACCTGTTGCATTTGTAGAATTAATTGTTTCCCCTACATCTGCAAGATCGACTATAGCGTAAACATCATCAGAAGCTGATACTTGTTCTGCTCCTGCTCCGTTGACACCTCTATAATTGTATACATAGTGTTTTTTACCTGCCCAAGTTATAATTGGAGCTTCAGTTAATGATGAACTTGTCCAGCCAGCGGGTCTGTAAGCTTCTGGTGTCCTAACATTATTGTTAAGTCTAAATTTTTCATTAGCATCTGCTACTGCTTGAAGTGCTAGTCTTACATCTCCTGCTGTGGATCCTTTAGTTGTCCCTGTACCACTTAGTGCAGTTTCAGTTGCCCTAGTGTTATCAATTGTTAATCTAATATAATCAAATGCACTATCAAATCCTGCTTGAATACTATTTGCACCTAAAGCAGTGCCTAAACTATTACTTGTTAAAAACGAAATTGATCTATAAAAGAAACCAAGATTTTCATTAAATAGTACCGCAGTGCTTGGTCTAATAGTTAACAAGTCTGGCTGTGCCAAATCATTTAAAATATGTGTTTCATTACGTCTATAGTTAACTATATCATTATGGGATGGTTGAGCAATTACCCCATTTTGTGCATATTGAGCAGACGAAGTACTAAAGTTTAATTTGTAAATTGCACCACTATAAGTCGGTGTTTCGTCTGATGTTGTATCTGCTGTACCTGCAATAGATGCTCCTGTAATTGCACCTGTGCTAGGTGTACTATCTCCACTGTCTACTTGGGTAACTGTAATAGTTGCATCATTAGTAGGTGTTGCACCACCTAATAGATCGCCTGTAACTAAAAACGTATCATTTTCTCTATAGTCAGTTCCTGGTGTAGTTACTACAACAGAATAGCCATCGGTTTTTGTCTTTCGTATTTGAAAACGTGCATTGTTAGCTGTACCTACTGCTACTGTTTGTGTTGCAGTAATAGGAGGACTTCCTCCTACGCCTACTCCATTGTAACCAGCCAAGTAAGGTGTTGCTAATTCAATATTAGAAACTTCATATCTTCCTTGCACAGGATTAGGTGAAGCATTTGTATGATAGATATCAAACTCTGATCTATTCGATGGAATATCTTTAAAATCGTACACATACATGTAAGCTGTAGTAGCCGCATTAGTATAACCTGTTGCATCTACTGATAACGGTACTGAATTAGCACCTAATGCACCTGTGGTTGATCCTGTAATTTGATTTGTTGTATCAAATGATCCTGAACTATTTCTAAGATAGATGTTTACACTTCCGTTAGCGCCAGTTGAAATAACTACTACACCTGTTGCACCTGAACTGGCCTGTGTAAATGTTTCACCTGCTACAGCCTGTACAGGTCCTGTTAACTGTAAAACAACCGAAGCTGAGAATATTTTGCCTGGCATTACCATATCTTCTGCTAAGGATACAGCATCTGGTATTTCGTTTGGATCAGATCCTTCTGCAACTAATCCAAATTCGCCGTAACAACTTGAACCCGTAAGTGATCTAATTTGTGATCCGTTTTTAGAATAGTAACTTGCATGACAATAGTATGTAAACATAGATACCATTTCTGATATACCACCGTTAACAGCAACTAATCCATAACCTAGATCATTTATTTGTGTAAAGTCATTACCTAACATACTTCTGTTACCAGCTGTTTGTAGTGTAATATCAATTGGTGCCGCAACACTCTGGACAGTTTTTCTTATGATAAGTGCTTTATTACTTTCTATAGAACTTTTTGCAGTTTGTAATGCACTAGTAGCCCATGTAACATCTGGATTAATTAAAGCTGGTACACTATTAAGATTAGATGCTTGGATAACATTTATTGTAATATCAAACAAGCTAACCAACTGTGTAGCTTCGGTTGCTGTTGCTGTTAGACCAGCAGTGACCTGTGTTTCAGTATTGCCTGTTGATTTTGTAATAGCATTACCTTGAATAATATCAGATAGTAAACCCTTGATATGATTCAAAGCATTTGCAGTAGGTGTTATTTCTGCGGCTGCCAGTACAGGAACACCGTCGTCTACATATGATCTTGCCGCAATTCTTGATGCTTGGTTACCACCGTAGTTAATATCGTATGATAAAGCATCAATTAAAAATCTTACATCTCTAGCACATTTAACTTGATCGTATCCTGGTGCAGGACTATTTAAATTTATGTATGCTACTGCTTCTGCGCCTAAGAAAACTCTGTTTTCTTGTAGCTTTGTTCTTGCTTCTACTGCATTTGCTGTGGGTAAAGATCCTGGGGTAGAAAAAGTAATAGTATCTGCGGCTTGTTCTGTACCCAAAGCACCATTATCAATAATATCAATTATTTCATCAAATGCGGCGTTTGACCTAGACAGTGCAGTAGCATCAGACGCTACGTTAGATAAGGCCGCTGTCGCCGCTTTTGCAACTTGAATAGCCGCAATAGTCTGTGTTTTTTGATTTGATTGTAAATAAGTGCTAACACCATTACGCTGATAAGCTAGACCATTTGTAACTTGGTTGTAGTTTGTATTCAACGCTAAATCAAAAGCCACCGCATCTAAAATGTATCCAGTATCTCTTTCACATTTAGTTTCGTCAAAGTTAAACGTACCTACTTGCGTTAAGTTAAATCCAGTTATTAATTCACTAGTAGTTCCTGTAAAACCTATTCCACCGTTTGAACTTCTATCCAATACAATTTCTGCTGTACCTAGTGACTTATCGTAATTTGTTAGGGCGTTAACTTGGAAACGTCTACCATCAATGTAAAATGCACATGGAGTTTGCGGACGTCTTACAAATAAGCCTTGTGGATCAGCTTGTGAGCCTAAACTTTGAATGGTCAATCTAAATGGATCATTTGCAACCCTACCTGTTACTCTAATTGCTGAGTTACCTACAAATGCGTCTGTATATAATCCGCCTCTAAATGCTTGTTTGTTTAACGATGCCGCAAAGCTAGAACCTGTTTGAATATATGGAGATTTTGTAAGGACCTGTCCGTCTGGATCAAGTACACCCATAAATCCGCCCTGACCTTGTACAGTCATGTTTCTTAAAATTGTTGCATCATTAAGCAAGAATACATCTAAATCTTGGTTACGCTTCGGTGGATTGTATGCGGCGTTAAATGCAAAGTTAACGCTATTAATAAAATTCTGTACAGTTGTATCAATTGTATCTATTTCAGTCCAAAATGTAGCAATTTCAGTTGCATCAAAAGTGCTTCCTGATGTGTGCTGGATTTTTGGAATATAATATCTAACAACTCCTGCTGATGTAAATTTAACAACATCTTGCAATCTATATAATTTTCCTGCAGACCAATTAGCAGGAGCAGAATCTCCATTTGTTAAATCTTGTGCATAAACTCTATCACTTGCACTTCCTCCTGATTGATTATATAATGTTGTTGGAGCCTGTCCTTGTAATAGTTTATTAGCCATAGTATAGATATGACTAACACCAGCTACCCATTCATCATAGTAATCACTTGGTAAAGAAGAGTCTGTTTTACCTTCCCAGTAAATATCACCTTGTTCTTCTAAAATAAATTCATTACCACCAAGTCTTAAATCTTTTATAATAGCATCAACAATTTTACCTACCCATCCAAACCATTTTGCCCTAGAATAAATTGCACCTGCCGGCAAAGCTGGATAAGTTGTTTCTACATAGTTTACAACTTGTTCTTGAATGAATTCTTTGTTGTCTATAAACGTAAGTGCTGATGTTTCCCAATTACCTACGTTGGTATAGCCAGCACCAATATTTTTTAAACTTCCTGGTTTTTCTAAATAATGGTAACCAAAGTATCCATCAAATGTTCCTGTTAATGGATTTTTATAAACATCTCCATTTAAAATTGTATCAACTGTTAATATAACAGATGGTGCTCCACCTGCACCTAATTGAGAATCTTCTATAGTTATTGTTTCGTCTTTTACAAAATCCTCACCTTTTACAGTTGGTGTTGCAGATTCAACTGCACCATTGCTGTCAATGACTACAGTAATTGTTGCATTTTTTCCTAGCTTGCTAGTAGTCATGTTAGAACTTGTTACAGTATAAGTTCCTGCTGTTCTTGAAGAATTAATCTGTGTTTCAAATTTTAATGAGTTTATTTCAGATACACCTAAAACTAAACCATCAAATTCAGCATCTCTGTAAAAATATGTGTCAGCATAACGGGATTGTGAAACACGTTTCTTAGGACGAACAATTACTCGTCTTTGCTCGTCTCCCCTAATGGAAACATTAGTTGGAACTTTAATAGGAAAGTCTTCTTCGTATATTCCTGATTCAACAATTAATACAACTTGTGTTGAATTTTGAACGTTTCCATATTCTAATTCTTCACCAGGAATAAATTCCACTGGCGTAAGAAGTTGTAACTCAATTTCATCAGTGGTTGCAATACTAACTGCTCTTGTGCCAGACTCATGTTTATAGTCAACCATTAAGCCTATAGCACCTGAAGTTCTACCTCTAAGAACTTTACCAGGAATAGCATCAGTGTTGTTTGGATTAGCTTGATCTAAGTAACCAAAGTTACCATTATTTGCGTTAATTTTGTATGTAGTAGTTCCATCAACAATAGCAGGTGCGTTTAATGCACCATTATTAATAACATCTAGTACAATTTGAAACTTAGCATCAATTGCATCATCAGCTTGTGCATCTGGAACAATAGCATTATTAATAAATTGTGTTACTTGTGTTTGATAGTTTGTTGAAACTGCTGTATTAGTTAGGATATTATTTTTAACAATGGTTTTAGCGTATGTAATACCAGCTACAGTTTCTGTTTTTTGTGTGCCTATAAGTATTTGCCCTTCAACACTTGCATAGTAAGTTAATCCTGCATACCTTGATAAGAAGTTTGCATTGTTTCCTAATAATGCATCTAATGAAACACTATCTAGTATTTCTTCTATACGCTTTTCAAATGCTTCTTCATCATACTTTCCTTTATGGTCGGGGTATGTTGCATTCATATATGCAGTTGTTTCTTTTGCAACAAACTCTTTGTTGTTTATTACAAGTGTTCTAGCATTTGTTCTGCCACTTATTGGAGAAGTAATACCTGCTGTGTTCACAGTAGAATTAGTTGCACCAGTATTAAATGTAAGTGTTTGCATATAAGGACCTGGCTCAGGAGGTGCTGAAACAATTATTTCTTCAGCCTTTCTAGCCGCGGCATTTATAGTTCTGTATGCATAACCAATTGCTCTACCTTGTTTACCGTCTGGTGTGTAACGTTGCGTATCGTCACCTTTCATTGTAACAAAGATGTTTACATCACTTGTAGCCGCAACATTATCGACATATAATTTAGATACTGCTTGTAGATCATCAGGACCGTATGGTGTACCTTTACCAGCTAGTTCACCTGGATGATCAAATAAGTTTAATGTGCCAGCCATTGTATCGCCTTGTCTACGTACAACAGACTTTCTAGGTAGTGCTACGTTATCTAACCAATTGCCTGTAAGTGTAGCATCATATGCCGCATCTGTAATTGTAAATGTACCTGTGCCACCACTTAATAGTATTCTTCCTGTATTTGCAATAGCTCCTGCAGATGTTGTATGCAAGCTAATGTTATTATCATCTATAATCCTTGTAAAGTAAGTATTTCCGGTTACAACATTACTTGGATCAGTTCCAGTTGATTTCCATTTAAATCCTGCACCAGTATAACTTCCTGTTAATCCGTGTCCTGATATAACAAGATTACCTAAATTTAATGAACCAACAGTAAGTGTATAAGCAGAAACATCAGTTGGTTCGTCGCCTAGTCTTAAACCTCCACCTGCAACATCTTTTTGTTGATAGTTACTATCTGCATAAGCTTTATTAATAACTAAATCTGATATAGTATAAGATGTATTATGTACAGAGTTAAATGTATCAATTGCGGCTTGCGTAACAGCTACGTTTGCAATAGGCTGTGTAGCCGCATCTAATGGACCACCTAGTGTTGGAACTGGGTCGTTAGAAACCTTAGAAACTAGTTGTTTAATTACTAGTTTACCATCTACAGTATAATCAAAGCCAATAGTATCAATAGTGCCGTCTAAAGCATTATTTGAAGCTAGCTGAAGTAAGCTAACACCACTACCATCGCTTTTTACTGCTGGTATTTTGTTTTCATTACCTTGATATGTATTTGGCGTGTCACTAAGGTCTGTAAAAGATATCTGTCCACCAATACCAAATACTGCATATAGTTCTTGGAAATTTTCGTTTACTTTACGAAACGATTCTCTAATACTATCGCCGGTGCCGTCATTACCTTCTACACCAATATCAATATTTTGCTTTGCCATTCTTTAAATGCTCCGTTATACTGCTGTAGCCAGCGAGTTATCTAGTTTATCCATATCAAAGTTTATACTTACTCCGCAACCACATTCTGACTTTGTGTTTGGATTTCTTATTTCAAATGTTTGCCCTACAAAAGATTTTACATAATCTACTTCTGTGCCTGCTAAAAACATTATACTGTGTGCGCCAATAACAAAATTTCCTGACCCTGTATTAATAACAATATCCATTTTTTCTACATCTTCTTCTTTTTCTACAGAATCCCAGTCATACTGAAACCCTGCACAGCCGCCGCCAGTAAGGTTTAGACTAACCGCGAAGCAATTATTTTCCTCGCAAAGTATGTTTACTTGTTTTTTTGCTTGTTCAGTTAGTGTGCAGATGGTCATTGGAGCTCCTTTAATCAATAGTATTTATTGAATTTTTTTATAATCTTAATGTTAAATATAGTTATGTTCTTAAAAGAATTCAAAAAAGAAACCCGGCATACGAGGTCTAGTAAGCTAGGGAAAACACACAAATACAATAGGTTTCAAACTTTTGTATTACTAAGATGCGACAGTTGTGATACTGAATTTACTAGGCCACGCGGTAGTATGGATCCTAAACGTCTAAACAACAATTATTTCCATGTTTGTAGTAACTGTGATGCTAAAAAATTTGCACAAAAGAAGGGTGTTGAAAAGAAACAAGTATGGAATTTAAGTGCAAGCTCAACAATGCCTATTGGAAAGCTCTAGCCACTTACATATGGTTTGCCATCTGGAAAGCTAGCATAAAATTCTTTTTGTTCATGTATTCTACCAAGAACTTCTTGTATTTCGTTCATTTCTTTTCTAAGTTCAGGAGAAGTTTCGCCTTGAGCAATAGCTAGCCCTCTCCGACCAGCTTTTGCTCTTAAGGCGTGTTCAATAATTTCTACATCTCTAATTGATAATTTAAAAGTTGTATTAGGTTTTGCCAACTAACTAATCTTCTTTTTTCCAAATAGTCCATGCGCCATATGCAATAGCACCGTAGGCAGCAATCTTTGCAAAAGGACCTGCAATTAATACAATTACACCTATTAAAATAAGTGCGGCTCCGTCCCATGTTGTACGTTCTTCGATTCTACTTTTTATCCAATTAATTGGGTTCATGATATTTCTCCGGTTATTTGATAATGCATAGTATTTAATTCAATACTGATGCCCTATAATATATGTACTTATAAATAAAGATATTAACCAAACTGGAGAAAGGATTATGTTTAAGTTTTTGGCAAAGTTATTTGGCACTTCTGAGCCCAAAGAACCTGTAATTAAAGCAGGTGTAGTACAAACAGGAAAAGAACCTAAAAAATTTCCTGCAGATAGCGTTTTAAAAGGATTAACCAAGAAAGAGTTAGAAGAATCAGCTCGAAATTATGGTATTGAATTGGACAGACGTAAAACCAAAGTAAATATGATAAGTGATTTTAAGAAGGAATATTCGAAGAAGTAATCCTTACAGCAAGTGCATCTTGTGTTTTAGTGATTCTAGCTAATTTACGTTCAAGAACATTTATAGCCGCTTGTTGTTTTCGAATTTGCTCTTCTAACGCCTGCACATATTTTTGTGTGGGTAAAATTCTTTCAATCCCATCTTCACCTAGCATAGCAATAGTGTCAGCCCCTTGACCTCTTATTCCTCCTGCAACTCTGTTGGGATTTTTTCCTGATTCTTTTTTAAGCGACGGCGCTGTACGCCCGTACATCTTGTTCAAGTATGTCATACTTTTCTCCTGTATAGTATTTATAAAGCTCAATACTAGCTAGATTTTTACATTTACTTTCACACATAATATCCGCGTAATCTAAGAATGAAAGTGCATAATCATTTACAAGCTGATTCGGATAGTAATCACTGTGTGCTCGTAGTTTAGCTTTTTTGTGTCCTGCTTCTAATAGCTTGTTCATGCTAGGCATTGAGTCATGTGCAAAGTCTGCAGGCAAATGTTCATCACGACTGTAACTGTAATGTATTACGGGCCTGACACCTCGCCACGAATCAATTATGCGAGTAAATCTATCGTCGGAGGGCTGTATGTATTCAGCCTCCCTAACCCAGTGGTGGTGTATGTCCAAAACGAGTGCGACATCTTTTTGCAGTTCGAGGCTTGCCTCGATCCCCCACTTGTTTTCGTCGTTTTCGATCGTAATACAGTTTCTCGCTTCTTGAGATAATCTTGGGAGGACTGCTTTGATGCCGGCTGGACCCTTACGGCCGGAGATGTGTACGTTACACTTGAAGTCCTGGAATTGTAGGCCGTAGCCCATCCATCTGATGCAATCCACATGATATTCAAACTCCTCTATACTACGTTCAACTATTTCTTCAGTATCTGAAGCAAGGACTGTAAATTGGCCTGGGTGCATGGAGAGTCTAACATCTCGTTGTCTTGCTGTTTCTCCGACTGTTGCGAAGTGTTTTTCACAGTACGCAACCACATCAGGCTTACGCCAAAAATAACTCCAAGTAGGCTCGGTATAAACAGGAAGGACATCGCTACCCAATCTGACCATTCTAAGTTGTTCAGGTAAAGATCCAACATACTCAATTAGTCTCCCATATGACGCAATATTGTGGACCATAATATCCCACAAGCGTTCTTCTGCTACATCTACTGTTTGTCTATTCAGCCACTGAACAGTTGTACTACGAGTATTTAGCGGACGCTGAATTTCTTCTAGCAGTTTCTTTTTTTGTGTTTGATCTGGATGCATGTATTTGCATGCAAAGCCAATTCGTTTAGTCATTAATTATACCTTTTATCTTCCAAGGAGTAAAACACACACTGCCTAAGCTAATATGATCAGCACCGGCATCTAAATATTTGTTTGCATCTTGTTTAGAATACACTCCACCGCCTGCAATAACTTTAATATCTCTATAGTTACTTTTTATATAGTCAATTATTTTTAAAGTATATGGCATTATCATTTTACCTGATAATCCGCCTTTTGCCGTCGGTATAGTATTACTTGCATGTATACTATTATACCCTAAACTAATTATTTTGTCAAGTTGTTTTTGTGTAATAGTTGGCGGCACTTTAACAATACACCATTTACGTTTATCTAAGGCGAAGTAATTTTTTAAATTTGGGTGTTCGTTAACATTTGGACAACTAATATTCAATTCAATATTCATATGTTTGGGAATAATTGCATGTAAGATTTTCCAATCATCTTCTTCTAAACAAGCAAAACTCATTATACTGTTCGAAGATGTATTTTCTATGCCTTCAAATATTCCTGGATTACGTAATCCTAATTGATTACGCCATGTCCAGCCTTCTTCTGTTCTTACATATCTGAGTGTGCGAAGTATTTGTTTTAGTCTGCCAGGACGTGGTTTTAAAGTAAATGTTCCTGTAACACAAGTCGCATTTGATGCAAAGGTTGAATGTTGTAAAAAATTACCAAATGGAGCACTTATAAAATAAATCTTGCCAACTCCTAATTGATCATACCTTGCTCTTCAGCCGCCCTTTGGATAATAGGTGCAAATGCCTCACTTACTAAGAATTCAATTCTTTCCCAGTTACCTGGAAAATAACCATTTCTTCCATAGTATTCTGGAAGGGGAAGATCATCTTTTTTAAGACCAAGAACCTTTAGGCTTTTGCCTCTATTTATTAGACCGTTATTGAAAATGTCATAGGTAACGTTTTGAGCTTTTCGGAAAGTTTCAAGATGCCTATTCTTGTTGGCATTCTTTACCATACCCATTGCTGGTATTTTGTCTTGGAGTGCATTATACAAATGTTCAACATCATTTCTAACACCCCATTCGCTTGTAAATAATTCTGCTTGTTTTTCCATTTTACCCTCTATTGTTTATTTCTAACTATACATATAGTATAGCATCTATTACAGTCTTGTCAACCCCTAATGTAAAATAAAGTTGGTAGTCCTGGCAGGATTCGAACCTGCATCGCTCTCTAATCTGGAGACTATGCCGAGTATAAGCCGGGTGTTTTACCATTAAACTACAGGACCTTAATGTTGGAGTGAGCGACAGGACTCGAACCTGCATAAGCGGAGTTGCAATCCGATGGGTAACCAATTCCCCCACGCTCACAAAATGGTCGGAGTAGTAGGATTCGAACCTACGACCTCCTGGTCCCAAACCAGGCGCACTACCAAGCTGTGCTATACTCCGGTTCTTGGTGGGCGACCCTGGAATCGAACCAGGCATGCTTTTCAGCGTCGAATTTACAGTCCGATGTCACACCTTGTGAACATGCCGCCCGTTGTTGGCATAGGTGCAGGGATTTGAACCCCGACTAACAGTTTTGGAGACTGTCGTGCTACCGTTACACTACACCCATAAAAAAAGCCCCTTGCTTTCGCTTGGGGCTTGTTTCAAACTTAATGTCAATAAATCACATCAAGACAAACCCCTCCCGTAAGTTGGGCACCATATATAAGATATTATTTGTATTGTGTTCATCATTGCTCTATTCCTTAGTATGTATATACTATAACACAGCTATTTATCTGTGTCAACCTCTTTTGAAAAAATTTCTTCTATTTCTGCTTCGTGTTTTTGTTGTTTATTATTAAAAGAGTCAACATCTATAATTGGTTCTTCTTCAACAGGTTTAGGTTTTTCATGTTGAAAAAATCTAATCATTTCTTCTTCTAATTCTGCTTTGTCAAACTCTCCGTTTTCTAGTCTACGTATCGCATCTATAGCACTTGTAGCTTGCTTAGTTCTTACTAGGTATGTTGCTACAACAACTAAATTAGTTCTATCAATACCTGTAGCATTTATAGCCTCCTCGACAAAAACTCGTCCCATATAGTACCTTTCTTTATTTTTTTATTTATAATACTAGTATATACGATATTATACTATTTGTCAATCATTAACACCAGTTCTTTTGAACCCACTCATCTTTACAGTAATGTGGATTAGGATCTCCGTGAAATACAGCTATAAAAGTCTCAGGTAAAATATCAGGTTCACCTTGAGATTCAAAATCTCTTGTACCTCGAGGACCTGAAGTCATCCTAGGCTTTCCACGCATTTCCCATTTATAACTTTGTATCCATTCGTCTGGCCAATAATTATAATCGTTTTGTATCGCGTGTCTTGTCCAATCTTGATCTCCTTGAAACCTTCTTGAAATTCCTTGCATATCTTCCATGTACTTGTGATAAACTTGCGAATGCTGGCCTGTTTCAAATCTCATTATACTAGAATTAAATTTGTCATAGTTAGGTATAATATGTCTGTTAAAATCTCTTATAATACAAAATTCACCTTGCTTGTAAGAAAAGAGCTTATCCATATTTCCAAATATAATCATATCTAGATCTAAAAAAAGTATTGTTCCTTGTAGTCCTAGATGTGGATTAAATATCATTGGCTTGTACCACCAACCTTCTATTCCAGCTTTCAGTTCTAAATCCATAATTTTAATTCCTGGATCTAAATTAGTTGGATTTTCTGTGATACAAATAAACTCGTGATCAAGTGTTAGATTACGTTGCACCATACGATACAACTTATTAACATAATCAGGGCTGTATTTGGTACCCCATTTAAGACATAATACAAAGTTTTTTTGATCTTGGCGCACCGGGGAGGATTCGAACCCCCGACCTTCTGGTTCGTAGCCAGATGCTCTATCCAGCTGAGCTACCGGTGCATTTTCCTTAGACGCTTTTTTTGCATTTTTTCTTGCTTTTCTTTGTGCTTTAGTCTCGCCTGGAATATATTTTTTCATTAATGGCTATGTTGCTTTGGCAACCCACCTAAACTTAAAGTTACTCGAGGACCTAATGGAACTGATTTATGGGAATACATAGGAGGAAGTATAATTGCATCTCCTGTTTTCATCCTATATAGATCTTTTTGAGATCCGTCATCATTTACTGCGACAAACACACATTCACCGTATCCTTGTATTAAAAATACAGTTTCTGTATCTCTATGTAAATTTACACTATGATGACTATCTGAAAAACTAAAGAATAATAAACTATTAAAATCTATCTCTGTATCAATACGTTTATAATTATTAATAAACTCTGTAAAGAAAGGTTTGATTCTTGCATCTGCATGAGCTCCTGATATGTTTGCACTATCATTTCGAAGCACATTTTGGCCAGTAACTGACACTATATATTGATTTAACTCTACTAATAAATTAAAGTCAATGACATTAGCTTCTGGAAAAACATTTTCCCAATATTTGCATACTCCTTGATGTCTTGCTTCGTTAAGTTCTTTCCAAAATTCTTGTCTCATCCATTATCCTTTGCCAAAAACTTTTTCATTAGCATCAGACATAGAAATTTTCCTTGTAGTAAAAGGAGTATAGATTGCACTATTCGCACCATGTTCTGCACACTCTGCTGATTCACACCAACAACGATTGTTAGTAGCTTCACGTACTAAATTGTCTGCAAATCGCCATGCATGCTCTGCAAATTTTTCTGCTCCTACACCATCAAACTCTCTTACTTCGCATAAGTCTTTATCTTGTAAATCATAAAAATCTTGTTTGTGTGGATCATTAACATCAACACAAGTCTTATGATCAAATGAATCTTCAAGCCAAGCCTTCAAAGGCTTTAAACCACCAAAGTCTACAGCCCAGTTTTTGTTGTCAAGATCTGAGCAACCAAATGTAAACTTAAATTGTAAACTGTAGCCGTGTAGCAAATGACAGTGTGAATGATCTGCGTTTGGTTGACGGAACACCGCTGAAAGTCCGATGTTGTGTCCGTAAGTTTTTGTTGAAAAGTATGCCATACATTTACCTCTTGTTATACTTCTAATTATAATATAGATTAACTAAAATGTCAACCGATACATTGCTATGTGTCCATTCTTTTGGCAAAATCCAATCTTCTTCTTGATGTATAATAAACTTTTTGTCCTTATAGTGTTTAAAAAGTCTACCAATTTGATGTATCCAATAGCTAGGATCAACTGCTCTTTTAGTAGCTATATTGTAATTAGCAGTGTCCTTATAGATGTTGTTGATAAACTGGTCTTTACTATATAAATCAAACCCAAGCAAATGTATTTTGTCTGAGTGCTTCGTTGCAACTAATACAGCATAAGGACCAGCACCCCAATGCCAAGGTGTATCCCATCTTTCAAATCCTGTAAAAGGTAAATCTGGAACCATTCTTATATTCTTCTTTTGAGCAAAATAATTAAACCAATCCTGTCTAGTATATATTTTGCTATTTTGATGATACCGGTTATCCACAGCTTCTTGAACCATCCGACGATCAACACAGATTAGATGATCTACATAGTGATCTCTATGTATAGCATTACATCCAACCTTTTTCATATTGATATTTGAGATATTGATATCTTTACGGCTTTCACCGTTGCCTATTACTAACATATTGTATATATCTTTAAGGACGCTGACGGAAATCTTTTACGTCTTCTATGACATCTTTTACTTCTGTTTTTACTTCTAGTAGACTATCTTCTGCACTCTTTAGGGTAGTTCTAACAAGTCTAATAGTTGTAATAGTCCATACCCACCACACACAACTTATAACTGACGCTAAGGCCATTGTTATCCAAAATGCATTTTCAAAATCTACGTAATTAAAAGTTACTAAGAAAATATTTAAGCACAAAAGAGATATAGGTATAAACCTTGCAAACATATCCCATCTTGCAACTTTCGATTTCACATAATTATTTTTATGGCGAACATTCTTTTTTACCATCTAACTCTCTTATAATTTAGGGATGCTGATCAAACGTTAATTTGACCGAAAGGTTTCCATTCTCCTGGAGACCCCTCACGAACACAAATCCATCCTACGTATCCAGTTGGCGTTGGTGATTGGTTCCATACAATGTCGCCAATATTGTATAACCCGCTTGTTGGTATAGCTATACCTGTTTCAAACTTTTTCCCTTGAAACTTTACAGGACCAGATGTTTCAATGTCATTTGATGGATTGTTTACATTAATACCAAGTTTACCTACTACTTTTGTTTTAGTTTCATTGTTAGTACCTAAAACAATATCGCCATGGGCGTTTATAGTAATCCTAGTTGTGTTGTCCGTAACAATATCTAAATTATCAGTTGTCCAATTGCCTATTCTTGTGCTAGATGTTTCGCAATCTACAATAAATTCAGATTCTAAACTTACAATACTTAATTGAGCATTTGGAGCTTCTGTTCCTATACCTAATCTATTTGAATCAGATTCATAATATATCCAGCCATCAATACAAAGATCATTTGAGGTTTGTAAATTATTAAGAGTACCTACAGTTGTTAAGCTACTCTTACTAATTGTACTACCAAGTTCTTTTTCACTAAGGACTGGTACACTATCAATATATAAACTACAACCTGAGTTTAAGTCTATACTTTCAGTTGTCCAAATTCTATCTGGATTGCCCCTATAAACAAATTGTTTTGTAGGACCGTCTCCACGCCATTGTAAGCCTTTACCGTAGATGCCAGCATCGCCTTCTGAAACAAACTCTAAGGGACTAGTGCGTTCATGACGTATATCTGCTGTGATTTCATTTACGTGTAATTTTGTAGCAGTGATATTACCCTCAACGTTCAAATCTCCTTTGATAGTTACAGGGTTTAAAATACTTTCAACTGAAATGTTATCTACATGTAAGCCTAAATCATTAACAAGTACTTTATCTTTAGTGCTTTCGTCTTTGATTCCTTTACTTTGGAACTTTGTTATCATTCCGCCATGTATTTTATTGCCGCTTAGACTACGGTCATTAATTTCTATCTCAGTAGGACTATCATTTGCTAGCTCTTGTATTGCAGTAGCAAGTGATGATAGACTATCAGTAATTTTTTGCATATCTGTGCTCATACTAATATTTATCCAGATACCTTTAATAGTATTGTGTCCAGATTAATACGCCCATTAAGCTTTGTATCTGTGGTTTTAATTTCATCTAAGAACTTTCTAAGTGCAACTTTTCCTGCACCTTTAAACTCTTTTAGTTGTTCATCAGGCTTACGTAAGGTTTTTTGTATACTATTTTCTTCATGAAATCCTTGTATTGTAGTCCCTTTAACACTTAAACCAGAACCAGCTCTTTTCATACCTTGTGGGTCTATATTGCTTGCAATATATTTGCCTATTTTACGTGTTTTTACATTAAAAACCCAAAGCTCATTAGCGCCTACTATTTCAGTTGGTACTATACTTGCAAGTTTATACTTGTCATTAGTTTTTGCAAATTTAAGTTTCTCAACTAACTTGTCAGCACTCTTAGGTTTAGTCTTACGAGGCTTACGTGTAGCTTTGCTGGTGTCTATAACGTAATTACAAGCTTCTACAAGCGATTCTAGTGCAGAGATAAACTTTTGTACATCTTTTTTGCTAAGATGCGAATAACCTTCTTTTAATTGTTCCCACCAGTCAGCATCTTTTTCATCCATTTTAGATAGTTGGCTTGCAGTAGGAATCTTTAGTAAGTCTCTAAATTCTTCTAGTTCGCCCTCATAAAATTTAATTATTTTACGTGCATGTGCTTGTGTTACACCTTTTTGTTGAAAGTGCCTTTTGAAGTCGAATCCTTTTGGATCAAATCCATCTTTATTAGTAACAAATTCATCTAACCAAACATCAATGTCTTCGGAAGCCATTGAAGCTTGCTCTCTTATACGTTCTTGAATACTAGGAACATATACATCTGCTTTTTTCTTTTCTTCGACTTTTTTATTTTTAAGTAGTGTAGAACCTTCTTCTATCCATTCCTGGATAGATTTTTTCATGTGTACTGTAACAGGTCTAACTTCCCCCATTGTGCCAGCTAGTGATTGCCAATATTCATCTTCTTTTTTGTTGAAGTCTGGCATACCATCTAGCAACATTTTTGCATTTATACAGACGTTAGTGGATAATTTCCAATTAGGCAATGCTTTACAAGCTTGCACATCTTTTTTAGTATAATCATTTTTCAACATCCAATTAAATAGATGAGGGTGCAATTCTGTATGTTTGAATGTTTGATAAAACCAACTTTGGGAACTAGTTTTAAATCGATGAAACTTTTGACCATCCCACTCTTCCCAACCATCCCACACAGGGACCATTGATTTTGCACTTTTGGTAATTCTAGACGACCGTCTAGGTTTCTTCCTTTTTGTCGTCTTTATATTTTTTAGACTCATTGCTGTCACCCATGATTTGTTTTGTTATCACTACTATATAGTCGTTTGTCTAAAATGTCAATCTTTTTTGATTAGTCGTGTTCTCCGCCTGAGTCGCCTTTTGGTAACTCAATGCGTTCCCCGTCAACATATATAGCTCGTCCTCTGCTAGGCGTATGATATCCTTTTTTAAATTCGAACACACCCGGCGCTCTCTTTGCAGTTTCGAATGTGCCGACAGTAATTACTATTGCTCCGAGAAGAGCCACATGTGCGACTGCACTGATACCAAACACTACAAAACTTCCAAGGTACAAACTAAACGCAATGCACCATATCCATGCTAAAATTTGCATAATCATATGTCTTGCATGTAAATCAGGAATGTGTTTTAAAGGATTTCTTTCGTAATTCATAACACTATTCCAACAATCGTAAACCCATACTCTCATTTTAACTTCCTTTCAGCTCTTCTTTTATGTATCTTTTCAGTTCATGGTCTGAAACATTTTCGGGTATTTCATTTTTATAAAACAACCGATAGCTATCACTACCATACTTTCCTATGCCATATAGTTTGGTAGCATCTTCACCATCCCATGTCAAATAATCTTTAGACATTTGGCGAATACGTTTTTCCCTTACGTTAACCATTCCTAGCGGTTTTAGTATTTCTTTGAGTAAACTAGGAGCAGTTTTTAGGAATAATTCAGGAGTAGGACAATTTTTAAATAGTTCAGGCAGTACCCTTTTTACTTGATGCCTACTTGTTTGATTAAGACAGATCACACCGACCATATGTTGCCATACCGATGAAACCTGTTGTTGTACCATTAAGTCTTCTCTCATTAACCTTCTCTTTCTAAATCCCAAATACACTTATTTTTATCTGCTTCATAATATTTTGGCTTTGGTTTGTAATCTCTTTTTACCCATAAATGGCCATTCTTTTCTGCATCACGAAATAAAAGAGCTGTAAAAAAGAACGCAAATAAAACTACTAAGTGTGCTCCTACACTTCCTATACCAAAGTATATAGTGCCACCTACCCATATCGTGAATACCGCTGTCCACATAACACTTAGATAGAACATTAAAATAAATTGCGTTAGTTCGTTTGGAATATGACGTAATGGATTTATTTTTAAACTAAAGAAAAAGTTATATAAATCATAAATCCAAAAACCTATCTTCTTCACAATTTTTCTCCTGGCTCAAATCCTCTAAATGTTTTGAAACGTGGAAAACGTAAACTGTAAGTTCCGTCTTGATTTTGTGTTACTGCATCTGCCCTAACCTCAACAAGCTGACCAATAAGAGCATCGCGATCAGACCAAAAACTGGTTCTGTTATCATCCGTAAAGCCACTACCAACGTTGACACGTATATCCTTGCCATCATCCGTCCCAGAGCATACAACGGCTCCCAATCTACCTTCATTTCTTCCAGTCCCTTCTTCAACATCTGTTACTTCTAATGTAACCTCTATAAATGGTTTTGCTTTTAACCAAGCATGGCTTCTTTTACATTCGTATGGAGCATCGATATCTTTTATCATAACACCTTCATAACCACCGTCTACAGCCGCTTTATTAAGCTCTACAAAGCGTTTTTCGCCTTCAGTAGTACTTAGGTCTACATCCTCCCAGTCTAATGCTTGTACATGATCTAAAACATCAGCATGCTTTTCGACCCAAGATCTTACATATTGGCTTCTTATGTGTTGTGGCTTATCCCAGCTACCTTTTTGGAAGTCTGCTAATGGAATCATATCAAATAAATGTAAGACTGCATCAGTAGACTGCTTTCCATCTTTACGATGTACTTGCTTCATAAGGTCTTGGAAGTTCGCACTCATTACTTCGCCATCTAATACCAGTGGATAAGGAGATGGATGATCTTTGAGAACTGTTTCAATTTCTGCAATAATATGTCCAAAGTTATGAAACTGCTTACCGTTACGACTAAACATTTCAACTTTGTTACCTTGTATAATTGTAACAACCCTTACGCCATCAAGTTTTATCTCAATCTGCTTCTGTCCAATCATTTTCTTTTCATGATTAGCACTATCATGTGCTAGTTGGCAAGTAAATGTAGGAACCTTGTATTGCGGAAACTTTTTAGCAATTTTGTTCACAGTTTTCTCGCTTACGCCACAACGTAAATCTTTTATCAAAATTCTACGATAAAATTTATTCCATTGTTCTGCTGTCGCAACATTCATTTGTAAAATAATTGCATCACGAGCCGCATGTCCTGTTAACTCGCGATTATGTAATTTATCAGCGAGGGCTTTAAAGTTTTCCCAACTTAATCCTTGTGCAGATAAAACTTCATTTTCTTCTTTTTCAGGAACTTGCTTTACTCCAAAAGTAACAAGCGGATCAAGAGCCATTCGAACGCCATCAAAAAATTCATCAAGGCCTTCGTCCATTGCTTCTTGGATAACTGCTTCTTTAGCAAGACGACTGTTATCAGCTTCTAGTTTATCAATTATTGCTTGTGGTTGTGTTCTTACCATTCCATTACTCCCTCTACTTTTTTTAATATTGCTTGCGAATGTTTGCAGGAACCCCTAAATGTAAATCCTGGACAATCACAATTAAATCCTTTATCGTGTAATTCAACACTATATTCATTTCCCTTTGACCCTTTAACAGGCCAGATAGTACCTACCATCCAATGCCCGTTAGGACGAAAGACAGTAGGTACTAAATATTTTTCTTTGAACTTGCTCATATCAACTCCTCAATATTAATAGGAGTGTAATTGATTTGCTCAACACAAACACATTTGTATGGGCCTTCTGGTGAAGGATTACTGTGAATGTGTCCATGCACGTTCAATATAGGCTTGTCACCAAACCTATGTGACTCAGCAAGTGTACTAGCATGTTGTGGAGTATGACTAAACAACAAACCTATGTCGCTCATATCAATCCACATTTGAACATCTTTAAAGAATGGAGCAAGAAACTTTAAGTTATCATGGTTGCCAAGAACAAGTCTTTTCTTCCCAGGTAACTTTGCAAAGTTTGAATGTAACCAATCTAATTTGTTATGTCCAAACAATACATCTCCACAATGAATGATAGTATCGTTAGGCTTTACAACATCTGCCCAGTTATCCAACATAGTTTCATTCATGTGATCAACATCAATAAAACCATTCCTTGGAGGCTTACCAGCATAATCTTTGAAAGTGAGAATAGCTTCGTGATTGAAATGAGTATCACTTATAACCCAAATATCTGCCATTGTATCGCCCTCTGTTTCTATTAACTATACATATAGTATAGCATCTATCTAGAGTTTGTCAACCAGAAATTTAGGTAGATTTGCTATTTTTTGGACGACAATGATAAGTGACTGAGCTCCAATCACCATCTTGCGGTAATGCTTCATGCTCTTTTTGGAACACTTTACATTGTCGTTCGTCTTGGTAAAAGCCTACTTTTTGGCTAATACAATCACTGCCATTGCAAACTGTTAATAATAAAACCCATACAAATTGCATTATTTTTTAACACGTTCTTCGACTAACGCCGTACAAGCGGCAAGACGTTGTTCGAGAATATCTATTTCATTCTGTAATCCGAGAAGTTCTTCTTCGTTATCCCAAATTTCATAATTGTCACATCCGTCGTCTGTGCATGACAATTCGTCCAAATAGTAGTAAGTGTTAATTACTGGCGGTATTGCGGCAATAGTCCATAATACTCCGAGAATAATAGCTACAATTTTAATAGTTCCATTTAACATAAGATCTCCTTAGTTAATATCGGCAATTAATTTTGCCAATCTCCTTTTACTCTTTCCAGGCATTTTAACATTTGCTATTTGATCTTTATTGTTTGTATTATCGCCTACAATAACTAATCCAATCATTCCCATTGCTTTATGAGGAGTGCAAACATACAAATAAATTCCTGGTACTTCAAATTCATGACTAAATGATTTATTCATTTTGCTTTTTTTTGGTAGGACAGCCGTATCGGGCCCGGCAATGAATTCTACATTATGTCCTTTATCTGTCGGAACCCAAGTTACTGTTCCGCCAACGCCTACATCTACAATATCTAGGCTGTAAACCATTTTGGCTCCGTCGTCTCTTTTGTTAAGCATTTCTACATCTACATTATTTGCGAATGCAGTACTTACACTCAATATTAGCCATGCGGCTAATCCTTTAATTAGGTATTTTTCTATTATCACTGGCAATCTCCTTCTTGCTATACCATTTATGATCCTCTTCGCTCCAGTAGGCGTTCATTGCTCTTACTGGGCGATGAGAATACATCTTTCCATTCTTCTTTTTGTCCTTAGGTGATTTGCCAGGTATCAAACGTTTTCCCAATAACTCCTCCTATTTGGCTCTTAAATCCATATTTAGATTTATTTTATCTCCTACACTGAATTGGTTATAAGTTACAACGGCACCTTTGTATCCATTCCACTCATATTTTACAGTATAGTCTCTAATTTTTGATTCATAACGAAAGTTCTCAACCATATGGCAACGTTCTTCTCTTTTATAACCAACAATTGGTCTATCTGATTGCATCTGAGAACCTTTAACTGCTCCTATTGCGGCACCTGCGGCAGTTGCGGCTTTATTACCGTCCCCTGATCCGAACTGGTTACCTATTACGCCACCGATAATTGCACCTAAAATTGCATTACCATTATTTGGTTGGCTACTTCCATAAATCGGAACATCAACCACGCTACATTGTCTTTGATGATCCGGAATTTGGACTTGAACTGTGTTAGGAGTAACATCAGTTACTGTACCCTGTACAACAAATGTTGCCGCTTGGGTAGTGGTAGCTAGCATCATTGCAAGACCAGCTACACCGAAAAATAGTTTCTTCATAATAACTCCTTTGGTTAAAGTTTAACTATAGTATAGCAGTATTTAACGGAATTGTCAACCACTTTTATAAGGGCAACAATAATTGGACTATAAAATTAAGAAGAAGTGTACCTCCAAATATGATTACCATGCCAAAAAGTAATAATTGCCACTCTTTATCCATTTGCAACTGTTTTCACTTCCTGTACATTATCGTACCTAAAACTTCTCCAACCTTTAGCATTAATGTCCCAAACGGAACAGACCTTGTCCGATACTGTTCGAACAGCCTTTTGGCTCATAGGATCTGTTTTGGTAGCTTTTGGCTTTATATCATCTTTTAATGTACAAGTCATAATACGTTTATCGCCATTAATTTTAAGGAAAGTGACTTCTAAAACTTCATTTTCTAATCGCTCCATTAACACTTCGCGAGTAGGAATTCCTTTTAATTTAGCTACCTTGTCTTTGACTATGTTCATACCATCACCTTCCGTGTACCAAGGACTTCTCACAGTTCTTCTACTATTCCTAAAATTTCTGCACCAATTAGTAATGCGCCTGCCCAAACTAGACTGCCCATTATCAATGCAATACCAGCTCCAATTCTTATTGCACTTTTGACTAGACTTACATAAAAGTGAAATTGTCCTGGATCTTTCCCTGCTGGTATAAAAACTTTTTCTGGTATAGGCATTATTTTTCCTCCAAGTTTATTAAAGGCTCATATGAAGAACTATCGTGGTAATCATCTTTGCTGAATCTTCGTGTAACAGTTTCTTTAATTAGTTGTCCGTTACGAACTCTAAAAGTTACAAGTTCTTGACTAATTACACCTTCGGTATTTTCTAATGCACTTTTTAGTGGACCTTGTTCCATTATCGCCTCCTTGAAAAAGCTTTGGCAAGTTCTTTAGGTCCAGGAGTTGTAAATTCCATACCATGAGCATTTCCAACATATACACGCCCAGTCCATTTCATTGGAATTTTATTTGTAGCAATAAATGCGGTTAATGAATCTTGAAACTTAAAGTTGTCGATTTCAGCAGTTACTACTCTGTCATTTCCTGTGCAAGTAATTTCTGCTTCAGTTGCATAGTAAGTATTATTCATTTAATTGTCCTTGTATATAATTAATTAAATCATTTGTGGTTTGTAAGTTTTCAACTGTAGCATCGTCAATTTCTAAACCGAATTCATCTTCAACTTCCATTACAAGTTCCATCATGAGTAGTGAATCACTACCTAGTTGGCTAAAAGGCGTATCATTGCTAAAGTCTTCTGGAGGATCAATAAATTCTACAATTAGTTTCCTTACTCTATCTTCTATAGTTGTTGTCATTTAACTTTTCCTTCCAATCTTAGATTAAGGACAAAATTTTCTACTAGCAATTTTGTCATAGTAGCCATTGCGACTACTGCCCTTTGATCTTCAGGGCAAGATTCCATTTGCTCCAACACTTGAGAAGCCATCATTAAATATGCTTGTTCTTCTTGAACTGCTAACTCACCCCAATCGATAGGGTCTTTCATTTCCCCTTCTCGTGCAAGGTCGGCTAACTGCTTTATAGTTGCTTTCTTTTCTTCCATATCTACCTAGTGTAATGTAGCAGGATATTCCTCATCAGCATTTGGATCCAAGCCAAAGTAATTAATACAAAGGTTTGCGATTGCTTTTGGAAAGTTTTCTTTATCTTCCACAGTATCCGGAATCCAAATACCTTTTAGTTCTCCGTTCTTTGATACAATTAGCCCATAGTCATCTGAATCTAATGAGTTATCTAAAGTTATTTTGTTATTTTCAATTTTGTGTGCTTTATGTGTCACTTGACTCTCCCTTTTTTGATGTCTGTATTGCATTGTATTTAAGCTTCTTCGCTGGCCGAGTCGTTCCATTTAAGGATTTCAATTTCACCATTTACTCTTTTATGACGAAGAAACCCTTGGCTAACTAAATTATCAATAGTACTTTCTATACCATTTCGAGTGCCAGACTTATAAAAAACAAATCCAGTAAAAACACTACCCGAAACATAAGCAAAAAGCAACCATAAAATATTTGCAGTAAAAAATGTCATCTATCTCTCCAAAATTACAAATTCACCAAAGTGTAAATCAAATGTTTGTACAAGGTGCTCGTAATCGCCTTTCTTCATTTCCTCAAGAATTCCATTAGAATCCCATCCAAGCCTTTTGCATAATTGTTTTGCATATGCCATTAGATGAAATGCATTACCTTCAGGACCGGTAAGATCTATTATTATTTCTGATTCCCCAGCGGGTGGTTTTAATCTTATCATTATTTTTATACCTTAAATAATTTTACGTAGTTTAAACGAGTTTCGTTAGCACCAAACAGTCGATTTTCAGTAAGAGACCTTACTTTTGCTTTAATACGTTTCATAGTGCCATTTTCGTGCTTATACTTATTCATAAAGCTTACAAGGTTACCGTCCATAACGGCTGTATAATTGTAGCTTTCCCATCTATCACTATAGCGGCCATCTAATATTTTTATTACGCCTTCTACAGTATCTTTTTCTTTACCGAGATGTTTACTATCTCTATATTCTACACGAATTTCTTTCTTTAAACCACTTTCATGTTTGTCTCTTTTAACAAATGCTGGAATAAAGGCAAGTATACCAAAATACCTTTTTGTAGTTTCTTCCTGTAAAGCGGCGTTAACCATATCACGTTTAAATTCAGGCAAATCACCTAAACCTAATAATACATACCTTTTCATCCATTTACGAATTTCTTCTGCCTGTGCATAATCTTCTTCGGTAGGTTGAAATGGAATATAATCTTCTGGCCTATATGCGCCAAAATACATTTTTACTAATTCTTTATTGGCAAACAAAGTATTGTTTTCTGGTGTGCTGAACCTTCTTGTATCTCTAACATATTCATTTTTATTGATACGATAAGCCGCACATGCAACGGCAATAACTTCTGATGTTTTTGCTTGCTTGATTTCTTTTATTTGCATTTCGCCCATAAGCTCTTGGGTGAGCTCTTCTTTTTTAAATGCTTCTTTAGTTTGGAACATTTGCGCCTCTATTTTGCCTAATTAATATACATAGTATAGCATCAATAGATATATTGTCAACCTCTAATTTAGATCCTGTGCCCATTTTCTACTAGCAAGTCCTTCCTGTTCTGCCCAACGGACAAATAACCCACATTCTCTGCCATGAGCTTCTATTTCCCAAGGTTGGTCCCAGTAGTCTTTTACTGCCTTACGTGTATTACTAAGCCACTCTCCCTGCCAACGGTTTTGTCCTTTGATTGTGCTCCAATACAATTCACCTCTTGCAAATTGTTTTGCATGTACTAACTCGTGTGCAACTGTTTCTAATAATCGACGTAGTCTAGAGGTTTTGTTGATTTCAATGTTAAACTCTCTTGGACGCTGTTCATCAGCATCATCATCAGGCAAGCAATAACCTAGTGTATCGTCCTTACCAAAAGATTTGATATGTATATTAATTACTAATTTGTTCATCAGCCTAGGCATTAACTTCCTACATACAAACCATGTTATACTTTCAGCATATTTTTTCTGCGTGACAGTACCACCTTTGATGTTTACTTCCATCATATTTTGGCCGCTCAAATAATCAATATAGTTACTCATATCCACAATATCCTAGCTGTCTAACTGTAATATATTATAGCATCATTATGATGCTGAGTCAAGGTCTTTTTTGGTAACTTCTATGCTTCCATCGTCCAAAACCTTAAATGCAAGGACGTCACCTTCTTTCCAGCCCATTCTGGATTTAACTTCTTCCGGAATAGTCATATCGACTGTG
Organism: Fidelibacterota bacterium; assembly: GCA_002724735.1. GTDB lineage: Bacteria > Fidelibacterota > Marinisomatia > Marinisomatales > TCS55 > TMED108. The sequence continues at coordinate 59,983 of PBPT01000016.1, read as the reverse complement.
CCTTTTTCTTTATCAACATTGGTAAAGATTTCTTCTTTTTTATAAAGTGATTCAATAGTCATTATTTTCTCCTATTATATTTATTTTAACACAAATTTTGAGATCGTACAACCGAATAAATAATATTACAACTGGAAAAGGCTTTGACTAATGGATCATTACACAGACGCTTTTTATGGCGTTGTTAAACAAACTCAAGATAGCACAGGCTATACACTTCCACATCACATAGAAGCATATATTGTTATGCTACTTGCTTCTAAAGTAGATCAACCAGATTTTTTACCTAAAGGAACTTTTGCAGAAAGCTACATGAATAATAAGACACCTAAAGAATTAGGAGATACTTGTTTATTTGTAACAGGAGTATTTCCTGAATATGGTAAGAGACATGGTATTAAAAAAAGTTATTATCAAGATATAGGTATAGGTAGTTATAGTGTAGCGGCCGACTATATGAATGGAGAACTTTTCGGCACTTTATCTAAGCATTTTAATTTTCTTTCAAACTTTATTGAAATAACAGTAAGTAATCCTGAAAGTCCCGAAATTTATATAATTGGGGATTAACCGTGATCCCCACCGGGCTGATTAAGGAGCCACCCGTCGTTTAACCAAAGTAAATAAAGTTAGACTTTAGTTTCTTATTAATTGTATGCACAACTTCAGGAGAATTCATAATCTCATAATGATTATAAGGTATTTCAAAAAATTGCATGTCTTTCCTATGTGTCATACTTTTGTATGTAACTACTCCATCATTTTTTGAAAAATGTACAGGAATAGCACCTTCAGTAGTCACTATCTGTGTCCAAGGTATATTAATTGCAATCTTATGTCCGTTTGTAATAGGAGAACTAGATACCCCTATTTCTGAATACAATCTTCTTGGGATTAAATATTTCACCCAGTCAGCAGTCATACTTCCTCCAAATGGTGTAGCTATACTAACAACTCCAATTATATTGATGTGTTGCAATAAATGCAAGGTATAGATACCGCCAAGGCTATGAGCAATTACAAAACATTTTTCTATACCTTGTAATTGTATTTTAAGTTTCTCTAAATTATTATAGAAACCATCGCCACTAAAATACCTAACTTTTGTTACATTAGTTAGGTTGGTATTTTCTAATATGTAGTTGAAACTTTTTGGACTAGCATTTGCTCCGTGTATAACAACTACATGTGTATGTTTTCTTTTCGGTAATTTAAAGTTCATTATGCCTCTTAGAGAAATAGTGGGCCTATATTTCTATAGCCCCACTAATAATATAACATAGTTATTACGTTTTGTCTACCGTTATTTAACCATGTGGTGTTGTACCATCTGATGGTGGCTCAATTACAGGTTCATCATGGGTATGTTCAACATCTCCACCTTCGTGTGCATGAGTAGTGCCATCTGCATGAGTATGTTCAACTTCAATAGGTGCTTCTTCCATTGGAGTCATTTCTGGTTGCTCCCAATGTGCTTCATCATCTAAAGCTTCTTCATCTTCGTCCATTACTGGTTCGTCTGCTGGCATGTTAGCCATATGTGCAGATAATTGTCCCCACATATCTCTAGCGTTGTTTCTACTGTCTAGTTCTAAGCCGTGCATTCTAGCTTCAGTTTCCATCATAGCTTTAATATGCTTTTCCATATCTCCAGCATTACGTTGCATTTCTTCCATGCTATTAATCATCGCTTCAGTTACGTACATTGTTCCCTCCTTTTATTGGTGATTAGTAAAAAGTTTTCTTCTTACTCACTATTTATAGATAATGAATATACATTGCATTTTAATAAAAGGCTAAATACTATTGAGGGGTAACTATTATTCGTTACAGAAAGTAGGGTATATTGATAGATCCAATCACCGCAGTGGCAACCGCTACAGCGGCATTTAACACAATCAAACAAGGGTTTGCAGTTGGTAGAGAAGTAGAATCTATGGCGGGTGACCTTGGCCGTTGGATGGGTGCCGTAAGTGACATTAAGAAAGCAGAAGAATACGCTAAGAAACCGCCGCTATTTAAAAAATTATTTCAAGCAGGTTCTGTAGAAGAAGAGGCCATGGCAACTTTCATGGCAAGGAAAAAAGCAGAAGATATGCGAGCAGAGCTTAAAACAATTATAAGTATGACTCGCGGACCTAGTGCTTGGGAAGAACTTTTGAAAACAGAAGCTGACATACGTAAAAAACGCCAACAAGCAATTTACGATCAACAAGAACGTAGACGCAAAGTTTTTGAGATTATAATGGTCATAATAGGATTAGCCGCTATAGCTGGTCTTTTGATCGGTATGGTATACCTTGTTGGGATGGATAGAGGAAAATGGTAAATGGCAGAAGATAATACAGGAAAACTAGAAGTAGCTGTTAGAGTGCTAGGCAACGAACTTGTTGCACTAAAAATGGTAGTAGATGATTTTAAAGTAAAATGGCTTATCTATGGTCTAATTACTATTATTGCACTTGGATGGGCGGCTAGTAGTTTTGGTCCAGCACTATTTCATATGACTACGAGTTAGCTTTACGCACATCTAAACGTTTTCTCAAAGCCTTAAGCGTTTTCATATCTAGATCTTTACCACACAAATCTACAAACCATTTCATTGCAACTGAACTTGAACCAACAAACATTAGTTGTCCTCGCTTATATAAAGCAGAAGAACCACCTTTATCCCTTAGCTCTAATATAGCTTGTTGTGCTTCACACCGATATATCATTACACAAATATTTATTGTTGTGCAAGTGGGTTGTCTAAAGCCTCCTGAATTTGTTCTGAAATCTTTTTCTCTAATTTTAACATTTCAGCATCTATTCTATCTTCGGTTTCACGCATTCTATCTCTAGTATCTTTTTCAGATTCTCTACTCACTATTTCTACTTCACGTAGAGTTTCGTCTATATTATCCTGCGTATCTTTAACAATTTTTTCAACTCTGTCAACCTGTGTTTCTATAGTTTGTATATCTCTTTTCAAGTCAATTTTGACTGTCCGAGTATTGTCCACAGCGTTTACTACTTGTTCTTCCATTACAGATAAACGTTCATTGATAGATGAAAGGTCGGGTGCCACATATGAATTAATTTTCTTTTTCATCATTCGATAATCATTATAAAATTCAAATGATCCCCATGCCGCTCCTCCTAACATTGAAAGTGCAGTTAATATTGTTACTAGTCTACCTCCGCGAAATTTCATTCCGCCAAATTCTAGTTCAGCCATTAGTTTTCTCCATATTGTAATCTAATCATTTTTCTATGTAGTGCATCACTTGCTCCATTGAAGAAACGTTGATTAGGGTTATCATAATTTCTGTTACCCGTATATATTTCTTCTGGTGCATAAAATGCTTGTGTCCCAGCACCATATACTTGAGGGGTTACATAGTCTCTAAATGTTGGGTTATATCCCAACAAAGCCGCATTAGCATCTTCGCTTGTGCTTCCTGCTATAGCTTCTTGTACAAGCCTGTCTTCTAAGGCTTGTTGTTCTTTAAGTTCTTGTTCAGATACTTCGTCTAGTGTTAAAAATTCTGGTTCTGCTCCTGCGTCAACAAGTGTTTGTCTAATTACGGCATCAATCATTTCACGTACTGTAAAGTCTAACTGTGGAATAACAATAGTGCCAAACATAGTCTCATTGGTTTCTTCGTATGTGATTGCTCCTCCTTTGGCAAGTCCTTCTCCAGTATCAATCTGCCCAGTTAAATTTTCTTCTGATTCAAATACACCGCTGGGTCCACTTTGATTAAGCGAACTAATACTTGAATCTGCTATAATAGATGAAATTTCTACATCTCCTGTAGAGGATGTACCTTGTCCTAGAACTGTTTGTGGGCCTGTGTTATTATTTTGCTCTATGTTAAAATTACCTGTGTTGTTGTTTGCTGTAGTCGATGAACCTGTGTCCATTCCGCTTGAACTGCCTGTACTACCAAAGCTCATTCCGCTATCACTGCCGCTAGATGGAGATCCATCTAAATTACTGCCTGTGCTTCCACTGTTACTTCCTTGAGCGTCTAAACTAGATCCACTTTGTGACTGTGCTATACCGCTTGTAGTGCTTGCGTATGCTTGTTGCCCTGCTACTTCTATAGCGGCAACTGTTGTTGCTGATGCTATACTAAGTGCTTTCTTTTGTATAACACTTAAAGTTGGTTTGGCTACAGGGGCAGTTTCTGATATTGTACCAGTTTCAGATACTACAGCAACTTCTTCTACTGCACTTTCAACTACTGACTCAACTGGCTCTACATCAATTATTTCTTCTCGATCAGGCCCTCCTGGTTCTTCAGGCAAGTTACTTAGAGTGCCGTCTACTTCTAATGCAACTTCTCCACTTTCTGATATTTCGGTGCTTATGTCACCTTCTATAGGCAATGCATCTAAATTTGGCCCGCCCATATTAGGTTCGATATTTTGTCCATTTCCAGGTCCTTGGGGATTACCAGTAATTGGCGGACCTCCTGATAGTTCTTGTAATTGTTCATCAATAGCTTGTATTTCGGCTTCGGGTAACTCTATTACTTCTATAGTTCCGCCTATTTCATCCAAAGCATCATTTAGAGCATCTTGCACGACATCCATATTTAAATCTGGACCTCCAGGTAAATCCATTAGTGTTTCATTAAGTATTTCATCTAATTCTAATAGCTGATCTTCTTGTAAAGGTTCTCCGGTATTATCAACAATCATAATGACAGCAATAGTATCTTCAGGCATTTCTGGTAAACTACCATCGTGATGCCCATCGTGATGCCCACCTGTACCATCTTGTATGTCTGCACCGGTATCTATTATAGCCGAGCTAAGTGAACCATCTGCATTAGTACCAGTTTGTAGTGCAGTATCGCTAATTAAATTATCAATACCTGCGTTAGCTAGTTCTTCTTGTAAATCATCATTATGTCCTAATCCTGTATGTGAATTACCACCGTCATTTATGCCATCATCTATGTTAGGATCTACGTAATCTGCACAACCTGGACTAAACTGGGGATCTATTTCACATTGTTCTTCGAAGTCTGTTTTAGTTGTAGTTGTGTCTTGTTGCTGTCCGGGATATACATAATTAGGATCGAAGTCATCTTCATGACCTATTTTAGGTGCATAAGAAAATGTATATTTCATATTACGTATCTTATTCTGTGGATCATCATTTTTTACCTCACCCTCTACAGTCCATTCATCTTGTATTACAAATGCAAACGGTGGCTTACCAAATCCTGTATCGTCACGTAAGGTCCAAGATGTAAACGCTGTTCCTGTATAATTGTGTGTTGCTTGATAAATTAACCCATTACCTACTAATCCACCGGAGCCATTTGATTTAATCCTCACAGTAATTTTTAATTCACTGCTAGCTGTTGGCTTGTATACTTCCCATTCATATTTAAATCCTCTAAATTCTAAACCAATACCTGCGGCTTGTAATGCGGCATTGATAGCAAAAGAAGCTTTAGCTGTTACTAATAGTCCTGCCTGTTGTGAAAAAGAAAGCGTGTCTGTGCTAGGATCATACAAACTTTGAGGTAAGCCTTGTCCATCAGTTGGTAATTCAAAATTAAGTATAGTACTATCAACTAGATTTTTTAATTGTATACTATTACATATAACTGTATTAGAATAGTCTGTTGCATTATAGCTGTCATAGGCTGTTGATGAACCTGTGTACGTGTTAGGACAGTTATTAGGGTTTACCGTTTGTGCGTATGCTGTACTAGAGAAGAAGTAGTAGCAGGCCAACACCGCCGATGCCCATAAGAGCTCCGTCGATTTTATCATTGCGTCTTGTCTCCACTTCTTTAGCCACAGGTTGCATCTTAGGATTTGCGTCCCATTCTGCCTGTGCTTCTACGCCTATTTTACCATTAAATGGACATGGAGTTCCGGCCATCTTCATAGCTTCAAAGACTCCTGGATCTTGACACATCAGAGCGACTGCCGCCACTTTCATACCCATATTGTAAAGGGTTTTCGAATTCTTTAATCGTTCACAGTTTAGGTCTCGTATGTGTGTACCACCTGATATACCTAATATCTGTGTTTGTACTGCTCCGCTGACACTAGTTGTACAAGTATCAATTCCTCCTGCATTAACAGTTGGAGCAATAGCAGTTGGCGGAGGGCTCTCAATTTTTTGCTCAATTCTGCTCACATTGTTGTTGTTATTGGTATTGGTACTTGTACTATTAACTTGTGTATTATTAGTATTCGTATTGGTGTTAGTATTTGTGTTCGTATTATTATTAGTGTTTGTATTATTGCTTGTACTGTTAACAGTTTGATCTACTGTGCTGTTTGTAGTTTGATTAACTGTTTGATTTACAGTACTGTTGTTAGTGTTAGTATTAGTATTCGTATTATTAGAAGTACTGTTAATTGTACTGTTATTTGTATTTGTATTGTTAGAAGTACTTGTATTAACATTATTATTGTTATTAGTATTTGTACTTGTACTGTTCGTTGTGCTATTGATAGTAGTATTATTAGTATTTGTATTCACATTAGTATTGTTTGTGCCTCCGCTCAAAACATTGTTGTTTGTGTTTACATTGGTACTATTAATTGTACTATTATTTGTATTTGTGTTAGTGTTATTGTTGGTATTAGTACTCGTACTGGTACTAGTATTCGTGTTGGTATTGGTGTTTGTATTAGTGTTGGTATTTGCATTAGTACTATTAATAGTAGTATTGTTATTATTTGTATTGGTACTGTTCACCGTACTGTTAGATGTGGTGTTAGTATTTGTATCAACTAGGCTTGTGCTATCATATAATCCATCAGCATCATTCTCAACTTGTGCGACACTTTCGAAAGCAAGGAAACCTAATGCGAACACAACGATCGCTACCCTCAATTTAAACTTATTCATCTATTTCAATCCTATGTCAAAGCCCTCACGCTTTGCTCAAATGTATTTATTTCTAAAAATAAAAAAATCGCTGGGAGTAAGCATTTTTTTGCACAACTTAGGTGTAAGAAATTTGTAAAAGTTATCCGTCAAAATTTTGACGGTGTTTAAGGGGTCTTAAATGGTGTTAGGAAATCTTGGCGTACTTGTTGTAACCAGGTCCAGTTGAAACTGTAAGTGTATATCTTAAATTTCTATAGATTGCGGCATTTTTACTACTAGGTACTCCGCCGGTAGTTTTTAATCTTACTTCAAGAATTGCATCTTGTTCACCAGTTTCATCATTTTCTGCATAAATGAAAAACTTTTGTCCTTGTGGGAAATGTTTTGCAGATATTTTTAGTTGAGGAGCCATTTCGGCAAATTTTTCAAGAGTACTTGTATATACTTCTTCTTTACCAATTGTTAAAAGTTTTAAACCTTTTTCACCTTTGTTAATATGCACATTAAGGAAATTAATTAAGTCTTCGAAAAACTTCCTTTCTTCTGCATCGTTGTTAACTCTATCGTTTATTTGTTGAACTGCTTTAGCCATGTTATCGTTCATGTCTTGATTTACTTCTCCGCCTTTTCGAAGTATCTTTGCTTGGTCAGTTCTACCTAATGCAAATTGGTCTTTAATCTGCTTATTCAATTCTGCGGCCGCATCATATAATGGTTCTTTAATATCTTTGATGCCAAGATCAGTAAAAAATTCAACTACACTTCTACCAGAACCCCTTGCTGATTTGACTCCAGGATTTTGTCCTACTGGCATAAGCTTTGCATCTTTATCGTTTGTTTTAAGACTATATCCTAAATGAATTGTTTCTGTAGCACCTTGAACACTATGCGTAATTGCTACATCAACTTTAGTGCCTTTTTGGTCTGCTCCGCCTTGAGCTCCAATAACAATTTTGTCTGCTTTACCATTTGCAAAGATTTGCTTTAGATCTAGCCCTGCTGTTTTAACTTGTAAATTAGCATCTTTAATAACATTACCTGTTACTATATCAATTCTTTTAGTAGGAAATACTGAGTTCGGCCATGCTTTTATATCTGCTACGTGATCTTTCATTGCGATTTGATTAACAAAGCTTACTTCATCAGTCATTTCACTTTTAAGTCCGTCTGCTCTTGTTTTTGTATAACTTAGATTTTTAAGACTGGCCATTATCCTGTTTACATCTGCAGGCTGTGCAGGAGCAGGATAGTTTTCAAAAGCGGCTGTTACTGCGGCTCCCCATAGTGTTTCCGCAATATCTCCTATTGTATACCCTTCAAATAAAGGTTGTTTGAAATCTGAGTAACGCATAAAGTATTTATACGATTTTTGGAAACAGCATATCTGTGCAGAATTTTTCTACATCGGCTTCAGGCAGGCCTAAACTTTTCATTACATTAGGTGTATGTGGATTCATTTGTTGGTTTTCACAATAGTAGTTTTGAGCGCCTTTTACTTCATCTACATTACCTTGTCCTGCAGACTCACCAATAGTCATGAAATACATAGCTAGATTACGAATTGCTATAGCGATTATATCATCTGCTTCATCTGCTTTCACATTGCTTGCGGCCAACATTTTATCAGTAAAAATATTTTTTGCCCATTCAGGTAATTCTCTTTGTTTTTTAGGCACAAAGTTTTCTACTGATCTATAATATTCATCAATTAGTTCATGTTCTAAAGTGGCACTAGGAGAAAAATCGTGAAATGCTCCTGTGATTTTATTTTTACCAGCTATTACATCAAAACCATATATAGGACCATCATTATTTAAATCAGGAAAACAACATACATGCATCATCCATAGTCCTTTTGTCGCTCTAGCATCTACTACATCAATATGAGCTCTACGTATATGTTTATTCTTCCAAACTCTATTAATCCAACTGCCATCTGGTTTATTAAAATAATCTAATCCTGGTTCTTCAAATTCTTCAGCATAGTGATCAAACATTTCAATAATGTCGTTTTGGCACAATATTAATTTGTCCCATATTTCTGACTCTGGTGGTGGTTCAAAAGTAAACATAGCTATTCCTCAATCGGTTTTGGATTATTCTTTTCTAGTAATCCTACAATATCTCTATTGGTAGTCATACTGTAATCTATTATTGTAGGCAGTTCGAAATCATGATAAAAATATTGTTTGCCCTTCCTAGGGGCTTTGACTAACCATTCTCCTTTACTAACTACTCCACTAGGACTACTTGTGTTAAAGTCTGACATTTGTCCAGAAAAATCAGAACATGCATCTACTATAAAAAATGTTTGATTTAATTGATAAGACAACATTACTAAAGTACTTTCATGCCAATCTTCCATTGTCTTGCGTATATGATCTGCAAATTCTGCTGGTACTTCTTTACCATCACGAGTACCATCATATTGAAAATTTTCTATTACCTCGGTGCCTCTAAGTCCATAAGTAGGATGGATTATTAATTCTATCGGATTAGGACAAGTGCTTAACATATACAAAGCTCTTCTTGCAATGCCTTCTCCTTTTGGATTTTCTCCATACATGTCATTACATATCAATGCACTGACTTGCACCTTTGTCGTCGGACCAGCAGGTAAATTTATTATAGGGTGCCCTTGCCATTCTTTATCTGGATGGGTTGTGTTATATTCTTTAAATTCTCCTGGAACCACTACATCATTGAGTATAAGTTGGATTTTGTTATACACATCTTCTATTTGCCCAGACTTATTGTAAAATCTTATCTGATCTCTTTTTAATTGACCAGATGGTTCGTAATCTAAAAACAATGTTCCTAAGCATAAACCTAGTTGTTTGCTTCCTGCATACTGAGTTACTTCCCATTCTCCTGCACGAAGTTCCTCTAGTTGATGTGGTTGGTCCATAAATTTATCGTAGTAACCGCTAAGTGATCCTTCTGGTGTGACTAGATAATCTACTTTATTTTCTGCGGCCCAATCAATTGCTTCTTTAATTTCTACAACATTCTTTTTTAAATCATGTGTGACAGGAATTTGAGCACCGCCGAATCTTACACTTTGGCGTTTTATTGATTTTGGTCGATTTTGTTGGACTGGGTCAGTGTTTTTGTTTGCTACCATTTTCAATTTCCATCATTTGTTTAAATAGTTTAGTAGCGAAAGTAAATGCTATTTTTGCTTCTTCAGCCATACTGTCATCTAGCCTAGCACGTATTTTTTCTTTCAGCACTTTTACATCTTCGTTAAACTTATACATGGTTCCAGATCCTGGTACTTTCTTTGCTATCATTTGTCCTCCACTAAGATCACCCATATGTCTAACATATAGATGTGCCATTAATTTGTCTGGATCTTCTTGTATTGATACTATGTGATCCATATATTCTCTTACTACTGGCAGTAATGGTGGTTGGTACTCCTCAGTTTCGTTCCATAATTCATGATAGTCTGCATGTATAGATGGTGCGAGTCTAACATCTAAAAGATCATATAATCGTGCAAATGTTTCTAAAATATTATAGCATGGATGTAAATTAAATAAAAGAGTTGCATATCTTTTTTTTGATATGTCTCCGGACATTAGTTCTTTAACAAATTCTTGTCGCTCAGCGTTCTTGTGATGTTCCCAAGTTAACTCTTTTAAGTTCGACATTTATTCCACTTCCACTTTAATCTGTAGTGGAAAGCCGTTTTCTCTACTTGCTGTAGTAGATTCTATAGCTTTCTGTTCGGCAATTTCATAGCTGTAAGTGCCGACAACTGCACTACCATTAGTATGTATCTCCAATGTTAGATTTTGTGCGGAAGTCTGAGTATGTTTGAATACTCTTACTAATAAGTCAATTACCCATTCCATGGGTGTGGCATCATCGTTTAGAAAGATGACATTATAACGGCTAGGTTCTTGAATAAGATCTTTGATCTTTTCATCTATTTTAACATCTATATCTGTCACTGTAGTCATTTTTTCCTCCTAGGTATGGGGGAATAACTAGTACTCCCCCAGATGCCTATTACTTGCTTTGGTCGATTGTTACGCCTTCATTAATTTTAATTTTTTTAGGCTGTAATTCTTCCGGTAAGTTACGCTTTAGGTGTACATTAAGCATACCAAGTTCAAGTTGAGCATTTACAACTTCAACATGTTCAGCAAGTGTAAATTCCCTACGGAAATTACGTCCACCAATTCCTTTGTGTAAATAATTTATTTGATCGTCACCACCCGGTGCAGTCCCTTCAATTCTTAAGGTTTCACCGTCTTTGGTGATATCTAAATTATCCATACCAAAGCCAGCAACTGCAAGAGAGATCATAAACTCATCTTCGTTCAACTGTGCAATGTTATATGGTGGATACCCCTGTCCGTTTGGACTATTAGCAAACTGTCTTTCGAGTTGATCAAAGATTCGATCAAATCCAATAGTTGCTCTTTGAAAATGGGGGTTGATATCTAGGGTTGTTAGTCTTGTCATTGTTTTCTCCTTTAATAAGCAAGATTTATAAAATGAGCCCTTTCGGCACTCGGTTAATGTAAAGCATACATTGCCTTACACTTTTATTTATCCCTTTTGTACGTCAAAGGGAGTAAATATCTGGTTTACTTGTTGTGTACAACGTACAAATGTAGTGCATTTTGACATGTCTTTTAGCCTTTTAGCACCTATATATGTACAAGTAGATCGTACACCGCCTAAAATTTCAGTTAATGTGTCTTGCACATTGCCTTTGTATGGAATAGAAACAACTTTACCTTCTGCTCCTCTATATCCATCTTTACGGGTTCCATGTGTAGCCATAGCCGCATCTGAACTCATACCATAAAACTCAACAAAGTTTTGTTCAGCAAAGTGTGGTACATAAGTTCCGCTTTCTGCTTTAAATGCGCCTCCAGTTGCAGTGTGCTTTGTTATAATATTGCCGCCACCTTCTTTATGTCCAGCTAGCATACCTCCAAGCATAACAAAGTGTGCGCCTGCTCCAAATGCTTTACTTACATCACCTGGATATACACAACCTCCGTCTGCAATCATATGTCCGCCTATACCATTAGCCGCATCAGCACATTCAATAATTCCTGAAAGTTGTGGTACACCTACACCAGTCATCAAACGTGTAGTGCAAACACTACCTGGTCCAATACCACACTTTACAATATCTGCTCCTCTGATAATAAGTTCTTCGACCATTTCTGCAGAAATTACATTTCCTGCTACAATAGTTTTATCTGGATAAGCATCTCTTAATCTAGCAATGAATTCTGCATAGTTTTCGTGATATGCATTAGCTACATCAACAGTAATAAATTTGATGTCTGGATACATTTCTAGCACTGCTTTCATTGTAGCATAATCTTGTGCATTAGAATCCCATATAACACCTGTGCCTGTGCATACACTAAGGTATTTCATTTTGACGCCTTGACTTTGTTCTTTCCAATCATCAATGGTATAATGTTTTCGCATGACTGTAATCATCTTATGTTCTTGTAAGATTTTAGCCATTTCGAACGTACCTACTCCGTCCATATTACTTGCCATAATAGGAACGCCAGTCCATTCATTTCCACTGTTATGAAACTTAAATGTCCTTGTCAAATCAACGTCTCGGCGACTTTCTAACTTACTTCGCTTTGGTTTGAAAAGAACATCTTTGAAATCCAATTTCACATCTTCTTCAATACGCATTTTAATCCAACCTTTGCTTTTCTAATTTCTTTAGCCATCTAGCCCTGCCTGCGGCTTTAGCTCTTTTACGTTTTTCACTTGGTTTAGTGTAAAACTGCCTCTCTTTAAATTCTTGCAAGACACCATCTTCTTGTACTTTTTTCTTAAACTTCCGTAGTGCCCAATTTAGATCGTTATTCCTAACTTCGACGTATAAACCTTTGCCGAGTGGTTTTTCTTTGTTGTGGCGAAAGCCACCTTTATTTCGTCTCAAAATTACCTCCTAACTTGGACAAAAATTTAAAATCCGTTATTTCATTTTTACTTAATTTATTATACACTATGTTCTGGCCTTTTGTCAACCAGAAAGATTTTGGCTTTGCAATCATGTATCCAATTAGATCTCTTGCATAAGGTTGGACATTATCTATATCAATTATTGCTAAATCGGACATTTTGAACACAGTTAAAAGCCAATCTATATCCTTTTCAGCACATACTTCTGCATCATAATAATAAATGTTGACATCTTCTTCTACATAAGCAAGAAGATTAGATTGCACTTGTTCTTGTGTTTCTTTTGTAGGAAACACTAGCAACACTTGTAGGGCATCGTTGAATAATTTATCTGGCGGTGTGATTATGTTTATATTCTTCAATTACAGCCTATTTTTTAAGTTTGTTAAAAAGAGTATTTTCATTTTGTTCACTGTTTTGTGAATATCCTTCTGGTTCAATTACTTCAGTAAGTGGCTCACGAGTATACTTATTTTCTATTGTATTTTGCTCCCAAGGTAATGAATCTATAACTCCTTTTGCATATAAGTTTTTATAGTGCTTCAGAGTTTGATCAGGATTTTCAGCTTTCCATTTTGTCCTTGCGGCAACATACTCTTCGTCATTTTCCTTTTCTTCAAGAGCCTTTAAACGTTCCGATGATTCTTGTTTTTTTTTAGTTTCTGGCTTTTCTCTTTCTTGCCATTCTTCATCAATTTTCATATTAACTGCTGGCTCGATTACATCTGGTACAAGTTCTTCAGCCTCCATTTGCTCTTTTACTGTTTCTTCAGCTAACTTTCCGTCAAATGGTTCCATTGTCATAGAGGCTGTACTTTTTGCTATTTCGTAAACTGTATCGTCTCCCAAAGGCGGGGTTCCAGGCTGTCCCCCAATATCTCTTTCAGCTCTGCTGGAGTCATCGCTGGCTTCGTCTTCGGCTCTTGATTCTGTTTGTTCAGGTTGCTTATCAACTGCTTGTTCTTCTTCTGTGGCTGATGATTGTGCAAGTTCATCATCGACACTATCAGGTGCTTCATTGACATTGACATCTTTATCTCCCTCTGGTCCGGGATTATCAACTATTGCTTGTGCCCTTTTATGCTCATAGTCATCCCAGTCAAAAACTTCTTTTTTTGGTTTTTTATTGCGTATAGTCTCAAAAGTATACTGACTTGCAATTAATAGTAAAACTGCAAGCGGATCAAAAACAAATATAATTAGTAAGATAACCCATCTAACTGCTTGTTCTAATAGATCTTTGTCAGCTTGTTCGCCATAAACAAATTCAGCAATGTATTTGATAGGTCCTACTTCTGCTTCTAATTTTCTATACTCGGCTTCTAATGCATACTTTTCTTCTGTAAGCTTGTCTATGTTGTCATTAGTTTCATTTATTTTTGCTAACTCTGCATCAATCAAGCTACCCACATCTATGGTTCTGTTGCTTGATAACTGTTCCCTATAAGAAGTAATTAGTCTGTTAGATTCCTCTATTTGCTTCTCAGCTAATCCCCTTAATCTTAATATTTCTTCTCTTGCGGCAATCACAGTAGGATTATTGGCAAGTTGCTCAATTTTAGAAATTATTTCTTGTCTACGTTCTTCTTGTGTTGCTACCCAATTTCGATAAGTTCTGGCTGATCCACTTCCCCAATTTCCATCTGCTCTTGTTCCTATAATTGTTTGTGCTTGTTTGATAGAAGAATCTGTTCCTTGTGCAATAAACTCTTGCACACTTCCTAATAAATCATCAAGTTGGGTTAATTGATTATTGTAAAGTTCTTGTTGTTGGTCAATTATTTTTTGTTGTTCTTCAATTTGTGGTTGATATCTTTCATATGCTGTTTTAATTCTTTCTTCTTCGATATCAATTTGGGATTGTATATTTGATTGTCCGCCTGTACCTCTAGTTTCTAAGGTCTCAATTTTTTCTTCTGCTCTATCTATTACTGCATTATATCTTGCTATTTCTGTATCTATTCTTTGTACTTGTGCAACACTTTCTTCACTTGCACTTGTTTGTTCTATGTGAGCTTTAGATAGGAACCCAAATATGCCCATGCTTGTAATAAACATTAGTAATATGACAGCTAAAGACAGATAAGACTTTAGCCACCACTTTGTTTGTGCCCAGTACCTATGAAGCCAAACTGCGGTAACTAGTTTACCAACTTCTAGTACTCCTCCCATAATCATAATCGGCAGAGCCGCGGCCGCAAATATTGCAACCAATCCACTGACACTATAATAGATAGCAACGGCGGAGATGGTCAGAGCCGTAAGTAAAACTAATACCCCTAAAAACATATGTTTCTCCTATTCCCAGCGGTAGAATATATGCTTTCCTATTCTACCCGTTAAATGTAAACCATTCGCCCACCTTGGGTTTACATATTCTGCGTGATAATGCGTAGATCCTTCAGTAATACCTACATACTTCTTTTCCCAGATCATTAAGTATGCCATGTTCTGCACTAGGTGCCATAAATCTTGGTTACGTGGAACATCAGCTTTGCCGTCACAATACCAACTAAATTGGCATTTGTGTCTTACAGGATTATATACTCTTTCATGATCAAGTAAGTCTGGATCTTTTTTAGTTTTCCAACTTTCTCTTACTGGACCTTGCTTAATAACTTCGCAAATTGTATTAGGATATCTCGCATCCTTTACTCTATTTAGTACTACATCACTCACGCCTGCCATGTCGGCAACACTACTTCCTCTAGACTCAAAATACATATTAAGTGCTAGGCAGTATTCCTGCGGTCTTTCTTCTTCCGCATACAGTTCGTTTATGCCTGACACTGTTTCTGCTAATCCTGTACCCATATAAGTAAAGATGGATATAACTGCTAAGGTCAGACCGTCTCTTATCTGTTTCATAGTAAGCCTCATCTATTATTTAATTGAAATTTCAGTGGTTATTAAGTACATATTTTAGTTTCTACGCATATTGGCTACGTCAATTGCCTGTTTTTTATTAGTAATAGGCACGGCGTTGCTTTTATGCATTGTAGCAATACCTGTAATTAATGTACCTGTATAGGTGTTATTTTCCTTTTTATAGCAATTACCTATACCATTTCCATTGCTAGGAATTTCAGGTGTTTCTCTGTAGAAAGGATTGTCTTTTGGAACATAAGGTTTGAACTCTTGTTTCTTTTTTGACTTATAATTACCCAAAAGATACTGCTCATACTCTTCTGAATTCATTTGTTGATTATGCAAGCCAAGTTGTTTCATACGCTTATTATAAGCTCTACGATCAATTTCATTTTTCTCTTGCTGTTTTAGAGTAAATTTCTTAGGCTTACGCTTTCGTGTGTTGAGAGTAGTTAGCCCTCGTGCCAAACTCATAGTCATAGACATTCTCCATGTTACAATTATATTTCATTATAACATCTACGAAAGTATATGTCAACCTTATTTTAGGTTTGGAGGAGTTACTAATCCTTCAGCAATAAGCCTTTCACGATTTTTCATATGCATGGCTTGGATTTCTTCTTTGGATCCTCCGGTATATGGAACTGCATGTCCTTCAGCAATCATTATTTCAGTTACCAAAGATCCATTTTTGTATCCGCCATACCCATCTTCAACAATAAAGTCGCCAAGTATTCTTCCAAACTTGCCTTTCATATCTTCGCCGTGTTTGTTAATTTGTGTTTTTAAAGTAGGAGTGCCTTTAAGTAATTCTTTTAATTTAGCTTTTGCGGCTAATCCAAATGCTTTTTCTACTTTATCTCGTGTTCTACTTTCTGGAGTATCTATACCCATAATACGGACTCGCTCGTCCATTTGCCAGATACCAAAACCTAGATCTATATCTACATCAACTGTGTCACCGTCTATTACTTTTACAACTTTACATCTATATTCGTACATTATCTACTCCCTATGTAACCAGCAATTATACCGATCATCCCTGTTAAGCTCATTTTCATTAATGTGATTACGCTTTCGTCAACTGGTCTGTTTTCTTGTAAGGCAACATAATAATCTCCAATAATGATAATACCTAATAAAACTAATACTCCTGCAACCAAAACGCATATGATTAAATCTTTTAAATTTTTTATCATCTGCTTCCTTTCTATTACGTAATATTTAGTCATAAAAAAAGGCCGCTTAAGGCGACCTCTTTCTATAAAAATGGTAAATTAAAACTTTATAGAAAGCTTTGCTTCTATTTGTCTATTCGCATTGTCCCATTCTTTGTCCATTGTTTGAATCATCATTAAGTCAACATCAACTACTGGATTAACTGGTACTATAGCACCAAGTGTTGCAATCCTTTCACTAGCTTCTATATCAAAAATGTCACCTGCTTCGGCAACGTTCCTGCCTGTTATTTCGAAGTAAGGTATTGCTTCAGGTCTGCCATGATAAGAAGCACCTATTGTTGGTGTAAGTTCTAGTTGTGTCTTATCATGATTGTCTCCCCAGTTGAGTCCAAATAATGGTTCAACATAAAGAGTAAAAGATCTCACGTCTTGGCTGACACTCGGTGTCACCGATACACTCCAATCTCTCGCACTTTCATTATCTGTCATGCCAACAGCATATTGAGCTACTGGCATATCATTAGTGTGTAGTTCAAATGATCTACTTGTTTCATTAGCTGATAATTCAATACCGTAGTCAGTGCCTTCTACGGCCAGTGTAAGTGCTGTATTATCAAAATCATCTGCGACTGCGACTGAAGAAAATAAAGCCACAGCGATGATCGTTACAAAATATTTTGTCATTGTATTCCTTTCGTTTTTTGGATTGCAAATATTTCTTGCACTTTTACTTATCAAAAAATATGTCTTTTTGTAAATAGTTGGCACTTCTGTTGCCAGGTAGTACCCACCCCGGAAAGCCTATTTAGGCCGCCATTGCCATTTCTGGCGCATAATTGTCATTTGCAATTATAGTTTTTGTTCGCGTTAACCGAGCTTACATCCGGACAACTCCACTTACCTATTAAACACCTGTCGATCCTATTTCGACCCCATCATAAGCACACTTGCGGTAAAATGTGTTTATGGTGGAGTCGCCGGGTACCGCCCCCGGGTCCAGTATGTCGTTGAGCTTGCTTCAACGTTGCAGTTTATTTATAACATAGATTTTATTAGATGTCAACTTCGATTTCAACCACTGAGGATTGTTCGCCCTTTTTTTTGAATCGACAAAGTTCTGGTTCATTCTCTATGATCCAAGTCATTGCGATCAATACACAGTTTATAACTATTCTCTTTACGTATATCGAGAAGTCGTTCTCCTTGTGTGGTCGTAAAAAAAGGCGCCCTGAGACGCCTTTTTCGTGTCGCTTTTTATGTTAGGAAGCGAATACCTTAGCTCTACTGCCGTTTACGTCACGAGCAGAAATGCCATACTTCACTTTGCCTGTTGAAGCAGTTGAAGTTTTAACATTCAAGCCAGCCGCTTTCATTTCGCTCATTCTAGCCGCTAGTTTTTGAATGCCGAACCTTGCATTGGCATCAGCCGCAGTCAAAGTTTTGCCAGTACCTCTTAGATAGTTTTCTAAGAAAGTTTTCTGGTTAGTTTTAATGGTTGTAAAAGCCATAATTTACCTCTCTCAAAGTTTATAAAATGGAGTAGATAACTACTCCGCTCACCAAGAAGCTATTCTCTTAGCCTCATTGTTTTTACAGTATACTTTCTTTTGTTTAGGCTGTCAACCTGTTTTTTGATATTTTTTATTTAATTTTTTTGCAAGTTGTATTGCTTCGGATTTTTTAAGGTGCAACTCGTTTATAAGTAACTGTTCAAGGTTACCTTGTGGTAAGCCTTGCTGGATTTGTGCCCATTGTTGATAAATGTGTTCAGCTTGAGTGTTATCATACATTATTTTCTCCGTTTATTTCTTTGTAATTTGCAATAGCGGCCTTTATAGCATCCTCTGCCAAAACACTACAATGGATTTTTACAGGTGGTAGAGCCAGTTCGTTTGCTATCTCTACGTTCTTTATTTCACCTGCTTCTTCCAATGTTCTACCTTTGACCCATTCTGTGAGCAAAGAACTAGAAGCTATTGCACTACCGCATCCATAAGTTTTAAATTTGGCATCTTCTATTATGTTATCTTTTACTTTTATTTGTAATCTCATAACATCACCACAGGCAGGGGCTCCTACCATTCCAGTTCCTACTCCGTCTGTTTTGGGATCCCATTTGCCAACATTACGTGGATTTTCGTAATGATCTATCACCTTATCTGAATACGCCATGGTTTGCGTCCTCTTGTGTAGTGTATTTAGCTGATTACTTAACTTCTATGTCTACAAAACGGCCTTGCTCGGCTTGAGCTCTTTCTAGTTGCTTTTGTCTGTTATATAAGGCAAGTGCATCTAATCTTTCGTAGTATTTTTGCAACATTAGTTCTGAAAGTATAATTTTTTTATTGTTGAACTCTTCTAACCGTTTTGCTTCTAATTGCTTTTCTATCCTTACATCTTCTTGCCGACGTAGACTGTTAAGATATTCTACATCTTTTGTCATTGGCATAGCATTGTTTGGTATAGTAGACATTATTAATATTTAGTGAAAATGGTGCCGGCGCCAAGATTCGAACTCGGGACCTGATGATTACAAATCAACTGCTCTACCAACTGAGCTACGCCGGCACATTGAAAATATATTTATAATCCTCTTTTAAGGTACTCCAAGAACATGGTATATCAACCTGCAAGAATATTCTATCTTTTGTAATAGTGGGACAGCCATGCATAATTTTTGCATTTATAACTGTAGGGCATGTATAGATATGTTCACATAAGGTTTCACCCTTACTATTAATCCATTTAAGTCCTTCGTTATCATCTGTTAAAGGAATCATTAATACACATTCTCTTTTTGGATCGATATGCCAAGGTAGTTTACCTCCAGCTAAATGCATTGTAAACTTATACGGTTTTTGTATTACAAGATCAATATTTAGATTATTTGTAATTTCCTTTATTACTGAATTATTTTTGTCAGGATAATAGTCAAACCAACTGTTAGCTTTACCTGTATCAATTCCTGCTCTTGTATAATGATTATTAGGACGCCAGTCCTTGATTTCCTTTTGGTAATCAATTAGTGCTGATTTATTATATTCAAAATGAGGTAATTCAATTAGATAGTCAGACATTTTTGTGATAATAGCCTTTCATGAATTCATGTTTGATAGGCATTACTCCCCTTAGGTGTAAAGTATATCGAAAGTCATGTATTGTTTCACACCAGCTAAAATGCCAACTGGGATCATTAGGAACCATAAAGGCTAAACCTTTTGGCACTAATGTAAAGTGTTCGTTTGTTTTTGTATCAATTGCTTCTAATGGACTTTCTACAAATCCTCCTTGAATAGGTACTATTATATCAAATGTTCTTACAATGTTATTTTTTTTATCAAATTCTAAATTTTGCATTAGTGGATGAAAAGGTGATTTAAAATCCTTTTTACTTTTCTTTATCATCATGCCTTTGAAGAAACGTCTACCTGGGGAAAAGTATTTTGCTATTTTATTAATTTCATTACATTTAGTAAAATCAGTTTGGAGATTATTAGCAGTCCATAAGTTGTTGTCTGCTAAATGCTCTGTTGTATCTATGTCAGGATCATAATTGCCAATGTGTGGTCCTACCCATTCTTCATCTGGTATAGTATTGATGAAGTCTAAAATTTTACTAGCATCAAATTCTAAATCATAAAAATAGAAGAATGGGTATTGTCCCACTTAATTACAAACCCTTTCGTACCATTCGGTATAATAACCATTTTGGTTATATCCTTGCCTTTTTACATCATAACATTGTTGTTGGTATCTTTGATTATTATTCCTAAATATTTCGTTAAGAATTATGCCACCTATAATCACTCCTGCAATATCATTATTGCGTCTATGCCATCTACCACCATTATGTCTGTGATGCATATGTGGTCTATAACCTCTTGGATTATGCCAACGGTTATTCCAAGGGCCGCCATGATTATAATAACCATATGAATGATTATTCCATTGATTACCATAACCATAACGGTGATCTGCGTTTGCTGGTAAGGTTGCAAATATTGCAACGCCTAGTATTATTAAGATTAAAAGTTTTTTCATATTACCTCCTACCAAAAAAGTGCTTTTGCATTACCGGCAATTATCATACAACATGTAACAACGTGCAAGACGATCCAGAAAGTTCTAGCCGCCAATGCACGTTTTACACTAGTCTGCGGTATAGGCAGAAATTCAGGTTTGTCATCATCTGTCATACCTATAGGCATTCCAACTATCCTTGCCCATGTCCTGAGCCATAGTCGTTGCCCGCTCATTACATGTTGTTCTTTTTCTCTTGGATTTCTGCTCTTCTTGTCTTGGCAAGTTTGCCTAGATCTCCAAGGGCCTTTCTGGCTCTAGCTGCCGCGGCCTTCACACCTTTTTCATCAAAAGTCTCAGCTTCTGCAAGGTATTGATTAAACGCTTGAACAATCTGTTCGTGTTGTGATAATTCACTCATCATTTTCTCCTGTTATAATAGAATAAATTTCTTTCCAATTGACTACTTTATGTATGCCTTCAGGAAGTTCTTCATTCATATTGTGGCCGTGTTCGACCAAAAGTGGACGCAATCCTTGTTTTAGGCCTGCGACCGCATTATCTAACTTATCTTCTATCCAAAAATAGTTAGAACCTTTATATTCAGCTAAGGCATCATCTTTAGGTGCCCCTGTAGCTAAACATATAAGTTTTGTAAAAGCTGATGTTCCAAAAAGCTTTTCTATATTCATTCTACGAAGTTTGTATGCATATGTGTCAGTGCTCATTGAAGTAATACAATGAAATTCATATCCATGCTCTTCGTGTAATTTTTTTACATAATGGACACTATCTCTTAGTGCAGGTAAAAAGCCCATTGCCGCACTTTCATTAAATCTTTTAATTAGTTTGTGTCCTTGATTATTAGACTTTAAATTAAAAGCTTTTGCAATGTCATATTGGAATGCTGATCCTGGTTGTTTTTGGAAACCTTGTTGGTCCATAAAGCATGTAAATGCATACTCCCAGTTTAAAAGTACTCCATCTGCGTCTGTTAGTATTAGTTTTTCAGCCATACTATCCAATCTTTATTTAATTTTATAATACCATTATAACATCAAATATGATAGTTGTCAACCAACAGTATATCCATTTTTTCTTAAAACTGATACGTACTGTTGATATACACTAGCTCTTCCTCCCGATGGACCCCAACATCTTTTTGGACCTGTATCAACATGCATGAAATTATTATACACACCTATGCCTGTAAATCCAACATCACAAGCTAATTGGATAAATGCTATTCTAGTACTGAAATCTCCATCAGGCCATCTTATATCCATTGCTTTTTTTGCGACATGTTGACTATTTTTGGCTCCTCCAACTTTTCTATTATATTCTGGAGTTCTATACCCACTGTTTATTCTAAGCGGTCTGCCTAAATTTTTTGCAAGTTTAACTGCCTTATTAAAGGTATCTGTTGATACATTCATATTTACTTGTGGCTCAGGTAATAACATATCAGAAATTGGTGTAGAATTATCAAAAGGTACAGTGACAGTTTCTTCGTCTGCGTCTGTTTCAAAATTTCCGCCGGCGCCTCCAGCAGGTGAGCCAGGTGCACCAATTATCGCTGTTGATCCATCAACTGGATTAATGCCTTTGCCGCTAGCAGGATCAAACTGTTCGAATGGTTCATTCATGTCCGGATCAATTTCGCCTCTATTAATTTCATCTGCCCTATCTGATAATATCATTCTAGCGGCAATATCAGTTACTCCTACTGCGTCAGGTAAATCAAAAACTTCAGATACTCCTCCTCCTAATGTGGGTCCGCCATTGGCAAAAACATTTTCAGAGCCAGTACTTGACATCGCTCCGCTTGTATCAAAGTCTCCTACTCTATGAACCTTAGCCATTATTGTACACTTCCTTGACTACTTCTTGCAGATGTATCATGTCCATAATCTTCATCATCTCCGCCGCCTGATTTAGATTGATATCCTAATTGTGTGCCAAGTGCAAATTTTGTTACTTGGGGGATTGAACCTACAGTACCGTCATCTGGTCCTGCTGTAGGATCAGCTTCAAAATAATATTGTCCAGCTACTCTAATTAAAACTTTTGTGCTTGCAATATCCTGCCCTAATTTTTCAAGTATACGTTGTCTTTCTGTTTGTGCAACGCCTATTACTGGATCTCCAGTAGCTGGTTGAGGAGACGTAGCAGATTGTACGTTAGCAATTTGTTGATCTCTACCAACTGCAATAACTTCACCTGTGGCAGGATTTACAAGATCTGAATTAGGTCCCGCATTAGGTAATGCAACTGATCCTGCCGCTCTTTCAGCAGGCCAACGTTTGTCTCCAATACTAGGGTCAACTGCGGTTGCCTTAGGTGGAGCACCTTGTTTAATAGCCGCAATATTTTCTTGACTTGTGCCAGCGGATGTTACTCCTGCTCCTGCATTTAAGGAAGCACCTGCCCCTGAAATTATTTTTTTGCGTACTACTTCTGCATTTCCTGCACCATCATTACTTAAAGCCACTGCCATTAGAGCTTTTTGTAAATCATTCATTACATGACTAACTGCTACACCTTGTTCTGGGTCTTCTAATGTTCTTCTTAATAATCTAATGTCATTACGAATACCTGTCATGGCAGTGATAATCCTGTTAAGTTCTTCAGTGTAATCTGTATGTGTAAATCGTATAGGCATTATGCTGTCATTATGTCCGATAAGTATTGTGGAGCCAATCCACGTTTAGCATCTTTTCCTCCCCAGAAAGATGCTGTACTAATTTTAGTAAGTTGTCCTGCTGATTGTCCTGTTAAAGCAATGTCTACATGAATCCCTGTATCGCCCATGTAATTATTTCCTTGACCTATTGCAGTTGCTCCTGCATCTTTACATGCTTTCATAAATGCAACCATAATTGCTAAGTCGTCTGAATTTCTACTAGATAATTCGCGTCCTTGAAATCCGTCTTTAAATATAACAACGTCTGCGGCATATCCATTATCGTGTCTATTAGATCCTGTCCTAGTCCTTCCGTCAACTCCGCCATCTCTTGCGGCAAGTTGTCCGCCACTTGTAATTAAAACATCAACATTCGCGGCATTAGCACCTGCAATTAAAATATCCATAAGTGCTTGTTGTAAAGGACGATTACGTATTTTACCTTGGTTACCATATTTTACATTACCGCTAGCTGAACCTGTTGTTGCTAAACCAGCCGCTTCTAGTTCTTGTAATGTGACATCGCCTGTTCTTTTTGCTGTAGTAGTTCCGTCATCATTCTGAACTATTACTGTACTTGCACTTGCATATCCTGCAGGTCTTTGGTAATTATTACTTCCTACAAAGTTACCTGAGGTGCCGCCACCTTGCACTGTTGCATAGTTTTGGCTTGTAGTATCTGCGTAATTTGTAGGACGGGACATTTCAGCATTAAGTTGTGATAAAATTCCAGTAGCATCAAAGTTAACTTCTGCCGCGGCCTGTAATGCAATATTTGCGGCATTAGGTGCAGTTGTATCTGCATCTCTTTTATATAAACCTTTTGTAAGGCTTGTTGCTCTATCTGTTATTATTCTAATATCAGCTTGGATATCTTCAAACAAGCTAGCTATTTCGCCAAAATGTAATTTATAACCGTCATCGAAATGTACATGTGAATGTTCATCAGGGTTGCTAGTGACAGTTGACCCTTCGTGGGCGTCAACGCCCGTATGCGTCATACTGTTACCAGGATGTCCTGATTCAGTTGAGTTTGGTGTAGTTGGAGTTGTATTTACACCACTCATTTTAACTTACCTGTGATTTATACTGGTCCGCTATATCGCTATCTGTTTCGTTGGCGCAAAGAATATTAACACTATTAATTTCAATATCGCCTAGTGTAGCCATTGTAGAAGCAACTGGACCAAAAAGAGCTTTTGTTACTCCTGTATCTGCAACTGAACTTGTCCCTGTAATCATTAAAGGTTTGTTTACCTTAATTGACGCAGAAGATTCAGATACAAATTTAGCTACCATTTCAAAGCCCTGAACTGTTCTAATAGTAATAATATCGTCTTTTTCTACTGTTGTTTGTAATAATGCCATTATAATGTATACCCCGTTCCGTTAAACCCTGTGTTCTCTATATATGTATTTAACTGATTATAACCGCCAATTACTTGGTTATTGATGATTATCTGGGGAAATGTTCGGGCTTGTGGTGCTAGTTCGAATACTTCTTCTCTAGTTAAGTCTTTGCCTAATGTTCTTGTAGTGTAATCTACACCCATTTTGTCTAATAATGCTCTTGCCATATCACAGTATGGACAGTGAGGTTTAGATAATACAACAACATTTTGTGTAGAACTCATAAACTGAATCCTTTCAAGGCATCTTCGTCAACATCTTGTTTGATACCGCCAATTACATATGACTCTACTTCTGTTTCTTGTGGAGCAACTTGTAAGCCAGAACTTGATAACCAATGTTGCGTCCAAGGAAGTGGGTTTTGTGTGCTAGGTTGATCAAAAATCATTGGCAATCCTAATGCTTTGAGCCTACGATTTGCAATATATTCTACATACTTGTGAAGTAATGTTTCATTAAGTCCAATCATTGATCCATCTTTAAACAGGTACTCGGCCCAATCCTTTTCTTCTGCTACACATTCTCTCCACATATCTAAGACTTCTTCTTGGGTTTCTTTTGCAATTTTGACCATGTCTGGATCATCTTTACCTTGAGCCCAATTTTTAAGGACATGTGTACTTAGAGCTAAATGCTGTGCTTCATCTCTAGCAATTAGAGATATAATTTTTGCACTTCCTTCCATAAGTTTTAATTCACCAAATGCAAATGTGCAAGCAAAACTAACATAAAAACGTAGTCCTTCTAAAATATTTACATTATGCATTGCGAGGTAAAGTTTTTTCTTTACATCATACATTGATCCTTTTTTATGATGAGTAAAATCATCAGCGGCTTCTGTAAATGCATCATAATTTTTTGTAACACTAGTAGCTCTTGCAATAATTTTTTTATCATCTAAGATAGTATCAAACACAACAGAAGGATCTGGGTACACATTTTTCATAATATGTGTGTATGATCTACTATGGATTGTTTCAAAGAAATCCCAAGTTACAATACAACCTTCCAACTCAGGCAAACTTACATGTGGTAAGAATGCAAGGCAGGGACCTCTACCTTGTACACTATCTAAAAGTGTTTGATATTTTAAATTACTTGTAAAAATATGTTTTTGTTCTGGACGAAAGCTTGCGTAATCTGCTCTGTCCTTTTGAAGACTTACTTCTTCAGGTCTCCAAAAATATCCTAGCATTGTTTGATTAAGTTTATCAAACACCGGAAACTTAAAAACATCATATCTCTGTGTGTTTTGGTCTTCGCCAAAAAACATATTTTGCTTTGTAAAATCTACTTTTTCTTGATTAAAAACTGTCTTCGCCATGGGTGGGCCCTTCTTCCTTCTTTCTACTACTTATATTATTTTATACTATATTTAACTAATTGTCAATAGTTAAATTGCACAGGCTTCACATTCTTCCTCATTTTCTTCAGTCAAATAAGGATTCTGCGTTGCTAACGGTGCTTCAATTACAGGTTCATCGTCTACTTCACTTGGATCAGTTTTGTAGTCGTAAGTATTTTGATAATAACTTGTCTTCCAACCCATTTTATATGTTGTTAGCAAGTCTTTCATCATCACGCTCATCGGAACTTCATTGTTAGCAAAGTGCGTCGGATTGTAAGACCAATTACCGCTTATGGCTTGGTCAAAGAATTTTTGCATTACTGACACTATATTAATGTATCCTTCATTACTAGGCATTTCCCAGAGTAATGTATACTGATTCTTTAGTTTAATATACTGCGGAACAATCTGCTTAAGAGGCCCTTTTTTTGATTTTTTAACGGACAAGTATCCTCTAGGCGGTTCGATTCCATTGGTTGCGTTCGACACAACGGAACTACTCTCTGAAGGCATTTGTGCGGACAATGTTGAGTGCCTAAGACCGTGTAATTGAATGTCCTTGCGAAGAGTATCCCAGTCATATTTTAATTTTCCTTTTACTATTGTGTCTACTTCTTTTTTGTATGTATCAATTGGTAGAATGCCCTCACTATATTTAGTACGTTCAAAATAGTCGCAAGCACCTCTTTCTTCTGCAAGTTTATTAGATGCTTTTAATAAAAAGTATTGGAAAGCTTCTGACAAATCATGCACCAATTGCCATGCTTCTTTGTCTTCGTACTTTGCATGATTTTTGGCAAGGAAATGTGCTAAACCAATGTATCCAATACCTAATGAACGTCTAGCTTTTGTGCTAGCTTCAGCCGCCTTGATTGGATATTTTTGATAATCAATAATTTCTTCTAAAGCTCTAACTGCTAATTCACATAATTCTTCTAGATCATCAAGTGATTTAAGAGTGCCAACATTTATTGCAGATAAAATACATAAAGCTATTTCGCCCTCTGCGTCATCTATGTGTTCTAAAGGCTTCGTAGGCAGTGTTATTTCTTGGCATAGATTGCTCATATATACTTTATCTTTAAATGAGCTATGAGTATTACAGTGATCTACATTCATTATGTAAATTCTTCCTGTCTCTGCACGTTCTTTAATTAATGCAGAAAATAATTCCATTGCTGGTATAGTTTTCTTTTTAACAGAATAAGCTCTTTCATACTTTTCATATAATTCTTTAAACTTATCAGCATCATCAAAATATGCCTCATAAAGTCCGGGAACATCATGTGGTGAGAAAAGAGTAATGTCACCATTACTCAGTAACCGTTCGTACATTGTTTTATTAAGTTGAATTGAATAGTCTAATTTACGCACTCTGTTATCTTCTGTACCCTTGTTATTTTTTAACACGAGTATATCTTCAATTTCTTGATGCCAAAAAGGAAAGTGTGTAGTAGCTGAACCTCCGCGAACACCATTTTGTGTACAACACCTTACAGTAGATTCAAACTTTTTTAGGAACGGAATGATTCCTGTGTGTGCTACTTCTCCTCCCCTAATTTTAGAATTGACTCCTCTGATACGCCCAGCATTAATTCCAATGCCTGCACGTTGGGCTGTATATCTACCAATTGCCATGTCACTAGCAAAAATGCTGTCAAGAGTATCATTGCTGTCAACGAGAACACAACTTGCAAATTGTCTGACCGGTGTTCTAACTCCTGCCATAACCGGCGTCGGTATGTTGATTTTGAATAACGATGTCGCATCATAATATCTCCTTACATATTGTAGGCGTGTTTCTTTTGGGTACTGCGAAAATAATGTAGCCGCAATCATCATATACATAAACTGCGGGGTTTCAAATAATTGATTATTGCTTCTATCTTGACAAAGATACTTGTCAACCACTTGACGCATTCCAGCATAAGTAAAATTCTCATCTCTTGAGTGACAAATAAAACTATCTAGTTTTGCTAGTTCTTCTTCACTATAAAAGTTTAAAATTTCTGGATCATAAACACCACGATCTATATTTAGATCAATCATTTCTTTAAGGCTAATAGGTTGAAACTTGCCAAACACTTGCTTATTAACAGTATAGCTTAGTAGTCTAGCCGCCGCTGTTTGATAATTTGGATTCTCTAATGATATAAGATCGTTTGCACTTTTAATTAAAATCTCTTGTATTTCTTCTGTAGTCATACCATCGTAAAATTGTAAATTAGCATTCATTTCAATCTGACTAGAGCTTGCACCAGCGAGACCTTTACATGCCTCCTCTACTACAAAATGTATTTTATCAATGTTAAGATTTTCTTTTGTGCCGTCACGTTTGACTATCATTATTCCGTTACTCATGTCTACTCCCTATTCAGTAAAATATTTAGTTTAGCCGTGGCATGGAAAACTCATGATGTGAAATAAGACTATTTGGAATATCTTTTTTACTGACATGTGTATTCTCTTTGAAACCAACGACCCTGTCGCCTACATATAGCAGATAATACGTTGACGATTTTTTATTGTCGTGTGTAATATGTATCTCAAAATCTTCAACAGATAAAACTTCGGTTAATTGCAAGGTGTAACAAATTGCAAGAATCTTAACGAAGGAACAATAAGTATTTTCCTTAATTAGTTCCCACGGATCGGGCCAAGAGCTCGGAGTGTAAGGATCAGTTTGTATATTAACAAGTGGCGCCGGATTGAAGAAATCAATTGTATCCTGAATAGGATCTTTTGTTGTTTCAAGTGTTTCGCGGAATTTTGCCCAAGTTGCTAATCTACTATCGAAATCTTTATCGAACATGAAATGCCATTTATGATTTAATTTTCACCTTATATGTTAAAGTTGCATTATCGCTATTAGTAGAGTTTAACACCATAATGGCCACTGTGTCAACCGAAGAATTGGAATTTTCATCATAATTTTGGGCTTTGAATTTTAAATTTTGTGCTAAGTTGACATCACCAATGTAATCATAGTCATCGGTAAGGGTTACAAGATTTTGTGCAGGATTAACTAGCACATCTAGTTTTCCTGTTCGTGAAGCATTGACTGCACTGCTTTTATACACATATTCTATTTCATATGCTCTAGTAGTATCTGCCGCTAGTCTAAAAAGTTTTGAATACTCTCCGTAGTTTGTTATTGTAACTTTGTAAGTAGTTCCAATATCTGCAATAGTCGATCCTTCTACTTCTGGAACATACGGAATGTTAGTCTGATAACTTGCATCATAACCTAGTTCTTCGGTCCTTTGAAACCAATCATCTATAGTTTGATTCTTAAATGATGTAAATTTAATTATAGAATGCACAGGATTTGATGAAGATCCCATATTATTGCCACAATTATAAAACCTATTATTTGTACTTAAATTATCCGACCCTACTGTAATATCTAATGCTTGTCTACTGATATCATCAAAAGTTGACTTCTCTAT
The DNA here is from genome assembly GCA_002724735.1 of Fidelibacterota bacterium. GTDB lineage: Bacteria > Fidelibacterota > Marinisomatia > Marinisomatales > TCS55 > TMED108. Next base: position 30,204 of record PBPT01000016.1, on the reverse strand, counting down.
TGTATTTCTTATAGGACCGGTTAACTGTCCGCTTGTGCCAAGAACTGTTGCACTACCAAAGTCTATTCCGGTTCTACATGTTTTGAAACTGCACTGTGTAAAAATATTATCTGTAATATCATGGTCTGATTTAACAGCATTGGTCCAACCTTCAAATCTAACATCTTCAAATCTATTACGGAAACAATTTACTGCTGTGCTTAAAGATGTAAAATATAAGCCTGCTCCGTTTGTAACACTATCGTTATTTTCCCAAGCTCCTTTAAGTTTTAAGTCTTTAAATGTACTATCTTTACATGATGTAAGATCTAATGCATTACCGCCATTAGGCATTTGAATTGTCATGCCTGATATTTGAATTTCTCTAGCTTGATTTAATGTAGTGCTTGTAGCATCGCTAGCATAATTTCCTGGTGTACTTGAGTCATTAACAGTGATAAATGCACAGCCATTGTTAGACGTACAATTAATTATAGTTTTATCTATACCAGCACCTACAATAGTTGCATAAGGTGGTACTCTGACTGCACTTGAAAATGTATAATTACCTGCTTCAACATAAAGTACTACTCTAGACGGGGCAGTAAGTTTAGTTGCGGCATTTAAGTATAATTGATCTAATGCTCTTTGAAAGGCGGCTGTTTGATCTAATCCGTCTCCGTTAGCACCAAAAGACCTAATACTAACTCTATCATCTAATCTTGCCTGTAAAGTTCTTTGAATAGGGGCATTTACACTTGGCCCTGTTTGGTAATTATTGCTTAAACTTTTGTATGCATAAGTTTTTGCAAATTGAAAAAGATCATCGTGTTCACTTAGTAATTTAGTATTACCAACATAAGGTGATCCTTCTGATACTGCGCCGTTACCTATCCAAAGTTCTTGTGCATCGACTGCCCAACCTAGTTCTCCACTAGCAAGTTGCGGCAAGCCAGATCCTTGATTTTTTCGTCCTCTACGGACTTGTATTCGTGATATAGATACTACGGCCACTGCTATTATCTCCTACATGTGTTTTATGTATTTATACAGACTTAGCCGTGTTTCTCGTAATACTCATATACTCTTTTCCACCACTCTTGTTCCCAGTCGTCAAATTCGTCGGGCCATATATCAAATTGTTGATAATCTAGGTCGCGACTGCACATGAAAACGTGTCCTTCACGTATATCAGTGCCATGAACATCGTTGTGGGCAATAGCATATGCTGTTAATTGTAAGTAGTAATCATATACCCATTCAGGTTTTTTTGGCTTATTAGTTTGTTTAAAATCCATTATACATGGATTGCCTTTATATTGTCCTACTAAGTCTGTTGTTCCGGCATACATTTGAGGAACATATAAGGGAACTTCACTTCCCCATATTTCGTCTACATCATTCATTGCATTGTCTTTTATAACAGTTGCCATTTGATGTGCTTGTTTTGCATATGGATTAGATCCTGGCGTAGGCCATTCTCCAAATTCTATGTAATCTTCAAGGTATTTGTGCATGCGAGTACCAACACCTGATGCTTCGGTAACAATTTCCTGTGCTTTCTTTTCACCTACACGTTTTTTCCAAGCAATTAAATGGGATTTATCTTTTGTAGCATCAAGTATGGTAGTTACACTTGCTACCTTTCCGCCACCTGGCGTAAGGTATCTTCTTTTTCCGTTTACTTCTACTCGTTCTAATTTTGTATATTGAAACTTCTCGGTTATTAATGACATGGGAATCCTATTTGTCAGTAGCTATAATGTCGTCTTTGTCATCCCAATATTCTTGGGGGTCATAACCATAGTTATGACTCATAAAAGGACTCACACCGGAATTTGGATCGTCAACACCTACTATAGTTTTTACTTCAGGAACCATAGATATCATAATACCTTCTATTCCTTGTTGAAGTGTCATAGCAGACATTGCACAGCCTGAGCATGCACCACTCATTTCGAGTGTTAATGTTCCATCTTGAAAATCTACAAAATTTACTAAGCCGCCGTGTCCAGCTACGGCTGGAGCAACATAGTTGTCTAAAACCTGTTTAATATTTTGGACTATTCTGTCATATTGTTCTTTATTACTCATTACTTTTCCAATGCGTAACTACTATAGTAACACAAAATCAACAAGTTGTCAAGTTCTAATTAACCTAAATCGGTAGCACGTTTTGCCATTGAACTTACAGTATTATCTGCGTCTGGTTTTTTGGCATCTGCAGGCACATCATCTAATTCAGAAGTTTTAAGTTCGATTTTTTCTTTGTCAAAGTTTTTAACAATCTTTTGAATGCGGGGATCTTCGTCATATGCGGCTTTAAATACATCAAAGCTAAATTGGTTGCGTCCAGTATTACGCATAAATTTATCCAATTTTTTAATGCTTAACACTGTGCGATCAGTATCTTTTAAATGATCTAAGATTTGAAATATTGATGTGCTGTCAACAGCTTCTATGACTTTTTTTTTGAACGCTCTACAGACTCACGTTTTTCTCTGCCAGCTTCTTCTTCGCCACCAGCGGCAGCATCAGCCGCTCCCATACCGTCATCATCAGGCATACCTACTTCTCCTGGAGCAAGTTCTGCGTCTGCATCAACTGTTGGTTCCATTTCTGGTTCTGCGGCAGGATCTTCAGCACCCATTGTGTCCATTGGTTGTGCTTCTCCTGTAAGCTGACCTACACCTTGTGTCAGTGTGCCACGTGTTGTTTCCATTACTTCATACATGGATTCTAGTGCAGGTTTAACTAAATTTGTAAATGCTTCAGATGCTTCGCTACCCATTTCATCACGGATAGCATCTGCTAGTTCAAGCATTGATTCTGTTTGCATTTCAGCTGTATCTTCCATCCAACCAGTAAGTCTATCTACCATGTCCTTTGCGGCCATAACTAGTTCGGCTTTGTCTTCTTCGCCTTCTTTTATTTCCTGTACTGCTTCGTCAATTTCGGATACAATATTATCATCACGCTCTGCAATAGCTGTGTTTAAAACGTCAAGGAATAGTTTATTTTTTTGATAAGTTGTATCTTGTACTGCGTCAAAAGCTTCATTTGTTTCTGTCTGACTTAAAGCTGTTCTTACTTTATTTCTTGCATCTTCTAGTTGCTCTGTTGAAAAAGCTTCTAGATCAATTTTAGATCCAAAGCGACTAGCTAAACTTTCATTAAGCTTATCAGCTGTAACTGGTTTTGTAAATTCTCTAACTTTCATTTTAGTGTTCCTTGACTATCCGTTATATGTATATTTATCATTTAGGCGAAGATATACTCATCTAATTTGTTTCTTATTCTTTGGGCTTCTTCCAAAGAAATTTGTAATCTTGTCTCTCTTGTAAGTTTTTTGCTCTCACAATCCGTCTTTCTAATAGCATGTTTGTAAAAAACAGCATCATTATAGTGTTTTGCTAGGTTATTTTCAATATTTAATATTGCATCTACCCTATGTTTCTTACGATCAGCAAGATTTTTTGCAATAGCTACAGCCACAGATTTAAATTGTGTCCTATGTATTTGCTTATTAGTTGTGCTATCATAAATTAAGTAACCTGCTTTACTACTTCTTATTATATATTGTTTTATTCTTATACTATTCCCTTTAGCATGAGGAATAGGACTATCTTCTAAGCCTTTATTAACAATATCTTCAAGGTCACTTAATAGATTATTCGAAATCATTCTTCATCACCATTACAGAACTATTGTTTGGATTGCTTATCTTACTTATAACACTCTTACGTATAAGGTTATTAATTATGACTTGATCGTGTTCTGTGAATGATGATAATGGTAATGGCTCTGAGCCTAGTCTTTCCAATAGGCTACCTTCCTCGTTGGTGGTGAAAATCTCAAAATTGTCTATGAGCTCATTTACCTTCATTATGCGTTTTTTACTGTTACATTGTCTCCGGGCTTAATCCCGCGATCTACAGTACCTTTGGTTTTTGTGTCTAATGTCAAATTGCCGCGTTCATCTTTTGCAATAGCACCTGGCTTGCTAGGATCTTTTGGTACGACAGTTTTAATTTTAGTTTTTGGATCAATAAGGACAGTTTCATTGTCGTCATCTTTTTCAATTTGTAAAATTTGATCTATTTCTGTTATGATATCTGACATTTTCATTTTACTATCTCCTTTTTGCTCCGCGCCTTTTCTTTGGAGTTATCCTTCTCCTAGAACCTACGTTTAATCTTTTTAACTTTTGGCTAGCTGGACTAGTCCTTTTTGTTCTATTTGCCCTAATATTTACTGTTGCTCCTTTGCTACGCCTAGTTTTTTTCATTGTAGTCATAGCTTTAACATTCTTAGGCGCTGTACAAGTTTTAGGTTTGGATACTATTCTTCCTTTCCTTGTACCACTTGTACATCTGTATTTACGTACAACCTGTGTGCCTTTCTTGGCAAATATGGGTGTTGCACCTTCTACAGTATCTGTTATTTCGCGAATAAGCATTTTATCGCCTTCTTGTAGCTTTATTTAAACGCTGTACTCTTATTGATGCTGGATTAATTCTTTTTGTTCTCTTAGCTTTCCTAGCTATTCTTGAACCTAATCTTGCTTTTATCCTTTTAAGTGCCATACGTTTTTTAACATTAGGTGGAGCAAAACATTGTTGTAATTTAGATACAATTCTGTTTTTGCGGGGGCCACCTGAACATCTATACTTTCGTACAACTTTCTTACCTGACCTAGCCCATGTAGGACCTTCGCCGATATCATCCTCATGATGAACAGCGACAACTTTATAGCCATGCTTGCGTACAAGTTGCCTAGCTTTCTTTTTGTCAACCTTGTAGGTAAATCCTGTTTTAGGATTCTCTACTTCAACGGCATCTTTAGGTGGTATGTATAGTTCCCGTAATAACATATAGTTATTTAGCGGATTTTAAAGGTTCATTACTAAAACAATGATAGTGGATAATAAGCCGGCTACGATCGTGCCAGCGGCGCCAATGAGGACTTTTGTCATACTCTTTTGGCCTTCGACAACATCTTTATGAATGCTATCTACTTTTTCTTCTATTTTTGTGAGTCTACCTTCTAAAGCTTCATATCTTTGTTGACATAAATCAACATGTGCTTCAAGGTTCTCTCTTTCTAATTCTGTGGCTCCAGCCATCTATATCTCCGATTACTTACGCTCAGTAAGTTTATTAAGTAAACTCTTAGTTGGCCTTAATGGGTCTTTTTAGATGCCTGGATAGTTTTTGTCTAACAATATTATTTATCCAAAAGTTCGAAATAAACATTAGATATTTTATCATTTTGGGTGATAAAAACGTTGTTTTTAAATTCAGCTGTTTCAGTTAAATTTGTAATTATAGGAATTAAATTAAAATCGTTGTTTAACATGTCTACAGTTAATGAATCAGGTGCAGGAATAGTAAAATCAAACTGCCAAATAGATTGTTGTCCTTTATACTCTGACCCTAAATTATTTTTAATTGATTGACCCTTTTTTTGTATAGGACCAGAAGAATAATCAAGATTTGTGCGTAAACCTATCGTCTGCAATACTGAAAGAAAGTTTTGTTGTTGCCTAAATTCTACAGGATCTTCCCCACGTCTAGCACCAGTCTCGGTTATGTCTACTAATGTAATCAGTCTGAAAGTGTCCATACAGTATTTACAGACATAAAAAAAGAGCCCACATAAATGTGAGCTCTTAAAAATCCTAAGGTAGATTTTATTTTTAGTTACGTAAATTATGCACTTACGATAAACTGTCCGCCTTCAGTTACTGTAGCAGAAGAAAGGTCGATTGAATCAACTGTTCCTAGTCCTCTTACAATAACTTGTAGGCCAGCGGCATTAGTTTGTGAAGCATCATAACAGATGTTTACCAAACCAGCTGTGCCTTCTGAATCAAGTGCAATTGGATTAACTGCTTGTGCGATTGCTTCAATTGTTGAACCAATTCCGCCTTTAGCTGCCAATGAAGCACCTGCGTCGATTACTGCAAAGCCAATATTAGCTGTGCTATATAGTGTAGCGTGGGCATGACCCAAACCATTTACTCTTGTTACTGCTGCCATTTTATATTCTCCTATACTCTAATGACTAAAGAAGGCCTCTCCTTCTTTGTATACTTTTATTTATCATTTATATGGTAAAATATAGGGTGTTTTAGCTCTTTTTGGCTCGTTTATGCAATGCACGTAGGTTATTTACGTATGCAGGGCCTGCTTGCACGATATCATCAATCATTTCTATTGCAGGCATATATGCTTGCACCATGCCACTGCTCGCGGCTTGTCCATTGCTTGCCTGTTGTAAGAAACGTTTTGTAAGGGCTAAGTTTTTAGATCCTACAAGATATCTATATAGTGCTAAATTCTGTTGTGAGCCTGCTAGGTCTGGTTTTGATACTGTAGGTTCCGGATCAGTTACACTAGCTTTCTCCATGTTTTTAATTGCGGCCCACTTCTCAAAATCATCAATTAAGTCTGAACTTCTAAGTTTTGCTCTTGCCGCAAATATCAAACGTGTTGCTACAAGTCGTTTTTCTGATCGTGTTTGCTTATCCCAGTTCATCACACTTCTGCGAACTGCTTTATAGTCGGAGTTAGTAATTCTTAAAGCAGATTCAAGTTTTATGAATAATGATCCAGGACCAGTAGATGATCCAGATGCTAATGATCTAATATATCTATTTAGGTCATTTACAGGTACTCTTGTATTACGCTTCATTTCTTTAGCTGACTTTGGATCTTTTAACTTATCCTGTGCTGAATCCGTACCAACTATAAAATATATAAAGTTATATAGATCTGTTGCCATTATTCTGTAGAACTTATAAGTTTCAAATCCTATAGTTTTTTTGGCATACCTCTGTACTGGACCTTTAAAGTCAGGAAACTGTCGCATCGTTTCTAGTATTAGCAACGAAAGATAAAGTCTTTCACAACAATCAGAAAAAGTAAGCTTTTTTGCACTGCCATTATCTTTGGTCATGCGAGCTTCATGCAAGTCTTTTATAAAAGAAAATGCAGTGTCTTCTGTTTCTGTTTGTGTTTCTATATCAAGTGTTGCAGTATCTTCCATTAAAATTAACCTTTTGCAAATGCTACTGCGTCTCTATCAATTTCATCATCACTAGGTGCTTTATCTTCTGGTTCGTCATCACCATCGTCTTGAGGTTCTGGATCAGGAACTTTGGATTTTATATCGCCTGCGGCTTCTGCTTTTTTAAGCAATTTCATACACATTGCTTTATCACAACCACTTGCCTTTTCTAGTTCAGCAAAAAACTTTGCAAGCCTTTGCTTTGGACTGCTGACTCCATCGTTCTCTGATGGATCTTTAATACCGAAAGGTGTTCCTACTTTTGAAAGAGCTGAACCAAGTGATCCCATTTTATTCATCATGCCTAGTTCTTCATCTGACATTTTTGCTAGGCTACCAGGCTCTCCACTGCCTTGTCCCATTTGCATTAGTCTACGACCATATTTTGCCATCTTCTGTGCAAAAGGTGATGCATCGTAATACCCTTCTACTATTTCATGTATTTTCATTTTTTCTAACTCCTTAGTTTGGTTGCCATCTTGCACGAGGTACAAGTTTGATTTTATTCTTTTGTGCGACATATCCTTCGCCGCCTTTATCGCCTCTTGTTGTTGCCTTAACGTCTGCATCTGCGGAATCTAATTGATCTATGATATTGTCTTTAACAGCCATTATCGTTTTGACAAGTCCAAATATTCCAGGAAGAGCTTTTGGTGACGCATCACTCATAGCTTTTATCTTAGCCTGCTTATTTGCACTTACTTTACTTGTACTTAGCCAATCAAAAAATCCTGATTCTATATTTTTAAGTTGCTGTGTACGAGTCATATGATTTACATATGTATAAATGATATTTTTCATATCACTTAATCCTTTTACAGGTGCAAGAAAAGTATCAATAATTGAGGCACTTGCACTTGCTTTTTTACGAATAGCATTAGTTTCCTTTGTATCTACTTTAGGTTGATGTGTAACATAAGTTTGTCCTAATACTACTACCTCTTTACTATTAAAAATACTTACATCTTTTATTGGTGTACTTTGTTTACTCCCAAAACTGTCGTATATTGTATGTGCTACAACACCAACCTGTGAGGCCGCTATGCGTTGCCCAAGTTCGCTTTTTGTATCCACTGTGTATTTGACAAGATTAGGAGTAAATTCTACTGCGCCTTCTGCGGCGGTGTATGGTTTGCCTGGATGATATAGTAAGTCTCCGTATGCGTACCCCCTAAAGTTAGGTGGTGTTGCAGACTTCATAACATCAAAAACACCAGCCATATCATTTCCAAACTTCTCTCTCCAGTCTTCGCCTTTGCCTGTATTTTTTATAAATTTAGATAAGTTATCTGCTGAGGTGGATTTATTTCTTCCCCAACCATTCTTTCCTACAAGCACGAATTGTCCGTCTGGTTCTCTGCCCCAATATAATGTAGGGTTACCGTCCCATTTAATTGCAACGTCACCAGAATCAGTACCAAGATCATCTAAAATATCAGCCGCTTTCAATGCACCCTTAGAGCCATCAACAAAAACTAGGTCTTCGAGATGTTGATACTCTCTCCCTACCTTTGCTTCGGTCAAATATTTAAATTCATGATATCTCATTTTGGTAAAAGTTCTTTGATACGTCTTAGTTGTCTGTCAGCTAGAGACTCTTTAGGTGGAGGATTAAATCCTTTATCACTTGTAAGGTCTGCCATCATTTTATCACCACGTTCTTTACCTAGTGCTTTTGCTATACTTTCAACACTACCTAGATCTTTTGCGGTTGCTTTAGGACCAATTAATATTTTTGCAATTTCGTCTAAATTGTTAGAAACTAATTCATCGCTTTGTCTATCTACTAGGCCTTTGTAAGGTGACCACTTAAAGCTTTTTGGATGATTTTTAGCCAAATACGCCACAGCAATTTGTTTGTGTTTTCCTTTATAAGGACTATCCTTTGGTATTTCGTGTGTATGAAAACCAGCGGCTGTTTCTGCATTAGGCACAATCATAATGTCTACTTGGTGTGCTTCTTTTCCGATAGGGACTCTTACATGTACGCTATTACCCGACTGTGTTGTTTGTAATCCTGCTTTATCAAAAAGTGACCTTAGGTCTTTTCTAGCAGTAGGAATATCTGCACTGTTAAAATGCCCTTGTATCTTATCGGCATCAACAATAACATCTAAGTCTCCACTCATTTTACCAGGAGTTGGAGTTGCACCAGATCCTATAGCTCTTGATTCTGCACCTACCGATTTCAAAACACTGTCGATTGGTTTTTGAATTTTCTTAATTATCTTGTGATCAAATGGCACAACATCAGGGAATGCTTTACCGCCTTCATTCAACATCATTTGTTTTTCCTTCACGTATTCTTTGAATTGCTCTGCGAAACTTCCTAGGATCGCCTGATTTTATACTATTAATAAAACGCCTTTCAAGTTCTGAAGCTGTGTCAACATCATAGTGACTATGTACACGACTAAGTAAATTGATTGCACTTTCTATAATATTATTTGCCGTAGAATCAATAAACAAGTCATTGTCTCTTTTACCATGTACTTGGTTTAGTTCGTCTAATATTGATCTGGTACGTTTCTTCATATTTTTACTCGCACTTCCTTAATGTATTTAGTGCATTTCTGTCATAAATATCACTGTAATGATAACTAGTATTATCCCAAACACTATTCGAAAGGAGATTATATGCCGAGTATATTAGATCTTGACCTCTATGGACGTTCACTTTTGTTTGCAAAACTATCAAAGTATGCTTATTATAACATAGATCAAGCAAAGAAGCAAGCAAAAAAATTAGGTTATACAACTGTAGAATTTTATGATAGAGACGGTGCTCAGGCATATCGCTTCCAAAATAAGACTGACATGGTAATAGCTTGTCGAGGAACACAGCCTACGCAATATAGTGATATTGAAGCTGACCTCAAAGCTTATCCTGTTGTTGCAGAAACAGTATCACGAGTACATCACGGTTTCAAAACTGAAGTTGACGACTTATGGCCTATGATACTAGAAGATATACAACGAAAGGCAAATGCAAATAAAACAGTTTGGTTTTGTGGACATTCGTTAGGAGCGGCTATGGCCACTATAATGGCAAGTAGATGTTATCATTGTGAAGATATTCAAAACCCGCATGAACTTTATACTTACGGTAGTCCAAGAGTAGGGTGGTCTAAATATTGCAACTCGCTAGGAGTAAGGCACATTAGGTGGGTAAACAATAACGATATTGTAACAAGAGTCCCTTTGAATATTATGGGCTACAGACATCATGGTATGGAACATTATTTGAATACATGGGGAAATGTACGAAAGCTTACTGGCTGGCAAAGGGTGAAAGATAGATTTAGAGGAATATGGAGAGGCATCAAAAAAGGAAAAATTGATAGCTTTTCAGATCATTCAATAGATGCATATGTAGAACATACCGAAAAGGCGTCTAAAGGATTAGAAACTCTACAAGTTTAGATAAACAAAGAACTTACGCTTTCTTCATTTGTTACCCTACGAATAGCTTCACCAAATAAAGAACCTGTTGTTACTTCTCTGACACGTTTCATTTTACTAATATCTCTAGTGTTGATACTGTCTGTAACTACACATTCTTCTAGCACACTCTTTTCAATCTTCTTAGTAGCTTCTCCACTAAGCACTCCGTGAGTAATATATGCCCTTACACTTAATGCTCCAGCATCCATTATTGCTTTTGCGGCATTACATAATGTTCCGCCACTGTCTACAATATCATCTACTAAGATTGCATGTTTGTCTTTGACATCTCCGATAAGAGCCATTACTTCTGCAACACCAGCCTCCGGCCTACGTTTGTCAACGATAGCAATGTCTGCATGAAACATGTCAGCAAACTTTCTAGCACGAACGGCACCGCCTGCATCTGGAGATACAAATACTGTGCCTTCGTCAACATTCACCCTAGCCTGTATGTCTTCTGCAAAAACTTTCCTGCTGGTTAAATCGTCCACAGGTATATCAAAGAAACCTTGAATTTGACCAGCATGTAAGTCCATAGTAAGTATTCTATCTGCTCCTGCTGTGGTAAGCAAGTTTGCTACTAGTTTAGCAGTGATAGGTGTACGACTTGCACTTTTTCTATCTTGTCTAGCATAACCGAAGTAAGGAATAACTGCGGTAATCCTTTTTGCTGAACTACGTCTAGCAGAATCAATCATTATAAGTAATTCCATTAAACTATCGTTTACTGGTGTTGATGTTGAGTTTACAATAAAAACATCTTCACCTCTAATATTTTCTAAAAACTCTACGCTTGTTTCCCCGTCTGCAAACGCACTCACGTTGGCAGGAACCAGTGTCGCGAAGCAGTGTTTTGCTATCTTTTCCGCTAACTCTGGGTTTGAATTTCCAGTTATGATTTTCATTTTCAAGTGGTACCCTTCCTAATGTTATTGTTATAACGTATAGCCTCTCGTAATAACGAAAGGTCTACACCTTCCCTGTGTGCTGTCTTTATAATTGCTTGGGTGTCTTTAGGGAAACAGTGGCCTCCAAAGCCCCGTTCAGTTGTTACTTCAGTGTGGCTTTGTCCTATACGGCTGTCCTCCGTTATTAGTGTTGAGACTTTAGAAAAGTCTATGTTGGTTGCTTCACATAAATCATAAATTTGATTAAAGAAAGCAACCTTAGTAGCTAGAAAGCTGTTACGAAAATATTTAGCTAATATTAGTTCTTCTGGCTTAGCATGTATAATTTTTGATAATTTAGTGGTTCGCTGAAATACCCTTTCCCAAAAGTAATAATGTCCTCCACCAATGTATATAGTTTTGGTATTCAACATATCTTCTATAGCTGTATCTGCTCTTATAAACTCAGGTGAAAAAGATATTGTATGGCTTGGAAATATTTCCTTGATTTGTTTCCAACCTTCTAAGCTAATAGTGCTTTTTATTAGTACTGGTTTCTCAGCATGTGTATCACCTAAAACATCAATAACATTTGATATATCACACTCACCATTTTCTGCCTGCGGAGTATTAACACAAATGATAACACCATCGGCATTTGTATCTGATACCTTAAGTCCACATGTAAGATCTTTACCTAGTATTCTATAGTATTCAGGATCAACTATTTTAGTCGTAGCACCAGTATGTTGTAGATAAGCTTCAACAGCCTTACCAACATAACCATATCCAGCTATTGCTATTTTCATAGGTAGATCCGTAATTGTTTCTTATAGTATACTATCTAATACTAATATTGTCAAGAGCTTTAACCAAATTCTCCACTTACATAAGCCCTCGTTGATCTGTGATTAGGATTTCCAAATATCTTTTTAGTGGCTCCTACTTCTACTATTTCACCGAGATGAAAATAAGCAGTAGTATCACTTATACGTTTGGCTTGTTGCATGTTATGAGTAACCATAACAATAGTGTAAGACTTTTTAAGTTCAAGTATTAGTTGTTCAATAGCATTAGTGCTAATAGGATCCAAAGCACTGCATGGCTCATCAAGTAATACAACTTGTGGATCAACTGCTAGGGTTCTAGCAATACACAATCGCTGTTGTTGACCTCCACTTAAACTAAATGCTTCTGATGTAAGCCTATTTTTTACTTCATCCCACAGGTTAGCTTTCTGTAAACTGTTTTTAACTATTTCATCAAGATGTGCCTTTGATTCATGCATCCTATGTAATTGCGGGCCGTATGCGACATTTTCATAAATTGATTTCGGAAATGGGTTGGGCTTTTGAAAAACCATCCCAACACTCTTACGCAAATTGTTTACATTTGTATATTGTGTTCTATAGATGTCAGTCCCATCTATGCCAACAGAACCTTTTGTAACACAGTCATCAATAAAATCATTCATTCGGTTTAAGGCACGTAAGAATGTGCTTTTACCACAACCACTCGGACCAATTAGTGCGGTCACATTGTTCTTTCTAATTTTTAAGCTTGCATCTTTAATAGCATGTGCATCTCCATACCAAATATTAAGATTACGAACTTCTATTTTTTGGCTCTTTGTGAGCGTAAGTGTATTTCTAGTTTCTATTTCCATTTTATTTCAAACCTCTTCCTTAGCCAAATAGCTAATAAGTTTAATGTTACTAATATTAATAACAATATTAAGATAGCCGCACTAGTCTTTTCAGCAAATCCCCTTTCTGGACTGTCTGCCCATAGATAAATTTGCACAGGCAAACTTGTAGCAGGATCCAATATACTAGTTGGAGCAGTAAGAATAAATGCAACCATACCAATCATTAGTAGAGGCGCTGACTCTCCTATTGCTCTTGCAATTCCAATAATAGTTCCTGTGATAATCCCAGGCAGTGCCGCAGGCAGTACTTGATACATTGTCGTTTGTAGTCTACTAGCACCAAGTCCATTACTAGCATCTCTAACACTTTGTGGCACAGTTCTTAATGCTGTTCGACATGCGATTACTATTGTAGGCAATGTGAGAATACCTAAAGTTAATCCTCCAACTAGGCTCGCACTTCGAGGCATACCAAAAAATTGTATAAACACCGCAAGTCCTAGTAAACCATAAACTATGCTAGGTACTGCGGCAAGATTATTAATGTTGATCTCCATAAAATCATAAGCCCAAGAATTACGTTTCTTTGGAAATTCCTCCATGTAGGTGGCACAACCTACTCCTATAGGAAATGCAAATATCAATGCAAGTCCTATTGTGTAGAATGTACCTACCATTGCTCCCCAGATGCCTGCTATCTCAGGAGATCGACTGTCTGAGTTTGTCCAGAAGCTCCAATTCCATGTGCGATATATTTTGCCGTCAGAAATTAATATGTCTACTATTTCTCTTTGCGAATCTGTTAATTTGTCGTATACTCCTTTAACGTACATGTCTACGTTAGTATGTGCTACAAGAACATAAGTACCTGCTTCTGTAATATCTATTGTGCTATAAGCATTTGGTGTAACTAATTGCCTTAATCCTTTTTTAGTCGTTCGATCAGGTTCCTTAACTAGTCTATACATTGCTTCATTAATACTTTTTTTACTTGTGCTTTGTACTTCTACTACATCAACTTCAATTTTTGTTTGAGTAAATGCTCCTATTCCTCTGTAACCTAAAGTAGCAAAAAATATAATCATTAAAATAGCAGTCAATGTCACTGCACTATAACATGCATACTCAAGACTTTTTTGTACTACTCGCCTGCGTCCTGTTATTTTATTGTCTAAGTCTGTTGACTGCATTTTTATAATTCCTGTATGCTATCCAATTTAAAATAAATGTAACTGTGAAAAGAGTAAATGCTAATGCAAAAGCACTTAGAGTTTTTGCACTTTCAAACTCTTGGTCGCCAATCAGTAGTGTAACAATTTGAACTGTTACTGTGGTAACTGCTTCTAGAGGATTAATCGTAAGGTTGGCGGCAAGTCCTGCGGCCATGACTACAATCATAGTTTCGCCTACTGCTCTACTAATAGCCATTATAAATCCTGCAACTACTCCGGGAAGTGCGGCAGGTAATACAACTGATAGGATTGTTTCTTCTCTTGTTGCTCCTACGCCTCTAGCACCATCACGCATTGCACTAGGTACTGCGGTAAGTACATCATCTGTAATAGAACTTATCAGAGGTATAATCATTATACCCATCACTAGGCCTGCCGCAAGAGCAGATTCAGTACTGACATCTAATCCTAAAGTAACCCCAGTTTGTCTAAGCCAAGGTCCTAATACAATCGCGGCAAAGAAACCATACACCACTGTAGGTATACCTGCTAGAACTTCTAGTAAAGGTTTTACTATTATTCTGACTTTTGGTTTTAAATACTCTGCTGTTAGAATAGCACAAAGCAATCCTAACGGTCCAGCAATACACATTGCTATTGTTGTAATAAAAAAGGTACCCCATAACAAAGGTATAAGCCCAAACTCACCAGAGCTTCCTACACTGTCAGCCCTAAAAGCTGTCTGTGGGGACCATGTTGTGTTAAAGAAAAATTCTCTTGGATCTATAAGCGTAAAGAATTTTATTGTTTCGTACGATAAACTTGCTATAATTGCAAATGTTATACCTATTGTTATCCAACTAGATAATCTAAAAAAGAATTTAAAATAATCTTCGTTAATCCCGTTGGACTTTTTCTTTGGACCTATCCATATAAGCATATTAATCCTTTTGAAAGAATGTTAGGGGCAAGTGCTACCCACCCCTAACTATTACTGTTAGTTTAACACGGTTTCACGTACTTTGTCAAGTTCTTTTTGTGGTAATGGAATAAGTCCTGCATCACCTAATGAACCATCTTCTCCCGCCACGTCATCACTAAGATAAAGTTCCATAAACTCAGTCATACCTGGGATAACACCCATATGCTCTTTTTTAGCATATACATATAGTCCACGGCTTGCTGGATATGAACCGTCAGCAATTGATTCAAATGTTGGAATTACACCTGCAATAGGAGATCCCTGAATTACATCTGTGTTTTGATCTAAGAATGAATATCCGAAGATTCCGAAAGCATTTGGATTATTAGTAAGCTTCTGAATAATTAAATTATCATTTTCGCCTGCTTCTACATAAGCACCATCTTCTCGAATACCGTGACAGATACCTTTGTATGCTTTTTTGTCTACCTTCTTCATTGCGTTAACCCAGTCGTAAGTCTTACAACCTTTTTCCATTACAAGCTCTACCCATGCATCACGTGTTCCACTTGAAGGAGGTGGTCCTAACACTTCTATTTTAATTGCTGGAAAACTGCTGTTAATTTGATTCCAATGTGTAAATGTGTTTGGTACTAAGTTACCGTTATCCTGTGGAACATCTTTAGCTAGTGCTTGAAATAATTCTTTTGGAGTAACTTCTAGTACTGCACTATCTTTGCTGTTTGCAAAAACAATGCCATCATATCCTACCAACATTTCTAGTGGAGTCACACCATTTTCATCACACATTTTAACTTCACTGCTTTTGATTGCTCTACTTGCATTTGTAAAGTCAGGATGTGAATCGCCTGTACCTGCACAGAACAGTTTCATACCACCACCTGTACCAGTTGACTCAACTACAGGAGCTGTGTTACCTTCTGCGGCAAATGTTTCTCCTACGATTGTTGTGAAAGGATAAACTGTAGAGGATCCTACAATTCTAATTTCTCGTGCTTCAGCTACGGATGCAACTGCAAATACCGCCACGAGTGCGGCGAGCCATGATTTTACCATTTTTTTCTCCTCTATGGTTATGCCCTGTTGGGCCATCATATGGATGAGACATTCCTGCCTCAAATCTATTTATAATTTGATCTCAAAATGCGTACCGTAAACGGTCTGTTTGTAGCCATAACCTTCTGTGCCATTGCGTTCAATAAAAGGAGTAATTTTCCAATTGTTCTTTTTGTAGGTTATGCCTAATTGATCTCTTGAGTCAAATTTTACACCTGCGTCTTTTAACGCCCAACGTGGTTGCCATTTTACATACAGATAAAAATCTCCAAACAAGTGTGGAGTATATTCTGTAATAAAACGATAACGCCAATGTGACTCTTTGTTATCAAAACCCCTAAATTCCATTCTGCCTTCTACTGTCAGATCATCTAGTTCTAGAAATGCCCAAGTAAACTTTATACGGTTTTCTATTGAGCTACGCTGATCAGCATAACGATACATTACTTCAACTGGACCTATCTTGTTGCCTACTTCAAAATGCCAACGACCTTCTCTATGCCTATAGGTATATTCCCAGTCGTCTATTTTTGCCTTGTAGTTGTGCTCTGATTCTTCTGCAATAGCAGGAGCACAAAAGAAAAAAGCACCCGTAAAGAGCGCCACTAATATGTGTTTCATTTTTTTATCCTCTATGGTAATGCCCTGTTGGGCCATCATAGTTGTAGGGTATAAATTCACCTTTATACCAATCATATTTATTATACAAAGATTAATCTAAGATTACAGTCATATTAATTTTATTAATACTATGTTAAGATACTATGCATATTGTGCATACCAGATATTAATAAAAAAAATAGAAAAATCGTGGTTTATCAGCTCTAAATTGCACGATTTTATTATATCGAATGATAAATAAGTTTGTTACAGCAATGTAACCACACACAGACACTAGGGATAGACCAGGGAGTTGAAAGCACTCCTAAAACAGCAATTGACGATGTCCAAAGCGACATTGACACCGAGAAAAGACTCGGGGTATTGCTTTCCTCAAGCATCCAACATTTTTAGAAACAGGAGATTCACAATGAAAAATGTGTCTAAAGTCCTACGACGATTGTTTGGATCTAAAACATCCAAGGAAAACAGTTATCGTACATGGGCTAAAACAGAGTACGGTAAAGATTGGCGCTATGCCTATGAGTATATGATTGCTCATGACAAAGCACCCCAGTCTAATCCAAATTTGAAAGGGTGGGTGTAATGCATATCTTTTCAAACATATGGCAAGGAATAATGAAGACAGTTGAGATAATAAGTTACTCAAGAGCGGCTAACGAATTAACTAGACAAGGTCATCATGACATAGCTAAAAGGCTCATGCTAGAGCTTGCGGCTGTACGGGAGCGATCCTAAATTCAGATTCAATTATCAAGCAGGGGTCTGCTTGGTTTTACTATTAACACTAATGATCACAGAATCATATGGGAGAGGCATGCTTCTCAATGTGAGGAAAGATCAACACACACAGGAACGGAGATCATGATTAAAGTAATTAAAGAACTACAAGCTAGATGCACTGGAGAATTCTGCGAAGCAGTCCTTATGTTTGGACTAGGCGGAGTAATTTTTGGTTGCATGTGGTTATCACTTGCACAATTATAATATGTGGAAGCTATTTAAAAACTTTTGGAAGGAACTTACAAATCCTTACGAACCATCTAAGCATTATTTCAAAGGAAGGAAAGACTGATGCATAATACATTAACATTATACTACTGTGAATTTTGTGAAACAGTAGGAAGATTTTTTAGCAAGTTTAGATCAAACATGAACTGGGGAGTTTATAATGACTTAAACAGTTTAACTAATAGACAGCTTAAAGACATAGGCATTAGCCGATCTGATATTGGATACATTGCACGTGGTGGCAAGGTTTATAGGAGATAACTATGTGGCCTTACAATGACGAAGAATCAGATTGGATAAATGGTAAAACGAAGTGACATTTCTGATAGTGTAGCCTTCAGCTTAACTATGTCTTTTAGATGGTTAGCAGATACTTTTTTTGTTAAACGCTATGGACATAGAGCTGTTGTGCTTGAAACTGTGGCAGGTGTACCTGGCATGGTAGCTGGCATGTGGAATCACTTGCGAAGCTTAAGAAAGATGCAACCTGATCAAAGGGGTTGGATTAAAACTTTGTTAGACGAAGCCGAAAATGAGCGTATGCATTTAATGATTTTTATTGAGATTGCACAGCCAAATGTATTCGAAAGATTATTAATTGCTTTTGCACAATTTGTTTTTTGGCATTTTTATTTGATACTTTATATTTTCTTTCCTAGCACTGCACACAGAATGATAGGATATTTTGAAGATCAAGCTGTAATAAGTTACACGCAATATCTAGAAGAAATAGAAAAAGGAGAAGTTGAAAATATTGATGCTCCGCAAATTGCAATAGATTATTATAAACTTCCTAAGACTGCAAAGTTAAGTGATGTGATAGTTGCTGTACGCAAAGACGAACAAGGTCATGCAGATGTTAATCATGGTATGGCCGATACGCTAAAGGATTGAACAATCATGAGTAGAGCCCATGTGAGAAGGCTCTACTCACTTAGTGTGTTATAAATTTTTACTTGCGATTGTAGATATGATATAACACCCAAACAGCGACTAAGCCAACAAGTCCTTCTGCAGATAGTCCAGCTATCATTCCGGTTATGTTGTCTACGACACTGATGTTAGGCCAGAACGGAATGCCTTGGCCGTTGAAAAGAACTTCCATTACGATTGCCAATGAAATAAGTGAAATACCTACTTCAGTAATCGCTCCTGCCCATCCTTTTATTTTATTTAAGATTTCCATGATGGATACCTCCTTTGTTTTACTGGCATGAACTAAAGCCAGTAATGTATTTAAGAGTAGGCGTTACATCATTTTAAGATACTATAACGATTGACCCCCGACATAGTTTCCTGTGCCGGGGGTTACTAAACTCCTATATGTTGTAAGGACTATGTCCCTTTATATCCTGTCTAGTTGTTATTTACTTTTTACCATTTACGAAATCGTAAAACTTTTCAGCCGCTTCTAATACTGCATCTGTTCCTGGTACTTCTGGCATTGTAACAGATGTTACAATTTCATTAGTTTGAGGATCACGTTTTACAGATTGTTCCCAGCCGCCAAACTTTGCATGATAGTCTTGCCATACATTGCTTTGTGCCATCTCTAGGACTTTTGTCCTGATTTCGTATCCATTTTTATTTGTTGTTACTTTTGGCATCATGTCTTTAACCATTTCTGCCATTGCCTGGGTCTGCTTAAGAATGTCAGCCCCGTATTTTGTTTCTACAGTCATTATATATTCTCCTATGTGTCTGTGTGTACGCTATATAATATAGCATAGTATTTAGCAAGTGTCAAGGTATTTTCCAGCAATTCTGTCTTCTAAATAACCTGCAACTGTTACTAATTTTTGTATTTCAGCAACATCTGGATGTTCTGCTTTTCCTAATTTTTCAACTAGCTCTGCTATTCCATCTCTTTCTGATTGTAAAAATTCCTTGACACTCCATATCTGTGGATCGTCATACTCTACCGTAGCCACGCTATCCTCTCCTTATTCATTACTCTGCGATTGTACTCTTCAAGTGAACCTGGATATCTCCAAGCCCATATTGCTACTAGTGCCATAAAAATGCCTGAGTATAGAACTGCCTTTACGTTGCCTGTGGTAAACCATGTAAATGCTAATGTGCTTGACATAACAATTATCATAAAATATTTGCCTTTGGTTGGAAATACTTTCTTCGTAGTCCAATTTGTTAAAAATTCACCGAACCAAGGATGGTTGTATAACCAAGCATGTAAACGGGGTGAACTTTTAGCAAAGGCCCATGCCGCGATAACCAAGAATATACTAAATGGTATTCCTGGAGTTACAAAGCCAACATAAGCCATGCCTACGCAAAATAAGCCTAAACTTTGATAAAAATATTTTTTAATTACATTCATATTATTCCTTTCAGCGATCATTTTATAACCTTAACCAATGCATCTACTAAGTCGCTCATCATAGCGTCAGAGTGTAGTGGTGTTGGTGCGATCCTTAATCTTTCTGTACCTTCTGGCACAGTAGGATAGTTAATGGGCTGTATATAAATCCCATATTCATGTAGCAACTCGTCACTATATTTTTTGCAACGTTTTGCATCTCTTATCATAACAGGTACAATGTGAGTACTAGCACATGATAAAACTTCTATGTCAACATCTTTTAACATTTGTTTTAATTTTTTTGCTTTAGATTGATGTTGCTCTCTTAATTCATTATGATCTTTTAAATATTTAATTGCGGCTAAGGCACCAGCANAAATCACAGGACTCATACTGGTAGTGAAAATAAATCCACTTGCTACTGATCTGATTGCGTCTATGACAATCCCTTCACCAGCTATGTAACCGCCTTGCACCCCAAACGCTTTGCCGAGAGTTCCGTTGACTATATCAACTCCACCGTTCATACCGATCTCATCTAGCATACCGGCACCAGTTTTCCCATACAAGCCTACAGCATGTACTTCGTCTAGATATGTAATGGCCCTATACCTTTCGGCAAGCTCACAGACACCTTCAATTGGACTTACGTCACCATCCATGCTATACACGGATTCAAATACGATACAAGGTACCTTATTTTGGTCTACGCAATCTTGCAATTTTTCTTCTAAGTCGCTCAGGTCATTGTGCTTCCACCTTGCCTTAGGAGCACCACTATGTCTTATACCTTCTATCAGGCTGGCATGGTTCGAGTTATCACTTAAAAACATAATGTTGGGAATGATTTTGCTTAGAGCAACCAGTGTCCATTCATTAGCGACATACGCACTTGTAAACAATAAAGCACTTGAAGTACCATGCAATTTCGCAAGCTCATGCTCTAATGCTACGTGGTAGTGCGAAGTACCGCCAATGTTTCGCGTACCGCCTGATCCACTTCCTGTCTGATCAAGAGCAGTATGCATTGCATCGATGACAACTTTATTTTGACCCATACCGAGGTAATCATTACTGCACCAGTTTACAATATTTTTAATTGCATACGGGCCGTACCAAATTGATTTAGGAAAGTCACCACGTTCACGAACTATGTCGTTAAACACTCTGTACCTACCTTGCTTTTTTAAGTCCTGTAAGACTTTATTAAATGGATCCTTGTTAATCATCAGTGTATTTAAGGTAAATATTTATGTTGGAGTATTATATTGGCTACATTTATATACATATGCGGAGCGATTGTGTTTGTTTATGTAGTAGGAGTGTGGGTAGGCACAAGACTTGAAAAAGCACTAGAAGCAGATCGTGTAGCAGAAGCAAAAGCACAAAAAGAAAAAGCAAAGGCACCACGTAGAAGATGAAGTATGTTTTTATTCTACTAATCCTTACACTTGCTGGTTGTAACACAGAAACACACGAAAGTAATATTCCTACAGGCAAAGGCAAGGTACATGGTGAATTAAATAAAAGAGAAACACCTTGCAGATTACGTACAGTTGAAAAGTCTACAGATTTAGAAAATCATTGGGTATGTGTTTACGATCATCCTAAATCAGAAATAGATGATAGGGTTACTATTTGCTATGAATGTAAATGCCCAAAAAAAGTATACTGTGATTTGAGATAAATGGATAAGCATTACTATTATACAGGAACAGATTATAGCACAATGCATCCTTTTCATTGGGATTTTTGGTATCATATGATTTTGCCATGGGACTTTTTGAATTGGGCATGGTTAGTTTTAGGATTTTTGTATCTGTGGGTCAAGTTTAATGACAGCATAATAGGTCGCTTTGATAAATAAACAGATGAAGAAATAAGCTCAATTTTTTTTTGAGCAAATTTTTTTTAGGTTGAATTTACTAAAAAGGAAAAAGAAATGACGCAACTAATATCCCCTACGAAGTTTACAAAAACAGTTGGCCTTTTAAGGTCATTTTTTTTGGACAAAGGTTTTGAAGAAGTCCATACACAAAACAGACTATCAATACTTGCCGCATGCGAAGATCCATTCAATGTAGCAACGTACAATTACGCAGGCCAAGTTTGGCCTTTGCCACAAACAGGCCAAATGTGGCTGGAACACGAATTATTAAGTAGCCCCGATAGTAAGGGGTTTTTTTGTGTCTCCACATCATATAGGCAAGAACCAAATGCAATACCAGGTCGACACGATATAATATTTCCAATGTTTGAATTTGAAATGCCAGGAGATATTAATGATCTGAAAACAATGGAATATGAATTATGTGAATATTTAGGTTTTGATGAACCTACAGAAAAAACTTATGCTGAATGGCAGTGGCATTTTGGACTAGGATCTTATGATGAATTGGAAGCAGATCACGAAGTAAGAATGTATAAGCAAAATAAAAGCTGTATGATTACAGATTTCCCAGAGTTTACTAGTCCGTTTTGGAATATGAGTAGACATGAAAACGCAGAGACAAGTAAGAAGATTGATGTAATATTAGGAGGTATGGAAACAATAGGCAGTGCAGAACGTTCATGTGATGTAGAAATGATGCGTGATACCTTCCATACTATTACAGGTGGAGAATATAGTCAACTGTTGTATAAGTTATTTGGTAAAGAAAGAGTAGAAGCAGAACTAGAAGAGTTTTTAAAGTTTGACTTCTTCCCAAGAGTTGGCGGCGGCATAGGTATGACTCGTATGATTGCGGCTTTGGATACTTTAGTCAATCCTGAATACAAGCGTCCTGTGCCAATGGGTATGATTCAAAAAGGCACATCTATTAAGGGTCCTTTGATGACTAACGAAGATCCAGGAGAAGTTTTAGTTATAGACGGTAAGCATGTAATTGCAAACTAGTTGACCAGTTTGGGGTGGTGGAATGGTAGACACGCACGACTGTTTATCGTGTGGTAAAGATACTGCAATATATTTACCGTGAAGGTTCGAATCCTTCCCCCAAAGCCAATTAAGAGTATAAATATATGTGTATACAACACATCGTATACACCATTGTCATGGTTTAAAAGACTACACATCGTTCATTCACGGCAGTATTGTGAACGGAAGTAGACTATTACGTCGAAGGAACGCATCTTTTATAGACAAAATAGGAGATGAGCAATGACAGATCTAATCTATAGAGGTTTCAAAGTATCAAAATCACCAAAAGCTGACACAAAAAATGTGTCATCTAAGATCAAATCTTTGATCTATCGTGGTATTGGTTACTCTAACGAAACAGTAGAAAGATCTACTCAGCCTGCTAAAGTTGAAAGACTTTATCGTGGCATTCAATGGGTAGGCTAGCAGTAATAGAACTTAGCCACTTCGGTGGCTAAGTTTTACCATCCAAAGTCCATACGCCAAGGTAACATTGTATAACCTAGTGGTGATAGGACGTAAGTTTCAGTACAGTAAAATATAATTAATACAAATATAGTTTTTGCCCACCAAGGCCATTTTTTCACTCTATTCAATAAAGGTCCTAGTACCCATTCTAATAATCTATTATAGGCTCCCCAAAAACGATCACTAATATTGTAAGGAGGCGTTTTCAATATGATTAATACAAATGCTATCCACCATACCCATACCGGATGTTCTTCACTGACGCCATATCCAAACATGAAAGGTAAAATTAATGCTGTGAGATATAGTCCTATGTATTTTCTAAGATGGTCTAACATTATTGTACTACATAATCTTCTAAGCAAACAAATCCAACTCCTGGATCTGCAAGAGATTCATGTTCAACTGCGTCATAATAACATTTTTTTAAATCTGTATAATAATCTAATGCTTTACCATCTACAACCCCGTCCGATTGAATGTATACAGCAACAAGAATATATCCTATAACTTTAATCATATTGATGTTCCTTGTGTTTCCTCTTTATTAATATTGTCAAGCTGTTGTTTTATATCTTCATTAATACAATTAACCCCACGTATCCTTCCAGGTAATTCGCCTTTGTAAGCTTCGTTAAGCTTTTGTGTATACATGTATATTGATGGTTGATGTGTCAATGTTGCTCTACATTCTTCTTCTGTTGCAAAACTAGGATTTGTAAAAACAAATAACGGTTGAGGATCTAATGGGTTCAATGTCATAAAGAACACAATTACATACCACATTTTATTTCCTTTCTATAAGTGTCTCCAGTGTTGAAAGAACTGCTTCACTATTATCTTCTCTACCAGTAACAATAGCATCTTTGACGCATTGTCTAGTGAACTCCAAAGGATAACGCACACCATTTTTGTCCATTCCAGTGTTAACAAGATATACATTAACCTTATGCGTATCAATTTTATGCATTAACATATCGCTGTAAACATCAACATGGCGGGGCATAAACGGTGAACCATAGCAGGGACTGAACAAAGGACGTATTTCATTTACACCTTTTTCAGTCCCTGGCATTTGGCTTGTATATCCTGTTTCGAAAAACCGTCTTACAGTATCTCCACTAATTTTACTTATCGGAGGAAACACACCTTTGGCATCCATTGTGAGAAAGAAAATGTTATTAGGGTGATCAAGATCTTTCATTTCCCAAGAATTTTCAACGAAGCTTAAAGGATAACTAAGTCTTGCATTTGCCTCACCTGGATTTTCTTCAACTAGACAATCGTTTAATTTCGCACGTTCTACTGCATCAAATATTGTTGGGTGTGTTTCAGGAGATAGGCCTTCGCTCTTTGCATAACAGCCTGTTTCGATCATGTTTACACCTTCATAGTTCCATGCTATTTCATCATCACCAATTAGTTTGTAGTCAGGATCGCTAGATAGTGTAGTTTTTCCTGTGCCACTCAAACCAAACATAAGATTAGTACTATTCTCATATGTAAATGCACTACAATGCATAGGAAGAACTTTGTGTTCTGGTAATTCGAAACTTAAGATACCAAACACACTTTTCTTTATTTCACCTAAGAATGTCGTTCCAACGATTATCGCACGTTTTTCATTTAAGTGAATATAAATTTTAGGTGTGTCTATTTTATAATCTGTATTGTGATAAATTTCCCAATCAGATGAATGAGCCCAAGGGTCATCTTCAACAGTAAACATATTTCTTACAAACTGTGCATGCCTATCGTCATTGGTGTGTACACGAAAACATATACCACAGGTATAAAATACTAGCACATGTGGATAGTCTAGTTCATATACTTTCCAATGAAGGTCCCAAAAATCTTCTTCATTTCCTATCCTATTGTATTTGGGTCTTGATAAATCTAAAGCTTCTGCTCTTGATCCAAAGTACCATTTGTTTTCAGGACTTCTTCCTGTTGGCTTTGTTGTTATACTAATATTCATCCAAATTTTTTCCTATATGCTTCTTCGAAACCTTCTCCATGACTATAAAACTCTTCGTTGTGCCATGCTCTTTTAAAATATCCCCAATAGCAACTGTATATTGTTTCTTCAGTGGAATCTATGTGTCCTTTTGTTTTGTAGAACATTTCGTAAACTTCTTTATGACTAGGAAATTCATCGTTCAAATATATGTTCTCCATGCTTCATGTTTTATAGGCATATCTAATTGTTTACGTTTTGCAACTAGATCATAGTAATCAGGCCTGTAAGGTTTACATTTAGGTTTCATACGTGTCTTGTTGCCTTTTAATGTATTACAAGGACCACATGCGGCAACCATATTTTCCCAGGTTGTTTTTCCTCCTAGGCTTAATGGAATAACATGATCCATTGTAAGTTCTTTTCTTGTGTGGGTAGTGTTGCAGTATTGGCAGGTGTATAAGTCGCGAATGTAAAGGTTTGTTTTTGAGAATCTAGGACGGCCACGCCGTCGTTGCATTTGTTTTAGCATTACTACTGCTGGAACTTTTGTTTCCCAATTTGGACTACGCACCATCCAGTCATCGTACCAATCAAGTACAACTACTTTGTCCATCCAAACATAAGTAATTGCTTCTTTCCAATTGATTACAGACAATGGAAGGTAGCTGGTAGGTTGTGCGTCAGCATTTAATAATAATACGTCACCCATTAGAAATCTATCTCTCTACCTTTATTTTCCCAAGTGCCAAACCTAGTAGGTTCTGGTCCATCAGGCCCGCCTACCTCCTTGTCTTTTTTCTCTACTAAAAAATCAGAATCAACATTTTCATTTACCCATTTGGCAAATTTCAAAGGATCTTTTTTAAAATCCTTTATCTTTCTCCTAAGAATATGTTCATTTATCCAATTGTATATCATACCATCATATCAAGTTTACTGCCAAGATACCAAGCGCCTTTCGTGCTTCTAATATGCGAACGAAACTCGTCAATTACTTCTTTAACTGGTTTAACTGCAATAGGATCAGGCGGAAAAACTTTTTCCTGTTTATAAACATTCACTGGAGTACCTGGCACAAAGTAATGTGCATAGTAAGATATAGGACTGATTACTGTCATGGTATATCCTCTTCATGACTATTTATAAAATTAGGTTTTGTCGCCTANGATATAAGGTTTAAAGTTTTTGCCACCTGCTAGCACACAACCTAAACCGTTGGGCCATATACCCATCATCATATAGTCACCTGTTTTAATGTTTACAAGCATAACCATGTCAGGGGCACTGAATTGAAAGTTTTGCCCGTTTCTCACTGTGGCAGTTCCTTGTGCAAATGCTTGCATACCTAATTCATTTTGCATTCTGGTTATAAATGTGTTTGCATCATGACAAGGTAAAACTTCTTGAAATATGACAACGTTTGGCCATTCTGGTAAAGGATCACCTTCTTCCATTTCAGGTACATTAGGTATACGCTTTGGATCTGGTAAGGGTGACGGTGATAGTGGATTGGGTGTTTCGTGATCTACTTTTTTAAAGCACTCTTCTGCACCAATACCCTTTAGACATAGCTCATAATCTATAGCTAAATTTTCACACATGCAAGGTACCTTTTCACCTTCGGGCCAAGGTATTTGTCCTAATGGATCTTCGTGTGCTTTAATTGTTGTTGCCCATAATATAGCAATGCCTATAATTGAACAAAATACAAGTATCTTAGTTACTGCTTTCATTTACTTTCTCCTAAAAGTATTGAGCAGTAGTCTCCGAAGCTACAAGATTGAGAGCTTTGCGCCACTGCTTGAGTCCTGTACTATTAAATAGCATAGCATCATTCGGCGTTGCTGTCAACCAACTTTTGTTATGATTTATTTCTTGTTGTATTTGTCCAGGCGCCCAACTGCATATTCCTGTTACTAACCTAAAAGCATTTGGCCTATTTCCCATTAATACTTTTTCAATCATTAGTTCGTCACTGCTGATAGCAAGACCTCCAGGAAGATACATTGTATTGCTAGAACTAAAGTCCTCTGTATGTACCATTACTAGTGCAGATGTATTAAGTGGCCCGCCTTGATATAAAACATCGCCTAGTTCCCAACTGATCCCTCTTTCTTGCATAATTTGATTAAGATTGTGCGGAGAAGGTTTGTTCATTATAAAACCTACTGTGCCTGTTTGGTGTGCTTCAGTAATAAGAATAACACTTTTCCCAAACAACCCGCTTTCTAGATTTGGGTGTGCAACTAATATCTTTCCAGGACTAACCATGTCAACTATAGTCAGGCAAGGGACCACCGTAATCTTTTCCCTTGATCTTCTTGCCTCCAACCTTGACTCTTTTGTTTGGCCCTATTTTATGACTTTTGTTGCCAGTTCTGCGTCTATACCCTTGACTCTTACAACTTGCCAATGCAGAAGCACCAAGAGCATGATCTGGTTTAGAACTCTTGCAAAGACTACGTGTAGCCTGCCACTCTTCGATATCTTCTTCTAACTGTAATATGTCTTCAACACGCATACAGTTATTTATCGGTATTTGTCAGCAGGGCTCTCGTATTGATTGTTTGATTCACAAAGCTTAAAGGTTAAAGCACTTCTAGGNCCTTTTGTAGTATTTAAGGATACCTCCCCTGACTTTTCATGAAATTCAATCTTAGTTATGGTTGCAGGTGTATTGTTTTTGCCCACAAGAATGTTTTGCCCAACCTCGAGATTAAGCGTAAGGTTTCGTAATGTCATTGGAGTTCTCCTTTTGTCGTACGGTTGTACTCAAATATTTATCTGTGTAAAATTATATAATATAAGTAATAGTAAATATATTGTATGGAGATCTAAATGAAAATAGAAGATATTCCTGCCGGAGAAAGTTGGGCATGTCGTTTTAAAACAACAACATTTGTTGACCCTAAAACAAATGAAGCTGTTGAAGAGAAAAATTTAGCCATTGGACAGGCGCACCGCGGCATTCCTAAAACCTACGAAAGTATTGGGCTTATACAAGTTAGAGATACTGATACAAGAATAGTACAACTGTTAGACACTGTTTCAAATATTACCTTTAAAGTACCATTTGATGACTGTTGGGACGTAGAAGTCGTTGAATGGATAAATGAACCAAATGAAACAACAGAATTGGCATAGAACTGATTTAGATGTTACCAATGCACTTCGCTTAAACCTCAAAGATTACCTACTAAGTGACCCTTATCGTGAGGGTGAACACAACATATACATTGAAAACACTGTAGGTGTTTGGACTATTGCTCCGCAAACTATTTTTACAGATAAGTTTTTAGGATATCTAGCAGACAATTTATTATTACAAGTTGATCTAGCTCAAATATTTTACAGAACTAGTGGGTACCAACACCCTGGAGCTCACGTTGACCTTGGCCAGAACAATAAACTTTATGGGTGCGGATTAAATTGGACTGTTGACCCTGATGATGCTGAAATGGTATGGTATGACATGCCAACCACAGAAGGGGTGAGCACCAAACGTAGTGAAACCGATCGTAANATGGAATGGCCTCTAGAACAATTAAAAGAAATAGATAGGGTATGCATTGGACAAACTCCTACCCTAGTGAGAACAGATATACCTCATACTGTTGATATGGGTGACAATGAACGTTGGCTTATAAGTGCTAGATTCTTATGGCATACAACATGGGAGGACTATATGAAAAGTTTTAAAACAAGGATAGTAACATGACACCAAAAGAATTAGCCCAACAAGAAGCAGAACGCACATATAAACAATTTATATTGTGGTGTAAAAGAGGCACACTATATGCTGGTTTATTTTTAGCTGTTGTTGTAGTTGGTTGTAACAATGGNGTTGAAACAGGAGACAANGCAACTGGAAGCAAATATAACGGAGAAGTATATGCTCCTATGAACGTAGGAAAGTAATATGAAGAACTGGGTAAGACTAGATATAGATACAAAAGATGCTATTAAGATAGACGTCAAAAAACACTGCTTTGATAATACTNATAGGGCTGATATCTTTATAGAAGGCCACGGGGGTATATGGACGTTTGGTAAAGATGAAATTTTCAGTCAAGATTGGGTAGACTATGTTAAAGAAACATGCCCATGGCTAGACGTTACCGGTGCCCTTATATTTTGGAGAGCACCTGGCTATCAACACCCTGGAGCTCATATAGACGTAGCCCCCAACGATAGCCCTAGCAGGGTAGAGGGGGTTGAGTATGAAAATAATTTTCATGCAACTAACGCAAGCGATAGCATGGACAAGAAAGACTTTTACCCTGTAGTATCTAGTTACAATTGGATATTAGATAAAGGTGATGACAGTGCCATGACATGGTTCCGCCCTAAAGCTGATCAAAATGAATCTGAACTACTAGAACTTAAAAAATTTACAGACGCTGTACACTATGATGAAGTACCACTAGAAAAATTAGATGAAATAGACAGGTGTACAATAGGGCATGATAAACTAGTAATGGTACGTACAAATGTATTACATAATGTAGACATGGGTCAACAGGAGCGTTGGGCTATTAGTGCGAGATGCATAATGAACTGGTCGACGTGGGATGAAGCTGTTGATACCCTAACAGATTGGATAATAGAATGAAATGGGCCTATGTACTGTACGTTTTATACAGCTTTGAATCCCCTGATCTAACAGAAAGACAAACTGCTGACATTATTAGTTGGGGATT
>PBPT01000015.1 GCA_002724735.1 Fidelibacterota bacterium | reverse complement strand
ATACGAAATCTATAATGGTGATATATCCACTGCCTTAGGGCCTCTTTCACCATCAGCTACTTTAAATTCAACTGCATCTTCATCGTTAAGTTCTGCTTCACCAGATACTCCTGAAATGTGGAAGAAGTAATCCTTGCCATCATCACCGGTAATAAAACCGTATTTTTTTTCTCTGTTGTAGAACTTTACTTTGCCTTTGTCCATATTAATTATGTCCTTTATTGATTAATTACTTGTTAAATCTAGCACAACTGGATAAAGAATGAAACTGTATTCTTTTGCTAAACTTTTCTTAGCGAAATGGCAAATTGCCAAATATTACTGCCTTGTTTGATGTTGCCCTCATTGGTAATAAAAGCACCTTTCACAAAAACAGGTTTTTGAAGATTAAACGACAACGCGCCAAAACGCGAGTTTACAAGGAAAGAAAGGCTAGGAATAATGCTTAGAGATTGAGAATTGGGCTCTTCAAAACCGTTCCAATAACCCTTTCCGCTTTGTAGTACACCTAGCCCATAGCCAATAGATGTGTCCCTTGAATCAAATCGTTTGAATGTCGCAGAAATCGATGCGTTTAACAAAGGCGGTGGTCGGTAGCCGTACTGACTTTGCTCAATTGGGTGCTCATATACTAAAAAGCCACCATAAAATACAGGGTTCACGGGTTGTTTAAAAAAGATCTGGCTTTCAATTATATATTTATATGCTCCTGAACTTAAGCTAAAATGCCTGTGGTCTTCTTTTTCTTTTCCGTTCAAGAAAAATGGATCTGATGTTAGTTCACTTTTTGAAGGTATACTCAAACCACCCCCCATAATAATCCTTGAACCTTCACCAATGCCATCATTTTTTAAGAGATATCTGAACAAAATTTTAGTTTCTCCTAATATACCAGGTTTAGCGTTTTTATATCCTTTTAATGTTGATTCTGATCTATGGTGAATAGAGCTAAGATTTTTATCCCAAGTCATAGATCTGATGCCAATCTGGGTAGAAGCCATTATATTTATTCGATCAGAAGCACCATAGATGATACTCGGACTTATTAGATGAGAATTTAATAATCCTCTGTGCTTGAAAGGCTCTCCTTCAACAGGATCATGCCACCAGTCTATGATCATAGACTGGAATTGCACCCCATAGTATACATCGCCCTTCATAGCCCCAACGCCTTTGTCTGCCTTGCCAACTGGTAAGGATGGATTACTACAAAGAGCTCACTGTCCGTAGAGAGGGGAAAGTATTATAAATAACAATAAGATTTTAAATTTCATAGACAAAGTTATACTATTATTTAAAAAACTAACAAATATATCAATCAAAGATTTTCTTCAAAAAAATTAAGCATATCTTGAGGTTCACTAAATAAATGGTCTGGACCAAAGGACTGAAGCTTGTCTCTTTCGCTCATTCCCCACAAAACACCGAGCGATATCATCCCCGCGTTATGAGCGGTCTTGATATCGTATTCTGTATCACCAACAAAGTAGCTTAACTCAGGCTTAGCATTAAATCGCTTTAAAACATGATGGGAACTGGTTGGGTCAGGTTTTAAAGGGAATTGCTTTCCAGATCCGATGGCTATCTCAATATACTCTTTAAAGAATTTATCGACTGAGTCTATCGTGAATGGATGGCGTTTGTTTGATACTACAGCCATTGGAACGTTTTTTGAACGTAAAAAATCCAGTGTATCCATTATATAAGGATAAACTTCAGTGGTTTTGTTAAGATGATCAATATAATAATAATCAAGCCGTTCGATATAGGCTTCGGGTTTAACCGAATGATTTTTTGGTAATGAACATTGGATTAGATCATTAATACCTCCTCCAATGTTTTCCTTATAAAACTCAATATCGTGCGTAGGAAACCCTAATTCTGTTAGAACATCATTGACAGCGTTGGCGATATCTCCTACGCTATCGATTAAGGTTCCATCCAAATCAAAGATGACAGTTGTTGAGTGTTGAGACGAATTTATCAAACGAGCAGTTACTTCAAAAACAGCATCTTTTTGGTTTGAACAAATGTACCGGCTTGTATCTGATAAAAATAAATACCCGCTGCTACTTGCGCACCCATTGCATCTGAACCGGTCCATACTACCGAATGATAACCTGCTTCCTGAGTAGTATTAACCAGCCTTGTAACCTCTTGACCAGCGATGTTGTAAATAACCACTCTTACCTTTTCAGTTGATACAAGATCGTAATCAATCCTTGTTGATGGGTTAAACGGATTAGGGTAGTTGTCTTTGAGCGCAAATTCTTTAGGGAGTGGTTTTAGCTTATAGGTTACTGCCCTTGAGGCAATTGAAACATTATTCTCAGTTATGAATGTATACGAAAGATCCACAATGCTTTCATCGCGTCTAAGCGTAGATAGGTCAAAATGGATTTCAGGTTCGCTGAGTATCTGATGAACCACAATCCTTCCAATTGAGGTGTCCACCTTAGCAAGCCTGTTTCCGATGCCCGACGTAGATTGTATCTTACCAAGCCCTAACCTAACCTCTGAAGGCGCGTAGTTGATAATGATCTCTGCGGCATGCGCGCTCTTAGGTGCCGTAATCGTAAAACGATCTGCCGTGTGATTTAGCTGAACAGGTTCTCCTAAGGACGCGGCGTGCTTCGCTAAGATTTTACCTACCTGATCCTGCTGCCAGTGCCACATAAAATAGAACGCCATCCCATCGCTCAGATCGTACACTCCGTCAAATGTGGGTGTAAAAAATGGTGCTTCTCCCGATATTGGACCAAGCTCATATTGAATATCTTGGTTCTGCCAAGCGGTAGCAAAGGTATTGAAATCTTTGACATCTATTGAGCCGTCAAGATCGAAATCTGCTAAAAGACTGATAGGATATTCATATTCATATCTTAAAGATTGGTTGTTGGCTTTATCCAGCATTTGGCTGATATTAACATGTATTAAGTCACCACTCATAAATGGAGCAGACAGATCAACTTGAATCAAAGTAGAATCGACTATGTTGAAAACATGATCACGTACGTTCGTACCCGCCTCCGGTGAAGAAAATACACTAACATCTGCCGATAGTATTTTTTCTGAAAGCGTAAAGCGAAGCGATATGTTTTCATTAAGAGGTAACAGTGTCTCTGATTCAATAGATACGTTAACAATTTCAGGAGGAGTGAAATCAATTCTAAATCCATCAGACGATGCCGCAGCAGAGCGGTTTCCAACCATATCCGTAGCCCGAACATTTGTATAATATTGTGTACCAGCTTTGAGTTCAAGAACCGGAAATACATACGCTGAGTCCCTGCCTACGTTGAACCATGTAACCAATTCGTCGCCTCCCTTTGTAATTCCAATAGCAAGCTCGTAGAAGTCGATACCAGAAGGATCGGTAAATCCTCTCCAATGAACCGGAAGTGTTAATTGAGCCCAATCAATATCATCTGAATAGCCCTCGTTCACTTGACCAATCGTTGGTGCACCATTGTCAAAATACCATTCATAAGATTCTCCAACAATATTCGCATTTCCAGGGGCATCAAAAAAAGTAGAACCTAAAATCTCAATCTTTGTTGGACCGTTCAAGGTTGGGGTAAAAGTTGCAATGTAAACGGTAGGAGATATTTTTGTAAAGTTTGTTAAACTTCCGTTAAAAGTTGTCACATCTGTTATTGTAAAATCTTCTGTAGGCTCTGAAGAGCTAAACGTCACCAAAAGCAGATCATCGTTTGATGAATATCCGCTAAGCACGCTTTCTCCTCTTCCATTCGTAGCGGTAATGTTCATCGTTGGTCCCGTGCCGTCGTAGGTCCAATCAAATCGTACCTGGGATTTGTTGCTGTTTCCAGCTGGATCGGTAAACGCAGCAACGGGAAGAATTACTGAGGTCTCTCCATCGCTAGCAGGGGTAAACGTAAACGTATAAGTCAGGTTCGAAATTTTTGAAAAACTTGTAATCATTCCACCAGTGAGTGTGAAGTCTGTCTCATCAAAATCTGTGACATTCTCAGATATTGAAACCGTAAAGAATAGGTAGGCATCGTTAGTAGTTACGCTGTCATTCAATGCGAAATTATTTTCATTTGCAACTGCAAAACTGACTACAGGCGCTGTTCCATCATAGGTCCACTCGTAGGAGTTGCTTGCTGTATTGCCATTTCCAGAAAGATCTGTAAAAACATCTGCATTAACTCGAATCGTAGCATCGCCATCAGATGTTGGGGTGAATACCGCGGTGTATACCGTATCGGATACGCCGACAAAAGCGCTCAAGGTACCACCGATCAACGCAACATCTGCTTGCGAAAAATTCGATGTTGCCTCTGAAAGGGTAAATGTTATCTTCAGCGTAGCATCATTTGATAGCGAACCCGATGCAACTTGCCCGGAATCGTTGCTCGCCGCGATCACAACGGATGGCTTTACTCCATCGTAAGCCCAACTGAATCGATCGCTTGACTGGTTGTTGTTCCCAGCGGCATCGGTAAATGCTCCCGCAGCAATCTCTAGCGTATTCACTCCATCACCTGGAATGAATACAATATTATATACCGTAGATGATACCGGAGTAAATGAGGCGATCTGACCGTTTGTAATCGTCACATCGTTTTGATCAAAATTTGCTATGGACTCATTCATCGCTACAGCAAAGAACACACTATCGTCCTTTGTTGTAGATCCGCTAATAATAGAAGTTCCTGCGCTATTGGTAGCGGCAATGGTTACGCTGGGAGCTATGGAATCGTAGGTCCAATTGAATTCTGTTGATGCAATATTGTTGTTGTTGGAACTATCGGTAAAACGATTAGCTTTCACGCTTACGGTCACTACCCCATCAGCGATAGGTGTTAGATCAGCGTTATACTCTGTTGAGGATACAGAACTAAAATCACTGACATTGGCTCCCTTAACGGTAATATCGGAAAGGTCAAAATTCGAAGTTGGTTCTGATGCGGTGAGCGTTAAAATTAGCTTAAGGTCGTTTGTTATCTCGCCATCGGTCACCTGTTCCCCTTCGGCATTCTTAGCGGTGATCGCGATCGTGGGTTGGTCGCCATCGTAAGACCATGCAAAAAAGGCAGTGCTGGTGTTTGCATTATTTGCAGCGTCCACAACGGAATTCGCTGGAATCGTTACTGTGATCTGACCTGATCCAGTTGGCGTCAAAACGACCGAAGCTTGCGAGGGGTTTACGGCTGTAAGATCGCTCAAAACTCCATTACCAGTTACAACGAAATCCTCTANGGTTAATCCTGTAGCGGCCTCGCTCAAAGTCAGAAAAAGTGTGATCTGCGCATCGTTTGAAGTCGATCCACTTGTGATAGCCGTACCGCTANCATTGGTTGCCGTAATTACTCCGGTTGGAGCAATNGTATCGTANGTCCAATTGAATTGGGTCGCTGCCGTATTGCCATTTCCCCCCGNATCTATGAAGGTTCCNTGGGCAACATCAATAGNAGTTGCACCATTAGCACTTGGCGTNAACGTTGCNGTATANACNGTNGANCTNNTGGAAGNAAAANTAGAGAGNGNNCCACCCGAAACCGTNANATCACCTACCGCAAAGGTTGATGTAACCTCAGAAGTGGTAAACGTGAGAACGATAGANTTGTCATTGGTGGTTGCACCATCACTAACCNCATTGCTTCCATCACTNGCTGTAATTACTATTGTGGGCGCAACGTTATCGTAGGTCCACGTGAACTGGNTNGCTGCGGTATTGTTATTGCCAGCGGTATCGGTAAATTTATTAAGCGCAACATCAATGGACGTCGATCCGTTGGTTGAGGGGGTNAACGTTGCGGTGTAGACCGTTGAGCTAACAGCCGTAAAATTGCTGATCGCACCACTACCAAGCGTAATGTCTGATGAGGCAAAATTTGATGTCGCTTCACTACTGGTAAAGGTTAGCGTAAGNGTNGCATCGTTCGTGGTGGAACCACTTGCTACATTAGTCGATCCATTCGTTGCGGTGATCGTCATGGTAGGAGCGGTCGTGTCGATCACTAAATTCTTATTGGATGCCAGTGCGTTGGAGTCGTCCAATGCGGGCAAGGTTAATGTCGCATTGTTTCCTGCCGCATCTTTTATGGTTCCGCCGTTCAAAGCAAGTGCGTTGGTGCTTAGATAATTTAGATCTGTGCTTGTATTTCCGTTTGCAACCGTGTAGTTGAATGTTAAAACGCTGCCGCCAGTTCCGCTAGAGTAGTTCACTACCGCATCAGAGGAACCGGTCTCAAGCGTTAATTGNGGGGTACCGGATACGATGACATTCTCTGAGAAAGTGATTGTGATAGCGACAACATCACCTGCTTTATAGGACCCATTATTGGTAGATGAAGAAACAGAACTTATGGTAGGAGCTACCGCATCTGGGATCTCCTTCAGATCGTACACGCGCACGTGACCCGAATTAGTGCCGCCGCCATCATTAGAACGGCCACCAATAGCCACGCGGTCTCCTGCTGCGTTCAATGAAACAGCTCGACCAGAATAGTCAGACCCATTTTCACCATCGATATCGCTTTGAACCTGAACCCAGCTATTACTGTCCNAATCATAATGAAAGATCCTAACATGGCCTGAATTGGATCCATTACCATCGTTATTGGCAGCGCCGATCGCTATTCGAGTACCTGCATCGTTAATAGAAACATCCCACCCTGATTCATCGCCGGCTCCNTCTCCGTTAATGTCAGACCCTAACTGAGACCAAGAATTAGAGGAATACTTATAGACACGGGTGTGGCCCGAGCTACCACCATTGCCATCGTTTAGGTGAGCGCCAACCACAAAATGATCGCCAGCAGCATTCAAGTCCAAAGACCAATGCGCAAAATAATCCAGTGTTGCTTCCCCGTCTACATCACCCCCCAATTGGGTCCATGACCCTGAAGCATATTCAAATACACGCACGTGCCCCGCGTTGTTCGCGGTCCCGTCATTTTCGCCGGTACCAACGGCCACACGATCCCCTGCTGCATTTATAGAAACGGTTCGACCCGACCTATCGTTCACCGCTTCCCCATCAATATCGGAACCGAGTTGGGTCCATGCATTGTTAGCGTACGCGTACACTCGAGCATGACCGGCCCGTGAAGCGCTTTCGTCGTTTTCGGGGCCACCGATCGCTACGCGGTCACCGGCCGAGTTGATAGAAACTGAAAATCCGAATTCATCACCCGCTGCTTCGCCGTCAATGTCGGAGCCCATTTGACTCCAAGCAGAGCCGTCCCAGCTATAGATCCGCACATGACCCGCATCCGTACCATTGCCATCATTTAAATAGGCGCCGATCGCTACCCGGTCACCAGCAGCATTCATAGATAGTCTCCAACCCATATAGTCACCGGCTCCTTCTGCATCAATGTCGGAGCCCATTTGCGACCAAGAACCAGATGAGAGCGCATACATGCGCACGTGACCCGCGTTGTCACCAGTCCCATCGTTCCTCCATCCACCNACAGCCATACGATCGCCAACCGCATTCAAAGAAACACTAGATCCGAATTCATCACCCGCTGCTTCGCCGTCAATATCAGAACCAAGCTGCTGCGCAAAACCGTTCAAGGTAGCGGTGTTGTTAGACTGACTGGAAGATGCAGCGTTCGCTGCCACATCGTAAATACTGTTGGCCACTGGGGTAACGGTAAGAGTCTCGTTGCCGTAGACCATGTTTGAGCTTAGACCAATTCCAAGCGTATATACGTTACCACTGATGGAAATACTGGATGGCGTTGCGGAAGATAGCGTAGCGTTGCCACCCGATAAAGAAAAGCTAAAATCGGTGGCTTCTAAATTTCCAGAGCCACCATTCGTGTTAAAGACCGCCTCACTCATAGTGACTGCGATCGTAGCATTGTTTGCAGCTAAAGACACCGAACTGATGGTTGGTGCTACGGTATCGTAGGTCCAATTGAACTGGGTCGCTGCTTGATTGTTATCGCCTTCAGCATCGGTGAACGTACCACCTGCCACATCGATCGTAGTTGCCCCATTAGCTGAGGGCGTAAAAGTTGCGGTATAGACGGTCGAACTGGTGGCCGCAAAATTACTGATCGCACCGCCTGAGACCGTGATGTCCCCCGCTGCAAAATTTGAGGTCGCTTCGCTTGACGTAAACGTTAAAGTAAGCGTAGCGTCATTCGTGGTCGCCCCATCAGCAACCGCGGTGCCACTACTATTGGCTGCCGTTATGGTCATGGATGGACCGGGTATATACGTAATGATGACCTGACCGTGTCCACTGCGTGCACCTGCGGTATTGGTCTGGTTCGATCCTGAATTCTTAGAACCTCCCCCGTAAGAAGCATCTCCATCAGAGGTAATACCATCGCCGCCGCTGTATCCGCCACCTCCGCCGCCATCCGCATGACCCTCCGGACCGCCGCCGCCAAAACCTCCGTATCCTNNTCCGCCACCAGTTGCGCCTTGACCTCCTACGGCTCCATTGACAAAACCATAAGCCTTCACATGGCCAGAGTGAGCTCCTAAAACTCCATCACCGAGAAAACCAGCACCAGCATTACCTTCTCTAGCATCATTTCCTCCGTATCCCTCAAGGCCAGTGTTGGATGTATGTGTTTGGGTAATTGCATCAGCAGTTGATCCATCCTCATCCGTTCCACCGCCGCCGCCACCGCCAGCT
Organism: Fidelibacterota bacterium; assembly: GCA_002724735.1. GTDB lineage: Bacteria > Fidelibacterota > Marinisomatia > Marinisomatales > TCS55 > TMED108. The sequence goes on along the minus strand of PBPT01000015.1, from coordinate 11,965 downwards.
ATCACCAGAACCGAAGCGGTGTTATTGTAAGGGGATTGTATTACAAACGTTCCGCCGCCNCCGCCGCCTGCGNNNCGTNNACTGCGNNNATAGGTTTCGGCTACTCCTTTTTGCCCCACAACGATCTTGATCACGTCATCCTTTGTAAGGTCAAAGTCACCTTTCATGCGGGCGCCTTGACCGGGAGCAGTTCCACCGCCCTCGCCGCCGTAGGCGTCGATCGTGTAGGTGGTTGTAGCGGGAACCGTCCACTCTTGAATGCCTTGAGTATTGATCGTAACCTTGCTTTCAAGGGTCGTTCCCGAATACGCCGTATTGATCTGATTTTGCGTTGGGCCTGTATGACCGGTAGCTCCGGCATTGGTAAAGGTTAAGGTTACCGTGGACATACTGGAGGCCGATTGATTTTGCGATGCACTCTTAATAAACACTTCAGAGGATTGCTCTATCTTCTCGGGTTCAACGCGCTCAGTTTCTTTCTTTTTCTCGAGTTTAAGATTTGCTATATAGGTCTCAAAATCAACCGCAGAGGTCGAATCGTTGTAAGCCAACGAGTCGGCTTTGGTTAGTTCAAAATTTTCGTTCTGTGAAACAGCTTGATCAACAAGCATAACCAGCAAAAAGAGGGTAGATAGAGATCTAGAAAGTAACTTACTGTGCACGGATCACTCCTTCACCAAAACTCTGAATCGGTACCGAGTTACCATTTGAGTCAAGTAATTGGGATTCGTTTGATATTTGAATTACTGTTTCACCATTAGAAATCACCCTAAAGGTGATGATGGCAATATTGCCTGTACCAGATACCTGCTTGTTGCTGCCCAAAAAGACAGAATACACATCAATCCTTCCATTTTTATCATCATCATATACAAACAATGGAGATTGGTTGCTGTCAAAAAAAGTACCAGGCACTACCTGGGTCACCTCGACCATTGTATCATCATAATTGACTTGAGCGCGCATACCTGCCACACCCTCAACTTCAAGCGCATACAAACTCATCTCAACGCTTTGCCCCAAACTAGACGCATAATCTTCAGGACTAATCAGAAGCGCGGGAGGTTTATTGTTTTGAACGTCTAAGGGATTATCAAACTCAGGGTCAATCAAATCGCAGGAAACAAATACTGAGACGCACGCTGTGAGAATAAAACTAATCCAGCGCAATGGTCAATCTCAATTGGGGTTGATGTGATATCGGATCCAAATTAAAGCCCACGGTTGCAGAAGAACCAAGGGGCTTTTGTACGATCTCAGTCATGTATGCGTCAAGCATATTTACAAGGTGAATTGCTGCAGCTGCCCGAAATGCTACAGTAAGTAGGTTATTGTTATCGAGCATGGTCTGCTCAGCCTCTAAGGTGCGTGTTTTATAGTTTTGCAACTCGGTATGGTCCGTTGATTCTTTATAAAAGCCCCAATAGCGATCTACATTATCATAGGCACGACTATAATTCATGTACGCAAAATATCCAGTAGCCAGCGCGACAACCTCAGCGCTCATAAACATGAGTCCTCTGGAGTTTTGATCCAAATAAAAATGGCCCCAACCTGGCACTGCAGTAGCGCGAGCAAGAGCGCCGAGAGATGATTTTGTGTTAGGTTTTTTTATTTTCTTCTTTGTCTTTCCTTTGCGCTTTGTGACAAGAGATTCTGGGGGTTCTAGATCCATAATTTCCCAGGCCATTATCTCCAGCTCTGTTATCATTCCATCGACCGGTCCTCTGTAATCTGTAGAAAGAACACGCTCTGCTTTTTGCGTGACGACGTCTGTGAGTACGGCGGCTAATGCATACCTGTCTCCATTCTTACTGATCGATCCTGTGATAATGAACTGAGCACCCAACTCATTACCAATATTGGTTAAGATACACTCAGGCGTTTTGCATCCCGCAACAGTTAATCCTGCGCTAGTGATTTGATTGTTTAACACCTCACGATCGAAAAGAATTGCTCTGGCAGTGTTATTGAGTTCGGAGGTAAAGCGTTGAGTAAGGGTCCGAACTTCAAGATCGCTAATGCCTTCGGCTTGAAAATCAACAACACCAACGCTGATCACAGAGCTTTCTTGGGCTCGCAATAGCGCTAAACCAGTAATGAGTATTAAAAAGTAACGGTACATGGATTTACTTATATCAATTATGGAGAATAATTTAACACGAAAATTAAAATATCTACACCGCAATCCTAATGAGGTGATGCTTCTCACTTATCAAGGATCGGATACATCGAAAAATCTTGAGCGTCAAAATACTCGATACGTTTAGGAATGGTCATTTCTATTTGACGTTTGAGGGCAGCGGAAATACGATCGGATCGATAGCGTACCGCCAGATATGGTAAGTAACTTTCCGCTATGTCCTCACGCAACGGATAATCTTCTGCGTAGGTTGAGATGAAGTGGCAGTCCGCTTCCTGGGCCTGGAGCCATTTCTCGCTCTGCGCGTGCCGAGCATCGAGTGAGGTGTGCGCCGCTTCATGGACAAAGGTCTCTTCAAGTATTCCTTGCCGTTCGTAATGCCTTTCGGACCAGTCCGTGTGGATGAGTAGATTGTTGTTGCCACCTCCAAAGGGTTCCATTCCACGATGGATCCATACGGTTTCAACGTCGCGTCTTAGCTGTGTGGTGAGCCTGCCAATCACAGGTGCAAATTTTTGTGCAATGTTTTCTGCAACTTCTTTTGATCCAAACTCAGGATTGACTTGAATCTCAATTTCGAGGTTATCATCAAAACGTGCGCCAAAGAGGTATGGAACAAGCGTTCGCCAAGCCCCTCCGTCCCTGCGATCATACATTGTGCGTGTTCCGGTACCCGCAAAACTAAGATCAACAAACGCTGAAGGGTCATCTGGAGTAATAATATCCGGGTCAATGAAAATCGTCCCTCCAAATGGCGGAGGCTTTGTTTCTAAACATTCAACAATGGTGTCTTTTTCTTCAGGAGCAGTGCAATAGGCTAGAAGAATTGTTAGCGCTAAAGGTTTTTTTTTGATAAGGTTACCAGCGTTTAATATAGCTGAGGGATGGAGAGAAATACGTATCAACACTGGTATCTCCTCTAGAAGCGCTACCCCCCAAAAGCAATCCTATGCTTACGGATGATTTATCCGAGAGGTCCTTTTCAGCACCAAGGGAAATTGTTGGAACGACTCTCAAGTTCATGGACTCTGAAGTTTGCGTGGGAAGCGCCCACATAGCAAACGACGTTACTACATACGATCTTGAAAAAAATGTGAATGGGCTGTCAAAATTAAATTTCACACCACCAGCTAGGGTATGTACAAAGAGGGAGGATCCTATGCTCAAGTGGATCTGTCGATTTTGTTTCAAATTGTTGACTTTCGATACGCTGTAGATACTGAATCCGCCCCGATGATCGCACAACCCTTTAGAGCTGTAGGTTGTCCAGCTAGGCAACAGTTTAATTAGCTGACTGTTAGCAGGTGTAAAAAAGACACAAAGAAAAAATACTATTTTTTTCATTAGTTAATATCTCTTAATGCTTCAAAGAATGTAGCAAACTCTGGATCAAAATCATACTTACGCTCTTCCCAAATTTGTCTTTGGAGAGGAGTTCGATAGAATGACATTCCGATGCGATCCAATGCCTCTTGATTTAAAAATCCGTTCTTATATTGAAGATAAATATTCTCAACGCGACGGTATCCCATCATTGAAAACAACCAGAATTGGAGATAATCCGTATCGCTTAACTCTTCCTTGGTCATGCCTTGATACGAACGACTCATAATTGAGGCAATCTTATCATTTTCTGCGCCTATTTTATACATCTCAGATACCTGATATGAGATTTCCTGTTGGGTTGCGCCTCGAACTGCTGCGGTGTTTTGACTAATTTCAAGACCCACAAAAATCAGAGAACCTATTACGCTCACAATACCCACTCCTTCAAGTATGATTCGATTATTCATTATCTCTCAGCTGTTCAAAAAACTCTGCAAAATCTTTTTCAAAATCTCCGCGTCTCTCATCCCAGATCTGCCTGACAAGTTTGGTTCTATAAATTCCCATTCCAATTCTACTAAACGCATCCTCAGTTAAAAGTCCGTTCTTATACTGCAGATAGATATTCTCAATACGTCTTAAGCCCATCATTTGAAAGTTCCAAAAGCTCACGTAATCGGCCTCGGAAAGATCACTTTTGGTTGCACCCTTAATGGCGCGGTTCATTAGGTCTGCCATTCGTTCGTTCTCTGAAACAATTCGGTACATTTCAGATACTTGTGATGAAACCGCTTGCTGAGTCGCTCCGCGCACCGCTGAGGTATTCTGCTTGATCTCTACCCCAACAAACACCAGAGAACCTACGACGCTCACTATTCCAACGGTTTCAATGATATTTCTTTTCTGCATAGTGTTCTCTTTAGAAAGCTTCTTTGTTCATATAATACTGGTTAATAATAAAAAAGCCCTCGAACGATATCAAAGGGCTTTTGTGTAAGTCAAAGTGATATATTTTAGCCTAACCTGCCCGACTGATAATCTTCAAAAGCCTGAAGTACTTCTCCTTTGGTATTCATAACAAATGGTCCACCTCGTGCAACCGGCTCGTTAAGCGGCTCCCCTGCAACGAGAATGAGCCTAGTATTTTCAACGCTTGAACTACACAAGAAGTCGTCCTTGGTATCAAGCACCGCTAGATGCCCTTTTGGGACACCGATGTTGGCACTTATCGATCCCTCATATACATATACAAATCCATTCCAATCATTTGCAATTGGTACCGTAATGTCTTGTTTGCTATCAAGATGTATATCCAAATACATCATTCCCGTATGTGGCCTTCCAGGCCCTGTTGTACCTTGAAAGGTTCCCGAGATCACTTTCACCCTTCCACCTTCAAACTCGACCACTGGAATTTGATCTGATTGAATGTCATGATACGCAGGTTCAATCATCTTTTTTTCTTTTGGCAGATTGAACCATAATTGAAAGCCACGAACCAGACCTTCGGTCTGCTCAGGCATCTCGCTATGAATTACTCCTTTACCTGCTGTCATCCATTGAACTCCTCCATCACTCAGATGCCCCTTGTTTCCAGCGGTATCTTCATGAGTGAATTTTCCATTTAGCATATAGGTTATGGTTTCAAACCCACGATGAGGGTGTGGCGGAAATCCTGCGATGTAATCGTTTGGATTGTCGCTGCCAAATTCGTCCAGCAATAAAAAGGGGTCGAGCATGTTTAATTCAGGGCTCCCAATGATGCGCGTTAAATTTACGCCCGCTCCATCTGAAGTCTGGATGCCTTCTACAAGGTATTTTATGTTTCGTGTTTCTTTTGGCATAGATAACTTTACGTTTGGCTAATACTCATACACCGATAATATGAGAATTGTTTCATATTTATACATTACACAAAAAAGCCCCTTAACAACTAAGAGGCTTTTAAATCATATTAACTCAAATGAGTTAATTATTCACCAGCAACGGATGCTTTTCTATAGGGAGTGACAAGCTTTTTAATCTCTCCAAGAGCCTTGCGTGCGCGGCTACCAGCTGCTTTATTTCCGCCAGCATTTTTGGCATGCTCTTCTTCAAAAGTTGCATATAAAGATTGAATTTGCTCGAAAAGTGAGTTTGTTTTTGACATTATAATATTTTCCTTTTTCGTTTTGTATTAAGATGAGTTAAAACTCGTCGCGAAACTACGATTTTTCAGTTGAAAAACTAAAAATAAAATAAATTTTGTTTAAACTCAAATTCGCCTTGAAGAGCTGTCAAAATCTGATAAACATAATAGCGCATCCCACTTATAATAAGGTATTAAATTGAGTTGTGAATCTTTTTATAAAAATATGCATCACCTATATCATTCTATTTTTCTCATTTAAGTTGATACGATGGCTTGTGATTGATATTATCCCCAATGTAGAAAGCAATGAAGGTAAAGATACCGTACGCCTGTTGGTCTTGGCCTTTGTGTGTTTTTCTCTTTTGATGGTAATTCTCAGAATAGTTTTTCAATGACGTTCAAAGACATTCATTGGGTTTTCCGGCTGTTAATTGGAATAGGCATCGGATATTTTGGAGGATATATAATCTTAGCGTTTCTTTCCAGGATGAACAGCTGATTTAAAACCACCCGATGCAATCCCTTGATCAGCATAAACGATAAATTCTTCACTAAAGGCAGACTTAGTAGCCTCCCACCATTCAAATCCAACGTTTGATAATAACGATAAAATAGATCTTTCAAATCCTTTGATACGATCCCGTTCGATTGAGCCGTATAAAGCTTGAATGTATATGGCCTCAAATCTTCTAACCGCAACAAGCATCCAAAAATGAAACCGGAGTCTCTCATCGGACGATAGGGTATTTAAACCGTCTTCAGCCTTTATGATAATCTTTGCTAGTTCGCCATCGCTCGATATCGAGTTTGCCGTAAGACTCATATCCATGCTGCTTTGCTGGAATGTTTGCGACTTTAATGCTGTGGTGTTTTGTTTAAGTTGGAGGGCCAAATAAGCAAGTGTTATTAAAGTAGCAAATGCTGCAATAAGCTCACCTATGCTGCCCATATCTTGAATGGTCATTTTCTACCTCTCTTTTATGTTAACAGTTTTTAAAATATTTATGTGTGGTCAAAATATCTTAGGTGCTGTCGAAGCAAACAATCATTCATAACTACCATCAACCCAGCATTCTCTGCAAGTTGGCGGGCATCATCACTGATCACTCCATCTTGAAGCCAAAGTGCTTTTGCGCCGATTTTTACAGCATCCTCAGCTATAGGCATTACATACTCAGAGCGACGAAACACGTTAACAATGTCAACGCGATATGGGATATCTGTTAAGGAAGGAAACGACTTCAAGCCAACGATTTCATTGTGACCTGGATTTACAGGAATTATTTGGTAGCCATTTTTCTGCATATAAAGAGACACATAATGACTAGGTCTTTCAGATTTTGGACTCATTCCAACTACGGCAATGGTCCTTAACTCTAAGATTTTTGATACAATATTTGTAGTATTGATACGCTAAACTAGTGGGGCGTGTTAAAAAGAAATACTAAATACATCAACGCGGGACAGCTGAATCAATTCGAATCAACCGCCTCGCGTCAATGAGATATTTTTTGTTTTAAGCCCTAGTCTAAACTAGCAGCAATTGTCGCTGTCGCAGCAAGAACAATCGCAACCGTCAACAAACTTATGACTGTCTAAGGCAACAAAGATATGAATTGTATTTAGCATAATATTCTCCATTTTTGTTAGTGACAACAAGCTTTGCATAATTTTTGATTTTTGAAATGAGCAAAGGAAAGAATTGATGCTCCAACTAGCGTAGCGCCAATCTCACCGGTCTCACCAAAAAGATCGTGTCCCCATACTGCACTTAAAGCCATTAGAGAAAGACCCGCAACCGCATATACGATAACACCGTAAGTCTTATGTTTTTTGCAACCGAGCGTCATGGCAAGAATACTCACAGGCAAAACGAACAGCAATAACATAATGTGAAACAATTCGTCTTCTAATGCTACCAACGAAACGGTGGGAGCAATGATGGCTGCTATAGGCACAATCAAACACTGAACTAAGCATATTGCAGAAAGGCTGATAGCTGCAGTATCGAGTCTTACTTGAAATATATTCCAATTTTTCATCCAGCAATATTAAGTAAAAAAATATACTTCACATAGTATTGTTAATAAAAATTGTGGGTGAAATGTTTGTCAAAGGTTAAAATTTAGTTATTAAAATATTAATAATTAATTAATATATTTATTATTGACATATATTTTTAGCTATATTTATACTTATACCTAATTAATTAAGATAAATATTATAATATGATTAAATATATAAATTTAATATCTTGTTTTTTGACAATATCTTTATCCTTTGGATCAACTCTCGATGGTTCAGACGGAAGAGACAAGGTTGTTTCAATACTTGATAATCAAAACGAATTAAAAAAAATAAGCTATCCAATTTCAATGATCGAAAAAAAACTGAATGGTAGATGCGTTGTGAGATTCAGATTGAATGAAGATGGGTCTGCAAGAAATATCGAAATTGTAAAGTCTTTGGGTGAAGCGTTTGATAGTGAAGTCATTGCAGGTATTAACAAAATGAAGTTTAAACCCGTTAGACCGAAAGGGGTCTTTATTTCAAATCTCATTTATGAGATGCCTATCTACTTTAAAAATAAATAATACCTCTCTCTCCTTGGTATTATCAGAAAAAAAGGGAGCTTTTTTAGAGCTCCCTTTTTTGTTCGTTCAGTAGCAACAATGTATTTAATTTTGAAAAGTCGCTATGAGAAATTTTTCTTTCAGAATAATTTTTATTTATGTACTTCAACTTATCTTTTCCTGCAGTTCAGTTGACCAGCCATTAAGCCTTGGTTATTGGAACGTAGAAAACCTCTTCGACACGATTAATGATCCTAATATCAATGACGACGAATTCTCAATAGGCGGAAAAAAAAATGTTACTGAAGAGATTTACAAACTTAAGCTTGCTCACACAGCAGAGGTATTAACGGATCTGAATGCTGACGTTGTGGGTTTATCTGAAGTGGAGAATGCGTTTGTAGTTGAAGATCTTCTCAATAATTATATGGACAGAAAGTATAACTACATCCATTACGATTCTCCTGACGAAAGAGGCATTGACAACGCCCTGATCTACGATAAAAATAAATTTAAGATTATTAGCAGTCGTCCGATCAAGAACCCTTTACTCAACAATAGCAGAACTCGGGACATTCTCCTAGTACAAGGTGAGTATAATGGTCATATGATCTCTATCTTTGTTTGCCATTGGCCTTCGAATTATGGAGGAGCAGAACAGGCAAAGCCTAAGAGGGCGGCCACAGCAGTTCTTATGAAAAATGAAGTCAAAAAAATTTTAGATAAAGATCCCAAGGCTGAGATCGTTATCCTTGGAGATTTTAATGAAGAGCCCACTGCGAATAATGTGCAATCTTTAAAATCAGCTGGACTTGTTAACCTAATGGATCCTATGGTAGGTAAGGCTAAAACTGGGACGTATGTTTTTAGAGGCGAGGATAGCTTGGTTGATCAAATTATCATTCACAACAACCTCAAAGATAATTATGGTCTAACGATTGAATCAGAGAGTGTGTATATATTGGACCGTCCAAAATATCGACAGCAAGAAGGTAGATACGCTCATTATCCTTTTAGATTTTGGGCAGGCAATCGATTGCTTGGAGGATATTCTGATCATTTAGCAATTCGTGTTTTAATTAAATCAAAGAACGGTTCAATCAGGTGATAATACCATTAATGTATTTCGGTATAATATCATTCAAATCACTTAACTCAATGCTGAGTAGTATGCAATTAAAGTCAGTATTAAGAAAATAACCATGGGCGGGAGTGGTAATTCATCGCTAAACCCTCTCAATTTTCCAGATAACAAAGCTGCATTAACTAAAATAAAACCTGTGCCTAAAGAGAGCAGGACCGTTGCAGCATACTCCGATGGTAAATTTCTACAATATATCGCTACCATTCCTAATGCCAACCCTAAACCTCCATTAGCTGCGCGAAATAAAGCCGAGATATTTACCGCATCGCTTGGAAGATCTTTAATTGTTTTCTCATTTACAGCTTTTGGAACTGAAATAAAAACAATACCTAAAAGAGTCATTACTGAACCGATGATCGTTAATGCCAAATTTGTATCCATTATTTACCTCCTAGTAATTTTTAAGTTTATATGAAATGCAGTAAATGATTTCAATTGAAATCATTATCATTTTGCAAAACACAAACATAAATAATTTAGGTATATCTTTTTTATCATCGTACCAATCTTTTTGGTAAAATGGATTAAACCTGAATTTTCAGGACTTTGTAAACTTAATGTTGTTCTTGTAAAGAAGAGCTTGATTGGATATCAGATAGCAACAAAAAAAGTTGCAATATTTAATAGTAAAATAATCATTGTACTTAAAACGCTTATGAAGTGTAATTTTTTGAACTTTTTCTGATTACCTTCATCAGTTGCAGAATTTGTTGACGGAATAATTACATAACACAAAAAAGCCATGAGTACCGTCACTACGCTAATTGAAATTGTTGAAATATTTTTTTCATACAGTAATTCGGCTAATAAACTCATTGCACCTAAGGCACAAATAAAGATGAAAAATTTGGGAAAGATGATTCTCAAAAATCTTGAGGTTTCCTTCGGATTAATTGTTTTAAAAACGGTTGGTGCAATTACGCTGGTTTGAAAAATAATTATCCCAACAATGATACCATGAAAAAGTAAGTTAATTTGACTCAGCTGAATAATCCCTTAAGTAAAACAAAGTATAGTGTTAATAAAATATACAATCCTCTGAATCCAAGGACTGCGGCGATTATTATCTTCCATAGCATAGTAATCCTACATAGTTAAAAATTATTTGTTCCTTTATTAGTTGTGATGAACGGATACGGGAATAATTATCTTGGAAACGTAACAGATGGAGAAAAAGAAAAAAATCCATTTAAAATGAATGATCTAAAAATATTCTTTTCTAAAAGTGTCGGTATTTATGGATAATCCATTTATCCCATAATTTGCAAAGTACCATAGAAACCTAAACTTCTATCCCGACTCCATCAATATGGAAACATTTTATTAATTTTCAGTCAGTAGAGAATGATTTGATTTAGTTATTTTTTGCACCAGGTGTTGGAGATGTGAATTTGACCCAATTATCTGAGCCATCTGGCGATCTTCCCATAGAAACATCTGTTTCTTGAATTCCAAAACTCAACGAATCGATAAAAGTGGTACTATCAGAAAGTAAATATATACCTTCTCCATCAGCAGAAAGTTTTTCACCAATATGATGGGCTCCTTGATCTTCATCTTTATCAAACCATAATATAAGATAACCATTAGCTGGAACCGTGGTTTGTGAACTATTTGTATTTGGAATAAGGTATAGGTCATCATCTAGATTATCAGCGACGTACATACCACCTACATCTATTGGATTTGAACTAGAATTATATAATTCTACCCAATCATCAAATTCACCTTCTTCATCAGAGCAACATGTATCATTACTTGCTAAAAATTCATTAATAAATAGGGTCACAGGTTCAGATTCATTAATAGATAAGTCACCAGATTCAGGTTCTTTATCTTCGCAACTAATTACAAATAAAAAAGAAGGTATAAACAGATAATGGAATATATTTTTTTTTGACATAGCCATTTATTATTATTAGTAAAAATTTAATATAAAATCATTCATTAATAAAATAATCTAAAAAATAAATCTCCTATTTTCATTAGACATAATATTAGAATATGACTTTTTAATTGTGGCCTTAAATGAATGACCCCGTTATTTGCTGATGTGATGAACCGATACGGGGCTTAGTTATACCCCAGTTATACCCCAAACGGTTATACCTTTAGGTATATATTGCGATATGATACGATACTTGACACAAAACAAAAAGCCCCACGAATGTGGAACTGATTTATAGAAATGAAGGTATGAGAATGCAAATGGTATATTTTCTTTTTAATATGATGATTAAAATCTTGTCTATAGTTGGGCTCTTACTTTCAATTCCATTGATAGCAATGCAATTAACCGATGAAGTAAACTGGTCTTTTTTTGATTTTATAATTATGGGGGCATTGCTCACAATCACTGGTTTAATGATTGGAATAGTACTTAAAAAGGTTAAATACTATAAACATAGAGAGGTATTTATAGTAATTATAGTAATGATGTTTCTTCTTATTTGGGCTGAACTTGCAGTTGGATTATTCGGAACACCATTTGCAGGAGATTGAATATAAACACATCATCCCACAAACAAAAAACCCCGCTACTTGGCGGGGCTTGATGTCAACCAACGATTCTTTTTAGTTCTTTGATGTGGGCAGTATATGCATCAACACCTTTAGATGTTAAAGAAAGCCATGTGCGTTGACGTCCA
>PBPT01000014.1 GCA_002724735.1 Fidelibacterota bacterium | reverse complement strand
GAATATATAGATTATATGTCCAACGTTTCCCGGTTCATTCCATGGAAATAGTTAAACCTTAAAGGAGAAAAAATGAAGAAACTAATTTTAATATTATTATTTATGGGAGCTGTTATGTCGCAAGAAAAATTTTATGGATTTGAGTTTGTTAAAGAGTCTGGAGGTATCAAAGAGTTTACAATGACTTCAAACGATCTTACGGTTCTTATAAAGGAAGATAAAACTGCGCCTGTAGCAACGTTTATGGTTACTTACAGAGTTGGATCTGTTAACGAAGCAACGGGACACACAGGAGCAACGCACCTTTTAGAACACCTTATGTTTAAGGGTTCTAAAAATTATAGAAACGGAAAAGCAGACGTCATCCTTGATTCAATTGGCGCAAGGACAAACGCAACGACGTGGACAGACAGAACAAACTATTTTGGAACCCTACCAAGTAAGCACCTTGAAACAATAATTAAAATTGAAGCAGACAGAATGAGGGGCGCTATCATTGTTGAAGAAGACAGGCAATCAGAAATGACAGTTGTTAGAAACGAGTTTGAAAGAGGAGAAAACAGTCCCCAAAGAGTTTTAGACCAACACATTTGGTCAATGGCTTTCCAAGCACACCCATATCACCACTCCACAATTGGTTGGAAGTCAGATATTGAAAATATGCCAATAGAAAAATTAAAAGAGTTTTATGATATATATTATTGGCCGAATAACGCAACAGTTTCAATAATTGGCGATGTTGACACAAAAGAAGGTTTGGCGTTGGTTAAAAAATATTTTGGGAAAATTAGAAGAAGTAAGCATGAAATACCCACAGTTTACACCACAGAGCCTGAACAAGAGGGACAAAGAAGGGTTATGCTAAACAGGGCAGGACAACAGGGGGTTGTGGGCGTTGCGTTTAAAAGTCCCTCGGTTACCGATGAAGATATGGCACCAATGATAGTTTTGGGTCAAATATTGGGGTCTGGAAAAAATAGTAGGTTTTATAAACAAATAACTGATAAGGGCTTTGTGACATCAATATCTGCGTCCCCAAGCAAATTTAAATACGAGGGTCTTTTTGAAATATATGCAAGCTTGACTCCAGGGACCAAGCATGAAAAAGTTGAGAAGCTCATATTTAAAGAGTTAAAGGAGGTTAAAAATAATGGTGTAAAAGAGAAAGAATTACAAAAAGCAAAAACTAAGCTAATAACATCAAGGCTTTTTTCCCAAGACGGATCATATGCAATAGCAAGCGGTTTAAACGAGGCAATAGCTGGCGGTGACTGGACTCTCTATACAAACTATGGAGAAAAAATAAAAAAGGTTACCTTAGATGATGTTAAAAGGGTTGCAAATAAATATTTAGTTAAACAAAAAAGCACTGTGGGGTATTTTATACCAGAGGGTTCAACGGAAAATGTGGCGTTGAAAGGCGCAAGCGCACACAGACATCACAACGGACCATATTATTTTAAAAATGAAGAAGACCCAAAAGAAACAAGCGGTTTTTTTCAAAAGGGTGTAGAGTTTTCTGAACCAACAGAAGGGGTTTTCTTGTATACCCTAAAAAGAGGAAAGGGAGTTGTTACTTTAAACGGAAGCATGTTGGGTGGAGATAATTATGCAGAGCAAAAACAACAAGTACCATCCCTTGTGGTTTCAATGTTAGATCAAGGAACAATCAGCAAATCAAAATTTCAAATTAGCGATGAGCTTGAAAGCGTTGGTGCAAGGCTTGGTTTTGGCTCAGGTCCTTCGAGAGTTTCTTTTTCAGCTAAGTTTTTGTCAAAAGACACAGATAGGGTGGTTGGTTTAATGGCCGAACAGCTTCAGTCACCATCTTTCAACGAAGAAGAGTTTAAAAAGGTTAAAAAAAGAAGAGAGGCTAGCCTTAAAAGAGCAAAAGAAAGCACTTTTAGAAATGCCTTTAACGATTTTCTATTGGGTGTCTATGGAGAAGAACACCAAAACACACCAACAGATCCCGAAAAAGCAATAAAAGAATTGGACAAGATTGTTGTTGAAGACTTAAAGGCTTTTCATAAAAAGAACTATGGAAGAGGGTCAATAGTTATAGTGGCCGTAGGAGATGTTTCGCACGAAAGCTTGTCAGAAAAAATAAATAAAGAATTTGGCAATTGGAAAAAATCTCCTTTGGTGGAGGCGCCTGAAAACAGAACAGGAACACCAACAAAAAAAACAAACTATATATCAATGAAAGATAAAACAAGCAGCGACCTGCTTTATGGAATAGCTTTAGATATAAATGTAGATAGCCCAGATTTTCTACCCCTTTATGTTGGAACGAGGGCCCTAGGAGGGTCTTTTACAGCAAGGCTAATGAGAAAAGTAAGAGTTGAAGATGGGTTGACATATGGGGTATACTCTTCTATTACAGGAACAACTAATAAAAGCCCCGGAGCGTGGATTGCTTACGGAACATACTCCCCAGATCTTTTGAAAAAAGGAGAAGCTTCAATGGAGGGGGTTATAAACAAGTGGGTTGATTCTGGAATAACCAAAGAAGAGCTTTCAAATATGAAGTCAACAATAGTTGGATCTACACAGGTTGGATATGACACAACTTCCGGAATTTCTACAGCAATTTTATCTTCTGTGGTAAACAGGGAGGGAGTAAAATATCTTGACGAATATTCAGAAAAAATAGAAAGCATAACACTAGAAGAGGTTAATAGGGCTATAAAAAAACATATAAAAATTAACCTTTTGTATAAGGTTGCAGCTGGATCAATAGACCAAAACGGAGACCCTTTAAGCGAAAAATAAAATGATTAAAGCAATTTTAGCCTGCGACAAAAGCGGGGGCGTAAGCAAGGAAGGGACAATACCTTGGCCGAAAAACACAAAAGACCTTAGCTGGTTTAAAAAAAACACCACAAATAATGTGGTTGTAATGGGCTCAAAAACATGGATAGATCCATTAATGCCATGGCCCCTCCCAAACAGAATAAATGTTTTGGCAACATCAAAAGAACGAGAGCACCCGGGGGCAGATAAATATATTTGTGGAGACCTCCCCAGTGAGCTTAAAAAACTCAAGGAAGAGTATACAGATAAAACGATTTGGGTCATTGGTGGCCCTAACATAATTGAACAAACAATTGATACAATTGAAGAGTTTTATCTAAGTCGAATACCGGGAGAATATCGTTGCGACGGTTTTTTGTCTATGAAAAACATAGAAAGACTTTTTAAAAAAACCTGGTTTGAAAAACACGAAGAAGTAGAATTTCAGATTTGGAAAAAGATTAAATGAAGCAATATATTAAAGCACTAGAACACATTCTTGAAAAAGGCAAGCAAAGGGANGATAGNACTGGGGTAGGNACAAAAGGAGTTTTTGGATACCAAATGCGCTTTGATCTAAGAAACAGCTTTCCAGCNGTAACAACGAAAAAACTAGCCTGGAAAAGCGTTGTTAGTGAACTGCTTTGGTTTTTAGANGGAAGTACGGACGAGAGAAGGTTGGCAGAAATACATTTTGGAAAACCAAGAGAAGAAATAGTAGATAAAAAGACTATTTGGACNGCCAATGCCAACAAGCAAGGGGTTGAGCTTGGATATCTAAACAGCAAAACACAAAAAGAGCTAGGCCCTGTTTATGGCAAGCAGTGGAGATCTTGGGGTAAAGATTTTGGGGGAGAAGATCAGATAAAAAAAATAATCTTAGACCTAAAAAACAACCCAAACAGCAGAAGACATATAGTCAGCGCGTGGAATGTTGAAAAAATTNATGAAATGGCCCTNCCCCCATGTCATACCATGTTTCAGTTCCANATTCAAGACAAAGAGNTAAGTTGCCAACTTTATCANAGAAGCGCAGATATGTTTTTAGGGGTTCCTTTTAATATCGCCTCNTATAGTCTTTTGGTGTGTATCTTTTCTGAAATTTTAGATCTCAAGCCNGGAGATTTTATTTGGACAGGTGGAGATTGCCACATATACAACAACCATTTTGAACAAGTAAAAGAGCAAATTCAGCGCAAACCAATGCAATTACCAACCCTGCAAATTCCTGAGTTCAATTCTATTGAAGAGGTTTTGAATTCCACACCCAAAGACTTTAAACTTGTTGATTACAGCCCGATGAAAAGCATTAATGCCCCTATGGCAGTTTAGTCGTCATTTCGTATTATTATATAAACACCTATAAGCGTTATAGATCCCCCAAGAAAAACGAAAGGACCGACAGGTTCGTTAAATAAAAAGAAGGC
This sequence comes from Fidelibacterota bacterium, assembly GCA_002724735.1. Taxonomy (GTDB): domain Bacteria; phylum Fidelibacterota; class Marinisomatia; order Marinisomatales; family TCS55; genus TMED108. The sequence continues at coordinate 7,415 of PBPT01000014.1, read as the reverse complement.
ACCAACTGAAGAAATAACCGGCTCACCAAGCGGAACAGCAGCTACTGTTGTGGCGCTAAGGGTTTTAACTAAAAAATAAAATATATTATGACCAACCATTGTAGGTATGGCTGCAAGAAAAACAAACCAACCAAAATCTTGAAAAGAGAAAGAGAAAACATTTACGTTTTGATAAAGAGATATAAGCAATAAACATGCAGCGGCATAAAAAAATAGCCATCGGGAATATTCAAACAGGCCGACACTTTTTCTAACGTCTTTCCCAACAAGAAGTACCACCGCCATCGCAGCCGAGCAAAGAACAGCTAACACGTTTCCAAACGTGCTTGAATCACTAAAACTGCTCTGACTTAAAAGCGTATAAGCACCCAAAAGAGCTAAAAACAAACCACCCAAAACCTTTATTGAAAGCCTCCTTTTTTGAAACATAATAGAATAAAATTCTGTAAAAACAGGTGCAATGGTGCCAAGTAGGGCAGCTTCAGCTATAGAGGTGAGCTGAACACTTCTAAAAAATAAAGCGAAATGAAAGCCCAAGAACATTCCCGCGAGTAAAATTTTTTTATTTGGAACAAAAGTAAGAATAGTTTTGTAAGATATAGCAAATGCCATAAGGCTTGCAAGAGACATTCTCCAAAAAGCAATTGTTGTAGCGGAAAGTTCGGGAAGAAATCTTACAACCCAAGCCGAAGAACTAACAGCAAGAAGCGCCACAAACAAAAGAGCATATTTATTTTTTCTAAATAGGACCATATAAATGAAAATAAACCTTATAGTTAAACTAAGCATTATATTTTGTGCTACCACCCTACAGGCGGTTGAAAATGACCAAATTGTTAAAAAGATTGTTGCTTATGCAAAAGATCAAAAAACCCCATCAGTTGAATATATAACAAACACCCTTGAAGACAAAAGGCTTCAAGTTGACAAAGAAGTAATTGAAAGGTTTAAAAATAAGCCAGAAAAAATTAAAACATACGAGCAATACAAAAAGATATTTTTTAATAAGGAAAGAATCATAGGTGGGGTAGATTTTTATAAAAAAAACAAGAAACTAATTTCAAAAGTAGCAAGAGAGTTCGAGATAGACCCTATAATTTTGGTTGCAATTATTGGTGTCGAAACAAACTACGGACAAAAAACCACAGAGTTTTCAGTAATTAATTCTTTATATACACAGGCAGTAAAAATGCCCAAAAGATCTAGTTGGGCAACCAAAGAAATAGCAGAGCTCTTAATTTTTTGTTCAGAAAATGACATTGACCCTTTTTCGCTCGAAGGGTCGTATGCTGGCGCCTTTGGTTACGGCCAGTTTATACCTTCCAGCTTCAACAAACTATCAATTGATTATGATAAAGACGGCAAAAAAGACCCTTTTGGCTGGCATGACGTTGTGGGAAGTGTTGCGTTTTATCTTGTTGAAAACGGCTACCCGAAAAATGATTTTAATTTTACCTATAAGTCAAAAGCATGGAAGGCAATTAGAACATATAACAGGTCAGATAAGTACGCAAATATTATAATTGACTTAAGAAATGAAATTGCTAAAAATATTTTTTTATTAGATTAGCTAAGGTTTCTTTGGTTTTAGTATACGGTGGAAGCATTATTTTAAANGGAGAAACTGAACTNCTTTTTAAAACAGCTTTNTGGTGTGAGAAGGCATCAAAGCCAAATTTACCATGGTAACTACCAACACCACTATTATTTANTCCTCCGAANGGGAGGTTTGGATTCATNTGATGTAGAACNCANTCGTTTATTACCATACCACCGCTAGAGGTNNTTTTTAACACCTCACTGTGTACAGCAGGTTTNTTGCTAAAAAGGTATAACGCTAACGGCTTTTCATTTTCATTTACATAGTTAATAGATTCGTTCAGGCTTTGAACTTTGATAATTGGCAGGATAGGTCCAAAGATTTCTTCTTTCATAATCGAGTTGTTGTAATTTACGTCAGTTAAAACAGCCGGAGTAAGATGTAGCCCCTCCTTGCTTGTTTCTCCGCCGCACACAAGCGTTGCTCCATCAGAAAGAGCATTAGCAAGAGCATCTTTTAGCCTGTTGAAGTGGTGCTCGTTTGCAATAGAGCAGTAGTCTTTTTTAGCGGCGTCCACCCCTTCAACAAAAAATTGTGATATATTTTTCTGTAATGCTAAAACAAGATCATCGTGAACGGACTCATCACAAAGTATATAGTCCGGAGCAGTGCAGGTTTGGCCTGCATTTGCAAACTTATAAAAAGAAATTTTCCAGGCAGCATCTTTTACATTTACATGTTTATCAATAATAACAGGGGACTTCCCACCAAGTTCGAGTGTTAGGCCTGCAAGATGTTTGGAGGCAGCTTCCATTACAAGCTTCCCAACCCCTGGGCTTCCAGTAAACATTATATGGTTGAAGGGAAGTTCCAAAAGTTTTTGTGCTAAATCTTTTTCTCCCAGAAAAACAGCAACCTCGTCTGATGAAAATGTTCTTTCAACTAGTTTTTTTACAAGCTCTCCAGAGGCAGGCGTAAGCTCAGACGGCTTAATTACAGCTGTATTGCCGGATGCAATTGCGGCAATCAGCGGGTTCAAGCAAAGCATAATTGGATAATTCCAGGGAGAAATTATTAAGATGCTTCCTTTTGGTTCAGGCTTTACCCAGCTTTTAGTAAAAGAAATAGCAAGAGGACTTGCAACCCTCTTTGTCTTCATCCACCCTCCAAGATTTTTAATTGCAAAATCTGCTTCAGCTTTCACCCCATAAATTTCTGCTAAGAGTGCTTCAGTTTTAGATTTTCCCAAATCCGAAGAAAGAGCAGCAAGAACATCGTTCTCCATTTCTAAGAAATTTTTAAGAAGCAGTTTTAGCTTATCCTTTCTTTCTTTAGCGGTGCTATTCCTTAAAGATATGCTTTTAGCTTGTTGGGCTTTAAACGTTGTATCAATGGTTTGCATAAGAAGAAATATATGAATTTTTATTATACATTGTTATGAGGAATAAATTATTATGTAATTTTTAGAATGTTAAGAACAGTCGACATAGCTCACGCAGGACAGTCATCATCAGAAGCACTAATTCTTCTAGAAGTTGCAATAAGCAAAGCAAAAGAAGAGGGTGTGGTTGCAGTTAAAATTATACACGGCCTGGGATCAGGAAGTATTGCAGAAAAAGTAAGAAGCTGGGCTCAAGAACAAAAGGGAAGATTTAAGGCGGTAATTCCTGGAGAAGACTATAACGCTTTTAATAAAGACGCGGTAAATATGAGATCAGAGCTTTCTAATAAACAAGACAGAGACTTTAACAGCAGAAACCCAGGAGTAACAATATTTTGGCTTTAGTTGTTGAGCGGTATTTCTTCAAATACAACACCAATATCTTTCAATCTTTTAATAAGAACATTTCCAAGACCAACAGAGGGGGTTAAGAGACCACCAAGGCTTTCGCCACCAGGAAGGTCAGCTGGGTTTTCAACTGCTAAACATAGCGCGCTTTCACAAGCCATTCTTGATGTCATTTTGTAACCAGGATCACCGCTTGAAGAAATAGAAAAAGCACGAAAACCATTGCTTGTTTCCACCAGGAACCTGCTCTTAAAAAAACCAGAGTCCATTGCTTTTTGAGAAGGTCCTTCGCCGGGCTTTCTAAAAAACCCCCTTAACAGCTTGCGCAGTGGAGAGATAATGACTAGGCCCATAGCAAGTGTCATGAAAGTTACTTTCCGAGCCACACCCTTTTTAGAATAATACGCCCCTTCTGAATAAAGAAAATCATCTCCATAATATTTACCAATAGATTTAGACAGCGCAGCNGATCTTCTTACAACCCTTGTATTTGGTAGTGCCATTACNAAAGGTCCGGTCCAACCACCAAGATGTGGTATTTTTTCTACACTAATTTTATCATTTGTATATTTTTTTTGTCTTTCAGAAACAGAGNTTTTTGGATTTAAAGAAAATTTTCCTAGACCCCCTTTAGCCAGCTTAGCATCCATTGATGAAAACATTGTTTCCATTGTCCCCCCAGAAGCTTCACCTTTCCAAGCTTGAAAACANTGCACTTTTTTAACCTCTCCATCAACNTGGTTTACAGAATAAAAAACTCCAAGGTCGGAAGGGGNAGAGTCAAACCCACAAGCATTTATAATTCTAANACCTTTGTCAGTNGCTGNTTGGTGGTGNTTGTCAATCATGTCTTTAATCCAAAAACTTTCACCCGTTATATCAACATAATGACAACCGTTTTTAATACAAGCTTCTAAAAGTTCGGATCCATATTTGTGATAAGGCCCAACAGTTGAAAGCACAACCTCTGTTTCTTTACACATGGAATTCAAAGCTTCAATGTCAAAGGCATCTGCAACGATTGTAGGAAAAGGAAGGTTGTGTTTGTTTTTAATGTTATTCAGCTTCTCTGCGTTTCTGCCAGCAACTGCCATTGGAATATCAGAATATCTCTCAGACATAAACTTTGCACACAACTCACCAGTAAATCCGGTAGCACCAAAAATTATTATTTTATATTTTCTGCTCATAATTCCACCTGTGCTGCAGCTAGTCTTGCAACAGGTACACGATAAGGAGAACAACTAACATAATCAAGACCCAANATTTTACAGAACTCTATNCTGTTTGGTTCTCCACCATGCTCTCCGCATATACCAATTGAGATTTTATTTTTAGTGGCTCGCGCATCTTTTACAGCAATCTTCATAAGCTTTCCAACGCCCTTGCGATCTATTTGTTCAAANGGATCTGCAAGCATAATTTCCTCATTAAAATAGTGAGGGAAAAAGGNTCCGGTATCATCTCTGCTAAAACCAAAAGTTGTTTGTGTTAGATCGTTAGTNCCAAAGCTAAAAAAGTCGGCCTCTTCAGCAATCTTTTCTGCNACAAGACAAGCGCGTGGGACCTCAATCATAGTACCAATTTTGAAATTTATGTTCAAATCGCTTTTGGCAAGTATCTCGTTTTTGACAGTAAGGATAATTTCTTTTTGATTTAAAAATTCGGCTAGATTAGAAACAAGAGGAATCATTAACTCCACCTTTGGATTATTTCCCTCTTTTTTTAGCCTTACAGCAGCACTGATGATAGCACGAGCTTGCATAGAAGTAATTTCTGGATAAGAAATACCAAGACGACAACCTCTATGGCCCAACATGGGGTTGGCCTCTTTTAATGAATCAACTCTTTCTTCAACTGCTTTCAACGGTAGGCCCATGTCGTTTGCTAGTTTTCTCATTTCTTTACCGTGAATTTTGATAAACTCGTGAAGAGGTGGATCTAAAAGCCTTACAGTCACAGGCATTCCATCCATTTTTTTTAGTATTTTGTAAAAGTCTTTTGTTTGAAAAGGAAGGAGGTTGTTCAGGTAAGAGTTTCGACTCTCCCTGTCTTCGGCTAAAATCATTTTCCTGAATTCATGAACCCTTTTCTCATCAAAAAACATATGCTCAGTTCTGCAAAGGCCAACACCCTCTGCACCAAAACTAAGCGCTTTTTCACAATCATCCGGAGTATCAGCGTTTGTCCTAATTTTTAGTTTTCTGATCTTGTCAGCCCATGATAAAAGCAGGCTTAGTGGACCTGTATTATCTAAAGGGTTCTGAAACAATCTCATCTTACCAAGGTAAATGTCTCCAGATGAGCCATTGAGAGTTATGTGATCCCCTTCTTTTATTTTTTTACCCCCTATCTTCGCAAACGTGTCGCTCTTATCAATAGTTAGATCTTGGCACCCAACAACACAGCTTTTACCCCACCCTCTTGCAACCAAAGCTGCGTGGCTTGTTAAGCCACCCCTGGAGGTTAGAATTCCTTCAGAGTAGTGCATTCCATGTATATCTTCAGGAGATGTTTCTTCTCGCACAAGAATAACCTTTTTGTTTTTCTTGCCTAACTCTTCTGCTCTTTCTGCAGTAAAAACGGCAATACCACAAGATGCACCGGGACCAGCAGGCAAGCCGAGCGAAACAGGTAGGTTGTTTTCAACGTCTTTAGGATCAATGTTTTTCAAAAGGCTTTCATATATCTGATGTGGCCTAACCCTACTTACAGCCACTTCCTTTGTTATAAGCTTTTCCTTGACCATGTCAGTTGCAATCTTTATCGCAGCAATACCGGTTCTTTTTCCTTTTCTTGTCTGCAGCATCCAAAGCTTTTTTCCTTGAATTGTAAATTCAATATCTTGCATATCATCAAAGTGTTTTTCAAGCTTTTTTCTTACACCGTCTAACTCCTTGAAAGCTTCTGGCATGGCAACAGATAATGAGTTTTTGCTATTACCAGTGACTGGGTGAGGAGTCCTAATGCCAGCAACAACATCTTCNCCTTGGGCGTTTGGTAACCACTCTCCAAAAAAAATATTTTCTCCAGTTGAAGGGTTTCTTGTAAAAGCGACGCCTGTTCCACAATCTTTTCCAAGATTTCCAAAAACCATAGCTTGTACGTTAACAGCTGTGCCCATAGAAGAGGATATTTTTTCAAAACTCCTATATTCTTTAGCTCTTTTTCCATTCCAGCTCTCAAAAACAGCAGCAATAGCTCCATACAGTTGCTCATAGTGGTCGTCAGGAAAAGGAATTCCAAACTCTTTTTCAACCATTCTTAGATATTTATTAGACAAAGCTTTCCAGTCTTTTGCCCTCATGTTAGAATCATTTCTATAGCCCTTGTTTTTTTTAACAGATTCTAGTTCTTTTTCCATAAGCTCTCTTATTGACTGAGTTGATTTGTTTAGCCCGAGAGCTTTTTCCATTACAACATCGGCATACATCATGATTAGTCTTCGGTAACTATCATAAACAAAACCTTCATTTTTACTCATTTTGATCATATGGGGTATAGTTTTTGAAGTAAGNCCTATNTTAAGTATTGTTTCCATCATTCCTGGCATAGAAACAGGGGCCCCGGATCTAACAGACAGAAGAAGAGGGTTTGATCCGCCAAACATTTTTCCAATAACATTCTCTGTTTTAGATATATTTTTCTTAATGTTGTTTTTTAAAACAACAGATAGTGATTTAGCTTTTAAGTAGTCCGAACAAAGGCTTGTAGATAAAGTAAAACCCGGAGGAACCGGAAGACCAAGTTTACACATCTCTGCAATATTAGCACCCTTCCCGCCTAAAATATTTACCATGTTTTGGTCTCCATCTGTTTGGAGCTGAGAGAAAAAATATATTTTTTGTTTATTGTTCATTTTGAATACATTTAAAATGATTTATAAAAACCCCTATGGGCAAAACAATTTAAGGAGTGACCGTGAAAAAAACATTTATATTATTAGCAGCTTTAATTGTTGCTTCATGTTCTGGTGAAATATATGAGGATGAACTAAAAATTGGAGAGGACAGCTTGGCATATGTTGGGGATACAGACAAGCTTTTTTCTGGAGACGTTCTGGATAAGTATGGAGAAAAACTAGGA
>PBPT01000003.1 GCA_002724735.1 Fidelibacterota bacterium | reverse complement strand
AAAGTACAGAAAAAATCTGCATGAGTTGCATTGGTAATCCACATTTTTTGTCCGTTAATAATGTAGTCGTCTCCATCATGCTGAGCGGTTGTAGAAATTGAAGCTAAATCCGATCCAGCCCCAGCTTCGCTTAATGCAAGCGCCGCAACATAATCGCCTTTGATAGCAGGCGCAAGAAATTCATCCTTTAACTCTTCTGATCCGTAACGGTCTAAAGCAGGCGTTGCCATATCTGTGTGTACTCCAATAGCTGTAATAATTCCCAGGTCCCATGCATGACCTAAGGCCTCAGCAAACGCAATTCCAAAGCTATAATCTAAACCCATACCACCATACTTTGTACTTTTTGTTATACCGAGCATATCGATAGATCCGAGTTTTTTAAAAAGATCGTGAGCAGGGAAACCTCCCGATGATTCCCATTCCTCAATGAATGGATAAATTTCGTTTGAGGCAAAATCGCGCACTGTCTTCATTAAAGAAAAGTGCTCTTCACTAAATTGCATNCTTAAGACTCTCCTTTTATGTTTATNATAGCGGTACCCAAAATTCGTTTTTCTTTATCTTGGTTTAACACTTTCATTGAAATTTCTAAAGTTACACTGTTTTTATCATCAANATTCTTTTTAACAATTGTGCCAAAGCATGTAAGTCTATCACCAATCAAGGTCATCGATATAAATTGAGATGAAAAACTTACTAAAGAGGAATGCGGGAAAACGTCCGTTAATGCTCTTGCGAGATAGGCCATCACCAGCATACCATGTGCAATGACATCCTTCAATCCAGCTTTTCTGGCAAAAACTGGATCAATATGTATTGGATTTAAATCTCCTGATGCGTTTGCGTATGTTGACAACATGCTTCTTGTTATTTTTTCCAACCTCAACGATGGAATCTCATCTCCAGCTTTGAAAGAATGCTGCTTAAGCATTGGATNTCACTACCAAAGTTGATAACGATTGGGCTACNTCTATATCATCATGATTGANATAATTTGAAAGAAATGAAATGAAANGGAGGGTTCCATTTTTTTTATCGTAGATATCTTCAATCTTTTTTGTCATGGTAATTGTATCTCCAAGATAGATAGGCATATAATAGTTGTATTCTTGTGCAGCATGAAACAATCTATCTAAGGGTATATTGAGCTCTTCTAAATATTTATATGGTTGATCCTGTTCCATTGAGATAACTGTAAGAAAGGTTGGGGGGGCAATCATCGTTTTGTATCCATGATCTTTTGCAGCCTTAATATCAAAATAAATGGGGCTGTTTTGACCCGTAGCGCTAGCGAATGAAACTAGTTTATTCTTTGTTACTTTGAACGATATTGGAGAATATTTTTTTCCGATGAAATCTTGGCTAATCATGCAGATGTCTATTTAAATATTTGATCTTTTTTTATCATTGATTCTATACTATTTGGAGGTACAAAGCGCTCACCGTATTTATAAGAAAGCTCACGGGCACGTACTTTGAATGCATTTAATCCGCAATCGTTAATAAATTGAAATACACCTCCTTTAAATATTGGAAATCCCCACCCATAAATGCTTCCAATATTTGCATCNGCTACAGAGCTCAATACTCCTTCTTCAAAACACCTTACGGCTTCAATAGCTTGAGAAAAATAAAAGCGATCCATCATTTCATTTTGAGTAATAGAAGCAGTTGAAAGGGGAAAATGATTCATTAAACCGGGCCATAATTTCTTTTTCGAATCCNTTGGATAATCATAAAATCCTGATCTAGATNCTCGGCCAGTTCGATTCAATTTTTTTATCATAATATCTATGACCTCATCCCATGGACCCTTAAGATACTGTTTTCCTTCAGTTTCTAAATGTACTTTTTCTTGAATTCGGATGCTGTNTAAAAGAGATATNCCAATCTCGTCAGCAACTGAAAGCGGGCCAACNGGAAATCCTGCTTGCATACCTGCAAATTCAATATTTTGTGGGTTCACACCTTCCATCAATAAAGAAAATCCCTCTTTAACGTATCTTTCAAAGACTCGTGAAGTATAAAATCCTCTTTTGTCATTTACAACAATCGGTATCTTATTTAATTGCAATACATAGTCAAATGCCTTGGCGAGAGTCTCAGAAGAGGTTTTCTCTCCTTTGATTATTTCAACAAGCTGCATTTTGTTAACGGGTGAGAAAAAATGAATACCAATGAATTTTTCAGGGTCTCTTGATTTTTTTGATAATCTAGTAATTGGAATGGTTGAAGTGTTTGAGGCAAAAACCGNNTTTCCATTTATGAATTCTTCGGACCTTTCAATCACCTTTTCTTTAAGCGAAATATCTTCAAAGACAGCTTCAACTATTAAATCGCATTCATTAAGACGGCATAGATCATCCGTTGCTTCAATTAAGCTGAGGGCTCTCTTTGATTGATAAGGTTGAACTTGTTTTTTTTGTTCNGCATCATAAAAAAGTTTCTGAATTTTGTCTAGNGCAAGGTTTGCTTTTTTTTGATCTAAATCAATTAGAACAACGCTNATTCCTGATAAGGCAGAGACATATCCTATTCCATGACCCATAAGGCCAGAGCCAATGATACCAATCTTTGAAAATTTTGTTTTATTTATTTCAGATGGCCTGCTTAATCCAGCGTTTATATCGTTTTTTTGAAACCATTGCGCAGTTATAATATTCTTTGAAACAGAGCTTGTAATAATTTCAACGAACGCGCGCGATTCAATCTTGCTTGCTGCAGCTAAGTCTACAAGCGTTGATTCAGTAACAACATTCAATATCTTTTCTGCAGCTGGATAGTTTCCCCTCGTTTTCTTCCGAAGTTGTGATGGATAGTTATGAAGTATTTGAGCATTCATTTTTGAAAAGGCGTCTCCATCTGGAAGCTGAAAGTTTTTTCTATTCCAAGGCTGAGTATAATTTTGATTTACANCTATCCATTTAATTGCATTCCTCATCAACTCTTTTTCAGTCTCCACCAATTCATCAATCAATCCACATTCAATAGATTCTTTGGCGCCGACTAAAACTCCCTCAATTAAAAAGCGTAAGGATTTATCAATTCCAATTTTACGGGTCAGCCTAACAATTCCTCCTAAAGCAGGTAAAACTCCAAAATTAACTTCAGGTAATCCGTATTTATGTTCTTTGCTACTTTTCACAATGCTGTGATGACATGCTAAAACTACTTCCATGCCAGATCCAGTAGCATCCCCATTGATAGTAGCAACTACTGGTATAGTTAAATTTTCTAGTTTTCTTAAAACTTTTTTACGCCGCTCTACGAAATCAAAAGCTTCCTGAGCTTCATTGATTTTGTATATTGTNTCTAAATCTGATCCAGTAAGAAAGGATCTCCTTTTTGATGTAAGAATTACCCCTTTAGCCGATTTATCTTTCTTTATAGTGTTAAGATGAAGATTCAAATCAACAAAAAAATCTTCACATACAGCATTAAATTGATGCTCATCACTTCCATCTATAGTTAGAGTAACAATATTTTGAGCATCTTTTTGATAAATAATCACTTAATTACACTCTCTCAATAACTGTTGCTATGCCCATCCCTCCTGCAACACAAAGTGTAACAAGGCCTGTACTAAGATCGCGAAGCTCTAATTCGTCTAAGAGGGTACCAAGTAAAATAGAACCAGTTGCTCCTAGAGGGTGACCCATTGCAATTGAACCACCATTCACGTTGATGTTATTCATATTTGATAGTTTTAAATCTTTCATAAAACGAAGAACTACTGATGCAAAAGCCTCATTTACTTCGAACAAGTCAATATCCTTGATTGTCATACTGGCTCTTTTTAAAGATTTTATTGTTGCCGGCGCAGGTCCAGTTAGCATAATTGTTGGGTCTGTTGAGCAGGTTGCAAACGATAGAATACGTGCTCTTGGTTTTAGACCAATTTGTTCACCCATTTCCTTTGAGCCTAAAAGTGTCAAAGATGCCCCATCAACGATCCCTGATGAGTTTCCAGCGGTATGAAGATGCTCAATTTGCTCTATTTCAGGATATACTTCTTGTGCAAAGGAGTCAAAGCCCATACTTCCCAAATCCTCAAATGAGGGTTTTAACTTTGAAAGATCGATTAAATTTGATTCAGGTCTAATGTGCTCATCCTTTTCAAGAATTAAAAGGCCATTTTGNTCATACACAGGTAAAAGGGATTTGAATCTTTTATTTTGCTGGGCATTANATGCTCTTTTGTGAGATTGAACAGCTAATGCGTCAAGATCTTGTCTTGAAAATGAATTTACTGTTGCAATAAGATCTGCTCCAATGCCCTGAGGAACGTAGTGATTGTTCAAACTTATTTTTGTTTCATACGCCATTGAGCCTATGTCNGCCCCCATTGGAACTCTTGACATTGATTCTATACCACCTGCAACTACTAGTTTCTCAAATCCTGATTTTATCTTAGTAGCTGCTAAATTGATCGCTTCAAGACCAGATCCGCAACAGCGATTTATCTGCATTGCTGGAACATCAACGTTCCATCCAGCATATTGAGCAGCGGTTTTTCCAATGTTTGCTCCTTGCTCTCTTACTGGCATCACGCAGCCAATTATAACGTCATCAATTTTGGAGGTATCTAAATTATTTCTATTAGATAGCTGAACCATTAATTTTGATAATAAATCAGTAGGGGTTATTTCATTTAATGCGCCTTGCTTTCTTTTTCCTCTGGGTGTTCTGATTGAATCATATATGTATGCAAGTTCAGTCATTTAACTTTCATTGTGTAAAGACATCAAAATTGTGAAATTTTAAATATATATACATTAAAACATCGCTCAATCATTTCTAAATTTAAAGATCAAAATTATTCAAAGCATTATAAACAGGGTTTGAACACATGAGTCAACTAATGGTTATTATTATTTCAAATGTTCTTTTTTTTACGGGGACAATAGTATTGCTATGGTCACTCAAGCGTTTTTTAGAACGGAGAAAAAAATAAAAAAGGGCTAAATAAAANGGAGCAGGACCGTAGAAATACTGGGAGCGGGGGAACAACCAGTTTTCTTAATATACGGTCCTGCATAAAGATGTTGTAAGTTATTTTATGCATTGATATCAGGACAAGTATTTTTTATTTTAATCTCAAATAGAGTTTTTGCATGCTAGAAACATTATTAAATATTGATAAAAAAATTTTTACCTTTTTAAATTCATCAATTGCCAACCCAATCTTTGATGTTTTTTTTCCTATTATAACCAATCAAGATATATGGATAATTCCAATTCTCATAGGAGTAATAATTCTATCTATCAAGGGTGGGACAAAGGGCAGAATAGCCTCAATAGTTTTGATAATTGGAATTATTTTAGCTGATTATTCTTCGGCTCAAATTTTTAAACCTTACTTTCAACGACTTCGACCTAGCCACGACATATTAGAGGAGATTCGTCTTCTTGTGCCAAAAGGAGGAAAATATGGCTTTGTATCATCCCATGCGGCAAACATGTACGTTTCAGCTACTATACTTAGCTATTTTTACTCAAAACGGAAAAAATTATTTTTTACTATCGCAGCTCTAGTCGCATTTAGTAGAGTTTATGTTGGTGTGCACTATCCAGCAGATATAATATTTGGGGGACTGCTTGGATATGGTTTAGGATGGATTACAATCACTGGCTGGGTATTTATCAAAATAAAAAATTTAAAAGCAGGTAAACAGTGGGCAAGGTACTAGTTTGGTAAAATATCCTCTGAAGGTTTTACTGGATAATCGCTAAAGCCGTCTTGGTCTGGAGAAACAATTTTTCCATGCTCATTCTCAAAGCGAATTATGTTATCTTTTAGAGCTGTAAGAAATGCTTTGGTGTGTTGTGGGGCCATAATTATCCTAGAATGAACTCTCGCTTTTTTCACACCAGGCAAAATTTTAGTAAAGTCCATGACAAATTCAGCAGGTGAATGGGTGACAACAACAAAGTTGGAATATTCTCCTTCACTGGTTTCTTGAGAAAGTTCGATATTAATTTGCTGAATATTTTTTTTATCATCCATTGCTGCTACTCATTTTTCTTTTTTGTTTTGCTTTGATTAAAATCTTCCCACTCTTCTTCAATTCCCTCAAAGTCTTCATATCCTTTTATTTCTTCATCTTCTGCTTTTTGTTTATAAATCTCCATCTCTGTCTCATAAAGACTAAAGATATCTTTCTTTTTCTCAAAATCATTTGGATCAACATCTTCCTCATCATCAGGCTCAAGTCTTTCAACATCCTCACTATAGACCTTTTGATCAAAGAAGTCTAAATCTTCAACCAGACCATTTGCCATTAAGTACTCTAAGAAGTCAAGGTATTTTCTATCTTTTAAATCGGTCTTGCAATGCCTGCAAGTCAAAGACTCTTTAATATCTACTTCTTCTAAAGTAGCCTCACACGTTGGGCAAATTATTCCTTCAAGCATTAATTTTTTCCTATTAAATAGGAAACGAATATAATTGGAGTATTACAGTTCGTCAATCAATTTCAATTAAGATTTTGTAATTTTTTAAACAATTTCTTTTCTGCTTTTGAAAATTTTTGATCCCTTCTTTCTTTGACTTTCACTGCAGTAGTAAAAAATTTATCTATATTTATATTCATGAATTTTTTATTAACATACCATGAAAGGCTAGGTATAGTTTTAGGAATTAGTCCTGGTGAGGCTATCATAGACCCCGGCCCTATCACTGAGCCTGTATTGATAAGAGTACCAATAGATGTTTTAACATGATCGCCAACAAAACAACCAATATGTAATTTTTCAGTGTCAACAAGTGAATTTCTAACCTGCACCTTAACAGAGCTATAATTATTGTTGAGATTGCTATTTGAAGTCCCGGCTCCAAAATTTACCCACTCACCTAAATAAGAATCTCCTAAGTGTCCATCGTGAACTTTATTAGAAAAACCTTGAATGATAGATGATTCAACCTCTCCTCCTACCCTACAATAGGGTCCAATAACACAATTTTTTATTTTAGCTAACGGGGTTACAACAGTTCCATTTCCAACGAAAGCGGGTCCTTCTATNTANGACTGACTGCCAATAATAACATTGCTTTCAATAATTACTGGTCCATTTTGAGCGTTAATAACAACATTTGGTAAAAGTTGGGAATTTGAAACAAATACTTTTTCAGGTTCCATAATTATTACATCTTTAAAGGAGCTGACATCAATGGGTTCAAATTGCAAAGATTCTTCTAAAATTGTATAAGGGATAAATTCTAAAATGTCCCAAAGATAATTACACTTTTTAACATTTATTTCAATNGAGGAGATATTTTCATTATTGATTGAATTAAACTCTCTAGTTGCATGCCATTTTGCACCTACATCTGATGAAAGATTGGCTGCTACAACATCGCCATCACAAATATATACGGTATTTTTTTCGGTTAATAATTTAATAGCTTCCTTGTCCCAAATCACGCGACCTGAAAGCCATAAACCATCTTCAATATTGTCTGGATTAACAGTGAANTTATGATGAGCTTCTAAAGCTATATCTGAAATCTCTTCTCTAACAATTAATGCAATTGATTTCTTTTCAACAAGATTACAAATTCTATCTAAAAAAGTTTCGGACCCTATACGTATATCAAAAACCGGTTTGGTTAGAGAAATAGGATAAAAATCCAAAGCCTTCTTGCACTCAAAGATATATGTTTTCATTGTATTCCCAGTATTTGAAAAATTTCTTTAAATCCACTTTCAGCAAGCTCTTCTCCTTTTCTGCGGACCATAATATTATAATAGCTCTCACCCTCTTCACTATAGAAACCTAATTTCATTGGCGCGGTTATTGTGCGAGATAGCGTAGCAGAGGCAGAAGCAAATTCCTGATTTAGGTCTAGGAGTGCATCAACTTTAATTTTTTCACATTCATTGACTAATTCTTTTCCTGGTAAGCCCCATCTATTTAGGTCCTCTTCAGAATACAAAATAAAATCGTTATAATTGTTTATTTCTATCAAGTTTCCAATACCTGTGGGGCCAAGCAATTTCATATTTCTTTTTTTTCGAGGGCCCAAAGCATTTTTCATTGCGTCTAAAAATCTCTTAGCTAAATCAGACTCTGTAGCATGCTCCGGAAGTAAAATCAAATAATCCATTGGAATTTTCCCTCTGCGTTTAATTGATAAAGGGGTCTTATTTAATTTTTTTCGTGATCGTAGTTTGTTCCACCATAGTGCTGCTTTAGTTGTGTTAGATTGGCTCATAATTACTTTAAATTGAACTTCTTTGACATCTTAATCAAAGACGAAATTGTGTTAAATTTCTTGATTGATAAAAGGATAAAATACATTGAGCGTAAGAAAAAAAATTTTCTGGGGTGGATTAGGCTGGGTGCTTGGAGGCCCAATAGGGGCAATTATAGGGTATTCTTTGGCTGGAATGAATGAGCAATCAAATTTTTCAAATGAATTCATAGGATCTAGAAACTATCCAAAAACACAACCTGGAGACTTTATTGTTTCTTTACTGGTGCTTTTTGGAGCTGTGATGAAAGCCGATGAGAAAATGCTCAAATCAGAACTTGATTTCATAAAAGCATTTTTATCTAAGCAATTTTCAAAAAGGCAGGTAAATGATTTTATGGTGCTATTTAAGGACATCTTAAAACAAAGTTACCCAATTAAAGACGTTTGTAGACAAATTTCAAGATCAATGGATCATCCAAGNAGATTGGAGCTCTTACATATATTATTTGGCCTTTCTTTAGCAGACAGCGCGCTTCACAAAGATGAAGAGCGACTTATAAAGAAAATTTCAAGCTATCTTAATATTAACCAAAACGATTATACTTCAATTAAGGCAATGTTTGTAAAAGATGTTGAATCAGATTACAAAATATTAGAAATATCACCCGAATCAACTGATGAGGATGTGAAAAAAGCGTTTAGAAAAATGGCGGTAAAGTATCATCCTGANAAAGTAGGTCATCTNGGTAGTGAGGTGAAATCTATGGCAGAAGAAAAATTTAAGATGGTTAATGAGGCTTATAACAACATNAAAAAATCAAGAAAAACAGGTCTTTAAAAGCTANATAGCATTTTAAAAAATGTCAAACGANNCAGGAAAATATCCATTTACTAGGGGCATTTATGACAAAATGTACCGAAAAAAGCTATGGACAATGAGGCAATANGCTGGTTTTACGTCTGCAAAAGAGTCAAACAAGCGCTACCGCTATTTGATTGATGANGGGGTAACTGGACTCTCTGTAGCTTTTGACCTNCCAACNCAAATTGGATACGACTCTGATCACTCTATGGCATCTGGTGAGGTAGGAAAAGTTGGCGTCCCAATATCTTCTACAGATGATATGAATACACTTTTTGATAAAATTTCTTTAGATAAGGTATCGACGTCAATGACGATCAATTCAACAGCAGCTACANTTCTATCTTTTTATATTATTTTGGCTGAGAAAAATGGAATTCATTTAGATAAGTTGAAAGGAACCATTCAAAACGATATTTTAAAAGAATATACTGTTAGAGGAACATACATTTACCCTCTAAAAGCTTCGATGCGATTAATAACAGATACGTTTGCCTTTTGTGAAAACCATATGCCAAAATGGAATCCAATTTCTGTTTCAGGGTATCACATTCGAGAAGCTGGATCAACAGCAGCTCAAGAGATTGGTTTTACTTTTGCAAATGCTATTGAATATACAAAATTGGCAATTGATAAGGGTCAAGATCCAAATTCTTTTGGAAGGAGTATTTCATTTTTTTTTAATTCGCACAACGGATTTNTTGAGGAANTAGCAAAATTTAGAGCCGCTAGAACTCTTTGGGCTAAAATTATGAAACAGAGATTCAAGGTTGATGATGAAAAAGCCATGCATTGCAGATTTCATGTTCAAACAGGAGGATCCACTCTTACCGCTCAGCAAGTTGAAAACAACATTGTTAGAACCACAATTCAGGCTCTTGCAGCTATACTTGGTGGTGCACAGTCACTTCATACGAATTCCTTTGATGAGGCACTAGGTTTACCAACAGACCATTCAGCTACAATAGCCTTACGTACTCAACAGATAATTGCTCATGAAAGCGAAATAGTAAACTATATTGACCCATTAGGAAACAGTGATCAAATTGAGGAGCTTACAAAAAAGCTTATAGTTGAGGCAGAAGACATTATTAATAAAATTGATGAATTAGGCGGAGCATCTAAAGCTATTGAGAAGGGTTGGATTCAAAATGAAATTTCAAAAAGTGCTTATTCTTACCAGCAATCAGTAGACAAAAAGGAACGAATAATTGTTGGCTTAAATAAATTTAATGATGATGAAGATGGTGAGATTAATTTACAGAAAATTGATAACAGTATAGTTCAAAGACAAATTAAAAAAATTGAAACATTCAAAAATAACAGAGATAACTCATCAGTTCAAAACAAGATCGATGAACTAAAATTGAGCGCAAAAACAAACGATAATCTGATTCCTTCAATCATTGACGCCGCGAGGGCAGACTGTACACTTGGTGAGATTGCAGACGCATTGAGATATGTTTTCGGAGAGCACTCTCATGTTTAATTCATTTGCATATTTATATAAATTTATTTAAGCTTATTAATATAAGTATTTTTGAAGTAATTAATTTTTTAATTACATTTGTAAGGGTTTGATCATGAAAAGAAACATTGCATTTACATATTTAATACTAACTTTTTTTATAGTATCATGTTCTCAACAAACTGCTCCCCCTCTTAATCTTGAAGACGAGCAGCAAACAAATCAATCTAACGAAACCGTAAGAGCAGACCTACCAAAACCACCTGAAGCTGTTTTTGCTTCAGAAAGCGTTGATGAGAAGACCGTAAATGAGGAATTAAACGCTGGGCCTATGCCTGAACCGATCGAAGCGGAAGAGCCCGACCCGAACGATGAGCTCAAACTCGCTCCAATTCTTTATGAGGATTATGCATGGGAGAAATATATGGTTGAGCCAGGTGATTTTTTAGTAAAAATTGCCAAAAAAGAATATGGCGATTTTAAACTGTGGAAATATATTTACGAATGGAATAAAGAACAAATTGGTGATAACCCAAACGTAATTTATCCATATAACTTTTTTGATTTACAAAAAGAACGTCTTAAGGCTAAAACCGCTGATCCCTCATTTTTCGATTATGTTGTCCAACCGGGTGACAATTTATGGAATATTTCTGGAAGGCAATATGGTGATGCAAAATCATGGATTATACTTCTCAGAGACAATGAAGACATAATCAAAGCATCCGCAGGTATCTTAAATCCTGGAATGGTCATCAAATTAAGAGAAAAACTCGATCCAAATTCGTAGATCCTAAGCTATCGGTAAAACTTATAGCCGAGGGCTTGAAGAGATCCTCATTAAAAAATAAATTTGTCCATGTTGATAGATTACCTTCAACCAATTCACACTCATGGGATTTAATCCACAATGGTAATGAATCTGGTGTAGTTCTTACAAGCGACCAATTTAATGGCAAAGGTCAACGGAATAATAATTGGATCTCGTCAATTCATGGGTCAATTACCTTTTCTTTATTTGCTCAAAAGGAACTACCAAGCAACGTTTTGAGTATGCTACCTATCCTTGCGGGATTAAGTGTTCAACAAGGGCTTCTAGATTTTAATATTAATGCTCTATTAAAATGGCCAAATGATATTATGCTTAACAATAAAAAAATTGGTGGTGTTCTTTGCGAATCAAATATAAGAGGTTCTTTTTCAAAATTTATCGTTATTGGTGTTGGGCTTAATGTCAATGATGATCAAAAAAGCTTGATTGAAAATAATTTAAAAAACGCAACTTCATTGAAAGCAGAGTGTGGAAAAGAATATGTTCGTGAAAAAATAATCTGTTCAGTAATTGATAGATTAGAGTTGAATTTGAGCCAATTTCCAAAAAATTCAAAATCTATCATAAATGGATGGGAATCAGTTTGCTCTCATCTGAACATGGAGATTGATTTTAAAAATAACTTAGAGACTCTATCTGGTAAGTTTTTAGGCTTAAACAATGATGGTAGGGCGAAAATATTACTTCATAAAAAAATAAAAAAATTAGCAAATATTCAAGTTATTTGATTGAACATAAGCAATTTTTAAAATTTTTAGTTATTATAATTATATGTCATAAGCTGCGATACCAGTTTCATGCTCACCAATGATTAGAGTATGCATTTCGTGTGTTCCTTCATAAGTAAAAACTGATTCAATATTTGCCATATGTCTAATTGGTGAGTAATCAATAGTTATTCCATTCCCTCCGAGCATCTCTCTGGCCGTTTTGGAAACGTCTCTTGCCATCATGCAATTGTTTCTTTTGGCTAATGAAACTTGTTGAAATGTCATCTTATTTTCGTCTTTCAGGCGACCGAGCCTAAATACTAATAACTGAGATTCAGTGATTCGTGTGACCATTTCTGCAATTTTTTGTTGAGTTAACTGGTATCCAGCAATAGGTTTGCTAAATTGTTTTCTTTCTTTTGAATAGCTGAGTGCAGTGTTATAACAATCGACAGAAGCTCCAACCATACCCCAGGCAATTCCGTATCGCGCTTGAGTCAAGCAACTTAGGGGTCCTTTGAGACCTTCAATATTTGGCAATCTTGATGAATCAGGAACTCTGACATCCGACATAGAGAGTTCTGAAGTTATAGAAGCTCTTAAACTAAATTTTCCATGCAAGTCACTTGAGGTAAATCCTTCAGTATCTTTTTCAATTAGAAAACCTCTTATGATATCGTTTTCATCCTTAGCCCATACGACAGCAACATCTGCAATGGAGCCATTGGTAATCCACATTTTATTACCATTGATAATCCAATCATTGCCATCTTTTTTACAATTAGTGACCATTCCGCTAGGGTTCGAACCGAAGTTAGGCTCAGTAAGACCAAAGCATCCTATTTTTTTTCCAGAACCTAAATCAGATAACCATTTTTCTTTTTGNTCGTCTGAACCAAACGCGTGAATTGGATACATAACTAACGAACCTTGAACACTGGCGAAAGATCTCAGCCCAGAATCCCCACGTTCAAGCTCATGAAGAATTAATCCATAAGCAACATTNCTAATGCCCGCNCCTCCAGAAGATTCGGGAAGTGAGGATCCAAAAAAACCTAAATCGCCAATTTTCAAAGCAAGCTCAGTTGGAAATGTTGCTTTTTCATAGTGGTCGGCTATAACGGGCATAAACTCGGACTGCACAAAATCATATGCTGTTTGCTGAATTAAAAGCTCTTCCTCGGANAGAAGATCTGTGATNTTGTAAAAGTCAGGACCTAAATTTTTCATAAAACCACCTATTTGATAATATAAATTACAATCTTTTATTACTTATTTTAAAACAATCTCTCTTTGGTCCAATAAAGACATAGAGACTAAAAAGGGATTATCTTGTTGACTTGTTTGAAATACTTCCTTGGAAGTGATATTGTTCCATGAATTTTCAATTAAAATTTGTCCTATAGCACCACCAAGAGTATTTCCAGGGCCAAGCACAATTAACCTATCTGGACAAAATTCTTTAATAGCTACAGTGATTGATTTTGAAAAATTATATGAACTTATAACTTGAGTACCTAATGTATATTCATAAAGCTCTCTAGTGTTAGTACTGTACTCTGTCCAAATTTTACCCCTGCCATCAATTAGCGGAAAGTTTGGTTTTTTGAAATAAGAGAAAGGTATTTTTTTAAACGATTGCTCTGAAATAGAATTTAAAAGTGGTGTATGAAATGCGCCATGATACGGAATTTGAAAAGGATAGTCACCGGATTGGGGTAGATCATTTTGAAGACTATTTATTGCTTTTTGATCTCCACCTATGACTAAATAACCACCTAAAAATATTGATACAAATGCATTAGCTTTTTTAATTAATTCAAAAGTGTTGTTTCTAACTTTTTCATTTAAACGCCATTCATTATCTACTATAGGATAGATTAATTGACCTCCCACAATTTTGTTTTTCATCATTGACCCCATTGTATTTATTAATTCATACGCATTTTGACTTTCAAGTGAGCCTCCTAAAGCCAGAGCAGAATACCAACCCATAGAATTACCAACAATGCCAACAATATCATATTTATTTTGATTAATTGACAAAAAATCATTTAGACTGCAAGCATAGATTAGAATTGATGCATTTTCACCTTTCATATGAACGCTAGATTTAAATGGTGTTGNGTCAAGTTCCAATGGGCCTATGAGCTTTTCTTTATTTCGATTTGTTTCGAGCAGTTCAATAGAGTTCTTTGATTTCTTTGATAAATGTTGATTCAAATATCCACTAGAATCTCTTGAATAAGACCCTCTTCCAGGGCAAACCACAACTACTTTTTCTTTAGACACCAAGCAACCTATAAGCTGCTTCTATAATGGAGCTTTTGCTTGGCAGTGTAGACGTTGACCCTTCTCCAAGTGATATAAAACTGTTATCAGCAGCATGAAGATCAACTTTTAAACCGATTTTATTTTCTTTAAGTAGATCAACCATTAAACCCTCACCATAACAACCAGATTTTCGACACTCATCCACAATTAATACTGATGAACAATTGCCTATTTGTTTTAGAAGGTTATTAATTTCAATGTTCGATAGCCAGCACAAATCAATTATTTGAATTGTTTCATCAATCTTTTTTTCAATCTCTTTTTTTGCCCTAAGTGATAAATAAAGTCCATTGCCATAACTAAGAATAGTCAGGACTTTGCTTGTGCCATATTTAATAGTTTGACCCAAGGTTATTTCTTCTGAATGTTTTGGATAATTAAAACTCCATTGTCCATCATTTTTCTCATGAAGATCTTTGGTCATGTATAAAGCTATAGGCTCAATGAACACCACTATTCTCTTTTCCTCATAAGCTAATTTTAAAGCATGTCTAAACATTTTAACTGCTGATGAACCATTTGATGGTACNCCTAAAATTATTCCAGGNATGTCNCTAAAAATGGCAAGAGAATTATCATTATGAAAATGGCCACCAAATCCCTTTTGATATGCTAGNCCTGCTATTCTGAGAACCATTGGATTNGAAAATTGACCACTAGAAAAAAATTGAAGGGTCGCGGCCTCTCCTCTTAATTGGTCCTCAGCATTATGGAAATATGCTAAGAACTGAATTTCTGGAATAGTGACAAATCCATTGTGTCCAAAACCCGATGCAAAACCAATTATTGAAGTCTCATCAAGAGGACTATCAAAAACCCTGCGTGATCCGAATTGTTTTTGCAAATCTGCTGTTAAATGATAAACGCCTCCCTTTTTTCCTACATCTTCTCCAAATATCACTGTATTTTTATAGCGAAGAAGAGCGTCTTTTAGGGCATAGTTCATGAGCCCAGCCATATGATTTTTATTATATAATCTTTTATATTCTTTTTCAAAAACCTTCTTTCTTTTACCCTTGTCAGGAATATTTGGAGATTTTGATTTTTCGACACTTAATGATATTGTGCTCATTATATCTTCNCTTTTGAGAAGTTTTGGACGGGTCGATGCTTGATCAAAAACTTTTGAAACTCTTTCTCGACTTTTTTCATATAGATTTACAACATCATCTTTTGTTAAAAGGTTATTTTCGATAATTATTTTAGCAGTATGCAACAATGGGTCGTCAAACTCTACGGCTTCAATCTCATTTAACGACCTATACCCAAGTTCAACGTCTGAACCCGCGTGTCCCATTAGGCGAACNGTTTTCATATGCAGAAACACAGGCTGTCGATTTGTTTTGCAATACTCATTAGCTTGAGCTGATTTAATAAATAAGTCTATTACATTCAAACCGTCCACTTTTATATATTTGATTCCAGNACGTCCAGANAAATTTTTCTCTATCCAACTTTTCTCNGTTGGTACTGAAATACCCATCCCATTATCTTCGCAAATAAATACGATAGGGACATGACCTCCATTATGGTGAATTAAGCTTGCTGTGTTAAANGCGCTTATTGCTGANGCATGATTAGTNCTAGCATCACCGAAACTNCAAATTACTATACTACCATCTTTNAGGCTTCTTTCTTTAATTGAGAGGTCTTTTGCTCTGTCTATTGACACAGCGGTACCAACAGCTTTAGGTAGATGACTTGCAATTGTGCTTGTTTGNGGAGGTATATTAAGCATTTTACTTCCAATCACCTTATGCCTGCCTCCACTGATTGGATCTTCTGATGAAGCTACAAAAGATAAGGCAGTATCATAAATAGGAGTAGATCCTGGTAACTTCAATGATCTTTGAATGAAGAAAGGTGTACTTCGATAATGAAGAAAAGCAATGTCGTCTTTTGAAAAAACTTTACCAAAGACCGCGTTGCCCTCGTGACCAGAGCTCCCTATAGTATAAAAACACTTNCCGCTATCTTTAAGCAGCCTTGCCTTNAGATCCATATGCCTACTCAAAACTTGTGTTTCGAAAATCGANAGCAAATCGTTTGGGTTTACTTTTGAGTCATGATATTGAATGGGTGTTTTAGAGCCTGGGAATCTTTCTTTATTTACAAAAGATAAAAAGTTTGAATCAACTACTTCTGCTCTGTTAAACATAGAAAAAATTCACATGCTTTGAGCAGGCAAAGACATAACAACTAAGCTTGTCTGAGCGACTCGATTTTTGATTTAAATTCGCGAAGCTCTCTAACATTACCAGTATCAATTTCACCTGAAGACCATTTCAAATTAAAATCTTCAGGTCCATCTAAACCTCCTTGATCTTTGTAAAGAGGAAATAAGTCTTCATCAGAGCGAGGCTTATTAGCGTGCAATGAAGCGGTTAATTGATAAGCCACGTCTTCTTGGATATCATCAATTACTCTATCAGGAAGCTTTTTTTGTAAAAAAATTTGTTCAATTTTTGAAAACCGCATGCCTTTAACCGCATAATCTTGATAGGCCTCCCAAGCAAATGGGGCTACTTTTTTAACGAAAGATGCCATAGCATCAGAAAAAACTCTGATTTCATACTGAGCATGCCCATCAGAACGCAAACCAATAAAATGCAGTAGGTTGTGAAGGTCGTTTTTCCAGTACCACTCTGTGTATAGGTTTACNGGAAGAATAGCCCGCGCAAGTTCACGCGCTACGCCTGCCTCATTCAATTCACTNTAAATTTCAAAACTGCGTTGCGAGATTTCTTTAAAATANTTTTGAACTTTGTGCTTCAGTTTAGAATCAACTTCTCCCATTCTGCCNTGCTTATTTANGNCGCTTTGAAATTCAATGTTGTCTGGATCGGGAAAATAAAATTCATCTCTAGCTTCAGAATATCNNAGTGAATACTCGTTTATATTTGCGGTCCGGTGTCTTACCCACTGTCTTGCAACAAAAATAGGCATCTTACAATGAAATTTAAACTCAACCATTTCAAACGGAGTNGTATGTCGATGACGCATCAAATANCTTATNAGTCCACGGTCTTGTGAAACTTTGCTTGTTCCCTTACCGTAACTAACTCTAGCGGACTGTACAATTGCATCATCTCCTCCCATTGAGTCGACTAGTCTAACAAATCCTTTATCAAGGCATTTTATTGAATCTTTTGGTAATTCATTCATTGAATGTGTTCAATTGTTTTTATAAACAGATATAAAGATTATAATAATAATAGTGTCAAAACAAATGGATTAGGTATTTATTGTTTTTAGCACTTCCTTGATAGAGTCATTATGTCCCGCGATTAATCCTGGTCTAATTTTTGTATCNTTTGAATTGTACAATNTTTTGTTTCCATGCAAATNAAGAAGAGNCCCTCCTGCCTCATTTACAATGCAATTACCGGCGCAAATGTCCCATTCATTCTTTGGTTGCAGCGTAGCAAATAAACTTGATNTCCCAGCAGCTACCAATCCAAGCTTGTAAGCTACTGAGCCTACGGGAGTTATATTTGAAAAAATATTTTNATAAGCATTCCATAGCCCTCTTTTAATTTCAGAACGACTNACCACTATAGACCTGTCGNTNCNATCAGCTAGACAGTTTATAGGTTCTTCATTTAACTTNGATCCACCTCCGCTGAAAGCTGTAAAGAGTTCGTTTTTTGCAGGGTTATAAATCACTCCTATTACTGGCTTACCTAATCTTACCATTCCAATACTTATTGAGAAATGAGGCACTCCTTCAATAAACTCTTTTGTACCATCAATTGGATCTACTACCCATACATTTTCATTCTCAAGCCGTTCTTTAGAATCAACNGTTTCTTCCGATAACCATCCAAAAGAGGNATTATCATCCATTAAAATTTCTTTTATAATATTATTTGCTTCAAAATCAGCNGTGGTTACAGGATTGTTGACACTTTTATTTTTAATTTCAAAGTTAGAAGATTTAAAATAATGCATAACAGCTTCTCCTGCTTCGAAGGCTGCTTTTTTTGCAAGTTCTAATTTTTTTTCAAAAAACAATTACGACTCTCGAACGAAAAAATATCGTGATTTCGGATGAGAGAAATACCAACCACATATTGAGGCTGCGGGGGACATAGCACGAGTTTCCGTCAAGGTAATTCCAGTATTTTTTTCCACATCTAAAAGTTTCCAAATTAGGTCTTTTTCCTCATGGCTTGGGCATGAAGGATAGCCGGGCGCAGGGCGAATACCTTGATACCTCTCCTTAATTAAATCTTCATTTTTCATTGTTTCATTTTCAGCATACCCCCAAAACTCAGTTCTCACACGCTCATGCATTCTTTCGGCAAATGCTTCAACTAACCTATCCGCAATAACTTTTGCCATAATGACATTATAATCATCATTTTGTTTCTCAAATTCTGAAACTAGTTTTTCAAGTCCATGTCCGGTTGTGAGCGCAAATAAACCTAAAAAATCATTTTTGGGTCCTATGAAATCTGCTAAAGAAAAATTTGGATTATCCTTTCCCTTATCAATCAGCTGTCTAGGAAAATTGAATTTTACATCTTCAGTAAAAACTGATTCATCTCTTGCATAGGCTTTATAAATACCAATAACCGCTTTTGGATTTAAAATATTTTTTCTAATGATTCTGTTGAGCATTTCTTTTCCATCTGAAAAGATTTTGTTGGCCTCAACTCCATATTTTTCACTTGATAAAATAGAAGGGTATTTTCCTCGTAATTCCCAGGCATGAAAAAAGGGAGACCAGTCAATATAGTCAACCAACTCCTCAACGGAGTAGTTATCAAATACTTTGGTCCCAGTGAAATTTGGCTTTAACAAACGGTGTTCATTCCAATCTACTAAAAATTTTCTTTTTCTAGCTTCGCCCACTGAGAGTTTTTTTATTTTTTTCTTATCAAGAGTATTTCGTATTTGTTCAAATTCTTCTTTAACTGATTGTTCATACTGATTTTTTTCGCTCTTGTTCAGTAATTTACCAACAGCACCTACTGATCTAGATGCATCAGTGATGTGAATTGTAGGACCAGAATAATTTTCATCTATTTTTATTGCTGTATGTTTTTTGCTGGTTGTTGCTCCGCCGATGAGCAAAGGAATATTAAAATTCATTCTTTCCATTTCTTTTGCAACGTGGACCATTTCATCTAAGCTCGGAGTAATCAGACCAGACAGACCAATCATATCAGCACCTTGACTTTTTGCTTCTGAGAGAATTTTGTCTGATGGAACCATAACACCAAGATCAATTATATCATAACCGTTACAACCAAGCACTACACCAACAATATTTTTTCCGATATCATGAACATCACCCTTAACTGTAGCTAAGAGTATTTTTCCATTGGAAACATTTTCAAGACCCATTTCTTTTTTTTCTTCATCAATAAATGGAATTAGGTAGGCAACGGCTTTTTTCATAACCCTAGCAGATTTAACTACTTGAGGTAAAAACATTTTTCCTTCGCCAAAAAGATCACCAACAATATTCATGCCATCCATCAATGGCCCTTCAATAACATTTATAGGTCTGTCATATTTTTGTCTAGCCTCTTCAGCATCTTCATTAATAAAATCGACAATTCCTTCCTTGAGGGAATAGCTTAATCTGTCCTCAATGCTTAGCTTTCGCCAAGATAAATCACCGGCTTTGTTTTCCTTTTTACCCTTATGAACTTGAGCCATTTCAATTAATCGCTCAGTTGCATCGGATTTTCTATCAAAAAGAACATCCTCAATGCATTCTTTGAGTTTTGGGTCTATCTCATCGTACAGTGTTAGCTGACCTGCATTCACAATACCCATATCCATTCCAGCTCTGACAGCGTGAAACAAAAAGGATGAGTGCATAGCCTCTCTAAGAATATCGTTTCCTCTAAATGAAAATGATAGGTTTGAAACACCCCCGCTAATGTGAACTTTTGGAAATCTAGTTTTGAGTTCTTTAGCTGCGTCAATATAAGACTTGGCGTAAGAGTTGTGCTCTTCAATTCCAGTTGCTATTGCGAAAATATTTGGATCAAAAATGATATCTTCAGGAGGAAAATCAATTTCTTCCACCAAAAGCTTGTAAGCCCTTGAGCATATCTCTACTTTGCGTTCATATGAGTCCGCCTGACCTTTTTCATCGAACGCCATAACGACGGTAGCTGCACCATAGTCTTTAATTTTTTGAGCTTGCTCAAGAAATATTTCTTCACCTTCTTTGAGAGAAATAGAGTTTACTATTCCTTTTCCCTGAATATTTTTGAGGCCAACCTCAATAACCGACCATTTTGAGGAATCAATCATTATTGGAACTTTGGCGATGTCAGGCTCTGATGCAACTAGCCTTAAAAACTTTTCCATAACTTTCTCAGATTCTAAAAGACCTTCATCCATATTAATATCAATAATTTGTGCGCCGTTCTCGATTTGTTGTCTTGCAATGGAGAGAGCGGTTTCATAATCGCCCTTTTTAATTAATCGTTTGAATTGTGCTGAACCCGTAACATTTGTGCGTTCACCAATATTTATGAAATTGCTTTCTGGTCTTACAACAAATGGCTCTAAACCACTCAGTAAAGTAAAATCTTCAATTTTAGGTATTTCTCTAGGCTTAAAATTATCAATCGATTCACAGATTGCTTTGATATGATCAGGAGTTGTACCACAACAACCACCTACTAGGTTAATTAAACCATCTCTAGCAAATTCTGTTACAACGCTTGCCATTTCAGTACATGACTGGTCATACTCCCCTAATTCATTTGGGAGGCCTGCGTTAGGAAAAACAAAAACGTAAGTATCTGCAACTTTAGATAAATCATTTAACCATGGTCTTATAAGCTCTGCTCCAAGGGCACAATTTAATCCAACAGCAGTGGGTTTAACATGTTTGATGGAATTCCAAAATGCTTCAACGGTCTGACCAGATAAAGTTCTTCCGCTTGCATCAGTGATAGTTCCAGAAATGAATATTGGTATTTTAATGTTTTTTTCTTTGAGTATTTGATTAATTGCGAAAAGTGCAGCTTTACAATTAAGTGTATCAAATACAGTTTCGACTAAAAATATGTCTATTCCACCGTCTAAAAGCCCACTTGCTTGTTCATAATAAACATCCACCAATTCATCAAATGAAGTGTTTCTGTAGGAGGGGTCATTTACATCAGGGCTTAAAGATGCCGTTCTGCTAGTTGGTCCTAGAGACCCAGCAACGAATCTTGGTTTATCATTGTAGAGCTTAGCTGCTTTAGAAGCAATTTTAGCTGCTTCATAGTTTATTTTATAAACTTGATCTTCCAGCTGATAGTCAGATTGTGAAATAGTATTGGCATTAAACGTATTGGTTTCAATGATATCCGCACCCGAGTCAAGGTAGCTTTTATGAATTTCAAAAATTATGTCAGGTTGTGTAATAACTAGAATATCATTATTACCTTTCAGATCTATGGGGTGATCTTCAAAATGATCTTTTCTAAAATCATCTTCCGATAATTGATAGGATTGGACCATTGTTCCCATAGCTCCATCCAAGGTAAGAATTTTGCTTTGTAATAGGTTTTTAATCATAAAAAAGCCCTTTGAGTTAAAAAGGGCTTTGAATACCTTTTTAGCTCTTATTTTATGTCGGTGCAATATGGTGCAAATTCCGACCACAAAATTTAAATTATTTTTTTTTATTGAACAATTTGTTTAGCAAATACCAATTGTTTTGCTAAGACTATTGAAAATGCATAAATTTGTTTTGAATTTTGATAGATAAATTCAGGTGAAACAAAAGTTTTTTCGTCTTTTTTAAGACAATTTAAGTTACGTTTTTTAAAGTTTTATCTTCAGATGACCAGTAAGTGGCACTGAAGTTCTATCATGGCCGAGAAGCCATCTCACCTCTGAATTATCTTCAAATTCATGCTAATTACAACTCATTATTGATTTGAAATAAGGAGTCAATATGGATAAAGAAATTTATATAAGTGAAAGCATGGGAGAATCCCGAATTGCTATCATTGAAGATGGTACGCTTGTTGAGGTGTATGTTGAAAAACAAGATCAACAACGAATGGTTGGAAACATTTATAAAGGTAAGGTTGAAAATGTGCTTCCAGGAATGCAAGCAGCTTTTGTAGATATTGGATATGACATTAATGCTTTTTTACCGTTTTCTGAAATTGAAAATCCTGCTTATTTAATGGATATAGATGAATCGGAAGATTCAAGTTCTAATAAAACAAATCGAAAATCGAATAAGCATGCAAATGACAATGTTAATGTTGACTTAAAGACAGGTCAATCAATATTTGTTCAAGTCATCAAGGAAGCATTTGCTGGAAAAGGTCCGCGAATAACAACTGAAGTNGCAATTCCTGGNAGACTNCTTGTTTTANTTCCCAATTCCAAATATGTTGGAATCTCAAAAAAAATCTGGGATAAATATGAAAGNAGAAGACTAAAAAAGCTTGTTTCATCNCTTAAAGACAATGATGCAGGNATCATNGTTAGAACGGTAGCAGAGGGAAAAAGTGAAGANTTNATTAAAAATGACTTGCAAAACCTTGAAAACANTTGGCAAAAAATTTTAAAAGCTTCTAATCAAAAAAAAGATGTNGAGCTTTTGTATGAGGATCTTGAAACCGCTTCAAGTGTTATTAGAGATTTATTCACTCCAGATATTAGTAAGATAGTTATCGATTCAAAAAAGTTATATAAGAAAATCAACAGCTATCTTGAAGATGTTTCCCCAAATATGGCTAGTAGGCTTGAGCACTATAAGATAAAAAAACCTTTATTTGAGAGCATGGGTATTGAAAATGAGATAGATAAACTTCTTAGACCAAAAGTTTGGTTAAAAAGTGGAGCTTATCTTATTATTGAAAAAACTGAGGCTATGGTTGTTGTCGATGTGAACAGTGGTCGTTTCGTAGGTAAGAAAAATCACGAGGAAAATTCTCTCAAGATAAATTTAGAGGCCTGCAAAGAAGTTGCTCGGCAATTAAGGCTACGTGACTTATCGGGCTTAGTCGTAATTGATTTCATCGATATGAAAAATGAGTCTAATCGAAAAAAGATTTACTACGAATTACGAAAAGAACTTAAAAAAGATCGTGCAAAAGTTGCCGTTTCACCTATTTCTGATTTTGGACTTCTAGAAATGACACGACAAAGAATTCGTTTAAGCCTTTTGGACTCAATGAGTGATGAATGTCCAACATGCAAGGGTGCTGGAAGAATAATGTCTCGAGAAACTTTAATAACCAGAATTGATCATTGGCTCCGAAGATATAAAACAAAAAATAGAAGACTTAAACTCAAGCTTGAACTCCATCCTGAAATTGCAGATTTCTTGAGAGACAACAAAAAAGCTTTGAGAGGTTTAATGTGGCATAATTTTACCTATATTAGTGTTGAGGGTAATTCAAAAATTAAAAGAGATGAGTTTCGTTTTTTGGATTCAAAAAACAATGGTAAAATCATAGAACACGTAAGCATTGAACAAAAATGAATAATTGCTTAGATTAATCGGCTTTTTTGGAGTAAATATGTTTGCAATAATTAATATAGCTGGTAAGCAATTTAAAGTAGAGGAAGGTGACCAACTAAAGGTTCCTCATCTATCTACGGAAGTAGGTAAATCATTAGTTTTCGATAAAGTTCTGCTCACAAATGACAATAGCAATGTTGAGCTAGGTTCTCCGATACTTAAAAATGTTTCAGTATCTGCAACTGTTGTTGATCACGGACGTGATAGAAAAATTAGAATTTTTAAGAAAAAAAGACGTAAAGGTTACAAAAGAAAAAATGGTCATAGACAAGGATTCTCACTTATTAAGATAGATTCAATTTCAACGAGCAAGGCAAAAAAACCTTCAAAAAAGACAGATAAAGCAAAAGCAGAAAAAAAGGAGAATTAATCAATGGCACACAAAAAAGGTATGGGTAGCTCCAAAAATGGTAGAGACTCTAATGCTAAAAGACTAGGTGTAAAAGTATCAGATGGCCAATCAATTCTTGCTGGTGGAATCATACTAAAGCAACGTGGCACAAAAGTTCACCCTGGCGTAAATGTTAAAAGAGGTGGCGACGATACCCTTTTTGCTACAAGTAATGGTACGGTTAAATTTTTGAGAAAAGGTAAAAATAGAAAGATGGTTAGCGTAGTTAAAAACTAACAAATTATTTTTTCTTTAATATAAAACCTCAAATTTATTTTCTCATTTGAGGTTTTTTTATATCTTTATGTAGGCTTTTAATTTTAAAACTAAGGAATAAAAAATGGCACGAGCAAAAATATCATTAATTGGTGGTGGTCAAATAGGTGGAAACTTGGCACTTTTAGCTGCGCAAAAAGAACTTGGTGACGTTTTTATTTTTGACATTCCCAAGGCTGAGGGAATGGTAAAAGGAAAAGCGCTCGATTTAATGCAACTTAGGCCTCATGATGGATATGATTCCAATATTTACGGCACATCTAACTGGGAAGATTTAAGAGACTCAGATGTTTTTATTGTAACCGCTGGAATACCAAGAAAACCAGGTATGAATCGCGAAGATTTGCTAGCTACAAATCTTGGGATCATTAAAGACGTTGCGTTAAATATTAAAAAACATTCTCCAAATGCATTTGTAATAATAGTCTCGAATCCCCTTGATGCTATGGTTTATTCTTTTTATAAAGTTTCGGAGTTTAAAAAAAATATGGTTGTAGGAATGGCAGGAGCTTTAGATAGTGCAAGGTTTAGAGCATTTATAGCAATGGAAGTTGATTGCTCTGTTCAGGATGTCACTTGTATGGTGCTCGGTGGACATGGAGATACCATGGTACCCATAACTAGGCTTGGTACAGTTGGAGGTGTACCAATTAAATCACTTATCTCACCTGAACGCTTAGAAGAAATCGTTAATAGGACCCGATTTGCTGGTGGGGAAATTGTAAAACTTTTTGGAAATGGCTCTGCATTTTACGCTCCAGCACAATCAGCAATCGAAATGGCCGAATCTTATTTACGTGATAAAAAAAGAGTTATTCCATGCGCATCATTCTGCGAGGGTGAGTTTGGAATTAACGGATATTTTATTGGTGTGCCCTCGGTGATTGGAAGAGGAGGGGTAGAAAAAATTTTAGAATTTGATCTTCAAGATGATGAAAGAGTAGCACTTAAAAATACTCTTGAAGCTGTTAAAAAGACTGTGTCTGAAACTCAGCTGTGATTTAACCTATATTTCAATAAATATGCCATCATTAACTACCTCTACTCTAAAAGAAGTTATTTTAATTTGGTCGTTTTCAACTGCACATTTCTTGCGAATACTAAATTTCCACAAATGATATTTACACTGAATAGTTTTTTCAGAAATATAACCATCCGATAACGATGCTCCTCGATGAGGGCATCTATTATCCCAAGCATGTATACTACCATTGATATTAAATAGCGCAATAGGTGTTTCTTCAAAAAACACCAGTTTGCTTCCCCCAGGGGGGATCTCACTCAAATTTGCAATTTTAATCATAAAACCAGAGATAAGGTTGCTGAAACAAGTTTTTCTATTCCTTCAGCAGCTTCCGATATATTTTTTGCATCCATGTAAGCAGGGGTTGTAACAATATTATTTTTTTTATCAACAACCACATCGGTCACCGAGCATTTTTCATGCGTACTACCCATGGTATTTATATCATCAGCAGTAGCTTGGTCCTCACCTATTGTCAGTGTTGCTGATTCTTGAAGCTCATTAATAATCTTTGCAATCATTGTTGGAGCAATACAAATTGCACCTAGAGGTTTTTTTAATAAAAACATTTCCGAAACTAATCTA
The DNA here is from genome assembly GCA_002724735.1 of Fidelibacterota bacterium. GTDB lineage: Bacteria > Fidelibacterota > Marinisomatia > Marinisomatales > TCS55 > TMED108. Next base: position 45,093 of record PBPT01000003.1, on the reverse strand, counting down.
TAGGCGTCAGGGTTAACAGAGCATTCAGGACCAGACATTGCGTAGTCTGATAGATTTTTTGCAACACCAAAGCCTCCAGGTATAATCATTGCATCCAAATCAGCTGCATTCACCTCAGCCATATCTTTAATATTTCCTCGAGCTATTCGAGCAGATTCAACAAGTACATTTCTAAATTCATCCATCTCCTGACCTGTATAATGGTTAACAACATGCATTTGATCTATGTTTGGAGCCATCAAAACCATTTCTGCGTTTGATCGATCTAAGGCTAACATTGTAAGAACTGATTCATGAATTTCAGATCCATCATTAAAACCACACCCTGATAGCAAAACTCCTACTTTCATTTCATTTACTCCTTATGTGTCTATCGAATTTTGATTGATATTTCTTTTTAAACCTTCGAACTTGGTTCTTTTAACAGAAGATCCATTGAAAAGTTTATCATATTTTTCTTTATTTAACTTTTTCCATTGATCATCAGTCCATTCAATGATTTCATTTTTTGGCAAAAATGATTTTTCAGTTGTTATTTGACTGAACTTAATATTCCACGGACATACTTCTTGGCAAATATCACAACCATATATCCATCCATCAAGCTCATTTTCATAATCATTAAAACTTCCTCTGTGCTCTATTGTCCTATAAGATATACACTTATTTGAATTTATTTGGTAGCTTGTAATAGCATCAGTTGGACACGCATCAATGCATGCGGTACAACTTCCACATAAATCCTCTGTAAATGCTTGATCGTATTCAAGAGGTTGATTTAAAATTATTATTCCAAGAAAAACCCAACTTCCATAATCTCTAGTAATAAGGTTTGTATGTTTACCCTGCCAGCCTAATCCGGCTTTTTGAGCCCAAACTTTTTCCATAACTGGAGAAGTATCAACACAAGCCAATCCCTTTATATCTGTTGATTGGGTTTGGATAAAGTTTAAAAGCTCATTAAGGTGATTTTTTAAAATTTTATGATAGTCTTCTCCCCATGCATAATTGCTAAATTTATAATTTGAGCGTAGATCATTTTGGCCTTTACCCGAATTATAATTCATTGCTAAAGCCACTAAAGAAACTGCTTCAGGAAAATACTTAAAAATATTTCCCCTCTCCTCCTTTCTTTTTTCGATCCAATCCATAGATGCATGATAATTTTTAGATAACCACTTATCAAGGTTTTGTTTTTCCTTCTCTGTAAATTCAGCTTTGGTTATTCCAACTTTATTAAAACCAAGCTCAAAAGCTTTTTCTTTGATTTTACTAGTAAGATTTCTCATCTTTTCTTGTAAAGTTCTCGATGCAGCCAAAAGATGCCAATGATAGTTTTCACATCTGTGATATTTCCGGTAAGAATCAAATCATAAGCTTTTTCTAGTGAGGTGGGTGCTAAATCTAAAAATTCATCATGGTCCAATTTTCTTTTGGTCTTGACAAGTTGCTCACCAAGAAACAACCACATCACTTCATTGGAAAAACCTATTGCAGGGTGAATTTTAGTTAACAAAGTGAGTTTTTTGGCTTTATAACCTATTTCTTCAGTAAGCTCACGATTGGCGCAATTCTCTGGAAGTTCTTCCTTGTCTAATTTTCCTGCTGGTATTTCAATGAATTCTTGCCTAGGTCCATATCTGTATTGTTTAATTAAACCAATTTCTCCTGAAGGTAGAATAGGTACTATACAAACGGCTCCGGGATGATCAACCCATTCTCTTGTGCTAAAATTGCCATTTGGAAGTTCAACCTTATCTAAAAAAAGATTAATGAGCCTTCCAGTGAAAATTTTTTTTGAAGAAACTTTTTTTTCAGTAAGATTTGACATTTATTTTAGATTTTTCAATAGATCTTCTGCTTCAAGAATTTGCTCCCAATCCTCCACTAAATTTGCTTCGGATGGTAATGATGTTGTGACCTCAGTGAAAAGACCAATTGCTTTTTCTTTTTTATTGTTTTTGTAAAGCGACTTAGCATAATAAACTTTCTGAACCAATGTTTCGTTTCCAGTTTTACGAGCCTTTTCTAAAAGACTTTCAGCAAGTATTTTATCCGGCCATGGAATTACGAAAGGTACATACGGAGCTCTTAAATGCACGACCCCTAGCATAAAATATCCACCTCCATCACTATATGAAGAATCAAGCTCTATAATTTTTTCGGATTCTGATTTCATAATATCAGCAAAACCCTCACGAGCAGCTGCAATAATACCAAAAACCTCAGCCCAGCTACCTAGATTTACTAAATACCAATATCTAATTGCAGCGCTTTGGGGAAACTTTGTTATGTTTTTGCGGGCAAATTTAACTGCCTCATCGAAAATACGCTTTTTCTTATCGTTATCTAAAACTACGTATTTTCCATAAAAAAATTGACTTTTGAGTAAACCTACGGTTGCCTCAATAGTATTTTTTTCATCATACGACTGATAGTAGTATTTAATTGCTTCTTCGATGTTAAATGCTTTGGCAATGTTTTTTGAGCTTCCCTCTGCTCGGATCGCATAAAGACTATCAGCCAATTGAAGACTATTTTGTGAAAATATTATATTGGATGCAAGAAGACCGAAAAGGAAAATTGGCTTCATTTAAAAATATTCAATATAGGTAATTTTTAATTCACGATTAAAATAGTCCACTCTTTGCTCGTCAAATAAAAGATTGTTGAAATCAAGCTCAATGTGTAGACGCTCAACAAAAGTCCAACGAATAGCTGCATTTAAGTACCCACCCTTATTTATTGCAATTGTTCGTGCAGTCATATCATTTTCATTCAAAGCGGCATTGTATTCCATTAAAAATGAAAGCTCTGGATTGAATTCAATATCAATCCCGGCAAAATAATTTAAATCTTTATCTCCATCAGCTGTTTCAATAAAATTATAATTAGTTCCGAAGTGTAGCCCCATATTTCCTAAAGGAGTAACCCAATTTTTGCTAGAAGCTGCATAAATACCCATTGCTTTAATATCATAACGCATTAATGAGTCAGCTGAATTGAATTTTCCCATTCCTTGCGTATTTAAACCAATTGAGATACCAGGAACGCTCTCAGTTTCATCAATTAACAAATATTTTAAGTTTGTTTCCGGGTTGGGATACATAATCAAGCTATCATCACCAATCAAATTTGCTGAACCAAAAGATAGGCCCAGCTGAAACCTATCAGTAAGCCCAACACTTATTGAGCTTGTGAGTCCACCTTCTTTTTGAACATGCATTTGCAATGAGTAGCTTCCACGTTGAAGCGTAGCTGCTGAGGGTATAGAAATCAAGTTAGTGGGTGGAGGATAGGTTTGGGCACTTACAAGGGATGAAAAATGAAGAGAAAAAAGAGACAGAAACAGGAGTTTTGTTTTGATTTTGGTCATGTGGCTAAAGCAATTTAATTAATGATTTCTACAGAAAGCAAGCCTATGGAAAAATTGGCTCTCCGTACTTGGAAATTATTGCTTTAATTCGAGTGGTTGGCATTGTAAGCTGTCCTCTTTCATTGGCTAAAGAAAATTTTACGTTTTGCTGACCTATATCTTTAAGATGAACCATTAAACTATCACCATTTGTCAATACCATAAGATCGTAGTCAGTCTTAGGGATGAAAACATCAAAAGGAATTTTTAGATCTTTTGAACGAATGTCTTCCAGCAAAATTGAAACCTCATCAAGTCGATTTCCTGATCGAGGGGGTTTTGTTTTGTAAAGAGACCCAGCGGGAGGCTGAGATAAAACAACGTAACTAACTTGCTCTGCCTTTTGATTGTATTCTCGGATTTCTTTTTTACCTGTTAAAACATCAGATGAATAGGCGTATTTTCGAATGATACTTTTTTCTGGTAGAGCACTCCAGACCTCACCTATCAACAAACCAAGGTGGTTATAAAAAAAACTAATTTGTCCATAGGAAAATCCTTGAATGGTATTAAAACGAATTTGATCTAACTGATCCGCTTCGTTTAGAATAAACACTGTTTCTTGACCAGTATAATAATTTTTTTCCTGGGGATCTAGAACTTTTCTGAACTCCTGAGACCACGGCTCATTGTCACCAAAAAACTTCACACTATCCGGTTTGGAAATATTATTTAAGTAATATTTTCTAATAGGTTTTTCATTAAAATACTCAAGCACCTCGCGCTTTACCACTTCACCTTGGATATCTATCCACTCTTTTAGAACGGCTTCTTTGTTTGAATTGTAGAAAACTTGAATATGGGGGATATTAAATCTCTGAGTTGATAATAGCCTTATGTCAGATAAAAAGCTTGACTCATCTGAGTAAAAGCGCATGAAGCTTATGTCCATCTGCGCGTTTACACCTGCCAAGAAAATAAAAAATATGAATGTTTTACATGTTTTCATGGTGCGCCATTGAACTTAAATATGAATTAGACCATTTATCAAATTCTCCTAATTGAATTTGCTCACGTACCGTCACCATTAAATCATTATAATAGGTCAAATTGTGAATGGTGGCTAAACGCAACCCAAGAACCTCTTTGATGTTAAAAAGATGTCTTAAATACGCTCTTGAAAAATTTTTACATACATAACATCTGCAGTTATTATCAACAGCTTCAAATGAGTTTTTGTGTTCAGAATTGGTAATGTTAATAATTCCACTACTTGTAAACAACTGCCCATTTCGAGCATTACGCGTTGGGAGGACACAATCAAACATATCGACACCAGATCTAATTGCTTTTATTAAGTCTGTAGGTCTGCCTACGCCCATTAAGTACCTAGGCTGATCCTTGGGTAAGACTTCATCCATCAACGAAATTGTATCGAACATGGAAGATTTATTTTCACCAACAGCAAGGCCGCCAATAGCCATACCACAAGTAGAAAATTCAACCAAAGAGTCAGCAGACTGTTTTCGTAAATGTGGGAAGATTCCTCCTTGAACAATTGGAAAGAGTGTTTGATTCCACGAATAGAGAGGATCTTTTGTTTTAATATGATCAAAGCAAATACGTGTCCATTTACTTGTTCTATCAACGGCTTTTGAAGCCACATTTTCATCTACATTTGCAGGCGGGCACTCATCGAATGCCATTATTATATCGGACCCTAGATAGCGTTGAATTTCGATTGAAATCTCAGGAGAGATAAAATGAAAACTTCCATCTATATGTGATTGGAATTCTACCCCTTCATCTGAAATTTTGTTTAGTCGCGACAATGAAAAAACCTGATACCCTCCACTATCAGTTAAGATACTTTTTTTCCAATTCATGAATCTATGTAGCCCCTTGGCTTGATGAATTAGCTCATGTCCTGGTCTTAAATACAGATGATATGTATTTGCTAAAATGATTCCAATCTTTAACTCCTCAAGAAAAGCTGGATCTATTGTTTTAATTGCTCCTGATGTTCCGATTGGCATAAAAACTGGAGTCTCAAAAGAGCTGTTATCTGTAATGATTTTTCCAGTTCTTGCTGAAGTATTTATATCAGAAGATATTATAGAAAACTTCATTCAAATATAATATTAAAGGCTTCGACAACGTGAGAGACTGCGTACAGCTTAATATCTTTAGGTTTAGGCTTGAGTCTTTGAACGCTTGATTTTGGAGCAACTACCTGCTTGAACCCCAAAGCTTTGGTTTCGTTGATTCTTTCCTCAAGGCGAACAACTGATCTTATTTCACCTCCCAAACCAACTTCCCCAATTAAAACTACCGAATCTTTAATTATTTTATCTTTTTCACTTGATGCTAAAGCTGATATTACTGAAAGATCTGCAGCGGGATCATTAATTTTTAGTCCACCTACTAAGTTTACGTAAACATCTTGAGTGCCCATTTTATATCCCATTCTCTTCTCAAGAACAGCTATGAGCATAGACAACCGCTTAAAATCAAAGCCATTAACATTTCTTTGCGGGGTATTAAAATTTGCAGGTGATACGAGGGATTGAATTTCTACAAGTATCGGACGTGTTCCTTCTAAAGATGGAAAAATAGTTGAACCAGTAATATCAATTCTTCTTTCAGCTAGAAAAAGTTCTGATGGATTTCTAACCTCTGATAGACCATTGGTATTCATTTGAAAGATTCCAACTTCGTTTGTCGTACCAAATCTATTTTTAACTGATCTTAATATTCTATGGTCTTGACGCTCATCCCCCTCGAGATATAAAACAGTGTCGACCATATGCTCTAGCATTTTAGGACCTGCTATAACCCCTTCTTTTGTAACGTGACCAATAACTAATACAGCAATTTTTTCATCTTTTGCGACNTGTAATAGTTTTTGTCCGCATTCTCTTATTTGTGTAATAGATCCTGGCAATGATTCTACACTGTCGCTATAAACGGTTTGCACTGAATCAATGATGAGTAATTGAGGCTTAACAATATTAATTTGATTTATTATCTCATCTATTCGATTTTCAGATGATAAATGTATGTTTGATGATAGAATATTTAATCGCTTAGCTCGAAGAGCAATTTGCTCTTCGCTCTCCTCAGCTGAAACATAGAGCACATTTTCATTTAAAGTGCCGAGNATCTGAAGGGCCAATGTTGACTTTCCTATACCTGGACTACCACCTAGCAGGATCATTGACCCGTTTAAAATGCCACCTCCNAAGACTCTGTCTAGCTCATTTATTCCTGTTATANTTCGCCGAGCTTCTTCTTTATGCAATATTTCTTCGAGTTGAAGGGTCTCTTTTTTCATACCCCTTGAAAGGGAATTTTTGCTTTTTGAAACTTTATACTCACTTAATGTTCCCCATTCCTTACAAGAGGGGCATTGACCATTCCACTTTGGAAAGTCTTGTCCGCATGATGAGCAAAGATATACAGTTTTAGATTTGTTTTGTGCCAAAATAGTTAGAGAGAATTTATTTTATAATTTAGAAGGTAACGTCAAAAGGGCAGAAAAAACTACCAATCATATCCTAAAGATATGTACCACTGTGGTTTGGAAAAACCTGAATCTGTCCAGTCATATGCTGCTTCAATTCTCCAAGGTAGAAAAATTGGAAGTTTAATACCATAACCTACTGTTCGCACCCAAGGAGAAAAATTGTTGGATATATTGNTTCCGTATTTGGATTGTAAAAGTGCGTAATTNGNAAATTCTCTTGATTCATCCCAAGCTGCTCCAACATCCATAAAAACATGACCAAGAATGTTNCCTATAGTCATTGGAAAAGGGAATCCGATTTGGAGATATTGAATTAANGGGAATCTAAACTCAAAGTTTGATAAAATTACATTTTTACCAACTCTCTCTGAAAAACGTGCTCCACGTAATGGATAAGCAAACTCTGAAAAGTATATGTCCTGCAAAAGAGATTCATTTTGGCTGTCAAGTATAACATTCCTCCAACGCCATTCTTGAGTCAAACCATCATCGANACCATTAGTTGTCCCAGTACCCCAAATCCAGTTCTGCATCCCTCCAAGAAAATATTTTTGAGGATTTNTACCAGTACTGTTNCCAAAGAATANNCGACCCGCAAAGGAATAATTCATGTTNATCATAAAATATTTTCGTAGGTCTATTTTGAGTTTCTGATATGAAATTCCTTTTTTACCCATTGCGGGACTAATTTCAACAGTTGTGTTTTGTCTAAAGCCGTCGATTGGACCTAAAAAACCAAAAACTGAATTATCAAAAATATAGCTTATNGTTGGATTTAAGGCAATAAACCCATCGCTGCTTCGAACCGTATTCCCAGTGCTNTATGGATCAATTTCAAAAAGCTTATAATCTAAATTGTGCATAATTAGGCCAAAGTCAACCCTATTAAATTTGTTGATTGGCCTGGACGCAGTTCCGGCCACACCATAATGCCTCATGCGAGCTGTAAGATCTACTGGATAACCAAACTGATTGTAATAGCCTCCAGTTAAAAAGAAATCTGCCTGATGAAATAAGGTGAAGTAATAATTTGTTCTATTTTTTAAATAAGCATAATTGAGATAATAATCGCTGTTAGAAAGAGAGATCTGTGATTCAAGCGCAAGAGATATTTGATGATCACCCATNAGGTCACTGAAATAAAAAATCAGCAGTCCTTGGTGACCAAAAACATTATTATAGCCATATTGNCCTTGAGCAACATCAAGGCTAAATTGCGTTTTGTAAGCCTGGGGAATGTAATCACCGGATTCATTTTTTAGTGGTTCGGTACGGTAATTTTCTTGCTTCACAGCTTGAGGATTCTGTTGGTTATAACTTTCATACTCTAGNGCGAAAATGTGTCTGGAATAATCCGTTTCATCAACATTTTCTGATTCTCTCCATTTATCTTTTCGAAGATCAACTAACTCTTCTTTTTTTTGGGACTCTTTCGTAGCAAAAAAATTAGTTGGTTTGAGCTCTACCTNNTCTAAGTCAAGTGGATTGTTTAATCTGAACACATTCCAACCTCGATTTGAATAGCCTGAAAAAACCATAGTGTCATCATATTTATTGAGACTCAATTGAAAAATTCCTGTTAATAAGTTTGTAACTACAATGGAGGATNTTTTATTAAGGTCATATTTAAATAAATTCCAGGTACCTGATGAATCAGATGTAAAAAAAAGATAATCCTGGGTATTGGAAAAAACCGGATAGTCTTCATCAAAATTTGTGTTAGTTATTTGATCTACTTTTAGNGTTTTTACATTTACTATATATATATTTTTATTGTCATAATCAACTGAGAGCATTTCGTCTGCATCCGTCTTTTTTAAATTTGTATTATTATCCCTATCAGAAACAAATGCAATTAAACTTCCATCAGGACTCCATGTAGGCTCAGAATCTGAGAAAACATCGCTTGTNAGATTAACACTCTGNTTGCTTTCAATATCATAAATGTAAATGTCGCTTGCTCCNTTTTCGTACCCTACATAAGCAAGCTGATTTCCAGAAGGACTCCATGCAGCGCTAAAAACTCCATCCAAATCAAAACGAATCTTTTCTTTTTCACCAGTGTCGACATCAACCAAATATAAGGCATCACTTGATCCGGATTTGGCAGCAAAGACAATTTTCTTGCTATCAGGAGACCAACTAATTCCAGGCTGTAAAAACTTTAATTCTTCAAAATCCAATGATCTACTACCTTTAATAAGGGTNCTTATCTTCTTTCCTGTGACCGCNTCAATTAAATCNATATCAAAATAACTCATATTGTTGGTTAAATAGGCAATTCGTCCACCATCTGGGGAAATNGANGGTGATACATTGTAAACATTTCGTTTCTTTTTATGATCGGTTAATTTTTTAGCAATGTCATTTACNTCNTCNCTTCCAGCAANGTCTGGAAAAAATTCNTTTTTNATGTATTTGTGCCATTGTTCTGTAAGTTCATCATAATCCATTCCAATTGCATTTTTNAAACCTTTTTCGGCGCTTCTCATAGTTTTCATAGATTGAAAGACCTCACCAATTTTTTCTCTACCATATTTACTGGCGATGAATTTCCAAACGGATTGACCGCCTTTGTATGCGAGGTAATATTCTAATTCTCTTACCGTGGGGATTCGTTCATTAATTGCCAAATCACGAATGATCATATCAGCTTCAGTATCCCAGTTTGATGATAAATATTCAGCTAATCCTTCATTGGCCCAAAGCGGTATGCTCCAGTTTACCTGTCCAGAAGCAACGTTTTGCATTCGTCCACCGTAAATGAGGTCATTTATCATTGCATGAACAAGCTCATGGTGAATTACGTGACGAAATGCCTTATAATCACCTTCAAATGGGATGACAACTCTGTTCTTAAAAAGTTCAGTAACTCCACCAATNCCTTCGGACATGTAAACACCAACAGCGTTATTCTGTTGAAACTCATTATGNGAATGATAAACAATTATAGGAACGCGTTTTTTCAAATTCCACCTCAAATGTTTACCAATTTGTTCGTAAGCATCATTGGCGGCTTCCATGGTAAAGGTAGCGAGCTCTATTTCATCGCCATAATAGTATACATCAAAATTGGGTGACGATATAAAATCCCAGTCAAATTCTCGGTATTGGACTTTATTTTGTCCGAATGATTGAGCAAGAGTGATGCTGCTCAATGCAAAAAGGAGGGGGATGAATGTTTTTACCATAATATTAAGTATAATCAAATTTGATTTTTAAGTTCCCTAAATTCGAAGTTATACTGAAATATTACAAATAATTTCCATAATAATAATATTCATTGATGATTGACTGACCTCTAAAGTAAATATTACCTTTCAAGCATGGATTTACCTGTATATTTTATATCCGACATTCACCTAATGTTAAAAAGAACAGAATCTGCTGTTAAAAGAGAAGAGATTTTATATAGTTTTTTTGATCATATCAAAGATACTGGGGGTACTTTATTTATAAATGGAGATTTGTTTGATTTTTACTTTGAATACCAAGATGTGATACCAAAAGTATATGCACCATTTTATTATCAAATCTTAAAATTGCGTGAATCGGGTGTAAAAGTACATTATGTTCTAGGAAACCATGATTATTGGGTAATGGATTTTATAAAAGATTTTCTCTTTGACGAGGTATATGAAGAAGATTTAAAAGTAAAAATTTCAAACAAAACATTCTATATAACCCACGGAGATGGGTATTTATCTTGGGATAAAAGCTATAGGGTNTTAAAGCGGCTAATAAGATCACGCATATTTATTTGGTTTTACAGGTCTCTTCACCCTAGAATGGGATATGCATTTGGTAGATGGGTGTCAAAAAAAGGGAATCACTACAAACACTCTGAGGANTATAACAAACGCATTTCTGATGAGATGCAAAAACAAGCGCAGCCATTTTTTGATAATGGATGTGATTATTTTATCTCAGGTCACTATCACCAGGCAAAAGAGCTAGATGATGAAAATGGAAAGCTACTAATTTTAGGAGATTGGCTCAGCTTTTTCACCTATGGAAAATTTAACGGACAGGAATTAACATTGAACTATTGGAAAAAAGATGAAGACGATTAAACATATTTTTGTTTTTTTACTATTTTTATTTTTTTTGAATAGCTGTTCAACCATCAAGCGCTTTTTACCTTCACAAAAATCAGATGATGATATTTCGTATGAACTTATAGAAAATTTAAGCACAGCGTTTAGCGATGGTAAACTGCAAGCGCTAGAAGAAATGATAGCTATTTATAATGACACCAATCAACCCTACGATGTTAGAATGGCTGCTGGCGTTGCCCTTGCTGAAACTCAACACCCCACAGCATTGAATGCCCTATCAGATGCAGTTGGTGAAGCCGCAGCGCTTGACGTTACTTTTATGATTGGCTCAATAGAGCTTCTNGCTCAGTTTCGCGATGATCCTAGAGCAGCCGATGCGATGATAAGTGCAATGAATAAGGTTGAAGAAAANACAAACGAACTTGAGCTTTCACTGGTAAGAAATTTGAATAAGGTCCGCACCAAAGATCAGGTCATGGCATTGTTGGATTTATACGAAGTAAGCAGAAGTAATTTTAATCGAACTGAAAAACTTTTAACAGAAACATTGGGTGCTCTTGGAACGGATGAAGTTGTTCCTATATTGACTCAAATTTCCAGGGATCCTTTTGTAAAACTGGGTATCCGTAATCGTGCTCTAGAAATCCTTGGGAAAAAAGACCCCTCTCAAGTTGCTGGAGCGTTTGCTGAGCTTTTGGGAGACCCAGAAACCAATCTTGAAGTAAGAGATTTTGCTCTTAATACCATGAGAGGTGTTAAGGAAGANAGTCTGGTTTTGGCTTTATTGCAAACCTACAGAACAGGAAAAGATCAATATTATAATATTTTAAATACGCTTCTTGAGGCATTGGGGGAATTTGATGATCCTGAAATTCGAAAAGCAGTAATTGAAATTGCAATGAATGACAGCTATCCATTGGAAATAAGAATAAAAGCTATTGAGAAGCTTGCAGATATAAGCGATAAATCTGTTGTTCCATCTCTTATGCCCATTCTATCTGACTACAACCAATATAAGCTGCACCCTGCAGTAATTCAGACGGTTAAAAACCTTGGTGCTTATGATATTTTTGAACAGGAAATTCATAGAAGAACTTTTGAGGCTCACAAACAAGGCGCTANCTTAGGTGAATAAGTTTATTCTACTAAATTTTATTTTATTGTGCGCCCTTTTTAGCCAAGAAAATGATTCATTGCGTTTTAATAATCGCGATACTCTATCAATTCAGATTCAAAATTCTGATAGTGTTTTAATTGATACAATTAAAATTGTTTCAGGTGCCGATTCAATAATCGGTTTACAAAAATTAGAAACAGCAGAAACAAATAGTACTTTACCATTAATAAGAGATCCAAATGATAGAAAAATTGAGCGTCTTGAAACTGGTGAGCCATTTTTTGAAATTAAGTCAAGCATTGATATACTTCGTCAACAAGTGGATTCTTTAAAAAAGATTATTTCNGTTTATGAAGAAGGAAAAGGATCAATGCCAAATATTGATGAAGATTTACTTAATCTAATCAAAATTCCTCAACTTAGACATAGAATAGAACTTCAAAATGGTACTGTCGTAAATGGAGAGATTGTTGAAGAGGATGATTTAGGTATCATTGTTCAAACCAGCATTGGTCAACTTGCTATTGAGAAAGATAGAATAATTGACATTAGTGAAGATCTTCCGCCACTGGCAAAAGTGGAGATAGTATCAGAACCATTTGTTGACGTCTTCACTGATCGCGAAGAGATTAGAGGAACAATTAAAAATATTGGGTCAAAAAGGGCTGATTTTGTCAGGGTCATTGCTAATCTATGGTCTCCAACCACACAACTAATCTATCAAGATTCTGTTTTTGTTTCTGCCCAAAGTGCTAAATTTTTTACTGGTATAAAATCAGGAACATCATTAGAGCCTGGGTCCACAAGTGAATTTTTATTAGTAATCTCAACTACTGGAATAGAANAAGAGGTGTCCTATAGGACCTATGAAGTAAGATGGGAAAGCTTTAAATAGATTAGACCAGCTGTGTTTGATAAATATCGTGTATCCGAATCAAACCAACGCAAGCTTCTTTATCGCTAATAACTGGTAAAACTGAAATCTGCGATGCTCGATCTTCCATTAGGGCAATNACATCGGAAATNGGTGACTCCATGTGAATCGCTATNGGATTTTGCGACATAATATCTTNAGCAGTACAACTATCAATATCAATATTTTGAGCTAATAATCTACGAAGATCGCCCTCGGTAACAATTCCATCTAGTTTATTGTCAGCATTTAAAACTAAAGCAGCACCCTGTGGATTTTCAGTCATTTTGATAACGACGCTTCTTAAATCATGGTCTGTACTCACAACAGCAACCTTTTCAAGTGGTTGCATAATATCACTTACTCTTAGCTTAAGTCTTCTGCCTAAATCTCCAGCAGGATGTAACTTAGCAAAATCCTCTCTTTTGAATTCTTTGTTGCTCATAAGGACCGCTGCAATGGCGTCTCCAATAGCAAGAGTTAATGTAGTAGAAGCTGTCGGTACAATACCAAGAGGATCAACTTCTTTAGATACAGAAGCGTCAAGCACAACATCCATTTCATTGCAAAGAATAGAATTCATGTTGCCTAGTATTCCAATCATGGGAGAATTGAACTCCTTTAATATGGGTATTAATCTAACTATTTCATCAGTTGCCCCACTTTTCGATATTAGTATTGTAGGGTCTCCTGGAGCATAAATACCAAGGTCTCCATGAACAGCTTCAGCAGGATGCAAGAATACTGCTTTGTTTCCAATACTGCACAGAGTAGCGGCAATTTTTTGTGCAATCAGTCCTGATTTTCCCATTCCACTAATAACAATTTTACCTGAGTGGCCAGAGATTATTTTACAAACAACTTCCATTTGTTCTGAAATTCTATCAGCAGCGATTGTTAATTGCTCTGCCTCACCAATAAGAACATTTCGAGCAACCCTTCTTAAATTCTTATCAGTCATGTAGCGTTTTCTGGGAAAAAAGCTTAAGCATAATTGCGTTTTGAGCATGCATTCTATTTTCAGCTTGATCAAAAACAATTGAGTTGGAAGACTCAATCACCTCATCCGTAACCTCGCGGCCTCGTTCAGCCGGAAGACAATGCATAAAAAGGGTTTCTTTATTGGTCATATTCATCATTTTTGAATTTACTTGGAGTTCGCTAAATATTTTTTCCCGCGATTCAACTTCNTCNTTTTGACCCATTGAAGCCCAAACGTCAGTATATATTANATCAGCACCACGAACTGCTTCATGAATATTATTAGTGATTTTTATAGTTGATAGGTTGAATTTTTGAGCATCTTCAACAGTAGAGGTGTCAGGTTCGAACCCCTTAGGACACAGACATGTGAAATCAAGCGGGAATATAGATGCTAGTTTTAACCAGGAATTAACAATATTGTTTCCATCGCCCACGAATACAACTTTGCAATTATCTAAATTACCTCGATGTTCATAAATTGTAAGAATATCTGCCATTATTTGGCAAGGGTGATTGTAGTCTGTTAAACCATTAATTACAGGAATTGAAGAGGATTTAGCGAGTTCAATCATATGATGATGGTCAAAAAGTCTTGCCATAATGATATCATTATATCTACTTAAAACTCTACCGATGTCTTTTACGGCTTCTCTTTTTCCGATGCCGATATCATTTGGACCTAAATATAAGGCGTGTCCTCCTAAGCGAAAAAAACCAGTTTCAAAAGAAACTCTGGTCCGCGCAGAAGGCTTCGCAAAAATCATTGCAAGTGACTTACCTTGAAAAGGTTTGAAATCTTCACCATTAATGAGCTTGTTTTTGATATCAACAGCACTCTCAAAAAAATTATGTATCTCATCTACATTGAAATCAGTGGTATAAATGAAATCTCTTTTCATTCNNGTATTTTAATTACCATCCATTAATAATTTGAAAAGCTTTGAATCTGAAGGCAATACCAGAGTCGTTTTGTCATCTACAACTTTCTTGTAAGCGTCGAGTGTTCTAACAAATTCATAAAATTTAGGGTCAGCAGAGTATGATTTGGCATAAACTTGAACAGCCTTAGCGTCACCTTCACCTCGAATTTTTTCCGCCTCCTTATAGGCGTCAGCTAAAATGATTGTTTTATCTCTATCTGTAGCCGCTCTGATTTTTTGTGCTTCTTCTTCGCCCTCTGACCTAAACTTATTTGCTTGCCTNTTTCTTTCGGCNTCCATTCTAGCATAGATAGACTCTTCNTTTTCTGCTGGAAGGTCGACTCTTCTAATTCTAACATCAACAACAGAAATNCCGTANGCGAGTGTAGCCGAATTGCTTTGNNTGGTTANTATATCCATAATCTNTTCTCGATTTTCTGTAATTATTTCAACCATGTCGTGCGTTCCAAGCTCTCTTCTAAGTTCTGAATAAACAATGTCATCCATACGACTTTTGGCTGTTGGAACAGCTTGAACTGTTTTCAAAAATTGAAGNGGATCAACAATTTTCCANCTAACGTAATTGTCCACAATCAGAGACTTTTTATCTTTACTTAAAATTTCCTCTGGGGGAGAATCATATTCAAGCAACCTATCATCAAAGGTGATCTTTTCCTGAAGCGGAAAAGGAAGTTTAAAATTTAACCCTGGATTAGTTANTGTTTTAACAGGCTTTCCAAGCTGAAGAATAACAACCTGCTCAGTTTCATCAACGATAAATATTGAACTAAATCCTACTAAGGCTAATACTGGCAATAGTACTGATAATATCTTTTTCATTTTATTTTCCCTCCTTAGCTTTAAGGTTAAGAAGGTTTATTAAGTTGCTTCCCTCTTTACCATCAGGAACTACGATTTTTTCACGATTTGTGAGAATTTCCTCAGCAGTTTCAAGGAACATCCTAGTCTCAGTTACTTCTTTTGATTTTCTATATTCTTTTAATACAGCGTTAAATTTTGAAACATCTCCTTCAGCGCGAGCAATTCTGGCTTCCTTGTAACCTTCTGCTTCGCGAATTTGTGCTTGAGCCTCTCCTCTTGCCTTAGGGATGACATCATTTCGATAGCCTTCCGCTTGATTGATCATCCTATTTTTATCTTCTTTTGCTGAAGCAACATCTTTAAATGCGGCAATGACCTGCTCAGGAGGGCTAACATCTTGAAGTTGAACAGCAACTACAAGAATTCCTGTATTGTATTTATCAAGAATAGTTTGAATTAATTCTTTTGAGTCCTCCTGAATCATAAACTTACCTGAAGTTAGCGCTTCATCAATATTATTCTTACCAACAACTGTTCTCAAAGAAGCTTCTGCCGCTTGGCGAACAGTTAGCTCAGGCTCTATAAAATTAAAAGTGTAAGCTACTGGATCTTTGATTCTGTATTGAACTATCATTTCCGCGTCAACAATATTTTCATCACCTGTGAGCATCAAACTTTCTCTTGCGATGGTTTGGTACTGATTTTTACCAACAGTTCTAAAACCAATTTCAATTCTTTTAACTTCAGTAACTTTTGGTGTGCTCACTTTTTCTATTGGATAGGGAAAATGATAATTTAACCCAGATTGAGCAGCACGAGAATATTTACCTAAAGTTTGAACAACNCCAACTTCATCCGGTCCCACAACATAAATTCCTGTTAATAACCATAANACAAGAAATATTCCAATTAAAGGAAAAACACCNAGACTNAATTTGGGTATTTTTATTTCCTGATCACCNATAATTATTCTTTTATATGCCATAATATACCTTTCTAACTTGTTATTTGGCGCCTTTGACGCGCCACTGGAAATTTTAATTCTTCTCTATATTTTGCTACAGTTCGTCTTGCAATAGGAAAACCTTTTAACTTTAATTCATTAGCAATAGCTGTATCTGTTAGAGGTTTTTGTTTTACCTCTGTCTCAATTAATTGTTTCAATAAATCTTTGATGACTTTAGTGCTTACATTCTTACCATCATCAGATTCAAAACTCTTAGAAAAAAAGAATTTAAGCTCAAAAAGCCCATAGGGCGTATCGACATACTTATTTCGAGTTGATCTACTAATGGTTGAAATGTCCATATTTAATTTATCAGCTATATCTTTTAATTTCATTGGTTTTAATACAGAAAAATCTCCGTTAAAAAAATCGGGCTGTGATTCAATAATTTCTCTCATTACTGCTTTTAAGGTCTGATTTCTCTGTTCAATGGCTTTGATTAACCAGCTTGCTGAATCGTATTTTTCCTTTAAAAATTTTTTAGTATCCTTTGAGATGCTGGTTTGTTCTGCCATTTCAAGATAATTTTTATTAATTGTTAAATCGCTTACCCATGAATCGTAAACAATAATTTTCCATTTATTTTTTTCATAGCTCACAAGCAAGTCCGGAATGATTGTATCCTTGTAATTTTTTATTTTTCCTTCACCAGGGTACGGATTTAGTTTTTTAATATCTTTGATTATGTTCTCGAGCTGATCTTTTTTCAAAGCAAGTATTTTCAAAATAGAATCATAATTATGATTTATGAACAAATCAAAATGGTCCTTAACAATTTTACGATGATGCTCTTGATTTTTTTTGTTCAGCTGAAGAAGCAGGCACTCCTGTAGATTTCTTGCTCCAATTCCAGGCGGATCAAGCTGTTGAACTTTGCGCAAAACCTTTTCAGCGCTCTGCTCAGATATATTAAATCGATCTGCTACGAGTATCAGATCAAGAGCAAGATACCCATTCTGATCAAGGTTCCAAATAATTTCTTCCGCGACATCTTTTTGCTTGTCAGTTAAATTAAGTTCACTCAACTGCTGAGATAAGCCTTGAAGAAAATCTAGCTGCTCTTCTATTGGTATGTCATCAATTGATTTTTCATTGCTGTAAACATTACCAGGCTCAAATTCATCAGGATCCTCTTCAAAATCAACATCATTATCCTCTTCTTGTTTTTGATCTTCAAGGATTGGATCAACAGATTCAAGAAGAGGATTACTCTCAAGCTCATCTAAAACCTTCTGTTCAAGCGTCGTTGAATTTAGCTGCAAGACTAATGTCTGCAGGATTTGTTGAGGGGATAGAGATTGATTTTGAGACTGTTTCTGTTTTAACTGTGACATTTACAAAGAAAAACTCTCTCCAAGATAAAGTCTTCTTGCTTCCTCATCGTTTGCGAGAAACTCAGATGTTCCAGATTTTAATATTTTTCCGTCAAAAAGAAGATAAGATCTATCTGTAATAGAAAGAGTTTCTCTTACATTATGATCAGTAATTAAAACTCCAATATTTTTCTTCTTCAACGAGCTAACTATAGATTGAATATCCTCAACAGCAATTGGATCTACACCAGCAAAAGGTTCGTCAAGCAAAATAAAGTCTGGATTTAGTGCGAGTGTTCGTGCAATTTCAACTCTTCGCCTTTCACCTCCGGAAAGATTTCCACCCAAACTATTTTTGATATGATTTATTGATAGGTCAGACAATAATTCATCAATTTTAACCTCTTGATCATTTTTTGTCAAATTACTCATTTCAAGAACTAATCTTAAATTATCTTCAACTGAAAGCTTTCTAAAAATTGATTCATCTTGTGGAAGGTAGCCAATGCCATATC
This sequence comes from Fidelibacterota bacterium, assembly GCA_002724735.1. Classification (GTDB taxonomy): domain Bacteria; phylum Fidelibacterota; class Marinisomatia; order Marinisomatales; family TCS55; genus TMED108. The sequence continues at coordinate 26,564 of PBPT01000003.1, read as the reverse complement.
TACTTCTTTGATACATAGCCTTCTTGGTTATATTTGAATCATCTAAAAAAATATCACCCGATGTGGGTTTAATCATACCGGTTATCATATAAAATGTGGTGGTTTTTCCAGCTCCATTTGGACCTAAAAGTCCAACAATTTCACCTTTTTTCACTTCAAGGTTAGCTTCTCGTACAGCCCAAAAATCACCATATTTTTTGCACAACTTTTCAGCCCTTAATTTTTTGTGACCACTATTCATTCATTCATCCCCAAAAACACCAGTGGGTTTCAAAATTTCCCAGTTATTTAATTCTAAATCTGATTTAAATCCTACACCATATAATGTATCGCTTTGATCGGTGATGAAAATAACGCTGTCATCAGTGAATATTTGCTCCTCCACGTTATTCCAAGAGAGTGTATCTGTAAATAGGGTTACACCGCTGTCTGAAATCACTATGACATTTCCCATCGCAATTAAAAAATCTTTAGCCTCATCAATTTCAGCAACATCTGATTTGAGATTGCTCGTATAAATTTCTTTATTATTATAAAAATCTGCATCAACAGTTTGATCTAAAAGAATGTATTGTCTCTGTTGATACTTTTCTAAATGTCCAGATCGAATGACTGCTCTTTTCGCACCTTCACTCGTTAGCGTAATTGTTGCATTCCAGCTTTCTGCGTCTGGAAGCCCTTCTCTGGTTTCGCCAATTTTTTTCATCTCAGAGCTACTGCATCCAAAAACTAATGAAGTTAAAAAAATGATTCGATACACTAAGGGCCCAATACTTTATTTCTTAGGCTTTGTATAACCTCTTCAAGTCGACCTTGCTCTGAAAGAATCCACTCAACCGCTTCACGAAATGCGCCCTGACCTCCTGAAGATTGTGTAACATGAACTGCTGCGTTTTTACATGCAGCCGAAGCATTTTGTGTTGCTATAGGAACGCCAACTTTTTGCATTACGGGTATATCAATTAGATCATCACCAAGATATGCTACCTCACTATCGGTTAGATTATATTTTGATTTTAATTCTTCATAGGGTGGGATTTTATTCAGAGTTCCATTGTAGACGTCTTCAATTTTAAGCTCTGCAGCTCTGAGCGCTGTTGCACTGGACTCTCTTCCTGATATTAGCGCAAGCTTAATACCAGACTGTCTCAGCAATGCCACTCCAGCACCATCATTAACATTAAACTTTTTGAACTCAGAATTTTTTATACCAATGTAAATTGAACCATCTGTCCAAACTCCATCAACGTCAGAAATAATCATTTTTATATTGTTAATATCGTATCCCATCAACGTACAGCCTCATAAATGTTTATAAGTACTTCTAGTGTCTCTTTTAAATTTTGAAGAGGCCACTGTGTGGAGGCATCTGATTTGGCATTTGATGGATCGTTATGCACCTCCATAAAGATTCCATCACACCCTGCAGCCACTGCTGATTTTGCAAGTACTGGAATCATATCTCTTTGACCTTCAGTAATATGCTTATCTCCAGGAAGCTGAGCAGAGTGTGTTGCATCAAAAACTACAGGGTAGCCTGTAGTTTTCATTATCGGAATTGAGGTCATATCAGATACTAAGCTATATCCAAAAGATGTGCCACGCTCAGTCAATAATATATTTTCATTTCCAGTTGAAGAAATTTTTTCAGCAGCGTGTTTCATTTTTCCAGGAGCTAAAAATTGACCTTTTTTTATATTAATTGCTTTTCCAGTTTTCCCAGCAGCAATCAGTAGATCAGTTTGTCGGCAAAGAAAAGCTGGAATTTGAAGGACATCTGCAACTTCTGCTACTTTGTTGCACTGATCAGGTAGATGTACATCAGTAAGGACAGGAACTCCAATTTCATTTTTTACATCATTAAGGACTGAAAGACCCTCCTCTAAGCTTTTAGGTCCTCTAAACGAATCAATTGCTGATCTATTTGCTTTGTCAAACGAGCTTTTAAAAATGAATGGAATATTTAAAGAAGTAGTTATTTTTTGGATTTCTTCTGCCATTTTCAAACTGTGATCTCTTGATTCAATAACACATGGACCCGCAATTAGAGGAAAATTTCCATCGTTGTAAGTGATATTTCTTATGGTAACTTTTTTCATGACTTAATGCTTTTAATATGTTTAACTGATGCCTTTATAAAATCTCTAAACAATGGGTGAGCTTTACTCACTCTGCTTTTTAACTCTGGGTGAAATTGACCTGCAACGTACCATGGATGATCGCTCAATTCAACTATTTCTACAAGGTTCAGTTCCGGATTTTCTCCTGAAATAATTAACCCTTTTTTTGTTAATCGATCTCTAAATTTATTGTTCACCTCCCAGCGGTGTCGATGTCTCTCTGAAATGTTAGTCTTTTTGTACGCAGAAAAAGCTTTGGTGCCTTTTTTAATTCTAGCCTTATATGCACCAAGCCTCATTGTTCCACCTTTAGCCTTTATCGCTTTTTGAGACTCCATCAAATCTATGACGGGATACGGAGTTTTTTTGTTGAATTCTGTGCTATTTGCTCCCTGAAGTCCGCAAACATTTCTAGCAAACTCAATCACCGCGCATTGCAACCCAAGACAAATGCCCAAAAAAGGAACTTTGTTTTCACGTGCATACTTGCATGATAATACCTTTCCTTCTGAACCTCTAGATCCAAAACCCGGCAGCAATAAAATTCCATTCATTGACTGAAAAGCTTTTTTAGCATCTTGATCGCTTTTGATATTTTCAGTAGAAATCCAATGAACTTTAACTCGAGCATCATTTTCAACTCCGGCATGAACGAAAGCTTCAAGAACGCTTTTGTACGCATCAGGCAGTTCTGTATACTTACCGCACATAGCAATATTCACCTGGTTACTAGGATGCTTGAACTTCTTGATAAAGTTTTTTAAATAAGATATATCAGCTTTGCCGGGCAACTGCAATCTGTCCATAATTATTTCTGAGACTTTTTGGTTATAGAGCGTCAGAGGCACCTCATAAATGCTTTTAACTTCAGTTCCTTCAATTACATGCTCAGGGTTCACATTTCCAAAGAGGCCAATTTTATTTTTTACCTCTTGAGTAAGTTCAAATTCTGTTCTACATAGTATCATATCTGGAGTTAATCCAATCTCTCTCAATTTCATTACTGAATGCTGCGTTGGCTTTGTTTTAAGCTCTTCACTGGCTAAAATGTAAGGAACCAAGGTAACATGCATTATTGTATGATTATGGTAACCAACTTCAAGGGAGAGTTGTCGAATTGCTTCCATAAATGGAAGACTTTCAATGTCACCTACAGTGCCTCCCACTTCACAAATAACAACATCAAACTTTTTTGGGGTGTTGATGGCTTTTATTCGAAAAATAATTTCATCAGTAATGTGGGGAATGACTTGAATGGTGGCTCCAAGATAGTCTCCCCTTCTTTCTCTTTCAAGAACCGTACTATAGACTTGACCTGTAGTAGCATTATTAATTTTTTGCATATCCACATCAATAAACCTCTCATAATGACCTAGGTCAAGATCCGTTTCTGAACCGTCATCTAAAACAAACACTTCGCCATGCTGATATGGATTCATTGTTCCAGGGTCAACGTTTAAATACGGATCAAGTTTTAGTATAGTCACTTTTAAACCTGCGCTCTTTAAAAGATATCCAATAGATGCCGCAGCAATACCTTTTCCTAGTCCAGAGATCACTCCACCAAGAACAAAAATGTATTTCACTGATTTTTTTGGTGCCATTATTTATCCATACTTTTTAAATCTTCAAGAGTATCAATACCTTTGGAGACTTTATCAACCAAAACTACTTTGATTGAAATTCCATTGTCTAGAGCTCGAAGCTGTTCAAGATTTAGATTTTTTTCATTGATTGATTGATCTAATGAGGTAAACTTTTCCAGAGCGCCTTTTGTATAAGCATAAATTCCTGCATGATGATAGTAGCCTCCAGCTTCCATTTCAATTGGGTCTCTTCTAAAAGCTGTGGCAAATTTATCTCTATCAACCATAACCTTGACCGTATTATAATCATTTAATTGCATAGCATTTAGGGTTTTTCCTGCTGCGGTAACAATTTCGATATCTTCGTTTACAAACTCTTCAACAAGCAAGTCAATAAGCTCGTAATTCATATAGGGCTCGTCCGCTTGAACGTTTACCACAATGTCAGCGTTAATGGTTTTTGCAATCTCATGAACTCTATCAGTTCCCGAGGTATGGTTAATATCCGACATCATTGTCTTCACTTTCCATTTTTTCAATTCTTTGACTGTTTCTTCATCATCTACAGCAACAATGACATCGTTAACAGATTCAGATTTTTTAACGTTTTCGTAGACGTGAACTACCATAGGTTTTTCATCTATTGGGTAAAGAATTTTTTTGGGAAAGCGCTTTGACTGTAATCGAGCGGGAATGATAGCTACGGTTTTCATGTTAAGATTTTGATCGATTTTGAAGACAAGTATTGGAAGGGAAAAAAGTTGACAAAATGGAGTGATTTATATAATTCATCAATCAATTTCTTGCATTAAACAATGGATCTAATTTATGAGAACTGTGGAGTAGCTACAACAATGATTACGAGTCTAATTATTCAAACCGCATTGAATCAACAGGATCCAGATTTGCCGCTCTCCAGGCAGGATAGCTTCCAAATCCAATACCAATGAGTGAACAACTTATTACACCATAGACAGCCCAATCGATTGGTATGACAGCAGGAACCTTAGCAACAATTGAGATCAAGCTGCCAGCTGCTATTCCAAAAATAACTCCGATGATTCCACCAACCTGACAAAGAAAAACCGCTTCCGTTAAAAATTGAATTAAAATATGTCTTTTAGTCGCACCTATTGCTTTGCGAACTCCAATTTCTTTAATTCTTTCTGTAACAGAAACTAGCATGATATTCATGATGCCTATCCCAGCTACGATTAGGGCAATGAGGCTAATTGAAAATGCAAAGATTTTAATTGATCCTGTAAAAGAGCCAAAAGTTTCCATGAGTTCATCGTTTGTTGTGATTTCAAAATCATTATCACCTCCAGGAGAAACTTTTCTTAAAGTCCTTAAAATACCTATAACTTCATCAAGCGTTTCACTATAAACATCTGCAGATTCCGATTCAACCATTATACCTAGGGAGTACGAGCTTCCTTTAAAACGCTGAAGAAATGTAGTAATAGGCATGAAGATGTAATTATCCTGGCTTTGTCCGAACGACTGACCNTGTCGTTCTGTTATTCCAACAACTGTGAAATTAATTCCTTGAAGCTGAATGACTTTCCCTAAAGGGTCCTCAAAAGGAAAAAGGGCATCAACAACATCGGCACCAATAATACATACGCTTCTTGATAGATGGACGTCCTCATCTGTTAAATTTCTCCCATCAGCAATATAGGTATTAACAGTTCTTAGGGTGCCAGGGTCTCCCCCAGAAACTTTGGGAGCTTGTTTTGTTTGTTTGTCTTTATAAGTTACGATTCGCACCCGGTCCGTTTCATCTCCTCCACTTACCAATATTGGTAATCTTGCTCTCTCTTTAAGTGCAAAGTATTGATCGAGATCAATATTCTTTCTGTTTCGGTATTTCTCATTTCTTCCGAACTGGATNGCAGGACTNTTAGAGATCATAAACGTATTAGTGCCGAAAACATTTAATCCTGACTCTATTGAANTCTCAAGTGTTTTNATTGCTGTCATTACACTAATGACTGAAAAAATACCTACAGANATTCCCAACAGAGTTAAAATTGACCTTAGCTTGTTTTGTTTGATAGCATCAAAGGTCATTTGAATGCTCTCANGCACTATATTTTTTAATTGTCTATTGCTAAGCCTCATATTACTCATACCTTAGGGCATCAATGGGATCNAGCTTAGCAGCGCGATATGATGGTATGACACCNGCTATTATTCCAACAAAAATACTTAAGGATATTGATGTCACTGCAAGCCAGATGGGCATGACTGAGGGAAAAAATTGATTTATTATAAGACTTAATACGGTAGCAAATGTTAAGCCTATTAGACCACCAATGACACAGATCATGACGGCTTCCATCAAAAACTGTGTTAGGATCATATTTCTTGTGGCGCCAATGGCTTTTCGAACTCCGATCTCTTTAGTTCTCTCTTTCACAGATACGAACATGATATTCATAATTCCAATACCACCNACTACAAGAGATAACGTGGTTATAAATAATCCTATACCCCCAATTGTAAATTTGATGCCATTGTAAATATTTTCAAAGGCCATTGTTTGATTTACGGCAAAGTCATCTTTTTCTGAANGTTTCAAGCCTCGAATTTGTCTCATGATCCCATAAATTTCATCTTTTGACTCTTCGATTTTATCNGCAGGGACCTTAACACTTATTCTAATGAAACCTCTTCGAGAAAACAAACGCTGGGTAGCCCCTGAAGGAATAATTACTTGAGTGTCAAAGCTGAAAAGTCCTAAAAATTTACCCTGTTTTTCCATCACGCCTAAAACACGAAAGCGTATACCGTCAATCTTAAACTTTTTACCAATAGGATCTTCGTTAGGAAAAAGATTTTCGGCAACATCGTGCCCTAAAAGAGCCACACGCGCTCCAGATCTGTCCTCTGAGTTTGTAAAAAATCTACCCTTAGCAACCCCATAGTTGGTTGTATTCAAATAATCGGTGGTTGTACCAAAAATTTGAGATCTTGCGCCTAAGTCACCTCTTGTAAGGCTTGCGCCACGTTGCATTACTGGAGCTACAGCTTCTGCATATTTTGATTTTGATTGAATCTTGTCCACGTACTCAAGCTTAATTCTTGGCCTGTTACGAACCTCCCACCATTCTTGACCTCCAAACCATTCCCATCTACTAATTGAAAGAACATCTTTGCCTAGAAAATCCATACTTTTGTCAAACCCTTTGTCCAGACCAGAAATTAATGTTCCCATTAAGGTAACGGTCAAAATTCCAATGACTATACTTAAACCAGTCAAAAAGGATCGTATTTTATTTGAGAATATTGAGGAGACAGCGATTCGTAAGCTTTCTTTNAAAATNGAAAACATTATACAGCAACTGTTTTAATNTTGGATCTGTCTTCTTTGATTTTACCATCAAAAATAGTAATGATGCGATTAGCATGCATGGCAATTTCTTTTTCATGTGTTACAAGGATTATGGTATTGCCCTTNTGATGAAGATCGTTCAGGATTTTCATAATTTCTATTCCACTTTTTGAATCAAGATTGCCAGTAGGCTCATCAGCAAGAATGATNGATGGATTGTTAACTAAAGCTCTAGCTATTGCAACGCGTTGCCTCTGACCCCCTGACAACTCATTTGGTTTGTGATCTAGTCTGTCTTCAAGACCAACAGAAATTAAGGAATTTNGTGCCATTTCTAACCGTTTGGCCTTAGGTATGTTTGAGTAGATCAAGGGAACTTCAACATTTCGCAGAGCGGTAGATTTTGGCAAAAGATTAAAGGTCTGAAAAACAAATCCTATTTTTCTATTACGTATTGATGCAAGTTGATCATCATCCATTTGGTGGACAAGTTCCCCTTCAAATTGATAAGTGCCATGCGTAGGGGTATCCAAACAACCTATAATATTCATCAAGGTCGATTTNCCAGACCCAGATGGACCCATGATCGAAATATATTCATTGGAAGTAATTTTTACATCCACACCGTCAAGCGCCCTTACTTGTTCATCCCCAACATCGTAATGACGNTTAATAGAGTTAAGNGAAATTAAATTTGACACTTATTATTTATTTCTTTGTTTTTCTTTTTGAATTTTAACCAGCATATTATGTTTCAGCTCTTTACTGATGGCTTTATAGCTTCCAACCACTATTTCGTCATTTTCAGATAGACCGCTTATTACATGATAGTCAGTCTCACTTGAAATCCCAACTTTCACAGGTCTTACATGAACATAGTTGCTGCCTTTTTTTGCTTTTTTAAATTTGTTATCAAAACTATAAGAGTCTTTGTCTCCAGGGCGATTGACAACGCCCTGTGAATCAGAAATCACAAANACCAATTCTTCCATTTCTTTTTTCATATTTTCGTTAACATATCTATCTTGAGATTTTTCACCAAAATCAAATTTTTCAGCACCCTTTTTTCTTGTTGTGAGACTCTGGATTGGTATAGCCAATACGTTTTCCTTTTTATCAGTGATTATGTCAACTGTTGCACTCATCCCGGGACGAATTCCGTCTGGCACATCTATCATTCTTACCTTTACTTGAAAATTCGTAACTTGCTGCTGGGAGCCCATTCCTGTTACTTGAGGAACTAGGGCAACTTCATTAACAACACCGAAGAAAACAGTATCTAAGAATGCATCAATTTCAATTTCTGCTGTGTCACCCTTAGAAATGGACACAACATCGTTTTCGTTCACATCAATGATTACTTCCATTTTCGAAAGGTCAGCAATGATCATCAACACTTCCGCTTGGAACATTCCACCAAGTGCCATTTCACCAACCTCCTTATTAATTTTAGTAACTATTCCATTTTGAGGTGAAGATATTCTTGCTCTATCCAATTCATCTTTGCGTGATTCTAAATTTGCTCTCGCTTGTTCAAGCTGACTATTTGCTATTTCATAGGATGCTTGTACAGCTTCGAGCTCCTGCTCTGAAGCCAAGCTTTGATCATACATTGACTCGATTCTTTTCTTACTTGCAAGCTCTTGTTTGATTCGCGCTTTTGCAGATCGAACTGACGATGAGGCAGCATTATAATTTGACAACAATTGCTTCCTGTCTAGAGAAATAAGATGCTGCCCTTTTTGTACGTAATCACCCTCTTCAACAGTAATTGAATCGATCCATGCTGATGAAGTTGAGGAGCTAATTTTTACTTCAGTTTCAGGTTGGATGGTGCCACTTGCATTTACTTTTTGAACAACGGTTTTAAGTGACACTTTCTCAATCTCAACGTTTATGGCTTTCTTATTGTTTTGACCTAGACTGATAGCAACCATTATTACAGTGAACACAACTGCAGTTGATATGATTAGCCATTTACGCTTGTTTGATTTTTTCTTATCAGGCACAATTAACTCCTAAAATTTTTTAATCTAGATCCAGGGTTCCAAGCAGAGCTTTTAAATTAACTTGCTGAATGAACGCGTCGTATTTAGATCGCACAAGCGATGATCTTGCTTGTACAACAGATACTTGAGCATTCAAAACCTCTAAGATTGTGGTTGAACCTTGGGTATATCTAACTTGTGATAATTTTAAATCTTCTTCAGCGGACTGAAGGACGGTTTCATTGATAGGTATTATTTCAACATAATTGTTTAATTGATCTATCAAATCTTGAAGCTGTACAGATATGTCTTCTAACTGAGTAAGATATTCTGATTCCTGCTTGTTAACAGCAATTTTTGCTTTTTGTATTCTTGTCGATATACTGCTTCCAGTATAAAGCGGAATTGAAATTGATAAAGAGGCATTTGTTCTTTGTTTGTCTCCAAAGTTATTTGAGATTGCATCGGCAATATTATCAGAAGATCCTAAGGCGCTTGCAGATAAACTAACAACAGGCATTCTTGAACCCTTTGCAATTTTCTCACCTAATTCTGCAGCAACAATTTGGTATTGCTTTGCCTTAATGCTCGGATTGTGTTTTTGTAAAAGTTGAAACCCTGTTTCAAATTCAGGTACAATTTCAAGAGGCTTTTGAACTTCTTCAATGCTAAAATCCTGGTCGGAATTAATAATACCCATAGAATTCTTTAAACTACGATAGGCGCTTTTAGCTGAAGCGTCATTAGTAATGACATCAATTCTTGCCTGCCCAAAGCGAACCTCTGCTTTTAATAGGTCGGTCTTTTTTGCAGATCCCAAATCATACTGTTGCTGAACAAAGGTCAATTGTTGCTGGGAGCTCATTAAGTTTGACCTTGCAACATCGAGAAGCTGTAACGCTTTTAAATAATTAAAATATGCAAAATGCACGTTTCGAATAATATTCGTTATTAATTGACGATCAAATTGTTCGCTTATTCGATAATTATTTTTAGCGAGACGAATGTTGTTCCACCATATACCACCATCGTATATATTTTGAGCGATAGAGAGATTTGATGATCCAGTGGTAATGCTGCTTACATCTGAAAGCAGTTCACCCGATGATTGATTAAATCCAAAAGACTGCTGCGGGAACTTTGACTCAGAGCTGCTTACAGAGGCTCTAATTGATGGCAGTATGCCGCTATAAGAACTTCTGATGTCTTGTTTTGATGATTGTAGTTCTAAAGCAGATGCTTTTAACGCTTCCTTGTTCTCTAAAGCAATTTTAATTACTTGCTCTAAAGTATAACTTTGAGAAAAAGATATTGAAAAAAATAGAATAAATATGGGTTTCATCTTAAAGAGTTAACCGCTTAAGCCTGCAAAAAATGCCCCTATACCTGAAAAAATTAATAGGCTGGCTATCCATAATGAGCCTGTAGCTTTGAAAGTATCAGCTAAATTTTTCTGGTACAAAAAAGTAAACGCTATAGCTGTTAGATACACTCTCCACAAAGCAAAGATATCAACCCCGCTTAGAAAATTGTTTATGAAGCTTCCTTGTTCACCAATTCCAAAAGCTCCCAATCCTGTAAAGATCATCATATTATCGGTAATGTATTGTATTGGTGTTTTGACAATATATTCTACGACAGAAGGAAGATAGGCAAATGAATTAACCATAAAGATTTTGCTAAATTGAATTTTTGACCCCAAAACCAGATTGCCAATCATCATTGAAAAAAAAGACCAAAATAGCAGTCGCATCGGCCATGATATTGCAGAGCTAATATAAACGAAAATTGATGTAGCTCCAGTATTTGAGTATATTCGATCATATTGAGAGCCAAGAATTTCCTGTTTCTGCTCTTCAGTTATGTTTGGGTTGTTATTGATGGTTTGTTCAACTTGTTCCCACTGTAAATCTGCTATTTGTTCTGACAGAATTGCTGAAGAAAGCACAGCAAATGCCATCAATAGTAATATTGGAATTGTAGATTGTTTAAGATCGAAAGATTCAGAGATAGATTTGAACGTTTCACTTGGCGCAGTGAGAGCATTTATAAGTGTTGAAATCATTAATTATCCTATTGTAAAGATTTACAGGTAAAACTCAACCGATTATACAGGAATAATTTAAGGATGTTCCCTCGGCATTAAAAACCTATTCAGTGACTGTAAATTTTCCTCCAGTTCTGTAAAGCGGATAGTTGAAGTAATTTTCAGAAAATTCACTGTAACCTTCACTCAATGCCTCGATCAACTGGTCAGGAGGAACGTCATTGCTTTCAATGATGACATAGGGAACAGCTTCGTATGTACCAGCTGGTAGCGTTGGTCGCAAACTATCATCGACAACCTTAAAGTTGATTAAAAATTCTCTGTATGGTTTTTCAATAAATCGTTTGATTGTCCCAGCAGTATCAGGATTGAAAGAGTAGATCAATTCCCCAGAAGCGGTATTTTTTATTAACAACCCTGAGTAGACGGTGGGTTGTCTTGCTGCTTCAATTCCTTTTAAGAAGAAAAATATATCGTTTCTATCAGGTGTCCCCTTAACGGTTACTTTAATATCTTCAACAAAAGATGAAGGTATTATGTTTGGCTCAATCGTCGTGTGGATTTGAACCATTCTGTTTAAATCGATAATTTTTCTTAATTCCCCATTAATTTTTATGACTCGATCATCGTTAAGAATTTCGCCACCAGCGAACGTGACCTTAATACTGGAAATTTGATAATTACTCATGTAAAAATAAATTAGGTAATCTCCGTCTGCAATGCCCCCGCCTGTTGGAGTGCTGGCAGCAGGTAGCTCAAGCTCGAATGAACCATCAGCGCCAGAATTAGCAGTGATTCCAAGCTCTTTCATCCAAACAAAGACGTTGCTATGATTTCCATTTGGGTAAAGGTCAACTCCTTGGAGCTGCACAAATCCTTTAATAGTTCGATGAGGAATACTGCTTTTTGAAGAAAAAGGGTTTTCTTCACAATTCAAGATTAGAAAAGGGATTAAAATTATAATGACGATTTTTTTCATCATAGCTCTAGACTTAATGTTAAATACTTGCGAGTGTCTCTTAAAAGTAAGCCGTCGAGTGAAATGTTATTTTTCTTCAAATTTCTTCCTGAGTATGAAATCTGCCCTTTGCCAAAGCCCAGGTTCACATCTACAGTAAGATGCAAATCGTAATTTGAGAATGCCGGCAATTCTATCTCATTGAATCCTTTTTCAGGAACTAAAATTAACCCAACCTGCTCTCCTTCTTGATAAAATCGAGCTCCAAAAGTAAATGCGCTCCATTTTGATGTGGTGTTAATCGTTAGCTTAAATGCAGATTTAAATGGGAAAGCGCTCATGTCTGAAATATTATAATTTGACAAACCAATTTCACCGGTAAATTTACCCTCATATGTTTTAGCTTTAGCTTTCAACTCAAGGCCTGACATAGTTGCCAATGTTATGTTTTCAAAGTATGCGATAGGCATACCCAAAAGAAATGTTGATCTCATTTTATTAATATAATCGTTTCTAAAAATACTTGCCTGCAGTTCCATTTGATCAATGTTTTCCATTGATTTTGGTTCAGTGAGTAAATTTATACCTACCTCCAGTGACTTCATTCTTTCTGGTTGAAGGACCCGTTGATTAGGATTGAGAAACGCAATTTGACTTATCTGCTGTTGTAGAGAGGGAAATTTGATGTTATTACCAGTGGTGACCCAATAAGCTGTGGTTATGCCTGGTGCGCGTTTTGACGCTATTGTAGAAATTTTAAAAATATTATTTGACCATCTATTATTTCCAAAATTAATCAATGCCGATACTTCAGAGAGATCTACAATATCTTTTCTGTTTATTAGGCTATCGCTTTTGTCGCTCACAAAGTCATAGCGATAACTCACGTCAAGATCCGTTAGCCATCGCCCCTCATTATCTCCTTTTGAATGAAGTTTTAATACCGTTGCAATTCCTGCTTGAGTTCGTAGTATTTCAGCTTGTTTAAGTCCCACCTGTTGAACGTTGTTAAAAATTTGATCATCCCAAAAATTTAATTTTGATTCTTCTGCTTGGGCCCCAAACATCCATTCAACTTTATTGAGGTTTAAATATTTTCTTAGGTCTATTTTATTTGAAAAATGGTTGATAGATCGATCAATAAATCCGCGTTCGTTTCTTAAGTTTTGCTGTTCTGACAATTTATGCGATGCAAAAGCAACTTCCACTTCACCAAGAATCATAAGGGCTCCATCAAAACGCAAGGCTGCTAATTCGTTTGATGAATTAATAACATTCAAATCTCTTGTGTTGTCAAACCTTTGGTCGTCTTTNGTAAAATTCCATTCAAGATTGCCATTCAAAGCTTTATTGTTAAATCTATTTGTCATATCAAGAGCAAAATGGGATAAGCCTGAAGTAAGCCCCGGTGATTCAATCTGGGAATCTTGAAAGATTCTTTTGTAGGATCCTCTTTTTTGGTTAATTGATAAAAACGAGTTTTTAATTTTAAATTGTCCATTTGCATTCCAAAATCCAGAATCATACGAACCAAATTGCTGAGAAAATTTTAAATTTTTATCTTTAGAGTTTTTAGGTACGATATTTACCACACCAGAAAAAGCGTCGGACCCATATAAAACTGAATGCCCTCCTTTAACTATTTCAACCTGTTCGATGTTTTGCATGTCGATTAAAGATAGGTCAAAAACATTGTCGTAAGGCCTGTTTAATCTAAATCCATTATACAAAACTAAGACGTCATCTGCATTTCCACCTCGAATAGATACTGTCTTTCTTCCAGANATTGACTCTTCTATCTGAACACTCTGATCCGTAGCTAATAAGTCACCTGCATCCACATATGCGCGCAACGCAAAAGCGTCGGCCTGGATAATAGAGACAGTTTGCGGCAAATCTTTCTCAATAGCTGGCTTTCTTTTTATACCCGCTGTTTCGATTGCCTCAAATTGAAGGACACGTGGTTGCATAAAAACATTTTGGTTTGACCTCAGACTGTCAATACTCAAAACAATTTTATCATAACCAATATGTTTGAATTCAACAAACTGGTCATTAGTTATATTTTTNAAATCTAAACTGTAGACTCCCTCAATATTTGAGGAAGTTCCCAAATCAGTGCCTTGGATTGAAATGTTTACACCAGAAAGCCTTGCATCAGTAAGTTTATCAGCAATATAACCAGATATATTTTGCGCATAAAATGTAGATGCATTGAAAAAAGCAACNAGAAAGATTTTTTTCATCTCAGTTTAGAGTATTACTGTACTTTTCCTGCAATGTCATTAAATNTTGTTTTGCAGCTTCATGTGTGTTTTCAATTTTTCCATCGAGAATTGCTTCTTCAATTTCTGACTTTATACTTCCAATAATTTTTCCTGGAGCAAGATTGAATAATTTCATGATCTCTTTTCCTCTAACTGGAGACTGAAACGCCTTAAGGTTGTCTCTTTCAATGACATCAGACATTTTAATTTCAACTCTTTCAAAATTGGATAAATATTTTTTTATTTTGTTAGGATTTTTTGTCGTGATATCTGCTCGGCATAGAGTCAACAGGTCCTTAACATCGTCCCCAGCTGCTACCATTAATCTTCTNATTGCCGAGTCGCTTATATTCTTCTTGGCGAGTGCAATAGGTCTTAGGTGAAGAAGTGTGAGTTTTTTTAAATAATTTTTTAACTCGTTCGAAAGTCGCATTCTTTTAGCTACTCTGTTGAGCATTCTTTCTCCAATCGCATCATGACCATGAAATGTATACCCTTTTTTGGGATCAATCTTTCTAGTGTTTGGTTTTGCAATGTCGTGGACCAAAGCTGCAAATCTTAGCTTCATTTTTCCAGATAGCATCGCAGCATTATCTACTACTTGCATAGTATGATAATAGATGTCTTTGTGATTCCATTCGCTAGATTGATCCATTCCATACATAACATCGATTTCAGGAAATATTATTTTCATTATGCCTGATTGTTGAAGAATATTCAAACCGACAGAGGGCTTGCTTGTGGATAAAATTTTACAAAATTCATTTGTAATTCGTTCTTGAGAAACAATTGAGATTCTTGAAGCCTGCTTAACCATGGAATTAAAACATTTTTCGTCAATAGTTAGATTCAGCTTTGAAGCAAAATATGCTGCTCGAATCATTCTTAATGGATCTTCGGAAAAGGTCTGGTTTGGATCAAGCGGAGTAATTAATTTTTTGTTTTTGAGATCATTCAACCCATTGTGAGGATCAAAAACTTTGCCAAAGTCTGCTGAAGCGACACTCATAGCCATGGCATTCACAGTAAAGTCTCTTCTTANCAAATCTCCCTCTAAATTTGTAAATGTTACCTTTTTAGGCTTTCTTGAATCATCGGAATATGTTTCTTGTCTGGCAGCAGCAACCTCGATTGGTATGGGGCGTAATGGAATGTGAGCAGTTGAAAAGCGATGAAAGGGAACAATTTTAGACACACCAAATTTTTCAGCTAAGATTTTTGCAAAATCTATTCCATCTCCAATAACCATTAAATCCACTTCTTTTATTTCTCTTTCCTCAAGAAGATCTCTAACGATTCCTCCAACGGGATATACCTCTTTTTTGTGATGAGATGCAATTTCACCAATTCTGACCAACATATCTCTTAACTTTGGCTGTTTATCCACTAAATGTGCAATATTTTCCATAGAACAAATTAATACAATTTAACTTCAGGATTAGCATGGTATAGGTTTTATCTCTTATTTTCTTTTGTGAGAATGTTAATTTCAATTATTCTATTTACAGCAACAATTTTTGGTCAATTTGCCAAAATTGATGTTAAAATTGATGACAGGCTCTTACGCAACAGTGAGAAGCAGAAAGTTTCCTCAATTAAGAGCGAGNTATCTCGTTTTTTCTCAAAGCATACATGGAATGAAGAATTCCAAGATTTAGAAATACCACTTCATATTTCGATTGCTTTTCAAGGAACAGCTCAAAAAGGGGGAATGGAAACCTTTCATGCCCAAGTTCTCATCTCTGATGGTATGGATTTAAGATACTTTGACAAATCATTACAATTTTATTACAATTCAGGNAGTTCNATCTATTTTGATCCAGTCATGTTTGAACCTCTTGGTAGTTTCTTTGCTTATTATGCTTACATGGTTTTGGCAGGCCACATGGATACCTACGATTTTTATGGAGGGAATTTAGCCTACGATCAGTCAAGGGAAATTGCTCTAAGNGGCATTGCATCTGATTATCCTAAAGGTTGGAGTACTCGAATGCAACTGCTCAAGGAAGTAACTCAAAATAAGGGTTTGCGTGAGGCGCGATTTGCATTCTACGTTGGAATGGACCACTTCCTTCAAGGAAAACCAGATGAAGCGCTTGAAGAATTCAATTTAATGATGGAAGGTTTTCAAGTNGTTTTTCGGCAATTTCCCACAGGAAGAACACTTTACTTTNTAGATGCCCACCGANCTGATNTAGTNAAAGCGCTTAGTTTGATGGGGCAAAAGAATATGTTGANGCTTCTTGCCGATATGGACCAGGCTCACAAAGAAATCTATCTTAAGGCAATAAAATAATTACTAAAGGCAATAATATGAAGAATACTTTTTCAATGATATGTTTTTTGATTTTATATGGATGTACAAATCAACTTGAAATTGATAAGATTAAAGTAGACCAAGCATTCAATAAGACAAATCTTCCTTTTGCTGTTTTAGGGGCAAGCGTAGACAAAAACGATCCGGTTTTTTATTCTTACGGAGACTCAAATCCTGACGCAATTTTTGAAATCGCATCAATGACAAAAGCTATTACATCTACTGCGGTCATGCAACTTGTGGAAAAGGGTAAAATTGATCTTGATTCACCAATTGAAGAATATTTGCCTGAAATAAATCAAATTAAAATCCTTAATAAAGATCTTTCAAAAAGCGAAAGAAANACCCCCATAACAATGCGACATCTACTAACTCATACATCAGGATTTGTATATTTTTTTAATTCTTTGCGAGTTATGGAAGATTTAGGTATATCTCCAGGAGGTTGGCCTCAGCCAGAAATTCCTCCTCAGGGAGAATATGACTGGGGATTTAATGGACCGCAGCCTAGGCAAATTTTTGAAGCCGGTGAGCGCTGGCATTNCGGAACAAGTCTTGGAATAGCTGGTCGTGTAGTTGAGAAAGTTTCCGGAGTTGATCTTGATACATATTTTAAAGAAAATATTTTTGAACCCTTAGGGATGGATCGATCAGGCTATAATCTTTCACAAAGTATTAGAAACGACCTTATGCCAATGTCTATGAGAGATGCATCATCTGGTGCACTTTCTGCTTTACCAAGCATGCGTCCTATTCCTATGAAAAGATTTTATGGTGGTGGAGGTTTGCTGAGCACGCCAAACGATTACACTCGATTCTTACAGTGCTTAGTGAATGGAGGAGTGCTTGATGGTGTTAGAATTCTTTCAAAAAATTCAGTAGAATCATTTTTTAGCAATCAACTTCCAGAAGGAATGACATTAAAACACCCGCTTGTTGAAGCTTTTAACAGACCCTTTGATTCTCCTCAGCGAACTGTTTTTGATGAAAAAGATACACACTCCTATGCTTGGACGATTGAATCCAATCCAAGCGAACGTGGCAAGCGACCTCAAGGCGTAGGTGCATGGTCAGGTATTTACAATACATACTATACGGTTGACAAAGATAGACGCGTAGTTGTAGTAGCTTTTATGCAATTACTACCTTTTAATGATGGAGATGCTTATGAGTTGTATAGAGAGTTTGAAGATTTAGTATACGATTCATTGATAAAATAGACATCTTTACTAAGTTGAGTATTTCATGAATTATTCTGTTTATTATATTTAAGCGTACAAAAATGCAGAAAAGCTATATTGAAGCTTCTAGCTGTTCTAATTGACCCAAAGATCAAATTTAATATTCCACTTTTTTTATAATTATTCTTTAATTAAGTCTATAGATTTTTTTAAACGGCGTATATAATGATCAAAAACAATGCTTCCCCAATACATATTTTTGATAATTTTAGCATCTTTTATCTTTCTGATTTTTCTTATTCTAATTCTCCGCGAAACTATTATGTGGGGGTGGGTAATTATCCAAAGCAATGATTGAATAATTCCAATAAAATGACTGATATCAAGGCAAAAGAGCGCATAAAGCAAAGCGACAAATTCTAAAGATAGTCTGATGGGAAATAAATATAATGTCATTGGCAAGCTGTAATTGGTGAGCATCATTAAGAGCGAATTGCGATGATTTAAGTACTGCTTCTTTCTTGAAAACATTGGCAGCGTAACAGCGTTTTTATGAAACACTACAGATGTGGGAACAGACCAAACTTCATTTCCGGATAAGTGAATTTTCCAACAAAGGTCTATCTCTTCCTGGTGAGCAAAAAAAATCTTATCAAATCCATTTAGATTATCGAACATCTTTTTTCTTATCATCAAAGCGGTGCCACTAGCCCAAAAAATAGGCCTGATTTTTTCATATTGACCGTGGTCTTCTTCCAAATTTAGAAATAATCTACCGCGAGCAAAGGGAAAACCTAAAACATCAATCCAGCCTCCACAACCCCCTGCGTAATCAAACTTCATCCTGTCATAATAGTTTAAAATTTTTGGCTGCACCGCAGCTACATTCCTATTTAGGTTTAAAAAATCAACAAGGCTTTCAATCCAATTTTCATTTTGCACAGTATCGTTATTTAAAAAAATTAGATATTCACCAGATGAGGATTCAGCGCCAACGTTGCATCCTTCAGCGTATCCTAAATTTGAGTTATTTTGAACGAGGATGATGTTTGGATGGTTAGATCTGATCCAATCCTGACTCCCGTCAGTAGATGCATTATCCACGACAATGATTTCTATATTTTTATAGGTTGACTTGCCTAAAGAATCAAGGCATTCAGACAGAACATCGATTCCATTCCAATGAGGAATGATTACAGATACTTTAGTGTTGGGCATTAGCTAAATTATTTAAGAGTTCTATCCTTTATTTTTCTTTCAAATCATTGAGCAGTTTTTTAGCCACTGGATCATCTGGGTTGTTTTTTAACCAATCGTTAACCACTGCTTCAGCCTTGTCATTCATATCAAGATTTTTATATGCGAAAATTAAGGAAGATACTATTTGAACAAAGTAGTTTCGCCACTGTTCGATTTCAGCTTGCGAAGTAAACTTGGAACCGGTTTCGATCAATTTAAAGTCTTGATACAATTCTTCGAAAATTGCTCTTCCTCTTTCAAGTGAATCAAGCTGTGCAAGAAAAACTTGGCCATACTCTACTTTATCACGAATGTTAAAATCTTTTCTAGAGATTAGTATATTCATCACTCTTTGAAGTTCATCTTTGTTGCCTAGCTCTCCATATAATCTTCCAAGCTGATAATGAAGTTCTTTTGAATCATATCTTATCGTTCTTTCTGGAATATTATCCTGCATTCTATTCAATACCTGGAGACCTTTTTCCCTATGCAAACTTGCTTCTTTTTCATTTATGAATTCGTTATCCTTAAACTTCATGTAATGATAGCCTGCAAGTTGCATGTAAGCACTTCTTAAATTTTGAAGGAGTCGAATGTTTGTAGAGGGAAAAAAGTAGATATCTTCGCGACCTAAATTGCGATATAAATATCCAGGGTTATAATTTTTAAACCAAATTTCATTTTCAAGTCTTTTCCATTCGCGTGCTTCTATATCTCTACTCCAAACCTCAGAACCATATCCCGACATGAGGTTTGTCCACATTCTCTCCTCGTTTAAACCACTTTGTTGATCGCCTTTGTAAGGCCGCAAACGGTAAACAAGTCCTTCCATCTCTAGAAATTCTTCAAGATTTAAGCGATTTGATTGAGGCACAGTCACAGCAAAATAAATCGGGTAGTTCCATTGAGCTGCAAAAATAATTTGAAGTATCATTAGATCTTTAACCATCAAAGCTGCGCCTGCAAATGTTGGATTTACTTTCCACTCAATAAAGCCCGATGTATTTTTATCAGATTTAGGAGCGGGAACACGAACCATTTGAGATTTCCACTCTTTTAATCCTGATGATACTTCTATAACTTGATCGTCATTCATTTTAATGAACTCACCCGGCCTTGAGTCTCTTAGTTGACGAATGTACCATTCGGTATTTAACAGGCTTAGATTAGCCACCGTTACATCTTTACGAATACCCTCGACCTCTTGGAGGTACCACAATGGAAAAGTATCATTATCTCCGTTTGTGAAGATGATAGCGTTAGGCTCGCAAGACTGTAAAATATTGTAACTGTAGTCCCAAGCAATACGATTATCAGAACGATCGTGTTCATGATAATTAGCCTGCAGCATTTTTACAGGCATGAAGAGTGTTAGTAAAATTACAACAAAAATTAACCCATTTTTTTCAAAGGGTTTGTTTTTTATATACCTCCTTAAGCGATCCATGAAAGCTTGTAGTGCAATGCCTATCCAAATAGAAAAAGCAAAAAAACTACCTACGTATGAATAGTCTCTTTCTCTAGGTTGAGGATTGTCTTGATTAACAAAGATAATAATTGCTAATCCAGTCATTAAAAACAAACTTAATACTGAAAAAGCTCTTTTTCTATCTTTCTGAAAGTGATAAAACATGCCCCACAATCCAAAAAGGAACGCCAAAGGTAGTCCAAACTGGAACCAAGCTACTCCGTCCTCATTGGGCCTTGCTCCATACGCAGTTACATAAGAATCGGTACTTGGCCCTCTTCCTGCAAATTGCCACAGAAAATATCGCCAATACATCTTTTTAACTTGATAATCCCAAAAATAGCTCCACTGCTTGTCAAGCCTATAGGTTTTGTAAGCACGTTCCTGTCTACTTGTATATTCTCTACCGTTTTGAGGACGACCGACCGCAACATGTTTGTCAGGAAGACCAGTGTATCTGCGAGGAAATTGAAACATTCTACCATATTGCTCTCTTTCCATATATGCTATTGCTCTAGAGACAGTAGAGGGATCATTTTCATTTATTGCAGGTTTTTGATCAGAGCGGATGAAAATCATCGCGTAACTAGAATACCCAATTAAAATTAGAGCGGTTGCAGATAATCCGATCGCATACTGGAATCTTTTGTAAAATATTGAGGCAATAGCAAGTCCAAATATTAAAATCCATGCAAACATGACAGCAGACAGTCCAATCTTATCAACAAACTTTGGCATGCCATTTATTATACCAGTGTTGATTACATAGAAAACTGTACCGGTTATCGCAGTAGTAATAGCAAAACCTTTGTAAGAAAAGTCAAATTTTCTAAAGTAAATAATGAGTGCTAAAAACGGTAATGCTAACAGGTTAAGTAAATGCACACCAGTTGCAAGGCCAATCATATAAGCAATTATAAGAATATATCTTTCATTTCCTTTGTTATCTGCTTTTTCAGACCAAAGCAAGATTAACCAAACCACAATAGCTGTAAAAAACGTAGAAAATCCATAAACCTCTGCTTCAACAGCGTTAAACCAATGTGAATCTGTGAAAGCAAATGTTAAAGAACCTACTAACGATGACCCAAAAACCACGATAGAATCAATTTGTGATTTCACTTTACCTCGGTAGCTTGAGATAAGTTTTACACATGATAAGTACAAAAACATTACAGCAAATGCAGAAACCACAGGTGATATTAAATTTACTCTAAATGCAATATCCGGATTAATAGGAAGCATTGAGAAAATTCTACCTATTATTAAATAGAGAGGACTTCCTGGCGGATGAGGAACTCCCAAAATATAAGATGTAGCGATAAATTCACCTGAATCCCAATAGGGGACGGTATCAGCCATTGATAATACATATACAAAAAATGATGCTGCCAGACTAAAAAGTGCAGTAAATAAATTTAGTCTACTTTTTGAGAGCTCCATTAACTCTTTTTCTTTTTTGATTTTTTTGTTGGCTTTGGCTCAGGCTTTACCTTATCTGTTGAATTAGATGGTTTTGCACTTTTGTTTTCAGAGTCTTTTTCTGATCCGCTTTTCTTTTTTTCGTCGATGAAATTCAATTTTAATTCACTAAGGCTATGTAAAATATATTGCTCTTCCCACTCCGACAAATTTCCTTTCATTTTTGTTTGAAGCATATCAAGTAGATCAATATAATATGATGCCTGGTCTAAATTTCTCTCAAGTTCATCAGATACAGGATTTTTAACTTTACCAAGCGAAATCCATGCGCTTTGAACAAAAGTATTAACCAAATGAATAAATAATTGATCTTCTTTATTTAATTGATTCTCAGACATTTTTATCCTTTCAGTGATTTAATTCTTTATTTTTGGAATAATTTAGGCTTCTAAAATACATCTTGTAACTTTAAGAAGAATAGTGATATTAGCCCTTGGGAAGCAATTGACCAAGGCGATCCTTATACAATCTCAATAGTTCATTATAAATATTCTGATGAGAGTGACGTAAAGCATCTAAATTATTATTCAGTATTTTTTCAGCTGCAGTCCTAGCATCTTTTACCATGGCGCCATCAAGCAAAAGATCTGCAATTTTAAAGTTAAAAAAACCACTTTGCTTAATCCCAAAAAATTCACCAGGACCTCTCATTTTTAAATCTTCATCTGAAATTTTAAATCCATCATTTGTTGATTCCATAATCTCTAATCTTTTTTTGGATTGTTCAGTGATTTTTCTTTGAACCAGAATACAATAACTTTTTTTGCTGCCTCGGCCAACCCTTCCTCTTAATTGGTGTAATTGGGTCAATCCAAATCTTTCTGCATTTTCAATAAGCATAACTGTGGCATTTGGAACGTCAATTCCAACTTCAATTACGGTTGTTGATAGCAAAATATTTATCTTATTTTTTGAAAAATCATGCATAATTTTTTCTTTTTGTAACTTGTCTTGACGGCCATGTAATAAACCTACATTAAGTTCTTTAAATACCGTTGTTGATAATGTATCATACATGTCAATCGCGGCTAACAAATCAGATTTTTCTGATTCTTCAATCAATGGGTGCACAATCATACACTGCTTTCCAGCTTTAACTTCATCAATGATAAAAGAATAAACTTTATTCAATCGCTTTTCGTCTACCATTTTTGTAACTACTGGAATTCGGTTTTTTGGAATCTCGTCGATAACTGAGAGGTCCATATCTCCATGATAGGTAATAGCAAGAGTTCTAGGAATAGGGGTTGCAGTCATTGATAAAAGGTGAGGGTTTATTCCTTTTTGTATAAGCAAATTTCTTTGATTCACACCAAATCTATGCTGTTCATCAACTACCACTAATCCTAGGGAATTAAATTCGATATCTTTCTGGATGAGCGCGTGCGTTCCAATCACAATGTCAATTTTGTGATTTTTTAACCCAGACAAAATCTTATTTCTCTCTTTTGCTGGCATACCTCCTACAAGCAGTGCGCATGATATTTGAGCCGAATCTGTGTACTTTTTGAAAGATCTATAGTGCTGATTAGCAAGAATCTCCGTTGGCGCCATAATTGCAACTTGAACTTTGTTGGAAACGGAAATAGCGGATGCTAATATTGCAATAATCGTCTTACCAGAACCCACATCTCCCTGCATTAAACGGTTCATTGCATAAGATTTTGATATATCTTCTTTTATTTCTTTGAGTACACGTTTTTGAGCTTTTGTAAGTTCAAAATCAATAGCATTGTATATTAGCTTTGTTTGAACTCCAGTCTTTTTCAGTGCCTTTGATGGAAGCCTGTTCAAAAATGATTTTCTTGATAACATCATTAATTGAAAAAAGAAATGTTCTCCAAACTTCAAACGGTAAAGAGCGTTATTGAGAGAATTGCTTGAATTTGGAAAGTGTATTTGCCTAAGGGCCTCATCAATTAAAATTAGGTTGTATTTTTTTCTGAAGCTGGAGCTAAAATAATCAGGAATGTTACCTATTTCACTAATCAATGTTTTGATGGTTTTTTTCAAAGAAAGATTGTCAATTTTATTAGCCTTCAAAGAGGCTGGGATAGTGTACAGTGGAGAAATAATTCCAGAGTTTAATGGATCCTCATCTTCATTCAGCTTATCGTACTCTGGATGGATAATTTGTAGGCCATTATAAAATTCTACCTTACCGCTAACTGCTAATCGATCCCCAATCTTTAATGATTTACTAATATAATTGGCACCATTAAACCACGTTAAAGTTATCATTCCGCTTTTATCAGAAATGACTGCCTTAAAAAAACTGCGCCTCCTTCCCCTGACCATTCCAGCCGCTTCAACCTTGCCAACTAAATTAACCCTGGCATGATTTATAACACTCCCAATAGGTGAAATAGAGGTTCTGTCTAGATATTTTCTTGGAAAATAATTTAATAAGTCAAAAAGGGTTTCGATGCCAATTTCTTTGAGAGCGCTGAATTTAGCAGGTCCGATTCCTTTTAGTACGTGAGTTGGGCTAGAAATATTTAGAGCCTTTTCAGGCACAATGTGTTTACTTCCATTCCTTTCGATAGGTGTACGTTATAGTTTGCGAGGACTCTTCAGATATGCTTAGTGGGAAGTGTATTGTGGAGGCATCAACTTTTAAATAATTTGAAGACGCATTACGCACTACCCAGTCACCATAGATGTGCTCAATCAATTTAACGTTTACAGATCTATTGAGAGTATTAGTTATCGTAATACTGATAGATGCTTCTTCGCTTTTACGCTGTTTATCATAGTTCAAGACCTTGCGCTTGCCCGTAACGTCAAAAGCTTTACCAGAAGAAATCGTTGCAGTATTTGATATAGGTATTTGATTTATCATATCTTGACCAACGTACTCAATACTTCCATCATTAGAGGATTGATATAGCTGGATTTTACCTTTAGGCAGCGGGAGGCCTAAATTATTCTCGAATGTATTTGCTATTTTATATTCAATCGATAGAGGTTCTTCTCTTTGACCTCTTTCGTTGTTTTCAAAAAGATATGTTTTATCAAACTTGATTTGTCTTGGTGTGTAGAGCCTTGTTACAATTGTTTCTTTGCTTGCTAGGCTCATATCAGCTCCTATGGAGTAAATATGGTAGTCTCCGAGATCTGAAAGTTTAGGACCAGTATCAACTTTTCTTCGATTTGGGACTTGCAAGAGATCATTGTTTTTTGAATTTAAAATTATCCTTCCTTCAACAAGGCTTAGATTCATTTTATCAAAACTCATGTTACTATTATTTAATATTTTTGCATCTGCTAAAAATTGACCCTCAATTCCATTAGGTTCAATGATCAATCTGTAATTCGCTTCCCAATCAAATCCAGATGTTAAATAAGTAAGATTTCCTGCAATAGTATCCGCTTCTTCTTTTGACTCAATGGTCCACTTAATTGTTGGCTTATATTGTATTTCTTCAAATGAACCAGTGAGATTGATATATGCGACCCTGTCTCTATTAAATGAAATTATTGATCTTCGTCTTTGTAAGGTTAATGTTTCATCAGTAACCTCAATCAAGATACCACTCATATCGTTTTCATTAATAAGTTTTACATCAACTCTTGATCCCAAATAGTCATAGAGTTTATTAGAAAAACGAAAAGCGTCTTGATTAAAACTTTGAGTAAGCACCTTTGCATTTTCAAGAATTAAAAAGGGGGAATCGTATATGATGCCTGATGGCAGAATATCCCAAATAATAATGCTTTGATCTGCTTCAAGATCTTCCCAGAGCACTGGTTGCTTAACCAAAGCAAAGCCATCTTTATATATAGTAATGTTTGCGTATAAAGATTGTGCGGTGAGCGAAGAAAATGAAATTAGTATTAAAAACAAATGTTTCATGATAAGATATCTAGATTCTGTTTTATTAAACTATACTCAATTTTCATATCTTCAAGCTTCTGCTTTTCATGAGCAACAATATCTTTTGGCGCTCGCTTAATAAAGTTTTCATTAGAAACTTTTTTCTCAGCAGATATTACATGTTTATCCAATTCATTCAAACGTTTTGTGAGGCGTTTGATTTCAATATCAAAGTCAATCAATCCATCAAGGGGAACAAATATTTCCATCATATTAACAATTGCTGAAGCAGATTTTTCTGGGCGCTCTTCGTCGTCTGAAAAATCTATGTTTTTTATACCTGCTAATGTTTTTATTATTTTATCATTGTTTTGAATTAGTGTTTCAAATTTCTTGCCATTTCTAATGATAATTCTAGATTTTTTGTTGTTAGGAACATTCATTTTGGTTCGGATCATTCTAACCGCTGAGATTGTACTTTTAATTATCTCAAAATTTTGAAAAGTGTCTCGGTCATAATTGCGATCATCGGAGCTCAACCACGAGGTAACAATCAAATCATCTTCACCGTCAACTTTAAAATAAGACCATAATTCTTCAGTGATGAAAGGTGCGAATGGATGTAATAATGTCAAAATCACCTTAAGAACTTTGACAGATATCTTTTGAGCAATTTTACTATTTTGACTATCCCCTGAATTAAATCTAGTTTTTGCTATTTCAATATACCAGTCGCAATAATCGTTCCAAGTGAATT
>PBPT01000013.1 GCA_002724735.1 Fidelibacterota bacterium | reverse complement strand
CATGAGAACCCCCGATCAAATCCGCGACCATGCGGTTAAAGCATTCAACCAGCTAGCCCCGACAAAGTACGACATCGGACAAGCTAAGTCTGAAGTCACCAACAACCTCGACCAACACCCCGACCTAATCGGGGCGTTGCGAGAGGAACTGTTGGATGGCTGGTTCTACCTCGAATCCCTTCGGGAACAGGTGGACAAGAAGGACAAGCAGATCGCTGCACTGGAGTACGAGGTAGAGCGGTGGAAAGAGATGGCTAAGAGATGATTGAACATGACCTATACGAACCGAAACTTGCCCCATGCCCATTCTGCGGAAGCAGCAAAGTCTACATGGAGGAACTGGGCGAACCTGACGGAATAGATGAAGAACTGGTAGTGGAGTGTAGTGAATGCCACGCCGGTATGAGCGGCGATAGCTGCGATTGGGCAAACACAAAGCAGGAGCTAATTGAAAAGTGGAACCGCCGCCCCCCTGAGTCTACTGAGCTGAACAAGCTAATGGACATGGTTAACGAAAGGGACAGCCTGTTAAGCCAAGTATCTAACGAGCTTTTCCACTGGAACGCACTGGCATTAAGTAGAGTGGACATCATGACCCTCATGGAGGCGCAGCGTAAGAAGAGTGTTACAGAGAGTACAGAGAGTACGGAAGAGAACAAAGGAGAATAGAGGCACGCTGGTGAAGCATTTCAGCCTCATAATCGACATACTCCTAGCCTTAGCCTTTTTGGCCTTGGCGATCAGAATGGCCACAAAATGAGCGGCAAAGACATTAGCCGATCAATCCGACCGTACAACAAAGAGGAATGGCAGAAGATCGCTTGGGGGTTCATAGCAGATAAAAAGGCCCCTAGCAGCGCGTTAGACGCATCCTATATCGCCCTCCGCCGTGATGACCCTGATCTGGCAGAAAAATGCCGTGATGAGGCTGTAAGGCGCAGGAAAAGCATAGTGCTGCCTTAGTGACATCGCTAAGATGTCTGCTATTATGGCAGCATGAGGGTCAAGTTTCCGAAAGCTAACAAACAACTTATCCAGTGTTCATGGCTAGATGCCGCTGGATATATCGGCTCAAACCAAGAAGAAGCTAAGCCAGCAGCTTGTAATACAGTTGGCTGGCTAGTGTCGGTCAATAGCGACCATATCGTCCTATCCAGTTCGCTATATGAGGACGGCTCCGGTGACTGGACTGTACTGCCCAAGGGTATGATCACCGCTATTAAGGAGCTATGAGCCATGAGTTGCCCCCCTACTCCACCCGAACCATCCCCCAAAGACCTGATAGTCCTGTTCCTGTGGCTAATGCTAACAGGGTTAATATGCGCTGGGTTATTGTACGGCACACTAGCGTTGACCCAATAGAACTAGAAAGAGCCAAAGCCCTGCGAAAGCAGAGCAAGAGCATACACTTTATTAGGGACGCTGAACGAGTTACTTAACCCGAACAGCAATCACAACGGCACTCGCTGCTGTCACCACAACAGCAAGGGTGTCCATCAGTGCAAATACCAGACCCATCTCCATACATCTCTGAGTGTAGCATGATCTGATCAGGCGTCCACAACCTCAGCCTTCTTCAGCTCCGACTTAGGAGGCAAAGCAGCCATGACGTTGATGTTGACTAATGGCTTCTCAGCCTTGTCCTCGATGTTATGTATCTTACGCATCTGGTTATCCAGAGTGACCCAAGCGTCAATGGCCGACCGCATCTCCCTCATGTTACCCTGCGTCATCGCCTGTACCGCTGCCTGAAACAACGTGTACAGCTTGTCGCCGGTCTGCATCGACCGCGCCATGTGCTGCTCACCATCCTTGCAGACAATCTTCGCTAACTGGCTGTTCTGGTCGTCAGCCTGCTTCGCCAACTCCTCAGCCACAGCTTCCCGCGCTTGAGCCTGTATCGTGTCTCTCTGCTCGAACCAGTTCTCTTTAGAACTGCGCTGTGCTAGGTAGGCGTAGGAGACGTTGTGCTTCTTCGCTAGGTCACGGAGGCTAATGCTGCTACGGGTGAACTCGCCGTGCAGTGCTTCCCAGTCGTATTTCTTCTTAGCTGCCATAGGTCAACAATATACATAAAACCCAAAAAATCTCACGCACCCTATTANATACGGTGGAGTAGNGCCGAAGGAGGGGGGCCGGTTGGGGGTAGGGGGAAACTGTTTTTNAAAAAAAAGGATTCTTNCTGNTTCCAAGCCTGACACCCCGCCCCCGTTTTCAAAGGCTTTTCCGACCGTCCGCCGTATGCCGCCATATGTTTTGAACGGGAAAGGCTAGGCCATTCCTCAAAACCTAAACCGTTACGGATGTTACGTCCGTAACACAATACGAAAGCAAAAGTCAGTTATGAAAAACCAAAAAGAAATCAAGTGGGACGACATGACCATCACGGAAAAGACCATATGGGCTTGTGAAACGGAAACAAAGATTCACAACCTCAAGGTGGACAAGCACAATGCGAAAGCTGACCTCACTGACCACTTCAATAAACTTGGGGTGGAAGTTGAGAACGGTGTGGTAGTCAAGGAACATAAACCCATCGTGAAAGCATATCAGGTCGAGGCGGCTAAAGAATACTTCGCCACGGGTAACATCACGATGGAAACCGCCGAAAAGAAAGTGCGCGATTTCGTCGGCGATTACTGCGGCTACCGTCTCCGCGCTCCGCAAAAGGGCCGCACAAAGTCGGAGAACACCGGCAAGGTTGTCCGCGCCAAGTTCAATGCGGATAAGACCATCGTGGTGATCGACGGCGTTACCTACGCCAAGGTCAAGTAATCATTCACCAGAACACCAGCGCATCGTTACGGATGTTACGTCCGTAAGGGTGCGTTGCTTTCTGTTGGCATGGTGCTAACGGGCAAACATAAGATGAACAAACTATTCGTTAACGAAGTTCCGACGCTGATTGCACAGCACTCGGATGAACCGGAGTCAACTCTCTACGACATCAACTGCACCATCGGCACAAACGAGGTCACGATGTGGCGTGGGCTGGTGAAGGAAGCCGTACTGGATAGGCTGATGAAAGATGTCAATGCCGGTATGTACGGTGGAACAGCAATGGTTACGGTGACTCGCGTAATAGGTGAGCCTACTCAGCCGAAGCCCTCGCTCACCCTGATGGCGGAACGTCGTAATTATATGGATCGTATCGTCATGACCGAAGACCTCCGAGATAACATCATCCAGTCCTTTCGCGACGTATTAGTTGACCGACTGGCGGATTACGATGTTCCAGACCGCGCGTGCTGGTATCAGAAGGACTTAGATGAGCTGGAAGCCGAGCTGATTGAGATGGTCGAAGATATTGTTGACCCTCGTCCAGCAATTGAGCGTGGGGGATACATACGCTAAGCAATCCAAGTAAACAGAAACACAGCGCATCGTTACGGATGTTACGTCCGTAACAGTGCGCTGCCTTCTGTTGACATGGTGTCAACGGGCAATAGAGATATGACTATAAACGCAATCATCGCCGCTCAACTGAAGCGGACTAAACAGGACAGAAACGTCCTCCACATCAACCCAGCTCTGGCACGCCTAGCTAAAAAGGTAGAAGCCAAGCGCACACCACAGGAGGCAACGCCAGCGGAGGTGGAAGAATACACCAAGGCTGAGCCGCCCCCACTTAACAACGCCCTGTCCACACTGAGCATGGAGGTGCAAGATGCCTAGCAATCCAATAGTAATCAGCGATAACGACCCGCTGGCTCAAACCGACGAGTACGCAAGGCTTCCTTGGACATACGCAGACGGGGATGCTGAGTCTCTCATCAGCTCCAAGGGGTTCGACATCCCAGACCTTGTCGCCATAAGGAAAGACTGGATGGAAGAGCATACATACACAAGGCCGAACGGGCTTGTTCGCCTTGATATTCGAGAGGATACATCCCCCGCTTACTACAAGCTGGATGTGTACGGGGAGGCAGCAGTGCTGATACCTAACGCAAGCAGTTACGATAGCGGCCCGTTCGACAAGGACTGCCGTCATCAGACGAACTACATCGTGCTTGAGAGTGATCCAGCCCTGAAGTGGTACATGACAAGGCAGGTTAGGAAATCAAAAGTCAAAGAAGCGTGCCGCCGTGTTGCGGCGTTGCTGTACGCCAGCCTTGGGAAACACATTGACGATGGGCTGTGGGAAGAAAGCGCTGAGGTGATGAATGCGGACACACCTAACCCGCTTGGTCTTTTCTTCGAGACAGTGCCAATGGCAAACGAGGAGCAGGTGATGGACATCGCTTCAAACGCTGAGGCAATTATGCAGAGGCGCAACCGTACCCACGAGAAAGACGACGATTCAATCGAGGAGCACGGCGAAATCCTTGGTGAAGAATGGGTCAAGCAGATGAAACTTCAGCGCACTGATGAGTTCAGGCTACTGCCAGCAGCTATGAAGGCCAAGCAAGTCGCTGAGTCTAGGGTGAGGCAATACATGGACAAGCCACCTGAGGGAATTGAATCCAAGGACTTCGATAAGCTCCGCAGTATAGCTGTTGACTTCGCTGGATACGCAGCGGAGCAAGCCGTCATCGAGTGGGGCGAGTAAACAGAACACCAGACCAAACCAATTTAGCAACGACCCTGTTACGGATGTTACGTCCGTAACGGGGTCGCTGCTTTTAACACCAAACAAACCAAACCAAACAAGGGAGAATACGAATGAAACATAAGTATCAAAACGTCCGCGCTGCGCGGAACGCTTCCGATGTCATCGGGATGAAACTAAACCTGCACCAGATGCGGGAGCTATCCGGCAGGGGCATATATGTCCTGCCAAGGATGCCGCACCACATTCAAGGTGCAGCAGAAGCATGGAAACAAGTCAGTAGAGGCACGCACCGAGTCGAGCCGTTGTCTCCACGTCATTGGCAAGAGTTCTACTCACGGTATGCAGCCAAGAAGATACACGGTGATGGGTTCAGGTTCGCCTCGGACACACAGAACTGGGTCAACTTCGAAGGGCGCAAGCCTGACCACCACTGCTACTGCTGTGGTAACTGGTTCGAGAATAAGATAGAGGNCACCGACGATAACGGTGATGCAGTCTGCGATGAGTGCATCGAGAAAAACAAAGTGTGCGCCCGCACAGGACGCTACATAGGTGACAACGACACCCGCTACACTGTCTACACAGATGACGGTGAAGAGACATGGTGCAAGCAGGCCGTCGATGATGAGGCATGGGAGTGCGAGCACACAGGTNACTACTACTCAGATGATATCGACCATCATGAGGTGCGAACCGATTACGGCACTGAGAGATGGTGCACTGATTCAGTTGATTCCTACGCATTCTGGTGTGATTTCTCGGAACAGTATTGGTCGGACGATGACCACTACCTCATCGAGGNGGTTGACACTAATCAGAGTGCTTGCCGTGAGTACGCTTCCGACCACGGCTACGCCTACCAGCACAGTGACGGTGACTGGTACAGCTATGAAGAGGAAAAGAACCTCAAGCCATACGACTATGACGTTCGAGAGGACTACGGCTATGGGCCTTACGACAAGCTGGCATTGGGCGTAGAGCTTGAGTGCTGGGCGGAGGACAGAGACGCGGCGGTAGACTTCGCCACCGATTACGGGTTCGTGTGCAAGAGTGACGGTTCAATCAGCAGCACCCACGGGTTCGAGGTAGTCGGCCCGCCAATGCTACTTGATAAATACAAAGGCAGTATGTGGCATGAGTGGTGCGAAGAAGCCACTGACGTCAAGTCTTGGTACGGCAGGGACGGCCAGTACGGTATGCACGTTTCAGTTAACGGCCACGGACTCAGTGTGCTTACCAAATCCAAGGCGGTGTACTTCGTTAATATGCACCCATCCTTCATCGAGAAGGTAGCGGGTCGCAGTCAGGGCCAGTACTGGCAATGCCAATCGGACATGACGTTGCACCGCGCAAGGTACGATGCCAATAGCAAGTACCTAGCTATCAACTGGAAGGGAGACAGGCTGGAGTTCAGAATGTTCAAGGGCAACCGTAAGTGGGAGGGCTTCGTTAAGAACATAGAGTTCGTCCACGCAGTCATGACGTTCGCTAGTCAGGCTGGCATCAAGGAGATGACAGTCTTCCGCTTCAAGAAATACGTCGCCCGCATGGCATCACAGTTCGGGCAGTACAAGGTACTAGCTAAGTTCCTTAGCCAGACCCCGCTTAACATCAACGCATAAGGAGGAAACAGTATATGTGTTTAGCAATATTCAAACCAGCAGGGCAGGACATCCCATCGGAGTACCTGCATAACGCAGCAGAAACAAACCCAGACGGTGCAGGTATAGCATACGCTGACGGTGACAAGGTTCACATCGACAAAGGTTTCTTTGACGGTGCTGACACACTCATCGAGATGCTCAAGTCCCTCAAGGATAAGCCAGCCATCGTACACCTGCGCTACTCTACGCAGGGTAGCGTCGATGATACCAACTGCCACCCGTTCAAGGTAGGTGAGTGGGCGTTCGCGCACAACGGTGTCATCAGCAAGATGCCGTATCACAAGAAGTACAGTGACACCTACCTGTACGCCAAGAACATCATGTCTAGTCGCATCAAGAGCAACCGTGATTGGCCGTTGTTACCCAAGTCATCCAACAAGATGGCGAAGGAGATAGGCTCATCCAAGCTAGTGTTCCTTCGTGGCAACGGTGACAGCATCATCGTCAACGAGAAGAAAGGTGAGTGGGTCGATGGTGTCTGGTATTCCAACGACTACTACAAGCCCAAGACAAGGGACTCATGGTGGAACAGCGACCCAACAGGTGCTTCATGTGGCTGGGGCGCAGAGCCGTTCACTACATACAGTGGTGGCTACGGTGCAAGCGTGCAGCCTAGTCAGTCACGCAGCTTCGTCAACGGAGAGATACAGTGCCATGTGTGCAATACGTATCTCGATGACGGCGACGCTGCCAACATCATAGACGGCTCAGTTATATGCGGTGATTGCTGGGATGAAATCAGCAAGGAAGCGCACATGGCTGGCTGGCAGGATGACGCCGCTAGTTACTGGAGGTGTTACGGAGAGTAATCAAACCCGTTACGGACGTAACATCCGTAACACAAACCAAAGGAAACAAATGAATAAGGTATTCGTATACGGCACGCTCAAGCGTGGCAATTCAAACTCAATGATGCTGCACAATCAAACCTATCTAGGTGATGGCAGCACCAAGAAGAAGTACGTCATGTACGCATCAGGTATCCCGTTCGTAGTAGAGGATGATCTATCCTTTGAAGGCCATACCCCGACACACATCCGAGGAGAGCTTTGGATGGTGAGCAATCAGGTGGTCAAGGAACTGGATGCGTTAGAGGGACACCCATACGCATACAGGCGCACCACTGTGTCGCTCATCATGGACGATGCGACCGAGGACTCAGCGTTCATGTATCTGTTTACCGTAACACCGCGCGGTGAGTATGTGCCGAGTGGTGAGTACGTTGAGCGACGAAGAGTAACCCAACCNGCCACGGGCCAGCAGCAGGAGACGACGACTCGTACTAACTACTAACCCTGTCAGAACCAAACATCTCAAGGCAGGTGGGCAAGGCCAACCTGCATCAACCAAACCAAACACAAAAGGAAAAAACGAAATGAAGTATGTAACCCACAACGAAGAAAGCATCTGCGTCGGCGGAACTCACAAGGTAGGNCAGCTAAATGCAGACTACTGGGAGATAGTGAACGCATTCGGTATCCCCGAATTAAGTGACGATCACAANTCGGACGCGGAATGGCACATTAGGTTCGACGAGCATGACGTGGTAGCCGCCATCTATAACTGGAAGAACGGCCCTTTATGGGGAGGCCAACCGTTCGACATGATCACAGAATGGAGCATCGGAGGTAAGACCGAAGAGGCAGCTATCCTAGTTAAAGAAGTGCTGGCATCGAAGGAGGTGTCGGCATGATTACTTGGAAAGCATTCATCCTCGCACTCATCATGCAGGAATCAGGCGGCAACGACCGAGCAATCGGTGACAATGGCGCAAGCCACGGCCCGTTGCAGATACAGGAGGCGTGCCTCATCGATGCTAACCAATGGCGCAAGGCCAATGGCTTGAGTCAGTTTAAGTTCCCTGACGACTGCTATGACCGGAACAAATCGGAGGCAATCCTGATCGCCTACCTGCACAGGTATGCCACCGAGGAACGGCTAGGCAGAGTGCCAACCATCGAGGACTACGCTCGCATCTGGAACGGTGGCCCTAACGGATACAAGAAGCAGGCCACTGTGAAGTACTGGAGCAAACTTGAAAAGCGATTGAGGGTAAAATGAAAGCAACTGACAGACACATTACCTGTATTGATTGCGGCAAGGAGTTCGTAGGGCATTACAATAAGAAAAGGTGTAGCTCTTGTTGCAAGGAACACAGCCGCAAAAAGCAAAGGGAGTACGCGTTGAAATATTATTACCAAGACAGAGAGGCACACCTAATCAGGCATAGGGAGTGGCTTAGAAAGAATAAGGAACATTGCGCCATGTACTCAGTGGAGTACCGCAAGAAGAGGGCTAAAGAGAACCCAAACTGGAGGAAGGAGATGCCATCCCAGCATCCAGATAGGGTTCG
Organism: Fidelibacterota bacterium; assembly: GCA_002724735.1. Classification (GTDB taxonomy): domain Bacteria; phylum Fidelibacterota; class Marinisomatia; order Marinisomatales; family TCS55; genus TMED108. The sequence goes on along the minus strand of PBPT01000013.1, from coordinate 13,783 downwards.
TGCGTGGTCTAAAAAATATTATGAAGAACATAAAGAGGACTACGCTCGCAGGGATAAGGAGTCCCGTCAAAGGAACCCAGAAAGGGGAGCAATCCGAGCTTCCAAGCGGCGGGCATTGCGTGCCAGTGCGGTGCTTCCAACTACTGATTACAATCTGATTAACAAAATGTTTAAGAGGTCGGTAGTAATGTCTGAAAGAGACGGCGTAAAATACGACGTCGATCATATAATCCCCCTGTCCAAGGGGGGAGCGCATCACCAAGATAACCTAAGGATAGTGAAGGCTTCTGAGAACAAAAGAAAATCTGCGTCCATTATCCCCGCCCTCGGCGGCGTATGGGCTGACAACGATTTAGCCAAGCAAACCAAGCTGAAGCTTGGCATCTAACCACACCCCGACTGAACCTAACGGAACAGTGCGGGTCTTTGCGTAATCATATTGACAGCATTACGCTGTCTTATTAAACACAACCAGCCGCGCATAGCGTGAGCTGTTAATCCAAACACAAATAAAACTATGACAATGACGACGACAAAGAAAGTAAACCTAACCGAAGCACACAACCAATGGGCTAACCGTCCGATGGATCAACGCTTCACTAACGTGCCGGACTTCCTGAATCACCTACGCCTGCGCCAGCGCAACAGCTACGAGCGTGAGGCGATGACGGACACGATGATGGTGCATCATGATGATGATGCGCTGTACCTCAACGGTCGCACCACCAAGGCAGAGCTAACCAACTGGTCAGGTGGTCAGCTATGTCAACGCATGGGTGCGCCAGCTTCGTACCTACGCAAGCTGCCTAACGACCGTGCTGCTGACCTTCTGAACTATCACCTTCAGGATATGCCAGCGTCCAAGTACAACGTGATGTTCTACGAGAAGCCTAACTATGATGTCAGTGGAGGAGCTACCTACACTACTCAGGCTATCACCACTGAACACTACGGTCGCATCTTTGATGCTGATGTAGCAACGGCCATCGTTGATATGAACGAGCGCACCGGCAACAAGTTCCGCAACCCAGTTGCCTACGCCAACGGACAGTTCGGCGCAGAGCTAGAGGGTGCAGGTTTGTACGCTAGTGACCGTGATATGTTCATGTTCATGATCGATGGCGGCGACCGCCTCGACGTTGGCGACCGTGCCAAGCTGCACCGTGGGTTCTTCGCCTCCAACAGTGAGGTAGGTAACTCATATCTGGTGCTGAAGTTCTTCCTGTTCAATGAGGTGTGCGGCAACAACATCGTGTGGGGAGCGCAGGACATCACTGAGTTCAGGATGCGGCACAGTAAGTACGCACCGACTCGGTTCGTTAATAAGGCCGAGCCTAACTTGCTGGAGTTCATCAACGCCAGTGGTAATCGTGAGGCTGAGGTAATCAAGCGTGCTATGGAGTACGTCCTACCGGAGCAGGACGATGAGTGGTGGAAGTCCCTGTCCTCTGGACGCAATGCCCAGTTCACCAAGGGGGAAGTTCAATCCGCCATCGACATGGCCGAGCTTGAAGAGGGCCAGTGTGAAACGCTCTGGGACTTGGAGCAAGGCTTCACCGCACACGCACGCATGAAAGCACACATCGATTCACGCATCGACCTTGAGACACGAGCAGGCAAGCTGCTCGATATAGTCCGTGACAGTAGCACCGCAGTGCTGACTGCATAATCAAACCAATCTCGCAGCTAAGCCAGTGCTGTCCCGTGTGTTAGCAGTTTCATCACGGGGCAGTGCTGGTGTGCTGCGTTTCATAACAAAACCAAACAAAGGAAAAAACATGACAGAATACATCGTAACCAAAGCAGAGTGGCCTGAAGCACCGAAGAAGAACGCTAACAGGAAAGACAAACGCCTCAACACGCCAGCTTCCAGAGTGTACAAGCAGCTATGTAAGCTGGAGGAAGGAGAGGTTGCCGCCGTACCAGTAGACGGGCCGAAGGGAGCGCAGCTACTACGCATGGCTATCTTCCGCTTCCGTAAAGTGTACGACCCAGACACAGGGTTCACATCTAAGGGTGTTCAAACTGAGTCAGGCTATGTCCTGTACTTCAAGAAGGTAGCAAAGGATAAGATGCGCCACGCCGTATCGCGCAACGGCAAGCAGCCTGTCCTGAACGGATGCACTGACCACCTGCCGCCGTTGCCAGTACCACAGTCAGTACTGCCAACGCTACCTCAGAGAGGGGACGTTAACATTGCGGTTCAACCCAACAGTGACTCGCATCACACGAGCTACGCAAGCTAGGAGGTTATATGAGCGGAGTTAAAGATAACATCAAGGAAGCCACCTTCATGGATGGCGACATGGTAATGATAGACCGCTCTGCCTGTGACTCCCCCACTACACTGTTCCGGTGTAGTGGCGGGGGTTTCGGCAGTGAGCCTAACAGTGGCGGCAAGATGTACGGAACCTTCGTGTCGTCTGGCACTGACTCATACGCTAGGCGTTGCTGGGTCACAGGCTGGGCAACAGAGGGCGACATACGAGAAGCCCAGAACTGGGCGGCTAAGCCTGACCACATCATCAAGGCTAGGATGTGTGACAACAGGACATCAAGGATGTCACGCGAAGTAGATGAGCTATGCAACGACGAGTCAAGCAGGGTCACTAAAGACCAGCTACGTCCAGCTATGCTATCACTTCACGTCACGCTTCAGAACGTCAACGATACCCTGCAAGAGGTAGTCAATGACCGGCATTGATAGTGCAGTAACTAGGGAGACTGGCGCAGTGGTCAAGGACTCAAGCGGTACAAGCCGCACCTTGATCGCTGGGCTAGCCCCATCTTCGGATGGTGGAATGCTTGTTCTCAGGGCCAAGGGATGCAAGACTGACTTCACTGTCAGCCTCGCTGACCTTTGGAAGCTGGTCAACGCAGCACCTCTCGGTGTTTGCAAGGACTGCTTGCAGCTTATGGAGGACTCATGCAAGACCCCATCGACCCAGACAGAAAAGAGTACGAAGACTGGTTAATCGAAGATGAATGGGTGTCGCCTGATCAGGTCATAGCAGAAGCATACAGTTGCCCCTACTGCGGGGCCGGTGTGATTCGGACATCTCAAGACGTTATAGATAACGCGCCCTGCCCTAGTTGTGGCAGGTAACACGGGTGCAGCAATTAGAAGGCTATCTCAGCCTAGCTTTTTGCTGCACCCTTTTTTTGGCCTTCTGCCTAGCCACGGTAGCCAGCTTGGACAGCAGCTTCTTAGCTCTGTCTGGCTTCATATCATTCAGTGAGTCACCGTACTTCTCGATAACCTGCTTGTACTCTTTGCCGGTTTCCTTGACGTACATATAGTACTCATCTTCAGTCATTCTTCGACGCCCGTCCTTGCCAACAACCTCAGCAGTCTTCATTGGGACGGGTAGGAATACACCCTTCTCACTTAGCTCGGAAAGATTCTGCCACACTGGGCCTGTCTTTTGAGTCTTGATCAGTCTGCTCAAAGGCAATCGCCTGATCTTAACCTCTTCACCTAGCACGTTTAGCATAGGCTTACCGCCTAACGCTCTTACAACAGCAACGCCGCTGGTCACGTCCCTCTTCAATCGGCTACCACCGTACCTGTCGGTGTAGTATTTCGGGTTAATGATTGTCTCTACCTCTTTAGCTAGACTGCTTCCGAACACAGGGATGAACGCCTCTACCGCACGGGCAGCAGGAGCGACAAGGCCAGCTACCGCTTTTTCTATTCCTTGAACTGGCTCTCTGCTCGAAGCCTGAATACCCACAGCCTGACTGAACGATGAAAGCATTGAGAAATCCTTGAAGTAAATCCCTCCTCCCATAACAGCCGCAGCTACGTTTTCATAGTACTCATTCTCATCCCAATCTTCCTTCCTGTACAACTGCATATCTCTGCCGCTACCAATCACCGCTAACGGCGCAGCTATAGCTGAGTTCTTGTACTCGTACCAAGTGCCGCGAAATCTAATCGACAGCGGCCTCTTGCCTTCTGCTAGTAGCTGGCTTCTCTGCGCTGGCGTAAGCCCATCCCAAGTGCCGCTTATCTCAAACATCCTCTCCTCATCATCGTCATCAGGCCGCAAGAAGTAAGATGCCGCCGCTAACGTAAGCGCAAGGCCGGTCATCTGATTCATCATGATCATGGTCTTGCGCTGGTCGTTTACCTCGACGTTCCACATATCAGCAAACCCACTGGCAACTCCGCCATCCTTCTTGATCTGAAAAGACTTGCTCGCCCTCATGTAATTAACAGCACCCAGAACGGGAAAGTAATTAGCTGATTGCTGCATCATGTTGAACGCAGCCCTAATAAACGAAAGCCCAAGTACATGACGCAGAGGCCCAGCTTTAGGGCTAGTAAACAAGCTATGCACTACACCAAGGAACCCAACTGGGTCAGAGTTAAGTGCAACAACTGTTCCCATGTTGGAGGCGTCCGACAGAACACCATCGTTCACCTTGGCTTCAAGAATCTGTCTGGCCCTTGCTGTTATGTCCACCTTCTTAGGCTTCTCACCAGTGGAGGCAATCCACTCCTTTTCAGCTTGCTTCTTGGCTTCATCCCACTCCTTCTTAGACTNCTTCCGCATNGCTTCCGTCCTCATGCTTTCGTCACCGGACGTCATGGCNGNGTGCATGATCATAGCTTCCCTTGTCATCAATGAGCCAAGGTGATCCAGAGCAATCACCGANCTGCGAACGTACTTATAGTTCGAGATAAATTTCTCAAATAGACTGGCGTCCTTCTTCTTGGCAAGAGTCTCTAGGGTGTTTAAGCCAACGTAATCGGCAACCCTTTCNTGATCTTCGATNCTNTGAGTGGCGTCTATAGTCCTGTAAACATCGCCTGTTTTAAGTATGTCCCATGTCTCATTAAGTGAGTCACCAAGCGTGTTAGCNAANNNAGNNATCACNNGCNACCCATCCGCAGCACTCTTNGNTTTNCCCNCTGCGTGCGCCGATGCTTGAAGTGCAGTNANNAACCCGTTAAGGGAAGACCATAAGCCTATGTCAACTTGCGTGCGNANACCCGACAGCACTGAGGCGTACCAGAAATCCCTAGCTATATCCTTCAATTCTAATTCAGATGACGACTGAATTATGGCTAGCATCTCACTGACGATCTTGTTCTTTATCGGGCCTTCAGGTGCTTCAGACGCTCTCTCAGCAAGCTCTCTTAGTCTGGTGGCCGTCTCCCCGTTGACTGTCTCCAGCCCGTACTCAGGGGCTATGGCCTCGTAGAAGGATTCAATGTTCAGTAAGCCGAGGTCAGCGAACTTAATGATCCTGCCAAGCGAGTTGCTTAGCTTCGACTTGTCACCGCTATCCAGCGTAGTCATGCCGTAAGCAACCAGATTGTCGATGAACTCTTTATTGATAAGCCTTAGCCTTGTGTCATGCCAGCTAGCCCATACAACATTGTTGATGGTAGCGATGTCGCTGTCGCTTAGCTTGTTGAGCTTACCCTTCTGTTCCTTGATGGCTTGATACAGCGTGTCGCCGCTCTGCTTGCCGCTTCCATCTACCCCCTTAACAGCCGCAGCCTTCATCGCCTTCCTAAGCAGTGCCTTAGCAGACTTCTCATCTATGCCTAACTTACCGGAAACAAATTTAGACGCGTCGTCTAGGTTGACCCTGTTCACTGCGGCTAGACTTAACTGCTTCCAAGCTCCCTGAAGTTTGTCAGCGAAGCCCAGCCCCCAAATCTTATCTAGCTTGGTTTGATGGTTCCTGCGTACCGTCTGCCTGAACAGGTGTTCAGCACCGTTCGACATCAAGAACTTGTTAACCTGACGCTGGAAGGAAAGCACCTGCGCTGATTCAGTTCTTATGTTCTGAATCATGGATGCAATCTTGCTCGCAAGATTTCCAGCCTTGGTAGAAATTTCTAGGTCTTGGTTGTTAGCTAACTTCTGCGCCTCTGGCAGAAGTTTTGCCGCAAGGAACACCCTCTGAACCTCACCGAACTGCTGACCTCTCTCTGAAGACTCGGCCCCTAACGGAGTTGACTCAATCAACTTAACCGCTTCCTCTAAGGACTCTATAGTGCCGTCAAGCATACTGGCCACCTCATTGGCCTTCGCCTCGTTCTTAGCTGCTGTTTCCTTAATGAAATTGTAATTGCCCAGAGCTGAGTCACTCATCCCCCTGTCTGATTCTGTGACAAAAGTTTCAACCATTGCCTCATACAGCCTGCTCCTTGCGTCTACCTGATCTGGGTTGACTGGCTTAGCCCCTGCGATGAACTCGTTCGGCATAGGGACTGCGCCATCTTCGCTAGTCAAACTCTTCCAGTACCGCAGAACCACAGCCCTAGCTCCTCGGCCTGTGATTTTGTTCTTCTTCTTCTCGTGCTTCTTCAGTTCAGATACAGCATCAGCTATCTGCTCCCACTTGGCTGCTCCGTAGCTCAGGCCAGTCGAACTCTCGTTATTGAAGTTCCTAATGAAAGCAACGAGGATGTCCTTAACAACCTCGTTAGTGTAAATCTTTCTGTCCAAGGTAACACTACCACCGTTAGGCTTTGATCCTGACACGGTGATACCTCCGTCAACCACCCAACGCTTATCTTCCAGAGACTTCTCCACAAACTTGCGCTCATCAACCGTCCAAGTCTTTGGCGGTTTAACTAGCCTAGCAACTCTTACAGTGTTGCCGTTCTCGTCAGTCGTTGTGGCTCCGAAATCCAGAAGCTCTGCCTGACCGCCACGCTGAATCTTGTTGCCCGTCTCAGTAAGCTCTATGTATTTACGCTCAGTAACCTCAAGGCTTACGTCTGGCTTCTCTTCCCAATCAATAGAGTTGATCCACTTGATAGCATCATCAAACTCATCGAACACAACGCGACGGCCTTGGCGTGTCGTAACTCTTCCTTCATCATCCGGTAGGTCAACTGTCTTCTCCTTCTCGCCCTTCCTCCAAAAGGGGATGTCCTTGAGTACCTCACTAATTCTTTCACGCTGGAAACTCAGAACAGTAACAGCCTTGCTTCCCGCACCTTCGATTTCCTCCTGACTAGCTAAGGCGTTCTCAATGGCTGCGCCTACGTTATCTCCAAAATCTCTCGACTCAGCAGCGTTGCTGGCCTCGAACGGGTTGATGCCAGCGTGCATCATTGTTTGTTCGATTGAGTTCAGGGATATTAAACGAACCGTTGGGTCGTTAGCGTCCTCTCTCTTACCTGTTCCACCCTTGCGCTGTTGGTTTGCGACACGCCTAGCGTTAGCTATCGCCCTTGTCTTTATCTTGGAGGTAACAACCTGCTTATTAAACTCACCCTCCTCACCTACCATCCAAGCTGCTGCCGGTTTATTCTGATCGAGAACCCAGCTAGATGCGTTATCTACTGTCTGCCTGAATAAAGCATCCCATATCAGGTCGGAGGTAGATTTCTCCATCTCCTTACCGCCGGTCAGAGCAATCTGCTCCCACATCTCTTGAGTTACCTCGATGATTCTAGTGGACAGTGACTCGTCCACAGCAAACAGACGCTCAAGTTTTTGCCTCTCTTTAGAGGACTCCCTTAATAAATTGTCAGCCGCATCATAGTGCAATGATGCGAGCGCGGGCATTCTCCCTAAGTCTTGAGGGCTACTGATGCCGAACATTTTACGGACACCATCCATGAAGTTATGGAGTCCATTCCTTACGCCACCATAACGGCCCATCAACGCCTTGTCTTCGCCCCTCAGTGGCTTCTTAGCCATCTGCCTTTTGCGAACCATGTGGAGGTACTCCATCGCTAAGGCAAATTGACTCAGCTTAAGTTCACCGTCCTTCTTCCAGTTCTTGTTGCCGTAGTATTCGGCGTTGATCTGATCCTCCATGCCAGCAGCTATGAGCTGCTTAGCTATAGCGATGAAGTGTCCTTTAACCCCGTTCTCGTTCCCCTCAATCTTATAGGCTGCTTCAATATCTAGCAGATGCGCCACCTCTTCGCTGGCTATGGTGCGAACCTTGTTCCTGTTAACGCTTCCATCTGAATTTTCTACCGCAAAAAGGAACAGCTCAGGGTTAATGTAAAGCACTCCCCTGTCCTCTGATGCTGGCGAAGTCCATGCGGGGTGGTTCCCTTGCTGGCCGAACTCAACCTTCCTTATGGTAACGCCCTCAAGTGTGCCTCCCTTACCAGTCAGCTCGTCTAACACATCAAGAAGCGTGTCACTTATCGCGTTCCATTTCTTTTTGTGACCTCTGAGCCTAGAATCAGACGGGCCTTCTATTTCATTAAGCACCTCAAGAACATCTTCAATCTCCTTGCGCTTGCTTTCGATTTCTTCAAGCAGCTTATCTGCCTCTTCTTGAGCGACCTCCTTGCCCTCCCTGTTCTCAGGGGTAACTACAGTAACAGGGGAATCATCTGCCTTTCCGGTTTCACGAACCCCCCTGTTCCGAACGACTTCAAACCCGCCATCGTTATGTACGATACCAAAGGAATCCTCACTGCGCTCAACCGCAGCGTTGTAATCATCTCTAGCCTGCTTTAAGTCTGCCTCTTTGTCGGCTAGTTCCGCTGTGGCTTCCTCGATTTCTTTCTGATCAGGTTTCTTCCCGCCTTCAAGATCGCTGCTTAGATTATCCAGTCGATCCTTTGCGTCAGCCGCTTCTCCGTAAGCCTTGTCCCTATCCTCGCGCAGTTCCGCTGCTCGTTTCTGATCCTTGTCCTTTTCCTTTGCCACCCTTGCTTCGGCAGCTTTCAATGTCTTGTACCCCTTGCCTCCAGTGGTAGTCAGAACCTCGTCACTCTCGGCGATCTTAACACCGGACTTGTCCATGACTCTGGTGACTGTTTCCCCTTCCTGCTCAGACACCACGGGCATACCCGCACGGACTGTTCCCTTGCCTTTAGTAGGCGTGACCACTCTGACAGATGTTTTCGCGGATGGGGTTGCCTTGCCCTCTTCTGCGTCAAGAGCGTCTAAGATAATTTGAGCTGACGCTCTCAGCTCCGGTGATGAGGATTCGTCCTGTATAACTGAAACCAAACTGTCCCTATTGCTAACCTCCTCATCCGCAGCATCAGCCATATCTGCTAAGTCTTGGGCCTCGCCAGCCACATCGGCTTGAGGCTGCTGATCAACAGCATCAGCCGCCGTGTCAGCAGTGGTGTCTTCTTTGGGCTTGTTAGCCTCAGCGAAAGCAAGAAGCTGAAGGGCAGTTTTCTTTCGGGCTACAGCATCTTCATCCGCATCCAGAACTTTAGGGTCAATACCAAGTCTGCCAAGCTGCTCGGCATCTGTTCCCTTCCCGTCTCCGCGTGCCTTTAGAATTTGAAGCGCACTCTTCTTAAGGTTTACGGCATTCTCATCCGCATCTAGTACGGACGGGTCAATGCCCATGCTTTCTAGCTGTGCGGCTTGGCTAGTAGTAGCGGCGGCAGCAGGCGGGGAAGATTCTTGAGCTGCCTGCTCAGGCTCTCGGAAAAGTATCTCACCAGCCTCATCGGCTTTGCCTTTGTTTTTATTAAAGGCTGCTATTTGGGCCTTGTTCTTCTGCCTCTTCTCCCAAGCAGTGTCAACCCTGTCTAGCCACTGCTGCATCGCCTCCTTGCCACCATCAGGGAACCACGGCTCAGGCCCGAAATCACCCTTCTCCATGTTCTTCCTGACGCGCTCAGCTCTACCAAGTATGACGCGCCAAACATCATCAACTCCGAACCTGCCCTTGGCTAGGGTAGGATTCCACTTGTACAAAGTGTCGTCGTCTGGGTCTACGTTGAAGTCAGACGCCAGCTTACTGGCTGATCCAGTTAAGTTTCTAGGCTCTCTGTCTTTGTCAGACTTTTGCGTGACGCTAGTAACTTTAGACTCCGTGCCGTCTTCATTAACTTTAACTAGAGGAACAGACCCAGCTTCTTCAAAGGACTTTGCGCCTGTGTCCATGCCCTCAAATGTTGACGACACAGTGCTACTCTTTTCCCTTACTACCTGAGCTGTGGCAGGGGCGTTGTTCTGATCAAGATTGGCCGCAGTCTGATCGTTGATGGATTTCTCTCTCGCCTCCTTGATGAGTCTTTGCGCGTCAGCAGCACGGCTTGCCTCTATCCCAGACGTTGTGATGTCGAAGGCGGCTGGGCCAGCCTGAAGCACACCGAAGCTAAGTGCTGACTGCTTAGCTGTCTCGCCTAGCCTTCTTCCAATAGCAGAGAACTGACCCTCACCCTCATACGCCTGCGTGTCTACCCCTCGGTATTGTTCGCCAGCGATTACCATGCCTTCCTGCACCACTTCCTGTCCGGTCTGCTTGGCGATGTTTCCGGTCTGCCTAGCTGCCGCCTTCTTTACGCCCTCCTTCTCTATTATCCCTTTAAGCTGATCCTTAACTATATTCTTCAGGCCAGCGGGAGCTAGCTTGCCAGCCTGTAAAAGCTCAATAGCACCGTAAGGGATACCAACAGTGACAGCAGTGCTAGCAGCTTTGTCGTGTGGAACGCCGTTCTGCCTAAGAATGCTGTACACCATTCCAGCACCCTGCTTCGACCAGTACTCAGCACCTCCCGCCGCCATGCCCGCAGTGAATCCAGCGGCAGCAGTGACAGCCCCAACGCTAGCGGCTCCAGCCGCCGTACCTGCTGGCCCAACTATTGTTCCGCCAGCAGCCCCATACATTGCGCCAGCAGCACCGGCAGCAGCACCGGTCTGCGCCCCGACGTTAGCACCTTGAATCATGCCCCCGACCAAGCCTGACCCCATCTGCATAGCCCCAGACCATGCCTCATGTCCTAGTCCGAATCCCTTGAGTCGTGGGTCGAATAAATCTTCTTCTGCTTTCTTGGCCTCAGGCTCAAACTCTTCCCAGCCCTTGCCGCCGTTGGTCATGATTTGGTAAGCCTTGAAGTCTGCATCCATAGACTTACGACCCGCCTCCCAGTAAGCCTTAGACTTCTCAAGTTTAGACAAGGGGCGATCCTTGCCTTCACCGTACCCAAGGTCTTTGAATGCTATAAAACCGTCAGAGGTCTGTTGCTCTTGTTGGATGTCCGGTTCTTCGTCTTGTTTTGAGGGAGGTGAGACACCAAGGCTCTTCCAGCTAATAAAGGAGTCTTTTAGTTCTGGCATAATTTATCCGTCTCTTCTGTCTGTTGGGCCTGTTGGTAAGTCCTTTTGTTGGAACATGAGCGAAGGCGGTTTCTTTGTGGGGGTCGCTGGCTTCACCGGCTTCTTAGCTGGCTGACTGCCAGACCCAGACCTGTACTCACCATCAAACCCAAGGAAGTCCGTGATCCGTTTGGAGGTGATTCCTTGCTCCCCTCCCTTAGTTGTGAAGCCGGTAACTTGAACAGCCTCATAGCCGCCGGTTCTCAGCGGCCTAATAATTACATCACCGACCTTGGATAGCTTTATTTGATCGGGGTCAATCAGTACGTTAATTCCCTTGTCGCGGAAGTGCTTCTCTACTTCTACCATTGCCTTTTCCACTTCCCCATCTTGCCCCTGAAGCAGTGTGTCACCACCAGTTATCAGCCCATCCTCTTGATCGTTTTCAGTAACGTATCCGCCCTCTCCGGTAATCCTAATCGCTTCAAGCCGCATCATCCTGTCTAGCTGTGCCTCGTCACTAGGTTCGAGCTTCGGCATGGAAGCAGATTTCCTTGCGGGTTCTTTTCCGTACAATCGTAATACGGTATCCCTAGCGTCAATAAATGCTGCCTCCTTCTCTGATTCAGAGATGGGGGCTGAATCAGGGTCATTAGCCTTTTGCTCAGACAACCGCTTCAAGTTGCTTTCAAACCTCTCTAGTATTTGTTCCCTAACTTTTGGGGTTTGGTCGGTAGGCGGCGTCCCTGCCTTATACGTCACGCCATCTACGGTTACAGAGTAAGGCTCTAACGCTTCCTGAGCTGCACGTTTTTTCGCGCCAGCATCATAGCCCAGCCTGTCGAGCATATCGCGTGACGGAACGTAAACGTCTCCAACAAACTTACCCGACATCGGGTTGTTGCCCATCATAGAGCGAGGTATGCCGGTGTTAGGGTCTAGCGCAGTGTTGGTATCCTCAGCAATGATTTGAGAAATCTGCTGCGGGGATAGATTAGTCTTCAATTCCTCAAACGCTGAGATGCGATTGATCATATCTATCCCTTCCATCGTGATGTCGTTACCATCCATGTACAAAGGCTTGCCGTCCTTGCCCTTGGACTGGATGAACTTACGAACCGATATGTCTAAGTCCTTCAGCTTATCCCTAGCACTTGTTTGCTCCTCAACTTGGCTGTCGAACAATGCTTTGTCAGCCTGATTAAGATTCTTTTGCCTCACCGTACCTCTAGCCTGTTCCAATCTCCCCTCCAGAATCTTGATGCTATCTGGGTGAGAAATGTTTGCAGGTATCTTGTAGTTAGAAGCGTCAAAATCTGGCGAGCTTATGATGTCCAACTGCTGTCGGACTAATGGTTGCTCAGCAGATTGTTGAGCAACATCCTTTGACGTCTCACTTAACTCTATGGCTTTTTTGCTTAGGTCTAAGCCAGACATCGCGTTCTGAAGTGTGCGCCATGTATTAGAAAGACTCTGCGCTCCCCGAAGGAGAGGGTTCATAGCCCTAGAATGATTTAAGTCCTCTCTTGATTGCTCCAGCTTATTCCCCTCTTGCTCAATCCTTGCCGCAAGTGTTGCCGACGCCCAATCATTATCAAGTTTAGCCCTTGCGTTTGCAAATCCTCTCGCGATATTAAGCAAGCCCTGCCCCTTCCGGAGCAGCGGGTTCATTTTCCCCTTATGATCAGTCTCCTGCTCAACCCCAGCCGTAACCGCAGTGCGGTAAGCGGTGTCTGCCCGTTTCGCAGCCATGTCTAATGGGTGCATATCCTCCGAGTGCCGCTCGCGCTGCTTAGCTAGGCTGGTCTGCTGCGAGCGGTAGTCGGTCTGGCTTTGCAGGTCAGCCATCTTCAGCGGGTGCATATCAGCCGATTGCTTCATGCGCTGCTTCTGTTCAGCTAGGTTCATGCCCTTCTGGAAGGAACCAACCGGATCGGCAGGCTTGCCGAACCACGCCATGTCATTGATTTGTGGGTTAATAGCCATGATTAAATTACCTATCTAGTTTGTTGGTAAGCCGAATCTCCTGTTTATCTGAGCATCCATGAAGTCATAATCTATCGGGCGAGTAGGAAGCACCGTGTCAACCCTCACCCCAGTCGCCCCTCCGGATGCCCCAAATTGAGTCATGCCGCCAGCCGCAGTCGGTATTGATGTTACTGGAACAGGACTTGCCCCCATGCCTAAAAAGCCAGCAGCCCTAGACAGGCCACCGCCACCTAAGAAGCCGCCAGCCATCGAGCCTACCGGCCCAGCAATGGCCCCACCTATAGCTGACCCTAAGAATCCGTTGACTGCATTTGTCCTAGCAGCCGCGCTCGTAGCCGCCCCTACGGCGGAACCTCCCCCAAGGGCTTGAGCTGTTTTTAATCCGTAGTTCATACCAACAAAAGCCATGCCCGTATCAAATATCCCTCTAGCAACCGGACTAGGCGCAGCAGCCACCTTGTTAGCAGCGAAGTCGCGGTTGAACTTGCTATCACGCTCGCTCATCTTCTGAGCAATACGTTGCTGCGGAGATTGGAACATAGTGGTAACGCTCACCGGCTGTGCCACGAACGCAGACTGACGACGGATACGGTTGTCAGCGTAGGCCATGCCCTGATTGATTAGGTCACGCTCAGCTAACCCAAGGTCACGGGCGTAGCTGTACTGCGTAAGGTCAGAGTCCTGTGTGCCGGTGGATAAGCCCAACGCAGCACGGCGATCACGCAGGCGATCCTGCTCCCGCTTGCTCAGCTCGCCCTTGAGCAACGATGATGTGATGTCGAACTCAG
>PBPT01000012.1 GCA_002724735.1 Fidelibacterota bacterium | reverse complement strand
AGCTAACATTGGAGATAGAGAATCCAGTCTTTTCACAGCTATTGCAGCTCTTGACGTGCGAGATGAAATCACTGTAAATCGAACGGCATCGATTTATGAAACCGATCCACTATATAAGACAAACCAACCCAAGTTTCTTAATTCAGTTGTTGAGCTTGAAGTTTCTATACAGCCCGAGGAAATGCTCCAGTTGTGTAGAGGAGTTGAAATGATGCTTGGTCGTCCAGTCAAAAGAGATAAAAATGAACCAAGGTTGATCGACATTGATATATTAGCGTTTGAAACAATCTCAGTCGACTTTCCCAATTTAAAGATTCCCCACCCTGAACTTTTTTCTCGTAAGTTTGTTCTAGTTCCATGGGCTGAAATTGCCCCTAATTTTCTGGTTCAANACTATGGAAAGACTGTTTCTGAGCTTTTAGCCATTTGTCCTGATGTTTCAAATGTTCAAAAATATAATTTGGAAAAATCTGCATGAAAAATTTGTACTATGTTGCAATTGAAGGAACNATTGGCGTTGGTAAGACAAGCCTAGCAAACCTTCTTTCTGAAAAACTTGGAGCGAAGCTAATACTAGAAGCTTTTGAAGATAATCCTTTTTTATCTGATTTCTACGAAGATCCGGAAAACAATGCTTTTCAGACTCAGCTTTGGTTTCTTCTTCAACGATATCGGCAACAGCAAGATCTGAGGCAGGTCGATATGTTTCAGCATCTTGTTGTTACTGATTATATGTTTGTAAAAGATCGACTTTTTGCATCTTTAAATTTAAATGAAAAAGAAATGTCGCTTTACGACAACGTAGCAAATATGATGGAAAGAAATATCATTCACCCTGACCTTGTTATTTTTCTTCAGGCAGATACAAATACTTTGATGGAAAATATAAAGAAGCGAGGGCGTGAATTTGAGAAAAACATGTCAGAAGACTATATTGATGCATTGAACCAGGTTTATAATGAGTACTTTTTCCGTTATCAAGAGACTCCCTTAGTCATCATTAACACTAATAACATAGATTTTGTTCAAAATCCTAACGATCTTGAAGAAATGATCAGTTATATAAGACAGCCTGTAGCGGGAACAAAATTTTTTAACCCTTCCTCCGGTCTTTAGAATGATTAAAGCTATCATATTTGCATTAGGATTTTATTTTGTGTTTTCACTTTTAAAAGTTTCATTATTTAAAAAAAACTCAAGTTTTAAGAATAAAAAAGACACTAATTACAAGAATCTTGATATCAAAGATGCTGATTTTGAGGATATAGACGGTGACTGATTTCATACGAATTTTAAAAAGCCAATACGTTAATTTTGATGCATCTCTAATTATATTACGTTTTCTGCCTTCCTATTACATGATAGCTAATCACGGTTGGAAAAAAATAACCAGTCCTGGTAAATGGGAGAGATACGGAACTTTTTTAACAAAATATTTTGGTGACTATCTTGATTTTTTAAACGTACCGCTTGGTTTTATGGCTGCTTTTTCNGAATCAATATGTTCATTTTTTATCTTGATTGGTTTGTTTACTTTTCCTTCTGCAATTTTGTTGGCTTTCACAATGCTAATCGCTGCTATGCATCACATAACTGGCACAGGTAGCCCNGAAAGCGCCTGGATCTATTTTTCTGTTTATGTGTGCCTTGCTTTTGCAGGACCCGGAAGGTACAGTCTGGATCATCTCTTTTTTTTAAAAAAACTCAACCTTAGGAAAATATGAAAAAAATATTATTNGTGATATCAATNTTTTGCTTGTCAACTAGCTCTTTTGCTCAATTTAAAAAAGGTTTTGGATTTACAACGGGAGCATGGGGATCGGGTTTTCATTTTATGGTAGATCGGGAAATTAGTGAAGCGCTTTACTCAGGATTTGAGGTGAGATTTCTTGATGTAAAAAATGATGGCGAAATGCCAGTTACAAATTATTATACTGGACAAACATACAATATTGGCGATGATGCGTTAGTAATGTTTCCTGCGTTTGCCAAAATACGCTATTTGCCCTTTGAGGGAATGATTGCAAATAATTTTTCACCATTCATAGAATTAAAAGCAGGAATTAACTATGCATTAGATGGAAATAGCAACGCCAGAACATTTAGAGGAAGGTGGAGAAACTCTAGTGGCTACACATCATTTGGTGGGCAATTTGTGGTTGGTATCAATTTCCCTCAAATTAATGGTACTTCAATTATTACCTCTATTGGTTATGAAACGCTTCCCATGACAAAGGAAATCGATGGTAGAAATAATTATGACGGCATTACAATGAACATTTCTTATATTTTCAGAAATCGCAATTAAGAATGAATGAACACTATTTCTTTGTTCATCCAGATGCAATCGTACAAAATACCTTTTCCCTTTCTAAAAAAGAGAGCCTACATTTTTTAAAATCGCTTCGGGGGCAGGTTGGTGACCAGATTTGGCTTTTANATTCAAAAAGCAAGGCTTATCAGGCTCTGGTAGAAGCAATCACAGGGTCAATTGTTACCGGACGGGTTATTGATGAATTTCCCAATTATGGAGAGTCTCCCAATGATGTTCATTTAATAGTTGGACTAATTAAAGGTAAGCGGATGGAGATCGCTGTTGAAAAAGCCGTAGAGCTTGGGGTCAAATCTATTCATCCAATACTTTTTGAAAGGTGTATCAGAAGAGACTTAAATATCTCTAGATTTGAAAAAATTATAAAAGCTGCAGCCAAACAGTCTGGAAGAAGTTATTTTCCACAANTTTATCCCCCTGTANGTTTTGCCGAATGGAATGAAAATCAAAAAGAAGGAACCTCATTGCTTTGCCATCATTCATCTCAATCTTATGTTCACACCTTGAATGATTTGGATTTGAGAAGCGTGAATGTTATTGTTGGACCCGAAGGAGATTTTTCTTTAAATGAAATTTCAATGTTTCAAGAGCTTAATATTCCAAGTATTAAGCTATCTAGCACAAGACTGAGAAGTGATTCTGCGTCCTTAGCAGCAATTATGCATATTAACCAAGCTTATCAAATTCAATATGAATAATTGTCTTTTTTGTAAAATAGTGTCTGAAGAGATACCATGTAATAAAGTATATGAAAACGATCACGTTTTAGCTTTTGATGATATTGAACCACAGGCTCCNGTACATGTTTTAATCATNCCTAAAAAACATATCACCTCAATTAACGATTTAAATGAATCAGATAAAAATATTTGCAGCGAAATGTTTTTTGTTGCTCAAAAAATAGCGGCACTTAAAAACATTGATGACAGTGGTTTCAGGTGTGTGATAAATACAAACAATAATGGGGGTCAAACGGTATTTCACATTCATATGCACGTCCTTGGAGGAAGAAAATTAACNTGGCCTCCTGGATAGCGNTGTTTAAAATTATTTCGTTCATTACATGATGGTTAATAATTAGATAAGTAATAGATTAAGATATACCCAATACCTCCTAAATGTATATATCAGAGTTAAATCTACACGGCTTTAAATCTTTTGCTAAGAAAGAGAAAATAAAATTTGGNGAAGGAGTAACGGTAATTGTTGGACCTAATGGATGTGGAAAGACAAACATTGTGGATGCAATTCGTTGGGTTCTTGGTGAGCAGAAATACTCTGTTTTAAGATCTGGAAAAATGGGTGACGTCATTTTTAATGGAGCCGACGGTCATAAACCTCTTTCTGTTTGTGAAGCTTACTTNACAGTTCACAACAATCGCGGCAAGCTACCAATCGAGTACAATGATATTGAAATTGGCAGAAGAGTATATAGAGATGGAGAATCCGAATATTTTATAAATAAAACACCTTGCAGGTTGAAAGACATTCATAATTTATTTGTAGATACCGGTATGGGTTCTGATGCGTATTCAGTTATTGAATTGAAGATGATTGAGCAAATTTTATCTGAAACTGCCGAAGACAGAAAACGCATGTTTGAAGAGGCTGCTGGAATCAACAAATATAAGCAACAACGACAGTCGGCGTTGAGAAAATTTGATGCCGTTCAAAGAGACCTCGATAGAGTAGATGATATTATTCAAGAGGTTGAGCAAAAGGTTAAAAANCTAAACCTGCAGCTAAAGCGATTTAAAAGACATGAAAAATTGTCATCAGATCTTTTAAATAACGAACTTGCCTTGGCATATATTAGAGTCCATGATTATGAATCTGAGCTTATTCCGCTCAGAAAAAGCGTTTTGGAATCACGCGTACTTAAAAATGAAAAAAAGACAGACACTTCTCTTTTAGAAAAAGAACTTCAGGAAATAAAAAATACATATCTTAGCCAACAAGAGGAATTGAGAGANAAGCAACATATAGTAGAGCAGTTCGAAAAGAAGAGAGAGTCATCTCAAAGCAATATTTTAATTTGGAATGAGCAGCTTAAATCATCTGAAATGAATGTTATTAGGCTATCTAAAGAACTCGAAAGTTCGAAACATAAGAGGTCTTTAATTAAAGATCGAATAATTGCATTAGAGAAAGACTTTAAAGCGCTAGAGCCTCAGATTAACAAATTACGCGTGGAATATGATAAAAAAAGTAACAANTTTAAAAAGATTGAAAATGAATACTCAGAAGCTAAAGAAAAAGTGAATTATGTTCAGGCACAGAGATGGGAAGCGCAAGATAAAATTCTCGAGAATAGATCTGTGNTAGATAAATCAATATCATTAATCGAAGAAAAATCTACAGTGCTCAAGCACTTGGAGAAAAAAATTAAAAATCTAAAAGCTGAAGAATTAAAATTTTCAAAAGATCAATTAACTATTGATAAAAGCGTACAAAAACAATCTGAAATTGTAGAAAAGTTAAGCACTGAAATTGATAACCTTAATACCCAGCTTAAGAGCAATCATAACATGTCCTCATCGCTTGAGATCGAAATCAACAACCAAAAGTCTAAATTAGTATCATTGCAAGGAAATAAAACCTTTTATCAGGAGCTTATTGAGCAAAAAGAAGGGTACCCAGATGGNGCAAAAACAATACTTGAAAATCCAACAGAGTATAATGGCCTGATTGGAGCCATTGGAGACCTGTTCCAGTTTGATGCAAAATTTGAATCAGCATTCCAAAGTGCATTAGGTACTTTAGCGCAGTGTTTGGTTTCTAAGGACAGAAAATCAGCAATGAATATCCTTAGGATGGCTAAAAAAAGAAAATTAGGCGATTTTTCTATCTTTCCTCTTAAAGAGCTTGAANCTTTTAAAGTTGATAGACCTTCCGCTCCAAAAATTGAAGGCGTTATTGGCCCGGCTNTAAACTTTTGCTCTATACCAAAAGCAATTCAAGGCCTTGGTAANGGACTGATAGGAAACTTATTGATTGTAAAGGATNTAAGTAAAGTTGAGCTATCAAAAATATCTAANGAATGGGATGTGGTTGACCTGAATGGAGCTTTTTTTGGGATGAGCTTATTAATCAAGTATCAAAGTAAACCTAAGAAGACAAGCGTGATAGGTCGCAAAAAGAAGATTGCTCAGTTAGAAAAAGATAGNATAACTCTTGAAAAGAAAATTACAGATAATGTTAAAAAACTTAAAAAGATTGGCATAGAAATATTAAAAAGCACAGATGACAAAGAAAGCAAGGATCAGCAATTATCGAAAGAAAACTCCGAGCTTGTAAAGCTACAATCTGATCAAATTAAAAATCACTATAAGCAGTCCCAAATCCTTTCTTCGATTAGCGAATCAAAAAAGGAAGAAAAAGTCATTTCAAAAGAACTTGATTTGCTNAGAAAAACGGTGGATGAAGTTAAGCCCTCACTTTTAAAAAACGAAAATCAGATTAAAAGCTACAAAAAAGATCTTCAGAAGGTTTCCGAAATTTATACATCTGCTCAACTTAAGAGAGATAGCTATCAACAAAAAGTACAAGAGCAAAGGATAGACTTATTGAATATGGATAATAAACTAAAGAGCTTATCCTTGCAAATTGAAAGCTCTAAAAAATCTTTTGAAGAATATGAAAATAGAGATGTTCAAATTCAAAAAGAAACCACTGAGCTTATGGAATTAAAAAAGTCATTAGATGAAAAAATTGTTCATGAAGAAAGCTCGTTAGATGGTATAAGCGCAAATATAGTTCAGGAGAAATCTGTTTTGGACCTGAAACAGCAGGCCGCATCGACAACCTTTGAATCTATGCAAAAGATTCAAGAAAAAATTAATTCTGAACAGCAAATGAAAGAAGCGTTGCTAGAACAACAAAAAGAGAACGAGTTAAGAATCGTAGAGCTCGAGCAGATTATTAATGGTATTAAAGAAAGAATGATGGATAAATATAATTCTAAAATCCCCAAAGATATGAAAGTTGATAATGATGTGACTGAACTTGAGGTAAAAATAGATACCATTCAAAGAGGTCTTNAAAACATTGGACCTTTAAATATGGCAGCGCAGCAAGATTACCAAGAAGAACAGGACCGACTTCAAAATCTTCTTGAACAAAGGGTGGATATTTTAGAATCTGAAGAAAATCTTAAAGAAACAATCGCTAAAATTGATGTTGTTGCAAGAGAGAAATTTGAGTCTACTTTTGAAAAGATTGATGANAACTTTTCAAATATGTTTGGAATGTTTTTTGATGGTGGTTCAGCGTCTCTAGGTTTAACAGGAAGCGATGATCCTCTTGAAGCGCAAATAGTAATTCATGCTCAGCCTCCAGGAAAAAAGAATCAAAATCTCCGAATGCTCTCTGCTGGTGAAAAATCATTAACCGCGATAGCATTGCTTTTTGCGATCTATCAATTCAAGCCAAGCCCTTATTGCGTTTTAGATGAAATCGATGCCCCACTTGACGATGTAAATATTCAAAAGTTCAAGAAAGTCTTGAATCAGTTTGCCCAAGAAACCCAATTTATTGTTGTCACTCACAACAAATTGACTATGGAGGCTGCTGATTATCTTTACGGAGTTACTATGGAGAAGAAAGGTGTTTCTAAGTTGGTATCGGTAAAGTTTAAAGGCGAAGCATAGGCTAATCCATCTCTCTTCTGTATCTCTCGGTATTACATTGCTCAGGAATCCAAGTATTTGAAGTGCTTGCATTTTCACATGCCCTCTTATTGTCATCNCCAGTAACATTGTAATCCTCGTCCTGGCAATACGCATCTTCTTGAAAGTTNACTCGAAATGAAAGCTCATTTGGCGCCATATCAAACGGTACGCAGCTATTTTTAATACATATGGTTTCACCTAGCTCAGTCCATGTAAAGACTTCAGTTCCAGCCTCAGGACCAGTTCTAGTCTCAATCCCGCTTCCATCATTCTTAAATTCGAGAGTCAGGGTAAATCCTTTTGATTTGAGACCGCGATATTCTTCATCATCAATTTCCCCATCGCACTTACCGGCTACTAGATATTTGCCCATTTCTATCAATTTCCATTTACCAACAAACNGACTGGTTTCTTCGTCTTCTTTATCTTGGCAGGAAAAAATGAAGATAATAGCTAAAAATAATGACTTTTTTAAGTTCATGTTTAATCTCCTGACATTAACAAAACAAGTTACATATTTTGCATAGAAAATACTCTATTTTTGAATCGCTGTTTCAGTTAATTAATAGTTAGATTTTTATATGGATACATCAAATATTCGCAATTTTTGTATTATTGCTCATATTGATCATGGCAAGTCAACTTTAGCCGATCGTTTGCTTGAAGAAACCAAAACTCTCTCAAAAAAAGAAATGAAATCTCAGGTTCTTGACAGTATGGATTTAGAACGTGAGAGAGGAATTACAATCAAGAGTCATCCAATTCAAATGAAATATTTTCACAAGGATCAAAAGGAATATGTTTTCAATTTAATTGACACTCCTGGTCATGTAGATTTTTCTTATGAGGTATCGCGCTCACTCGCAGCTTGTGAGGGTACTCTTCTTTTGGTTGATGCTGTTCAAGGCGTTGAGGCTCAGACTGTTAGTAATACCTATCTTGCCATTGATAACGATTTAACCATAATTCCTGTCATAAATAAAGTCGATCTTCCAAGCGCCAGAGTAGATGTTGTCAGAAACCAGTTAATAGAATTAATTGGATGTGAAAAAGACGAAATTGTATCTGTTAGCGCAAAAACAGGTGAGGGTGTTCAGGATATTTTCAATGCTATAATTGACAAAATTCCAGCACCAAATGATCGATCCGATAAACCTTTGAGGGCGATGATTTTTGATTCTGTNCATGACAATTATAAGGGCGCCATTCCTTATGTTCGTATATTTGATGGAGCAATTAGACCTGGAGAAAAAGCACATTTTTTTGCNCATGATAAAGTGTACGATGTCACTGAGGTTGGTCATTTTGTATTAAAACAGCTTCCAGCAAAAGAACTAAAATCTGGGGATGTAGGTTATTTTTTAGCAAGTATTCGAGATGTGTCTCATATTTTACCTGGAGATACTGTCACAAATCAAAGCAGAGATAAGTTANAACCACTCCCGGGCTTTAAAGAAATAAAACCTATGGTTTTCTCTGGTTTATACCCATCAGACGCTGATGATTATGACCAGCTTCGAATGGCATTAGAAAAATTAAAATTAAATGATGC
This sequence comes from Fidelibacterota bacterium, assembly GCA_002724735.1. Lineage (GTDB taxonomy): Bacteria > Fidelibacterota > Marinisomatia > Marinisomatales > TCS55 > TMED108. The sequence continues at coordinate 82,450 of PBPT01000012.1, read as the reverse complement.
GTCCCTTCTATTTGAACCAGAGACAAGCGAAGCTCTTGGTTTTGGTTTTAGGTGTGGTTTTTTGGGATTATTGCACATGGAGATTATTCAAGAAAGACTCGAAAGGGAATTTAGTATATCACTCGTAACTACTACACCCAATGTTAGATATAAAATAGAAACAAAGAATGGCACTACCATTGAAGTCGATACACCTTCAAAAATGCCTCCNNCNGGAGACATCCAATCAATTTTAGAACCCTTTGTTTCGGCTGAAATAATTACTCCTAAAGATTACATAGGTGGAATAATGACTCTCTGTCAGAAAAAAAGAGGCATTTATAAAAATACAAACTACCTAACCTCAGAAAAGGCGCAGTTGCATTATGAGCTTCCTCTCGGTGAAATTATTTTTGATTTTTACGANAAACTAAAATCTACAACTAAGGGATACGCATCTTTAGATTATCAGCTTAAGAATTATGTTGCTGGAGATTTAAAGAAATTAGATATTTTGATCAATCACGAATCAGTTGACGCTCTGTCGATTATTACACACACTGACAATGCTTATCATCGTGGTGTAGCGCTTTGTAGTAAACTAAAAGAGCTTATACCAAGACAAATGTTTGACGTACCAATACAAGCTGCTTTGGGNAATAAAGTCATTTCTCGCTCCACAGTAAAAGCTCTAAAAAAGAACGTCACAGCCAAATGCTATGGTGGTGATATAACTCGAAAAAGGAAACTTTGGGAAAAACAAAAAGAGGGCAAGAAAAGAATGAAATCGATTGGAAGGGTAGAAATTCCTCAAGAGGCCCTGCTAGCCGTACTGCAGATTGATTCAGATTAGCTTATGAAATCTGAATCATATTGGACCGTTACAAATACTCCTTTATATAGCTTCATTTTCACCCTGCCNTTGTTGCTGGTGTATGAGCTTGGACTCTTTGCTATTTCGTCAAATGACCTTCCTTTGTTAAGAAACGGCGCAGATGTTCTTATGCGACAAATTCTAGAGATGTTTGGTATTGTAGGGACCTATGGCTTTGGAGGAACCTTTCTAGTTGGGTTTATTATTGCCTTTATCAGACAAAAAAAACAATTNGAAGCATCACAAATCAACAGCGAGTATTTACTAACAATGTTGATTGAGAGCATTGGATGGGCCTTGCTCCTTACTGTTGCAATGATTCGCGCTCCAGAATATTTGATGTCGACAAAAGATCAACGTCTTTTACAGCAGNTAGTTTTGGCGGTCGGTGCGGGTATATATGAGGAATTTGTGTTCAGAGTNATTCTAATAACAGGCTTTGCTTATATTTTGGGATTAGTATTTCAATGGGGAGAAATAGGAAAAAACTTTGTATCTATTATCTTAGCCTCAGCTCTTTTTTCCAGCTTTCATTTTTTAGGACCTTTTGGCGACGAAACATCGATAGATCTTTTTATGATCAGACTTTTTGCAGGAATTTTTTTAGGCGCTCTTTACATCTTTCGTGGTTTTGGTATAGCAGCTTACACGCATACTATATATGATCTGATAGTATTAATAAAATTTACCACTTCTAGCTAAGAAATTTTTCGAAACTAAATTAAATTAAGACTGTATATTTTAATCACAATGAAACATTTATTCTTCTANAGCTTTTTAAGTTCCTTTGTAGTTCTTAATGCACAGATTTCACCTTTTAAAAGTTATGACGTCGTTATTTATCCTGAATATTATTTCAGTGGAGTAATGGCAGAAATAGAAGCGGAGGTTTTGCCTGATAGACTTCCTTTAAATTTAAAATTTACAACACCTTCAAATACTGACAGTGTATTTTATGTAAGCGGTAGCGCCGAAAATCCTCAGATAGAAAATCTTTTCACCATTCAAGAAGGAAATAAAAATTANATCAAGAGAGAGATCTCAGAAACTCGTTTTAGAATATTTGTTTTTTATGATTTAGATAAAAAAGGAGTACAAAGATCTTCTGAATTTAGCTTCCAAGTAAATCATCCCATNGATGACGCACATATTGTGGTTCAAGAACCTCTCGTCGCCCAAAATTTTATTTTTTCTGAAGATCCTGCAGAAAGTTTTAGCGATCAACATGGAATTAACTTTAAACGTATTCATATGTACGATTATAAAAAAAACTCTGTAAAGAACGTATCTTTTAGTTACAAAAATCCAACGCAAGATATTTCAATAAATTCCTTACAAAGCAATCTAGCAAACCCACCAAATCAAACGACTGAGGTAGTGAGCGCTCCAATCAGGCATANGTTGCCACTCTGGCAGCCTCTCGTAGTATTGGGTATTGTATCTTTACTCGCAAGTGGAGGGTTTTATTTTAACACAAAAAAAGAAACCTCTAAAAATAGTGAAACTTCANTCAAAGGTAAATTTTGCACTAAGTGCGGACAGAAGATTGGGAAAGGCGATAAATTCTGTTCAAACTGTGGAGAAAAATTATAATGTTTCCAATCATATACGATTTCGGTGAAATTAATATTTTTGGTTTTTCGTTTCACCCAGTTATTAACTCTTATGGATTTATGTTAATGCTTGCGTTTTATTCCTGTTATTATTTATTAAATAAGGATCTAAAGAACCAAGGGCATAAGCCATCTCTTGCTGGGGACATAATTTTTGCCGCAGCAGTTGGAGGTATCGTAGGGTCAAGAGTATATTTTATTCTAGAGAATTTTGAAGAATTTATAGCAGATCCAGTTGGCATGATTTTTTCAGGTGGAGGCTTGGTATTTTTGGGTGGATTGATAGGTGGATTATTAGCAGTCACCTACGTTATAAACAAAAATCAATTGTCCTGGTTTATGGTCGCAGACCACGTTGCACCTCTTTTAATACTCGGTTATGCGATTGGGCGCATTGGATGTTTGCTCGTTGGTGACGATTATGGTTTGCCTACACATCTGCCCTGGGGTATAGAGTTTCCAAATGGAATTCCACCATCAACTTATCGCGTCTTTCAAACCCAGTATCCCTGGGTTGACATTTCAAATTTTACACCAGGCGTTTTAAAAGTTCATCCAACGCAAATTTATGAAACCCTCCTTGGGTTTGGAATTTTCTACTATTTGTTCAGTAAGCGTAAATTTGTTAGGGTGCCTGGATCCCTCTTTTTTAGTTATCTAATTCTTGCTGGCTTGGAGCGTTTCTTTATTGAATTTTTAAGAATCAATCAAAAGTATTTCATTGGATTATCAGGAGCTCAATTGATTTCGCTAGCGATGTTTTCGGTTGGATTGTGGTTTATATTTAACCCAATTGCCCAATTAGATGAGCATGCCGCTGATAAAGATTAAAACATCTGCTTTTTCCCTTTGTTTTTTTATTCAAATTGGTTTTTCGCAAAACCTTTATCGTATTAATGAAATTGCAATAATTGATTTGAAGGGCAAAAAAGACTTTTCGCCTGATTTAATAACCGTATCCAACAAACAAATTTTTGTCCTTGATAAAAAATCTCGCCTCTTAGCTAAAATCCAACAAGATACCTTACATACTGTGGGCGGGTTTGGTGGTTCTTCCAACGGTATGTTCGATCCTGTAGACTTGCTAGCTAATCAACTTGATGTATTTGTTTTAGACCAATCATTGGGCAAAATTTCAAGATTTGATTTTAATCTAAACTTGATTCAGCGTCTTTCCATTTCAAACGATGAGCCTAAATACCCCTCTTGTTTTAACATTGATTCAAAGCGCAACATTTTATTTTATTCAAAAGAGGAGGATATCGTCTACAAAACAAAGTCAATTTCAAGCAAATTTTCTCCTTTCATCGATATGAACTTTTTATCAATATCACAAAATTGTCTTATAGATTTTGCTGTCAACAAAAAAGACAATTATGCCGCTATTTTCTCCTGTATAAATCAATTATCTATGTTTAATCGTAACGGTAAGCCAATTAGACGTTTTAAGCTTGATCTTATAAACCCTTTCAAGGTCCTATGGTTTGATAATGTATGGGCAGTATTCAATAACTCTGGGCAATTGCAAATTCAACACTCCCAAGTGCTTGATCTGGGAATTACAAATGCTGAAGTGTTGGATGTAGCCCGTGAAAACAACTCATTATACCTTCTTACTAATACTTCGATTCAAATCTTTGAAATTTCTAAAATCCCATTTTAAAGCAACAGCTTTACTGCTATTAAGTCCCATAGNAATTAAAGCGCAAGCTCCTATTGGTTTAGACACTTTAAACTTAATACAAATTGGTCCCCTGATCGAATCAATGCCTCATCTTGATAGCCTTGTAGTTAATAAAAAGGATAGCNTTGAAAATAAAGTGCTNTATTCAAAAAAAAACAATTTGAAAGCCTTCCCAATGAACGCATCTGGATTTTTTTACAGAGGTATTAGCGTAGGTCAATATGGAAATAATTCATTTAATGGAGGATTACGCCTTCAAATTGCTGGTAAAATATCTGAAAAAACGCAAATAATGGGTGTAATTACGGATGAATCTTTACCAATTCAACCAGAAGGTTCAACAGCAGATCTTGAAGAGCTAGATAAAGTATATATCAACGTATCAAGTTCTCTATATTCGCTTCAGGCTGGAGATATTGAGACAGGAGAGGCCAGAAATAGCTTAAACCTTTATAGAAGAAAAATTACCGGTATTTCAAGCGATATTCAGATAAATAATGGTCAAATTAGGACTGTTTTTGGCCAAAGCAAGGGTACATTTCATCGAATGGAAATCAAAGGTCAGGATGGCAATCAAGGACCTTATTTGCTTAAAAGCAAAGAAGGGAGGACTGGTGTTGTTGTAATTGCAGGGTCAGAGCGCATTTGGATTAACGGTATTGCCCTTAAAAGAGGAGAGGACCAAGATTATATTATTGATTATAGTCAAGGAGAGTTGATCTTTATGCCCAAAAATCTCATCTTTTTTGATACTGACATAGATATCGAATATCAATATCAAGAGGCAAACTATAGTTCCAATTATTTTGAAACCGCTTTTAGCAAAAACCCATCAGAGAAATCACAGCTTGAAATTAAATATGTTGCTGAAAATCAGGATATTGGCTCATCATCATTGTCAATAGACCAAAAGAATGCTTTTCGAAAGACCGATGTATTATTAGCCGAAGGTTTTTATCCAGACTCATTAGGTGAATATGTTCTTGAAAACAATGTTTTTAAATTTTTCCCAAATGAAGAAAGAAACATTGATCGATACAAAGTTGTTTTTAGCCCTGATCCTGATGGCAAATACATTCGAAAAGTATCTCAGCAAGAAAGAATGTATTATGAACATATTGGCAATGAAGCTTTTGCGGGGTTAAGATTTTCACCAGGACAAAGTGTGCTTGCTCCAAATGGTAAAAATGTTTTACAAGTTAGTTCAAAATACAAACTTGGCGAATACTCAAATTTGAATATCGAATCAATATTCTCTCAAAATAGAAAAAATTTATTAAGAAAATCAAATTCGCAAATACATGGGTCTGCTTTAAACATTCAATTNAATCAAAGCAATATTAGCCTAGGGTCTGCAAATCTTGCATTTCAAGCATCNCATAAAATGAACTCAAAAAATTATCAATCCCTTGGAAGGGATAGATACGTAAATTTTAACGAAAGATGGGATTTTGATTATGAAGATTTAACAAACGAAATATCTATTTCAAAGCTGGGCTCACAATTTAAAACAACCTCTACGGAAATCGATTTGGGGCTATATAAAATGACTACCTCTCTTGGAGATCGATTAAGGTTTCAGTCATCAATTAATCATCAGTCACGATACATAAAAAATGCAACCCTGATGTTTAATAGGGTAAATCACAATACTCTCTTCAACCAAGCCTCCTCAAACGTTACTTTTCTAGGGGGATCGACCAATCCCTTTGTAATAACTCGACATGAAATGCGCCAAAAAGATTACAAATTTGATGATGTTATTATGGGTGTAAGTTTTTTAAAAAACCAAAGATTTTTATCACTNGGCTTGGGAGGAAGAACCGATTGGCTATTCAATGCACAAAACTTACGCTTTGTTCAAAATAAAAAATTTAGATTTGCTCAGCTGGATTACAGGTCAAGTTCTCGGGGATCATGGAAACAGGAATTGATGTATAGATCTAAAAATCCTATTAAAAGCTCACAGCAGAGTGTTTCATTCGAATCAGCTAGAATTGCTATAAATTACAATGATGTAAAATCGCCTTTAAGGCTAGACCTCGTTCTCAATGCGCAAAATTCAATCAACGAATTTCGATCAATACTTTATGATTCAGTAGGNATTGGAAGAGGAAGTTTTAGATACGATCCTGTNCTAAATGAATATATTAGAGATGAAAATGGCGCATTTGTATCAAGTAANATCGTTTTGGGTGACCGCCAACAAGGTTTCAATTCGAGTACAATTTCAAGGATCTTTTTTGATTTTAAAAAAACTAAATATCAAAGGCTGAATCATATAAAACTAAGATTATCAATCAGAGGTGATTACTTGGGTCCAGAAAAAAACTTTATGTCAGCAGTTAAAAGTCGATCTGCAAAAATTTTTAGACATCAACAACGCTATGAATTGATATCACAGAAGACAACAAGATCTATAAGAACAAGGGTTTGGTTNCAATCAAACACAAACTTCAATGGAATGGATTTCAGGGGATGGGTTGATAAAAGATCTGACTCAGTAGTTATGGAAAATCAAATACCCATTAAAACAGATTACTATCTATTGTATGATTTAAATATTCATTCTTTTTTAACAAAAACAAACANCGCCATTCAAATACCTAGAAGCACTGATGGTATTTACCATGAGCTTGGAATAAAAAGGTCCTTGCCTGGCAATATTCAGCTAACAGTGAAATCTATTATCTACCAAGATAAAACCATCATTCAATCATTTTCAAAAGATGCAAGCGCNTATGGCCTNAAAACNGATATTGTAAAATTTTTAGGNGATAATGGTAGNCTCGATTGCACTCTTGANTATTACAATGCAAACGGTTTTCCTGGTATGCCACCCGAGGCTTTGAAAGGCATCTCTGCGAATGAAACGTTGCGTGCAACTCTTGCAGCATCAAAAATGCTGGATCGCTCCATTTCTCTAAACGTTTCAATGTCTTATATAGATGATGAAAGATATGAAAATTTTTTCCAAATTANTGGTGAGCTTCGTGCATATTTCTAAACTATTTTTATCAATCTTAATTGCAAATATAGTTTATGCGCAAAACTCATTTGGAGAAGCTCAGGATATGTTAGAAAAAAGTGGAAGGTGGGGCGACTATTATGTTCGAGATTTAAATAATAATTTTAATCTTGTGTCAAGCGATTTGATTGTAGACTCATTATTTTTTTCAGGAGATGGACTAATTAATAAAGTGACATTATTAAGANTGTTTCATACTATNAAAGGTTCGCCAACTAAAAATATAGCCCTTAGTAGGTTTAAAAACGTCATTGATGGAAATAAATTTATAAATAACCAGTCTACGATTTCCTTTGCTCGCTTCAATAAAAACTATGTCGCTGCAGTAATTGATGTAACCAACGATTTTAAAAGTAACATTGGAGGTATTATAGGTAGCAATAGAGATGCATCAGGTAGGTGGAGTATAAAAGGTGAATTGAATCTTAGACTTGAAAATATTTTTAAGAANGCATCAAGAGTCCATTTGCAATGGCANCAACCTTCTCAAAGCTTTCGATACATTTATTTTGATCTTTCATTGCCTGTTTTTTTTCAAATGCCATTTGGGGTGCAGTCAAATTTTTCNCACGAATTTTTTGANAAAAACTATCTAAAAAGTATTGCAAAGGGATATCTGACAAAAATAGGTCCTTATGGAAGGTGGAAAATTGGTAGCAGCGTTGAANATATTAAAGATTTAGTTAAATCCGAATCTATTGTTTCGAAAGGACTATCATTAGGTATTGAGGGAGACAGAAGAAACGATCGTTGGATACCATTTTCGGGATCTCATTGGAACCTACAGATTGATGCTCGCAATTACAAAGATAATTTAGGAAGCACGCACGAAGTAAATTCAAAAACCTTATTAGGAGTATACAAAAATTTTTTTACAGGGGTNCTCTATTTAAAAACCCAAGGCTCATTCAATAGGGTTCAAGATCGTAGCTTGCTTCCAGCTAAAAAAATATTGTTTGGCGGGTCCAACGATTTAAGAGGGTATAACGAGNATCAATTCCTATCGGATTGGTTTATTATAAATACAATTGAAACTATACTAACGACTCAGAGCCAATCTCAATTGTTCGTTTTTATTGATCAGCTTTTTGCAAATGATTTAACAATAAATCCAACCTCAGGGTTTGGAATTCGTTTATTTAATGGAAGTCAATTTTTTGATGTTACCTTTGCATTTCCAGGTTCAAAAATAAAAGATGGAAAACTTCACATAAAGTTTAATACTAGTCTATAATAAAAGTAAATTATGATTCAATTCATTCTCAAAAAAACAATGTTACGCTACAGTTTAACTTTTGGACTTTTTTTGTTTTTTGGGTGCCAGGATACAAAACCTAGCGCTCAAGGNGGTGACAATGAGGTTGTTCTCATTGCATCCAAATACGATCAAGTATTTCTAATGAAAGCTGTTTCTATGATGATTAATGATACTCTTTTTACACCTCAACCNGAGGAACATTTCAAAATTATTCCTATTGAGCCTGATCGATTTAATGATGTTAGTGATTATGTAAATGTTGTTGTGGGCGCCATTGGTGATTACCCATCAAATAAAGGAACAAGTTTGATCAAAAGTATTTTAACTAATGAACAATACCTTTCCTCCATGAATGGAAACAATCATCTTATATTNTCTAAAGATGTTTTTGCTAGAGACCAAAATTTTCTTGTCATAAATGGTCCTAGTAGCGATAAAGTTTACCAAGCATCCTATGAGCAAGGACCCTGGCTCAAAAAACAGTTTGACGATCTGTTCATAAAAAGGCAAAGCTTGCACCTCTTTGATGAGTCCACTCTCCAAGCTGAGCTTCAAACCAGTCTTTTAAGTAAATACAATTGGTCGATCAAAATACCTTGGGGATATTCAGTTATTCGAGATAGCAGCGATCAAAAATTTTTTTGGATTGGAAGGGAATTGCCGTTTAGATGGTTAGCTATTAAGTGGGAAGATGGCCTAGTATTTTCCGACTCGGCTTCTGCGAGAAAGTTTTCAAAAAGCATCCCATTAAAACATTTTCGAAATATCCAATACATAGATTATAAGTTTAAGATTNAACCTTCAACGTTTAATAGCTATGGATCATGGAAAATAACTGGATTATGGGAAAGCTTGAATGATGCACAAGGNGGACCATTCATATCCCATCTTTTTTATGACGCAGACCAAGATCGCTCTTACTTTATTCATTCTATGATATTTCACCCTGGTAAAGACAAATATTTATTATTGAGGCAAGTTGATATGATTGCCAGAACGTTTAAAACAACAACTGCAGTCGATAAATGAAGTCTGTATTATTTACTGGTTCAAGCGGGCAATTGGGTTTTGCTTGTAAAGAAATTTTTCCTTNNAAGTTCAATTCTTTGTTTACATCAAAAAATGCTCAAAATGAATCGTGCTTTCTAGATATTTNAAACGAACAATCTATCAAAACAGCGTTAGACCGTTTTCGTCCCGATGTTGTTGTAAATTTAGCAGCATATACCGATGTGGATGGCTGTGAAAAATCACCAAAAGTATCCAAAGAAATCAATCTAGAAGGCTTAAAAAACCTGTGTAATAATTTTGACGGTCATATCATTCAAATTTCAACTGACTATGTTTTTGATGGGGAAAGCGGTCCTTATTTGGAGAAAGACAAAACGAACCCTATCTCAGTTTATGGAAAACATAAGCTCGCTGCAGAAAATTTTTTGAGTGAAAATAGGTCAAAATACNCAATTATCCGCTCCAATGTTCTGTATGGAAATGTCAAAAGCAAAGCATGCTTTCTTGCTTGGGTGGTAGGGTCCCTGTCAAGTTCACAGAAAATTAATGTTGTTGAGGACCAATGGGGTAATCCTACCTCAGTGTATTCGCTGGCAAGGTTTATTTCGTTTGTTGTTAAAAATAGTGTCTATGGACTTTATCATTATGCGGATAAGGGNATAATGTCTCGATATGATTTTGCAATAATGATAGCTAAAATATTTAAATTAAACCCATCTTTNATTATACCCATACAAAGCTCTCAGCTAAAGCAATGGGCGCCAAGGCCCATGCAAAGCGGATTGTTAACGAAAAAAATTGAACAACAGCTTGAAATTNAACCTCGCACAGTTGAAACTTGCCTATTAGATATTAGAAAAAAGCTTGCATCATGAAAAGCCTTATCATTTCTCCTACCTATAATGAAAGCAAAAATATCAGTACGCTTGTCAAAACAATTTTTGAGAGAAANCCTAACATACATTTGCTCATCGTTGATGACAANTCNCCTGATGGNACTGGTGATATCGTTCGTAAGTTACAAAGAGACTATCCAAACCTTTTTCTTGAAACAAGAAAAGTTAAAGATGGGTTAGGTAAGGCTTATTTATTTGGCTTTAAATGGGCTCTAAAAAAACGTTACGATGTAATTGTTCAAATGGATGCAGATATGTCTCATCACCCGAAAGAAGTACCCAAAATGATNAAGCTACTAAAAGATAACGATCTTGTTATTGGTAGTAGATACTTAACAGGTATTAGCGTAATAAATTGGCCTTTGAAAAGACTTATATTAAGCTATGGTGCAAATGTGTATACCAAGCTAATCACTGGAATGCCGATNGCAGATGCAACGGGTGGTTTTAAAGTCTGGAGAGCAAATACCTTAAGATCGATTAATCTCGACAGAGTAAAGTCGTCAGGATATTCTTTCCAAATTGAAATGAATTTTCGTGCTTGGCACAAAGGAAAAAAACTCGCTGAACATCCAATTATTTTTATTGATAGAACAGTTGGCGAATCTAAGATGAGCAAATCAATCATGTTTGAAGCGGTTTGGATGGTTTGGAGATTGAGGATGTGGCGAATTTTTAGACTGAATAAATGAGAAACGCGTTGAAAAAATATTTTAAATTTAAATTTAATAGAATTAAAAAATGTCCGATTATTATTTAGAGTTTGAAAAACCGCTTAAAGAAATAGATCTTAAAATTCTTGAGCTAGAATCTGACATCAATTTAGACAAATCTTCTGATGAACTATCATCTCTAAAGTCGCAGCGTGACCAATTGTTGAAAGACATTTATTCAAATTTAACGCGTTGGCAAAAAGTACAACTAGCCAGACATCCGCAGCGCCCATTGTCANCCGATTACATAAAGAATATGTCTCCAGATTTTTTTGAATTACACGGTGATCGCTATTTTGGAGATGATCCTGCGATAGTATGTGGGCTGGGCTCTATTGAAGAACACAAAGTTGTATATATCGCTCAACAAAAAGGGAAAAATACAAAAGAAAATATTTACAGAAACTTTGGCATGATGAGGCCCGAAGGTTATAGAAAAGCGCTTAGAGTAATGAAATTAGCAGAAAAATTTCATCTTCCCGTTATTTCACTTATTGACACTCCGGGCGCTTATCCTGGAATTGGAGCTGAAGAAAGAGGTCAAGGAGAAGCAATTGCACGAAACCTTTTTGAAATGTCTAGCTTAAAAACTCCTATAGTTTCCATAGTGATCGGCGAAGGAGCTAGCGGAGGAGCTTTAGGTATTGGAGTTTGTGATAAAATGCTGATGCTTGAAAATACATGGTACTCTGTAATTAGTCCTGAGGGATGTGCATCTATATTATGGAGAGATGCTTCAAAAGCACCTGAGGCAGCTNATGCGATGAAAGTAACCCCTGAAGATCTTATTAAAATGGAAATTTGCGATGAAATAATAAAAGAACCNCTNGGAGGGGCTCATAGAGAGTTCGAGGCAACAGCAGTTTCCTTAAAAAAAACTATTCTTGAGGAAATAAATATTTTAAAAAAAGCTGATTTTTCAACCTTTCTAGATCAACGTATAAAAAGATATGAAAAAATGGGAAGGATATCTGAATAAGAATGATATCCCATGATTCCCATTTTAAAATCTATTATAAAGACGTTGATCAGATGGGAATAGTTTATTATGCGCGCTATTTTGAAATATTTGAAATGGCAAGAACTGAATTACTTTACAGTATCGGAGCGAGTGTAAAAAATATTGAAAAAAATGGCACTTTTCTTCCTGTCGTTTCTGCCACATGTAACTACAAAAAACCCGCTTCATTTGAACAAAGCCTGTTGGTCAAAACTCAAATTTCCTCACTTCCTGGGGCCCGTTTGAAAATTGAATACAAAATTNTTTGCGAAGATAATATGTATTTAATTGCTGACGGTGAAACAACTCATGGATTTGTTGATAAAAAAGGAAAGCCAAAAAGACCACCTGAGTTTTTAATTAATACCCTAAAAAAAATGTTTGACATGATCAAGAGCAAAACCTAATGGCCGGTCACAGTAAATGGGCTAACATAAAACATAAGAAAGCCGCTCAAGACGCAAAGCGAGGCAAAGTGTTTACTAAGATAATTAAAGAGCTTATGGTTGCTGCTAAAAATGGTGGAAGTGATCCTGNTTCGAACCCNAGACTTCGTCAAGCAATTTCCTCTGCAAAAGCGGCAAATATGCCAAATGAAACTATTTTGAGGAACGTTCAAAAAGGAGCTGGTGAACTTGAAGGAGTAAACTACGAAGAAATATCCTACGAAGGGTTTGGTCCTCAAGGTGTAGCAATTATGTTGGAAGTTATGACTGATAATAGAAATCGAACAGTAGCTGAAATAAGACATTTAATGGCCAAATTTGGAGGAAATCTTGGAGAAAATGGATCAGTTTCCTGGATGTTTGAAAGATTAGGTCAAATTGTCATTTATGATAATTCTCCANATGAAGAAGCTATTTTGGAGGACATCCTTGAAGTAGGTGCCAATGATTTTACTAAAATTGATTCAAATTATTTAATTTCGACGGACCCAGCTGTGACTGCTGATATTACAGAGACACTGGATAAAAAAGGTTATAATATTATTTCTTCGTCAATTGAGATGGTCCCCAAAGATATTGTTNAAATAGAAGAATCAACTTCATCAAAATTAATTAATTTGCTTGAAAATCTTGAAGAGCATGACGATATTCAAAAAATAGCCTCGAATTTTGAGCTTGTTAATCATAAAGACTGATTGGTTTAGTGAATTTGAACAAGGTTAGCCGAATAATCGGAGTTGATCCAGGGTTAAACAAAACCGGCTTTGGTATACTTGATTATAAAGGCACTAAAACAAAAATGGTAGCCTATGGTTTGATTTCACCTCCACCCAAGGAGTCNTTGCCAAATAGGTTAGAGTATTTAAATAGTCATATGAATGATTTAATTGATAAATTCCAACCAATAGCCATGGCAATTGAAGACTCTTTTTATAGTCAAAATGTTAAATCAGCTGTACTCTTGGGGCAAGCTAGAGCTGTTTTACTATTGTCTGCCGCTTCAAACGGCTTATCCTCAATGGTTTATGCACCTAGAAAAGTAAAACAATCCGTTACTGGAAGTGGATCAGCCACCAAGGAGCAAATCAAGTATATGGTAGGAAAAATTCTCAATTTAGATAAAGAAATTAAGTCTAATGACGTAACAGATGCCCTTGCTGTTGCCCTATGTCACGTAAACCAAAATAAATATTTATGAGCATGGTGAACTCTATATCGGGAAAACTGGTATTTAAAGATCCCACCGTTGCTAATGTTGAAGTTGGAGGGTTTGTTTTTAACATAAGCATTTCCTTAGCATCCTATGAAAAATTACCTGAAGTAAAAGATAATATTTCATTATTGACTCATCTTCATGTGAAAGAAGATATTTTAGAGCTTTATGGATTTGCAGATGAAACAGAGAGATCTCTCTTTTTGAATCTTAACAAAATTAATGGAATTGGCCCAAGATCGGCGATGAATATTTTGTCAGGCACAACTCCGGTTGAGTTCAAACAAAAAATAATTGATGGTGATGTAAAATCCTTAACAAGCATACCTGGAATAGGGGCTAAAACAGCAAAGCGAATCATTGTTGAGTTAAAAGAAGTTTTTTCTGTTGATTCAAACCTCTCGGATAATCTTGGGTTTGAAAACAAAAAAGAAAATTTCGTAATTAGAGATGCTCAAAGCGCACTAAAATCACTAGGTTATAAAGAAAATCAAATCTCTAAAGCAATATCACAGTTACAGAAGGATTCAAATATGCCTGACAAATTAGAAGATGTAATCCGTAAAATACTAAAAGAATTGAACTGATAATGAAATACGCAAAACAACTTCAAAATCTTGGAACGGAAACTGCTTTTGCAGTTTCCGCNCAAGCTCGACAGTGGGCTGATCAAGGAAACAAAGTATACCCATTTCATTTGGGAGATATCAATCTCCCAACACCTGAAAATATTGTAGATGCAACTATTAAAAGCATTAGGGATGGCTTGACTGGTTATTGNCCTTCAGAGGGAATATTCCCNCTTCGAGAAGCTCTCGCAATAGATGTAGGATCAAAACGCGGTGTTAGTTATGGACCAGATAATGTCGCTGTACAGCCTGGGGGCAAGCCGACTATCGGAAAATTCATATCTTCAGTCATGAACCCAGGTGATGAGGTCTTATACCCAAATCCTGGTTACCCTATTTACGAGTCTCAGATCGAATATCAAAAAGGTCAAGCTGTACCCTATTCATATGTTCAAAAGGAATCAGGGTTTGAAATCGATCTCGACAAGTTGAGAAATTCAATTTCTTCCAAGACAGTTGCATTGATTTATAACAATTATCAAAATCCAATCTCAGCTGAATCCAGTAAGCAAGAAATGCAAGAGATTGCCNATATTGCAATTGAGAATGACCTTTGGGTTTTATCTGATGAGGCATATTTTGAGATTGTTTACGATGGAGTGGCAAGATCAATCGTAAGTTTACCTGGCATGCTAGACAGAACAGTCATTTTATATACATTTTCAAAAAAGTTTGCAATGACAGGATGGAGAGTGGGGGGGTCCATAGGTCCCAAAGAAATAATTAAGCGTATAGCAAAACTAAATGTTAACGCTGAATCTTGTACCACTCATTTTATACAAAATGCTATGGTTGAAGCATTGACTGGAGATCAGAGCGGATCTAATGCAATTTTAGAAACATTGAAAAAAAGACGCGATGCCACTGTAAAAGGCCTAAATCTAATTAATGGTATAGATATAGCAGCCCCAAGAACAACTTTTTATCTCTTTCCTAATGTTACCAAGATAATGGAAATAAAAGGCTTTAATAAGCTTGAAGAGCTTCAGCGTGGTGCGCTTGAACATTCCAATGTTTCATTTTGTACTAGAGAGCATTTCGGAAGACCCCAAAATGATGAGAGTCAGCATTATATTAGATTAGCCTATTCTGGAATTAAGTCATCTGATATTAAGGAAGGATTGTCAAACCTTAAAAAGTACTTTGAATCGTCATGAAAAAAACTCCTTTGCATGAATATCATAAAAATCTTGGAGCGAAACTTGTTGATTTTGCAGGCTTCGAAATGCCTATTCAATATCAAAGTATTATAGACGAGCATCTTTTTGTAAGAAAATCGTGTGGTGTTTTTGATGTTAGCCACATGGGTGAATTTATTGTAACAGGTAAAAAAGCCGCGGAATTTTTAAATAGAATCACGATAAATGATGTAACGAGTTTAAAAATTTGGCAAGCACAATATTCAGCTATGTGCTACGAAGACGGCGGTATTATTGATGATATACTCATTTACAGGTACCCAGATCACTATATGCTGGTCGTTAATTGCTCAAATATAGAAAAAAACTTTGATTGGATAGTNNCTCACAAGCCNAATGATATTTTCATAGCAAATGTAAGTGAAAAAATTGGTTTAATAGCCGTTCAAGGCCCAAAGTCTCTTAAAATTTTAGATAAATTAGTAGACATAGATCTCAATGAAATGAAATATTATCACTTTTCAATTGCCACAATTAAAGGGTCGCCAGCAACAATATCCAGAACGGGTTATACTGGAGAATTAGGGTATGAAATTTATGCTGATAACAATTCAATCATTCAAATATGGAATGAGATATTTAAATATCCTAATGATGAAATCCTTCCTGCGGGCTTAGGATGTAGGGATACCCTTCGCTTGGAGATGAAATACGTTCTNTATGGTAATGACATTGATCATAAAACAAATCCTATTGAAGCCGGACTAAGTTGGATAACAAAATTCAATAAGGAATCATTCATTGGAAGAGAGAGCTTGGAAAAATATAAAAACGCACAACAGAGAAAATTAGTATGTGTTGAAATGATTGACAAAGGAATTCCTAGGAGAGGTTATGAAATTTTTTGTGATGATGAAAAAGTTGGGTCGGTAACCAGCGGATCTCAATCACCATCACTCCAGAAGGGTATTGGATTGGCTTATTTGAATATCAATAAGGCAAATATCGACTCTGAATTAGATATTTTAGTTAGAAATAAAAAGTTAAAGTGCAGGGTCGTAAAACCCCCTTTTTACAAAAATGGATCAGTTTTAGATTAAATTGCTATGAAAGAAAAGCGATATGAAATATTGGGTATATTAATTTGTACCGTTTCATTATTATTATTGATAAGTTTTTTAGGCCACAACCCCAATGAGGATCCGGGCATATCCCCAAATGTAAGCGTTGAAAACCCTATGGGCATNCTAGGAGTATGGCTTTCCTATTTATTCATAAAACTTGGATTTGGTTATGCAGCAATTTTACTTCCTTTTTTANCGGGGTCTTGGGGTGTTTGGTTTTTCACCCACAAAAAGTTTAAATCACTTGAAAGAATATCGTACTACATTATCGCANTAGTNGTTNTGACATCTATTTCTTTTGGNTATGGACAAATACTTTACTTCGGATTAGATGATCTTTTATTCCCATTTAGCGGAATGGCAGGTGGCTTAATTGCAATTTTATTCAATGATTTTTTAGGCAATATAGGTACGTTTTTAATCATATCGTCTACATGGACAATTCTTATCAGAAGCTATTTAGGATATAGTTTTTATGAGCCTGTTAAAAACCTGCTCTCTTTTTTAAGAAAAAAACGCGCTGTTAAAAAAGCAATTGTAGAGGATCAACTTGCAGAGGATGAAAAAAAGAAACACACTCAAAATCTGATAGCAAAAATTGATGAACAAAGAGAAAAGAATCAATTTCATGATGTTAAGAATGAAAGCAGAGATCCTACAATTTCTNNNGATGAACCAGANNAGNAGCTGATTGCTGAAAAAGAAGAAATAAGTGAAAAAGCTGAGAGCGAAAGGAATTTTGATACGTCTGTTGAAAAAGATATTGCTGATGAAAAAGATAAAAAAATTGAAATTGGTGAAATTGTTCGGGAAGAGGAGCTAGATCTTGATACTGTAGACCAGAGACAAAAGCCCAAAAGAGACTATCAATTACCGTCACCCGAGTTATTAACAAATCCAATTAGCGTTCAATCCGAAATTGACAAAGAAGAACTTGTTGATAGAGCCAATTTTTTACAACAATCCTTAGAAACATTTGGTGTTATTGGCAAGGTTGTAAACGTAAGCCCTGGTCCTGTAATTACGTTGTTTGAGGTAGAACCTGCAGAGGGTGTCAGGGTAAATAAGTTCGTAGCTCTATCGGATGATCTTGCGCGAGTGATGGAGGCTAGCAGGGTTCGTGTCATTGCTCCAATACCAGGAAAATCATCAGTTGGTATTGAAATTCCAAATCGAAATCCAGACATGGTATATTTTAAATCTGTTATTAACTCAGAAAAATTTGCAAAATCTGAATCTAAGCTTACTTTAGCTATAGGAAAATCAACCAATGGTGAAATAGCTACTTTAGATCTTGCTCAAATGCCTCACCTTTTAATCGCTGGCACCACAGGATCTGGAAAGTCTGTATGTATGAACACAATTTTGGCCAGCATCCTGTATCAATCAACACCAGATGAGG
The DNA here is from genome assembly GCA_002724735.1 of Fidelibacterota bacterium. Taxonomy (GTDB): domain Bacteria; phylum Fidelibacterota; class Marinisomatia; order Marinisomatales; family TCS55; genus TMED108. Next base: position 64,441 of record PBPT01000012.1, on the reverse strand, counting down.
TTAAATTTGTTATTGTTGACCCAAAAAAGGTTGAAATGGCAGTTTATCGAACTCTTTCTAGCTATCATTTGCTTAAAATTGAAGATATTGATGAACCAATTATTACGACTCCAGAAAATGCTGTATTAGCATTGCGGGCTGTTGAGAAAGAGATGGGAAAAAGATACGATACCCTTGCTGAGGCTGGAGTAAGAAATATAGGGGAATACAACCGCAAGATGGAAGACTCTGGTGAAGCGATTATGCCATTCATTGTTGTGTTGATAGATGAGCTAGCAGACCTTATGATGCTTAATGCAAAAGAGGTGGAGGCGCCTATTGCACGATTAACTCAACTGGCGCGTGCGGTAGGAATTCATCTTGTTGTTGCCACACAAAGACCATCTGTTGACGTTATTACTGGTGTAATAAAGGCAAATTTCCCATCAAGGATTGCTTTTCAGGTAGCTACAAAAATCGATTCAAGAACAATTATTGATAGTCCAGGAGCTGAAAAATTAATAGGAAAAGGAGATATGCTTTATTTAGGATATGGTTCTTCTGAGCCAAGTAGACTGCATAATGCTTTTTTAAGTTTGGACGAAATTCAAGCTCTAATGTCACACATTGGCAGTCAAGATGAAGCAGAAGATTTGGTACTAGAAAGCCCCAGAGAAACAATGGGTGCAGGTGGTCTGGTAACCGACAACAATAATGGAGGCTTTGATAGTCTTTTTGATGAGGCAGTCAAACTAGTAGTTACGCATCAACAAGGGTCGATTTCACTTATCCAACGAAGATTGAAAGTTGGCTATTCTAGAGCCGCTAGATTGATTGACGAAATGGAGCAAGCCGGTATTGTTGGCTCATTTACGGGTAGCAAAGCTCGAGAAGTTTTGGTTGATGAGTCTTATCTTGAAACTCTTGGTTAGATTTTAATGCTAAGCACATTATTTTTATCGTTAACGCTTCTATTTTCTGCGTTTTCTTACAACGCTTGGCTAGAAAAATTCAGAACATCCCTGCATCAGCCAAAAGGAGTTCAATTTTCGATAACTATCACACAAAACGAATTAAACACCATATCTCTTACCTCCGCTTTTGTACAAATGCAAGATAGCTCCAAAATGGCAATTGACATGGAAAAGGAAGTGATAATAGTTACTGGTGACACAATTAAGACATTTAATAAAATCACGAAACAGTTAATCATTGATAAAATCATTAGTTCCGAATTTGGTTTATTCACATTGATTAAGGGAAATATAAACCATTCCTATTTAACCAAAACAAATCTTATGAAAGACTACGTTAGGCTTTATTTTAAGATAGATGAATATGACTATTCAGGATTTTTTGAAATCCGTAAAGATGGAACTCCTCAAAAAATGCATCTTTCTTTCGCTCAGGATCAATACATAAAAATTGATGTAAGCAATTTTAAAGCTGGTCTAAAAAACAATGATTTTTTTGCACTCCCACGCTTTGAAGAGGTAATAAACCTATATGAATAGATGGATTCAGCTTTTGTTTGGGTTTGCGTTAAGTTTTGTGGGATTATTTTTTGCTTTTAAGAATCTAAGCCCCTCAAGCATTTTAAAAAGTTTTCAAGCTTTAAATTATTTCTGGATATTAGCATCTGTTTTTGCACTTTTTCTTTCAGCTTTGACTAGATCCCTGAGATGGAAGTTATTGTTGATTTCAATAAAGCCCGTAGAATTGAAAAATCTTTTTGCGTCGACGATGATAGGGTATTTTGGCAATTCAGCCCTTCCATTTAAAATGGGTGAAATTTTAAGGGGATATTATATTTCTACGCTGAAAAATATTAAAACCTCAACAGTCCTTGGTTCGATTGTCTTGGAGAGAACATGCGATCTTCTTGGATTGATAATGACTTTTTCTCTTGTTAGTATTTTCTATAGCTTTGACCTCGAGATCAAACTTTCTCTCCTACCTTTAATTTTCTTGCTATCGCTTACTATAATTCTCATTGTATATCTTTTTTTTAAAAAGAACACTTTTTTTAACAAAATTTTGAATNTTTCAAAACNAAANTCTGAATNTTTTTTTANGATTACAAATATGCTTAGATCTTTTGGTAGGGGCTTTTCNTCAATATCTAATTTTAAAGTTTTGTTTTCAATTTTAATGTATACTCTTTTGCTTTGGCTACTNTTCTTTCTTNCTACTTATTTCGTTATAAAAGCCTTCGGCTTTGACCTTTCCCTAGTTGAGGTAGGGGTNATNCTNTTATTAACNTCGATTGCAATGTCTATTCCTGCCGCCCCAGGTGCAATTGGAACGCATCATTTTGCCGCTTATTATGTAATGACTAATATGTTTCTATTTTCCGATATCGAATCTCAATCTTTTGCGATTGTTTTACATGCAGTTAGTTATATACCTTTGGCTTTTTGCGGTGCATTATATTTTTTTTCTAGTTCCTTAAAAATTTTCGATGTTTTAAATAAGGAAATTGTTGATGATAAAGTATGATACAATTTTTTTAGATCGTGACGGTACTTTAAACCACGATCCAGGTTATATAGCATCAATTAATGATTTTCAATTTTTTGATTATACTCTTTTAGCGCTCAAAAAACTTAAAAATATCTGCAATAATTTCTGCATAATTAGCAATCAATCCGGAGTTGCTCGTGGCTTAATTAGGATAGATGATCTAAGTGAAATTCACTCCTATATCCTCAGTTTCTTTCATGATAATAATCTAAACCTTATTGGTATTTATTTTTGCACTGATCATCCAAATAATGTCTCCATTAATCGCAAGCCTGGAGATGGTATGTTTTTAAAAGCTTCTGAGGACCACAACATAACTCTGAAAAGCTCGCTGATGATAGGGGACAGTGTTTGTGATGTTAAAGCAGCTCAAAAATGTAATATGGAAAGCATGTTAGTGCTTACAGGAAATGGAAAGAAGGCCAAGAAAAGTCCCAATATCTCTCCAACATTTATCGAAAAAAATTTATTAACGGCCTCTATTTTTTTAAGTGACACAAAATGAAAATTGGCATTTTAATTGGTGGCGATTCATCTGAAAGAGAGGTATCTATTGCCTCTGGCAGATCAATTGAAAATGCTTGTATTTCACTCGGCCATGAAGTTGTTAGACTTGACCCGAAAGACGGTTTAGAAAAAATTGAAAGTTTATTATTGAAAGTAGATTTAGTTTTTAACGGCCTCCATGGAGGAGATGGTGAAAATGGAAAAATTTCAAAATATCTTGAAGATCTTGGAGTGGTATTTACCGGTTCGGATAGCGTTTCATCAGAGATTTGCATGAATAAAGATAAAGCTAAAAGAATTGCTNCAAATAATAANGTTTTAACACCTGAATGGGTTCTTGTAACAAACGAAGCTTTGAGTGGAAATATAGGACAATTAAATTTCCCTATTGTNGTAAANCCAAACGATCAAGGAAGTACCTTAGGTTTATCAATCATTAATTCAAAATCACAATTAAAAGGAGCCTTCAAGGTTGCTAATAGCTTTGCTTNTTCGGTNATGTATGAACAGCACATCCAAGGAAGAGAAATAACNTGCTCAATCGTTGGAAATANAGCCTATCCAATAGTAGAAATAATACCTAANCATGAAATCTATGATTATGAGTGCAAGTATACCAAGGGTATGTCAAANTACATTTGCCCTGCAGAAATAAATAAAAATATTTCGTCTNANATTAAAGAGATNTCGTTAAAAATTCATAAGCTTCTGGGATGCAGGCATTACTCAAGGGTCGACTTCTTANTNGATAGAAACAATGACCCNTGGTTTTTAGAAATCAATACGCTNCCTGGTATGACTGAAACAAGTTTGCTACCAAAATCTCTTGAATCAGCTGGTGTAAATTTTAATCAAATTATTGAAAAGATAATTGGAGAAGCGATGGATAATTCTTAATGATNCTGCTGTATAATTCCTTAGTAAAAAATAAAGTTGAGTTTGTTCCCATTGAGGATGGAAAAGTAAAATTATACACATGCGGTCCTACGGTTTATGACTATTCTCATNTTGGAAACTTTAGAACATTTCTTTTTGAGGATCTCTTAAAAAGAGTGTTGATAGCTTTTGGATTTAAAGTGAAGCATGTGATGAATATTACTGATGTGGATGACAANACTATTAGTAAATCAACTCAGCAACAAATAGAATTAAAAGATCTNACANAGCGTTACACTAATGAATTTATGAAAGATATTGATTTCTTGAGAATCCTAANGGCCGATGAATATCCAAATGCAACTGATCATGTTGATGAAATGATATTAATGATACAGACCTTAATTGATAAAGAACATGCATACATAAGTGAAGATGGATCAGTGTTTTTTAAAATAGATAGCTGTTCGGATTATGGTGTTTTGGTAAATATTGAAAAAAGTGAGAATTCTCATCGCTATGAAATTTCGGATGAATATTCATCCGATAATGCTAACGATTTTGCATTATGGAAATCATACAAAAAGGATGATGGCAAAATTTACTGGGATTCACCCTGGGGAAAGGGTCGCCCTGGTTGGCATATCGAATGCTCAGCAATGGCAACAAAATATTTGGGGGATCATTTTGATATTCATTGTGGAGGAGTTGATAATAAATTNCCTCATCATGAAAATGAAATAGCACAATCCACCTGCNCATTGGAAACCCCCTTTGTTAATTATTGGCTTCATTCTGAGTTTTTAATGGTTGAGGGTAGTAAAATGAGCAAATCTTTGAATAATTTTTACACAATATCTGATATTTNTGACAATGGATTTACTCCTGAAGAATTTAGATTTTTAATTTTAAGCGCACATTACNGATCCNGGGTAAACTTNAGCCTCAATCGAANGAAAGAGGCTAAGTCTGCAATAAAGCGCATAACTGAAACGCAAGATCGTTTGTCAATTATTAGTACTGAAGAATCCTCTGAATATCCTTCAGAATATATAAATTTCAACGAAAGACTAGCTGATGATCTCGATNCACCTGGCGCATTAGCGGTATTTTTTGATTGGATTCGAAATATAAATATCCTCATAGATAGCAAAGAAATTTCTATTGTTGATGCTCAAAAAGGCAATTCTTTCATCTCTTATTTTGATTCAATTTTTGCGATTGTTCCTCAAAAAGATGTAGCCCCTCAAGAATTAGTTAGTTTAGTAGAGAAAAGGGAAGAAAGTAGAAAAAATAGAGACTGGGCAAATTCTGATAGGATTCGAGTGGAAATTGAAAAAAAAGGCTGGTTAATCAAAGATACTGTCAATGGGCCAAAATTAGTAAAAAAATAACCAATTATTTTTGTATAAATTTTCAATAATTTATTGTCAATAATATATTTTATAATTAATTTTATAGGCTTTATTCGATATTCCTTTAGCTCAGTGCGTTCAATTGACTAATGGTAATCGTAATGTTTTTTGAAAATTTTGTCTTTTCGTTTTGAAAAGATAAGTTTGAGAGTTAGTTCCGACTTGCCGGTGTAGCTCAGTTGGTAGAGCAGCTGATTTGTAATCAGCAGGTCGGGGGTTCGAGTCCCTTCGCCGGCTCAGATGTTTTAAAATAAAATTATTGAAACTTATTTATTACATCGGGGACATGGCCGAGCGGTCAAAGGCAGCAGACTGTAAATCTGCCGACGTATGTCTACGGAGGTTCGAATCCTTCTGTCCCCACATTGCGGGTGTAGTTCAATGGTAGAACTCCAGCCTTCCAAGCTGGTGGTGTGAGTTCGATTCTCATCACCCGCTCGAAGTGCCTACGTAGCTCAGTGGTAGAGCACTTCCTTGGTAAGGAAGAGGTCGCCGGTTCAATNCCGGCCGTAGGCTCTCTTTCCAAAATTTAATTAAATAATATTAATCACAGGAGGATTAATAAGAGATGTCAAAAGAGAAATTTGAACGAAGTAAACCTCATTTAAACATTGGTACAATTGGCCATGTTGATCATGGAAAAACCACATTAACTGCTGCAATCACTATGACGCAAGCTAATAAAGGATTAAGTGAGGTTCGTTCCTTTGATAGCATAGATAATGCGCCAGAAGAACGAGAGCGCGGGATTACCATTCAAACCGCTCACGTTGAATACGAAACACCGAACAGACACTACGCCCATGTTGACTGTCCAGGCCACGCTGATTATATTAAAAATATGATCACTGGTGCTGCCCAAATGGATGGTGCAATTCTTGTAGTATCTGCGGCTGATGGCCCTATGCCTCAAACNCGCGAACACGTTTTATTAGCTCGACAAGTTAATGTTCCTTCGATTGTAGTTTTTATGAATAAAACAGATCAAGTAGATGACGAGGAACTTATTGAGCTTGTTGAAATGGAACTTCGCGATCTTCTNAATGAATACGAATTTCCAGGTGATGACATTCCAATTGTCAAAGGATCAGCATTAAATGCCCTTAACAATGTCACAGATGATGCTGCTACAGCGTGTATTACTGAGTTAATGGAAGCTTGTGACAGTTTTATTCCAGAACCAGAACGTGATATTGATAAGCCATTTTTGATGCCAGTTGAGGACGTTTTTTCAATTACTGGTAGAGGTACTGTTGGAACTGGTAGAGTTGAAAGTGGAATAATTAAAGTTGGTGATGAGATTGAAATGATTGGNATGGGNGCNGANAAAAAAACTACTGTTACTGGCGTTGAAATGTTNCGCAAATTACTTGATGAAGGTAGAGCAGGCGATAATGCCGGTCTTTTGTTGCGNGGAATTGACAAGGAGGATTTGACNAGGGGAATGGTTCTTGCTGCCCCTGGATCAATTACTCCTCACACAAAGTTTAAAGCTAGTGTTTATGTATTGAAGAAAGACGAAGGTGGCAGACATACTCCTTTCTTCAATGGCTATAGACCACAGTTTTATTTTAGAACTACAGACGTTACAGGCGTTGCTACTCTCCCTAGTGGTACAGAAATGGTTATGCCTGGTGACAATGTTGAACTAGAAGTTGAATTAATTACACCTATTGCCATGGATAAAGAACTGCGTTTTGCAATTCGCGAAGGCGGTCATACTGTTGGCGCAGGTGTAGTAACAGAAATTGTTGAATAATTAGGTACCTCTTATATGGCTGGCAATAGTAAGCGTGATATTATCCAATTAGAAAGTACTGCTGGTACGGGATATCGTTACACTCTTACCAAAAGCAAACGGACTCATCCTGAGCGAGTAGAATATCGAAAATATGATCCGGTAGTCCGTAAGCACGTCATCTTTAAAGAGACAAAATAGCTTTCTATAAAGCTATAGTAATTATATAGGAGTGTAGCTCAATTGGTAGAGCACCGGTCTCCAAAACCGGGGGTTGCAGGTTCAAGTCCTGTCACTCCTGCAAATGATTAGGTGCCATAAATTGCTTTTTGTATGAATAGAATAAAAAAGTTTTTTTCTGAGGTTTCAGTCGAAATGAAGAAAGTCTCCTGGCCAAAGTGGGATGAATTAAAAGGTTCCACGTGGGTAGTTGTTTCTTTTTCTATTATAGTAAGCGCTTTCCTTTTTTTTATAGATAGAATACTTTCAAGTGTTATGCAGGTGGTTTTATGAATTGGTATCCACTTCGAGTCATATCTGGCAAAGAAAGTAAGGTTAAAGACAATTTGTTATTCGAGCTAGACTACCAAAACCTAGCCGATCAAGTTAGCGACATACTTATTCCGTCTGAAAATATTGTTGAAATGAAGGATGGCAAGAAAAAAATTAAAAATAAAGTTTTTTTCCCCGGTTATGTTTTGGTACAAATGACCGATTCAAAAGAAGCACGCCATATTATTGAAAATATGGATGGTGTGATTAGTTTTGTTGGACCCAACGGCGCACCACAAGCTCTCAAGGAGGATGAAATTACTCGAATACTTGGAGAGGTACATGGAAGAGAAGGTAAAGAAGTGGTTGTGGCGCCCTACAAAGTTGGTGATTCTGTCAAAGTAATTGATGGACCATTTGCTGACTTCAATGGTTACGTCAATGAAGTAAACGAAGAAAAGCAAAAAGTAAAAGTATCTGTGAGTATATTTGGAAGATCAACACCAGTTGAGCTTGATTTTTTACAGGTTGAAATTGAAAAATAAATATGGCTGAGAAAAAAATATNAAGCTACATAAAATTGCAAATACCTGCTGGTCAAGCAAATCCNGCACCACCCGTTGGACCTGCCCTAGGTCAGCACGGCGTTAACATCATGGAATTTTGCAAAGCATTNAATGACNCGACNAAAGAGCANACTGGTATGATCATCCCAGTCGTGATTACTGTTTTCGCTGATCGAAGTTTTTCTTTCATTACTAAAACTCCTCCAGCAGCTGTATTACTTAAGAAAAAAGCAGGAGTCCCCAAAGGATCTGGTGAGCCAAATAGGGAAAAGGTTGGTAAAGTTACCAATGCAGATTTAAAAGAAATTGCTGAACTTAAAATGAANGACTTAAACGCCAATTCGATTGAAATGGCAATTGAGATGATTAGGGGAACCGCCCGTAGTATGGGTTTAGAGGTAGAAAAATAATGAAACTCACCAAAAATAGAAAAAAAATCAACTCCGAATTAGATTTACATAAAGAGTACTCTGTTAGTGATGCCATACAGTCTTTAAAATCACAAAAATTTACAAAATTTGATGAATCAATTGATCTTGCAATTAATCTTGGAGTAGACCCAAGGCATGCTGATCAAAACATTAGATTGACAACATCCCTCCCACACGGGACCGGAAAAGATGTGAAGGTGTTAGTTGTTACGCAAGGACCAAAAGAAAAAGAGGCAAAAGATGCTGGTGCTGACTATGTTGGAAAAGANTTNTTAGATAAATTAAAGTCTGGTTGGGATGATNTTGATAAAATTGTCGCTACACCAGACATGATGCCTGAATTAGGTAAGCTTGGAAAAGTTTTAGGTCCAAAAGGCTTAATGCCTAACCCTAAAAGCGGAACAGTCACTACTGATATTGAAAACGCTGTCAAGGATCTCAAAGCTGGAAAGATTGAGCTTCGTGTTGATAAGAATGGCATNGTTCATGCACAATGCGGTAAAAGCTCATTTGATGATAAGGCACTCGAGGAAAATGTTAAAACAGTCTTTGATACATTAATGAAAGCAAAGCCTTCCTCTGTCAANGGTACATATTTTAAAAAGATGACCATTTCCTCTACGATGGGCCCTGGTTTGAAAATTGATCACGGAAATATATAAATGCCAANTACAAAAAATATTACTCAAGTCGAAGACCTCACANATAAGCTTAGCAAAGCAAAAGCAATCTATTTAACTGAGTATTTGGGACTAAATGTTGAAGACATTACAAAGCTCAGAAAAGCATTTCATTCAAANAATGTTGAATTTAAAGTTGCTAAAAATACACTTTTGAAGCTTGCTGCAGAAAAAAACAACCTNAAAGGTTTGGACAAATATTTAAGCAATTCAACGGCAATTGCACTTTCTTATGAGGATCCAACTACCCCGGCAAAAGTCATTAAAGATTTTACCAAAGATAATGACTTACCTNAAGTCAAAGGAATTGTTTTCGAGGGTGAAGTACTTGATGGAGGAGAATTTAAAAGATTTGCAAATGTTCCAACTAAAGAAGAATCGTTAGCAAAGTTGATAGCTCTACTGCAGTCACCTCTAACAAAATTAGTTTGGGCGTTAAAATCACCAATGTCTAATATGGGCAATGTTTTAAATAATTTAAAANATAATAAAAGTAATTAAGGAGCTATAAAAATGGCTGATATAAAAAGAGCTGACGTGCTCACATACCTAGAAAATGCAAATATGATAGAGGTNTCAGAACTTATAACTGAAATTGAAGAAAAATTTGGAGTCACAGCCNCAGCACCTGTTGTTGGCGCTGCTCCGGCTGCTGGAGGCAGTGATGCAGCAAGTGAAGAGAAGGACGAATTTGATGTTGTTCTTACATCCGCTGGATCTTCAAAAATTAATGTTATAAAAGTTGTGAGAGGAATTACAAGCTTGGGTCTTAAAGAGGCTAAAGAGCTAGTTGATGGTGCNCCAAAATCNATTAAGGAAAGCGTAGCTAAAGCAGAAGCTGAAGATATGAAAAAACAGCTTGAAGAAGCTGGTGCATCTGTAGAGCTAAAGTAAAAGTTTTAATTCCTATTTCTTTTAACAATTATTTTTTTAATTTTTTAGTAATGGAGGCTTAATTGGCTACCACTTCCAACTCGTACGCAGAGCGCATCACATTTGAAAAAACTAAAGCTGAGGTTGAGTTTCCTGACCTTCTTGGAGTGCAAATTGATGCTTTTCAGTCTTTTATTCAAGAACACGCACCCGAAGATGAAAGATTAGATNTAGGTCTTGAAGAAGTCTTTAAGTCAGTTTTTCCTATAGAGGACTCTCANAAAAATTATGTACTTGAATATAAAAGTTACTTTCTAGGTCTGGCAAAATATACAGCTGAAGAGTGCATGGATAGAGGTTTAACATTTTCTGTTCCCTTAAAAGTCAGACTTGTTCTTCATATCACCAACGAAGATGACCGCAGTAAATACGATCAGTCGATAGAGCANGAGGTNTACTTTGGAAATATTCCTTACATGACAAACAAGGGCACATTTGTTATAAATGGTGCTGAAAGAGTAATCGTTTCCCAGCTACAGAGATCTCCTGGTGTGTTTTTTGATCAATCTATTCATCCCAATGGAACAAAACTTTTCCAGGCCAGAATTATACCCTTTCGAGGATCATGGGTTGATTTTACGACAGATATTAATGATTGTGTTTTCTGTATTATTGATAGAAGAAGAAAATTTCCTGTAACCATGTTACTACGCGCTCTTGGATATTCAACGAATGCCGATATTTTCAAGGCCTTTAACTGTATCGAAGAAGTTAAGCTTAGAAGTGCTAAAGTAGAATCTTACGTTGGGTCTACAGTTGTAGATGATGTTATTGATCAAGAAACAGGTGAGATTTTCCTTGAGGGGGGTGTCGAGCTCACGATNGAAAATTTAAATGAGCTCAAGGATGCAAAGGTAAAGTCCATCCAAGTAGTCAATCAAAATAAAGATTTTCATTCAATGATGCTTCTTAACACGATGATTAAAGATCCTAGTAAAAATACTGAAGAGGCACTAAATATTGTTTATCAATTACTACGATCTGGAGAGCCGCCAAATTTAGAGACTGCTCAAAAATTCATCGAAAGAATATTTTTTAATCCCAAAAAATATGATCTTGGTGAAGTCGGTAGATACAGATTAAATCAACAGTTCGCTCTTAAAGTACCTGTTGAAAGCACAGTGCTAACAATGGATGATATTATTCAAGTAATCAACTTTTTAGTTGATATGAGAAAGGGCGAAAGAGGATCTGATGATATAGATCATTTGGGAAATCGAAGAGTTAAGTCCATTGGAGAACAATTAACCAATCAATTTTCAGTTGCTCTTAGCAGAATGTTACGGACTATTTATGAACGAATGAATCTAAGAGAGCAAGAATCAATAACTCCACAGGATTTAATTAATTCTCGTGTAGTAACAACAGTTATTAATACATTTTTTGGAACCAGCCAGCTTTCTCAATTTGGAGACCAAACTAACCCATTAGCTGAAGTGACCCACAAAAGGCGCATATCATCGCTTGGTCCCGGAGGGCTTACACGTGANCGTGCTGGTTTTGAAGTAAGAGACGTTCATTATACGCATTATGGTAGATTGTGCCCTATTGAGACACCAGAAGGACCTAATATTGGTCTAATATCCTCTTTAGCTTTGCTAGCAAAGGTAAATAAGCATGGTTTTATTGAGGCGCCTTACAGACGCGTTATGCAAAAAAATAACAAAGCTTTTGCAACTCATAAAATTGAATATCTATCTGCTGACGACGAAGACAGAGTAATGATTGCCCAATCAAATGAGCCCCTTAAAGGTAAGGACGAGGAATTAATCAACACTAATATTCGCGCTCGAATTAAAGGTGATTTTCCTATAGTTACCCCAGATAAAGTAGAGTATATGGATGTTGCTCCAAATCAAATTTTATCTGTTGCTGCTTCTCTTATACCTTTCTTAGAGCACAACGATGCAAACAGAGCTTTGATGGGTTCAAATATGCAACGTCAAAGTGTGCCCTTAATGAACCCAGATGCTCCAATCGTAGGAACAGGAATGGAAGGAAAGGTTGCGGTTGATTCAAGATCAGCTGTGGTGTCTCCAGTTTCAGGAAGAGTAAATTATGTTGATGCCGAAAAAATTGTGATTAAAACATATGATGTNCCTGAAGATTTAACCTTAATTNAGGGAGAAAATTTAGTTTCTGTTCCTTTGAGAAAGTTTAAAAGAACCAATCAAAACACAGCTCAAAATCAAAGACCAATAGTTTCTGAAGGCGACAAGGTTAAAGTTGGTGATCCTATTGCTGACGGNACTTCTACTCAAAATGGTGAGCTTGCTCTTGGAAAAAACGTAACAGTTGCTTTCATGCCTTGGAGAGGATATAATTTTGAGGATGCTATTGTATTAAGTGAAAAACTTGTCAAAGATGACCTCTTTACAAGCGTACATGTTAATGAAGTTGAGCTTGAGGTAAGGGATACCAAAAGAGGCCAAGAAGAACTAACTCCTGAAATTCCAAACGTTGGTGAAGATGCTACTAAAGAGTTAAATGAAGATGGAATTATTAGAGTTGGAGCAAAGGTTAAAGAGGGTGACATAATCATTGGTAAAGTTACNCCAAAAGGTGAAACAGACCCTTCACCTGAAGAAAAATTGCTTCGAGCCATCTTTGGTGAGAAAGCCGGTGAGGTAAAAGATGCTTCAAAAAGAGCAGATCCAGGTCTTAATGGGGTGGTAATTGGAACAAAGCTTTTCCAAAAAAGAAGTAAAAGCGCTCGAGCTGAAGAAAAGAAAAACATTGTTGAGCTTCAAAAAACAACCGCGGNAAAAAAGAAAGACTTAAAAGAGTCACGNGATGTTAAACTTCTTGATTTATTAAAGAACGAGGTTTCTAATGGAATTAGAGATATTTCTTCTGGTAGAACCCTTATCAAGAAAGGCACTAAGCTTACAGCAAAAAGGTTAAACAGTTACAATTTAGAACGATTTAATCAAGATGAATCGTGGGTTGAAAATCCACAGACTTGGAAAAAACTTAAAGCTGTATGGAGATCATTTTGGAAAGAATGGAGAATTATCGAAGAAACACTCGAAAGAGAGGTTTTCAAATTAAGAATTGGCGATGAGCTGCAACCTGGCATTTTAAAGCTTGCTAAAGTTGATATTGCAAATAAACGTAAAATACAAGTTGGCGATAAAATGGCTGGAAGACATGGAAATAAGGGTATTGTGGCAACAGTTGTTCCAGAAGAAGATATGCCGTTCCTTGAAGACGGAACTCCTGTAGATGTGATCTTGAATCCTTTGGGCGTACCATCTAGGATGAACCTTGGTCANTTATATGAAACAATGCTTGGGTGGGCTGGAGATGTTCTTGGNGTATCNTACTCAACACCAGTTTTTAATGGAGCTACACCTGAAGAAGTGGAAAATGAGCTCAAAAAGGCAAAACTGCCATTAACAGGAAAAACTCAACTTGTAGATGGAAGGACAGGTGAAAAGCTTGATAATCCTGTAACCGTTGGTAATATTTACATGATGAAGCTAAGTCACATGGTAGAAGACAAAATGCATGCCAGATCAACNGGTCCATATTCTTTAGTTACTCAACAACCATTGGGTGGAAAAGCTCAATTTGGTGGACAGAGATTTGGGGAGATGGAATGTTGGGCTCTTGAAGCGTATGGAGCAGCCCATACATTGCAAGAAATTTTGACTGTTAAATCAGATGATGTCGAAGGTAGGTCTAAAGTCTACAATGCAATTGTTAAGGGCGAGGATTTGCCGCCATTTGGAGTACCTGAGTCTTTTAACGTTCTTATTAAAGAACTACAGGGGCTTGGTTTGGATATAGAACTAGATTAATGGAGATATAATTTTGACTTTCATACAAACAAATAAATTAGATACAAGCAAAGGCTTTTCATCAATCACTATTGGCCTTGCTTCCCCAGAAAGCATTCTCCAAAAGTCATATGGAGAAATAATTAAGCCTGAAACGATTAATTACAGATCTTATAAGCCTGAAAAAGATGGTTTGTTTTGTGAGAAAATCTTTGGCCCTGTTAAAGATTATGAGTGTCATTGTGGAAAATACAAAGGTATTCGATANAGAGGAATTATTTGTGATAGGTGTGGTGTCGAGGTTACAAGAAAAAAAGTACGAAGAGATAGAATGGGTCATATTACNCTTGCTGTTCCTGTAGTNCACATTTGGTACTTAAGATCAATACCTTCAAAGCTTAGCTATCTTGCTGGAATATCCACAAAAGATCTTGAAAAGATTGTTTATTATGAACAATTCCTCGTTATTGAGCCCGGTAAAAGCGGAGCGGACCAATTTTCTATTATTGAAGAAGATGAATACATTGAATTTGAGCGCAACTNTGGTTTTGATGCTGTCTCTGAGGAAGATAGAGACAATGACGACTTTTTCTACGCTGCAATGGGTGGAGAGGCGCTTAGAGAAATGCTTGCTAGGATGAACCTTGTTGAGCTTAGGCGCGAGCTTGAAGATGTTATTAAGAATTCTAAATCCAAACAAAAGAAAGAGGAGGCTCTTAAAAGGCTAAAAGTGGTTAAGTCTTTTCTTGTTGATATTTCTACTGTAAAAAAGATTAATAAACCTGAATGGATGGTTATATCAATCCTTCCTGTCATACCTCCTGAGTTAAGACCGTTAGTTCCGTTGGATGGAGGTAGGTTTGCAGCAAGTGATTTAAATGATTTATATCGAAGAATTATTATTAGAAACAATCGCTTAAAGCAGCTTATGGAGATAAAAGCACCTGATGTAATTTTAAGAAATGAAAAAAGAATGCTTCAAGAATCTGTTGATGCTCTTTTTGATAATAGTAGGCGTAAAACAGCAATTAGAAGCGGAACTCGCAGACCGTTGAAATCCATTTCAGATATGATTCGTGGAAAAACNGGCAGATTTCGACAAAACCTTCTTGGAAAACGTGTCGATTACTCTGGTAGATCTGTGATTGTAGTTGGTCCAGAACTAAACCTTCATGAATGCGGTCTTCCAAAAAATATGGGCCTTGAGCTTTTTAAGCCTCACATGATAAGTGAGCTTATATCACGTGGATACGCTCAAACTCCTAGAAGCGCTAAATTAATGATTGAAGATAAAGATCCTATCGTTTATAAAGTACTTGAATATGTTGTCAGGGATCACCCCGTATTACTTAACCGCGCACCCACACTTCATCGTCTGGGTATTCAAGCTTTTCAGCCGGTTCTTGTTGATGGCAAGGCGATACGAATACATCCCTTGGTGTGTTCAGCTTTCAATGCGGATTTTGATGGGGATCAAATGGCGGTACACGTCCCTTTATCTTTAGCAGCTCAAATGGAAGCGCGAGTTTTAATGCTTTCTAGTCACAATATTTTGCACCCAGCAAACGGTAAGCCACTAGCTTTACCATCGCAAGATATGGTCTTAGGA
Source organism: Fidelibacterota bacterium (assembly GCA_002724735.1). Taxonomy (GTDB): domain Bacteria; phylum Fidelibacterota; class Marinisomatia; order Marinisomatales; family TCS55; genus TMED108. Next base: position 48,910 of record PBPT01000012.1, on the reverse strand, counting down.
ACCTATTACCTCACAAGACCAAAAGAAGGATGTAGGGGTGAGGGCAAAACTTTTGGCTCATTTAATGAGGTTTTGCTGGCTTATGAAAGCAAAACTGTAGAAGTAAATGCAATTATCAATGTTCGTTTCAATGATAAATGGTACAAGAATACGTCTGTTGGTAGAGTCATTATTAATTCAATTATTCCTGATGAAATTGGCTACGTTGATGACACCATTGATAAAGGTAGGCTAAGTAAGTTGGTCAATGAAATTTATTTGTTAGCCGGAAATAAGAAAACTGTAATTTTTCTTGATAAACTAAAAACTCTAGGTTTTAATGCAGCTACTCAAGCTGGCCTTTCTATTGCAATTAGCGATATTATAATCCCTGGATCAAAAAATGAGATCATTAGTCAAGCTCAAAAGGAAATAGATGATATTAAATCAAAATATCAGCGTCACGTACTTACTGATGGTGAAAGATATAATAAGGTAATTGATGTGTGGACACACGCAACAAATCAAGTTGCCTCAACGATGATGGATGGAATGAAAACCAATGATCAGGGTTTTAACCCTGTTTACATGATGGCAGATTCAGGTGCANGGGGTTCACAGGACCAAATAAAACAGCTTGCTGGTATGAGAGGACTAATGGCAAAACCTCAAAAGTCAATGACGGGCGGAAAAGGAGAGATTATTGAATCGCCAATTACTTCAAATTTCAAAGAAGGATTATCTGTTCAAGAATATTTTATCTCAACACATGGAGCAAGAAAAGGTTTAGCTGATACGGCTCTTAAAACTGCTGATGCTGGATATCTTACAAGAAGATTAGTTGATGTTGCACAAGATGTCGTTATATCTGAAATTGATTGTGGTACTATCAATGGTATTGTAGCTGCAGATTTAAAAGAAGGGGAAGACATAATTGAACCACTTTCTGAGAGAATTCTTGGCAGAACCATACTTGAAGATTTCATTGAAGATGGAAAAGTCTTAATCAAAGCAGGTACCATGATTAGAGATGAGGAAGCAAAAATTGTTTTTGATAGCAATATTGAATCCTTNAGAATTAGATCAGTTTTAACCTGCGAGTCTTTGAGAGGTGTTTGTGCAAAGTGTTATGGTTGGAATCCTTCAAATCACAAGCTTGTAGATCTTGGTACATCTGTGGGTATTCAGGCTGCTCAAAGCATCGGCGAACCCGGTACTCAATTAACTCTTAGAACATTCCACATTGGTGGTACCGCTACAAGAATAATCGAACAATCAGAAATGCAAACAAAGAGAGCTGGGGTAGTAAAATATTCTGAAAATTTAGAAGTAGCTGATGTTAAGGATTCAACAGGAATGACTGTTACAAGGTGTATGGTTAGACATGCAAAAATAACTATCACTTCAAATGATGGAAAAGTTTCAAGCGATTACAATGTTCCATATGGAGCCAATTTAAATGTTGGTGATGGAGCTAAGATTGAGGCAGGAACTATTTTATTTCAATGGGACCCCTATACAGATGTTATACTTGCAAGACAGACTGGTATTGTCGAACTAAAAGATTTCATTGAAAATGAAACTTATCAAGTTGAAGCTGTCGAGGGTGGAAAAAAACAAATGGTTATTGTTGAATCTAAAGATAGAAATCTAAGTCCCCATGTCGAAATCATCGACAAAGATGGTTCTATTTTGGCAGGAGGCACCATACTTCCAGTAACAGCAAACCTTACCGTTAGGCAAGGTGAAAAAGTAAAAAAAGGTCAAACCTTAGTAAAAATTCCAAGAGCCATTGGAAAAACTAGAGACATTACTGGAGGGTTGCCTCGCGTTACAGAACTTTTTGAATCAAGAAAGCCTGCAGACCCTGCTGTNGTTNCTGAGATAGATGGTACTGTCTCTTTTGGAGATACAAAAAGAGGAATTAGAAAAATTAATATTACCGGTGTTGATGACAGCGTAAAAACATATTCAATTCCTTACGGTAAGCATGTTGTCGTTCATGAAGGTGATAAGATTTCAGCTGGAACATCTCTTTGCGAAGGAAGTATCTCGCCTGTGGATATCCTCAGAATTTTAGGTCCAAATAAGGTTAGAGAGTATCTTGTAAATGAAATTCAGGAAGTCTACAGATTGCAAGGAGTAAAAATTGACGACAAACATATTGAAGTTATAGTTCGTCAGATGATGCAAAAAGTAAGCATTGATGAACCAGGCGACTCAAATTTTCTCCCAAAAGATAGAATAAACAGGGCAGAATTTTTCGAAACTAACGAAAAATTATCCACAATGGTTGTGATTACTGATTCAGGAGACTCTGATTTTGAAGAAGATATGCTTGTCAATAAAAATGAATATCAGGAAAATAATAAGTCNCTCAAAGATGATGGTAAATTACCGGCTAAATCTCGAAAATNGAAACCCGCCACTTTTGAACCTTTGCTCATGGGTATTACTCAAGCATCTTTGAATACTGAAAGTTTTATTTCAGCTGCCTCTTTCCAAGAAACAACAAGAGTTCTTACGGATGCCTCTACTTCTGGAAAAACTGACTATTTACGCGGTCTCAAAGAAAATGTAGCAGTAGGTAGGTTAATTCCGGCTGGAACTGGCTCTCCTCATCTTAAGAATATCATTGTAGCTAATCCTGATGGTGATGCCGAATTAAATGAGGATGCTGATTTGGAAAAACTAGTCGTTGAGCCAACCAACATTCAACCAAATAGTTAATTTTATCACTATGCAATTTTCAATTACTATTTATATAAANAATTATTAATTTTNTAGGCTTTATTGGAAATGAAATGCCGACGATAAATCAATTAATTAGACAAGGTAGAAAAAAAGTTGCTAAGAAAAATGCTACACCAGCATTAAAAGGTAACCCGCAAAAGCGTGGAGTCTGTACTCGCGTTTATACAACCACACCTAAAAAACCTAATTCTGCATTACGCAAAGTTGCCAGAGTAAGGCTTACAAATGGCATGGAAGTTAATGCTTATATTCCTGGTGAGGGTCACAATCTTCAAGAGCACTCGATAGTACTAATNGAAGGAGGAAGGGTAAAGGATCTTCCAGGTGTTAGGTATCATGTTGTTAGAGGGACTCTNGATACAGCTGGTGTTTCTGACAGAACAACCAGCCGTTCAAGGTATGGTGCGAAAAAGTCAAAGTCATAAGCTATGAGAAGAAGAAGACCAGAAAAAAGAAAAATTTTACCTGATCCAATTTATAATGATCTTGAAGTAGCTAAATTTATGAATTATTTGATGCTTGATGGTAAAAAAGGTACTGCTGAACATATTTTTTATAACGCAATGGATTATGTTAAAAACAGAACAAAAAAAGATGGTAAAGAAATCTTTCAACTTGCCGTTAAAAACGCATCACCTTCACTTGAAGTCAAGTCACGCCGTATTGGTGGTGCTAACTATCAAGTTCCTATTGAGGTGCCAAGACATCGACAGTTTTTTCTCGCTTCACATTGGATCATTGATTCTGCAAGATCAAGATCTGGTAAGTCGATGTCAGACCGTTTAGCAATGGAGTTAATTTCTGCGGCAAACAATGAAGGTGGAGCAATCAAAAAGAAAGAAGATACTCATAGAATGGCAGAAGCTAATAGAGCCTTTGCTCATTTTAGATNATANAACATGAAGAAAATTTCACTTGAAAACGTTAGAAACATCGGCATCATGGCTCATATTGATGCTGGTAAAACTACGCTGACTGAACGTATTCTGTTCTATACTGGACGNACACACAAAATTGGTGAGGTCCATGATGGTGGTGCTACCATGGACTGGATGGAGCAGGAAAAAGAACGCGGCATAACTATCACTTCTGCTGCAACTACTGCACTGTGGGACGACCATAGAATTAATATAATTGATACTCCNGGCCACGTCGATTTTACTGTAGAAGTAGAACGATCACTGAGAGTATTAGATGGGTCGTGTGCTGTTTTTTGTGCAGTAGGTGGTGTTGAGCCACAAAGTGAAACTGTTTGGAGGCAAGCAGATAAGTATNGTGTACCGAGAATAGCATTCGTTAACAAGATGGATCGCACTGGTGCTGATTTCTATAACGTACTTGAAATGATAAAGGACAGATTAGGGGCAAATCCTTTGCCAATCGTACTCCCCATAGGATCAGGTGATATTTTTACTGGTATCATTGACCTGATCTCCATGAAGGCCATACTTTATAATGAGTCATCTCTTGGAGCTCATTTTGAAGTGGGTGATATACCTTCTGATATGAAAGAGGAAGCTGATAAATGGAGACATCATTTAATAGAGGAAACCGCTGGTTACGATGAACTTTTACTCGAGAAATATCTTGACGAAAAAGAAATAACAGAAGAAGAGCTTAAATCAGCTATTCGAAAAGGATGTCTTGATAATACTTTTGTCCCAACACTATGCGGTTCAGCTTTTAAAAATAAAGGAGTTCAGCGCCTTCTAGACGCCGTCAATGACTTTTTACCATCCCCACTCGATATTGGTTCTATTTCTGGTTTTGATCCTAATGATTCAGACATAGAAATGCAAAGAAGTCCATCTGAAGATGAGCCTTTTAGTGCATTAGCATTTAAAGTAATGACTGACCCTTATGTAGGTAAACTTACTTTCATGAGAGTTTACTCAGGTAAGCTTGATGCAGGATCCTACGTTATGAACCCTAATACAGGAAAAAGAGAAAGAATAAGCAGAATTCTTTTGATGCACGCTAATAAAAGAGAAGAATTAGAACAAGTCATAGCGGGAGAAATTGTTGCAGCTGTTGGGTTGAAGAATTCTCAAACAGGTCATACTCTATGTGAAGAAAAGAAGGAAATTCTTCTTGAATCAATGGAATTTCCTGAGCCTGTAGTTGAAGTTTCAGTTGAACCTGCCACTAAAGCAGATCAAGATGCATTGTCAAAGGGCCTTGCAAAACTTGCCGAAGAAGACCCTACTTTTAAAGTATCAATACATCCAGAAACCGGACAAACAATTATTGCTGGAATGGGTGAGCTTCACCTTGAGGTTTTAGTTGATCGTTTGCTTCGTGAATTTAAAGTTAAAGCCAACGTAGGCACCCCTCAAGTTGCATATACAGAAGCTATCACTAAAAGAGTTGAAAAAGTTGATGTCAAATTTGCAAGACAGTCAGGGGGTCGTGGTCAATATGGTCATGTGGTAATTAACGTTGAACCTAATGAACCTGGCAAGGGTTATCATTTTGATAATAAGATTGTTGGAGGTGTTATACCTCGTGAATATATACCTGCTGTTAGTGAAGGAATGCAAGAAGCATTAAAAAATGGCGTGCTTGCTGGTTACCCCATTGAAGATGTGAGAGTTGAGCTAGTTTTTGGATCTTATCATGACGTTGATTCATCCGAAATTGCCTTTAAAGTTGCTGGATCAATGGCAATTCAAGAAGGTTGTAAAAAAGCTTCTCCTGTTCTTATGGAGCCAATGATGAGTGTGGAGGTTGTAGTGCCTGAGGAATACTTAGGAGATGTAATGGGTGATATTAATTCTCGCCGTGGAAACATTGACAAAATGGGACAAAGAAAAGATGCACACGTTTTAAATGCAACAGTACCGCTTGCAAAAATGTTTGGATATGCTACTGATTTAAGGTCTATCACTCAAGGTCGAGCTGTGTTTCATATGGAATTTTCAAATTTTAAAGAAGTTCCTAGCTCTGTGAAAGAAGAGATAATTGAACAAGTTCACGGTAAGGCTTCCTAGAAAATATGGCTAATCAAACAATAAGAATCAGTTTAAAAGCTTATGACCATTATCTTATTGATAAGTCGACTGAAAAAATAGTTAAAACCGCTAAGTCAACTGGAGCTATAATATCTGGCCCTATCCCATTACCTACAAAAAGAACAATTTATACTGTCTTGAGATCTCCCTTTGTTGATAAAAAATCACGAGAGCAATTTCAAACCAAAATTCATAAAAGATTAATTGACATTCTAAATTCAACACCTAAAACCGTTGAGGCCTTGATGAAACTTGATTTACCTGCAGGTGTAGATATAGAAATTAAGGTTTAATTGTGCGTGGTTTAATTGGAAAAAAGATTGGTATGACGCAAATTTTCAACGAATCAGGAATCTCTGTTCCTGTAACTGTTGTTGAGGCTGGTCCTTGCGTAGTTACTCAAGTTAAAACAAAATCAAGCGATGGATATGACGCCATTCAAGTTGGTTATTGTGATATAAAAGAAAAACATTTAAATAAACCTCAATCAGGTCACTTTAGTAAATCAAAAACAAATGCAAAGCGTTTTTTAGCCGAATTTGTTCCAGTGACAAATTTTAACTATGAAACTGGTCAAGAGTTTGGTGTTACGCTTTTCAAGATTGGTGAATATGTTACTATCAAAGGAACTACTAAAGGTCGAGGATTTTCGGGTGTAATGAAGAGACATGGTTTCGGTGGTGGTCCAAAGACCCATGGACAGAGAGAGCACCCCAGGTCCCCTGGATCTATTGGACAGGCTTTTGACCCATCTAGAGTTTTTAAGGGTATGAAAATGGCTGGACAATATGGCAATAAAAATCACTCAGTTAGAAATCTTGAGGTAGTATCAGTAGATAAGGTTAATAATAGATTATTAATAAAAGGTTCAGTTCCTGGACCAAAAAATGGAATAATTTTCATTTCAAAATAGTATGAAATTAGATATTTACAAAATTGATGGATCCAAAAGCGATCAAATAATTCTTGATGACTCAGTCTTTGGTATCGAGCCAAACACACACGTTGTCCATCAAGCAGTGGTTAGTGAACTATCAAACAGTAGGCAAGGTACTCATTCCACAAAAAATAGATCAATGGTACGTGGTGGAGGCAAAAAACCATGGAAGCAGAAGGGTCGAGGAGTAGCTCGAGCGGGTACAATTAGATCCCCATTATGGAAGGGTGGTGGAACAGTTTTTGGGCCTGAACCACACTCTTACACTAAAAAAACTACAAAGAAAATGCGACTTTTAGCACGCAAATCTGTATTGTCAGATAAAATTCAAAATAAAAAGTTTATTGTCATAGATGATATTTCATTAAGTGAGCCAAAAACAAAGCTTTTAACAAGCCTACTTTCCTCCTTAAACCTATCTAAAAAGAAGGTAACTCTTTTAGTAGATTCAGAAAAAGACAACCTATTCTTAGCAGCTAGAAATATTCCTAATGTATACTTAGTTGAATCCCTAAGAGCAAGTACATATGATTTAATTGATTGCGATTTTATAGTTGCTGAGAAATCTGGTTTAGAATTATTAAATAATCAACTTTCTGAGAATTAATCATGTCCACTGATATTCAAAATATAATAATTAGACCTCTGTTTACCGAAAAAATGAGCAGATTAGAAGATGATAGGAAATACTCTTTTCAAGTTTCTATGAAAGCGAACAAGTTAGAAATTAAAAAAAGCATAGAATCTCTTTTTGATGTAAAAGTTGATTCAGTTACAACAATGACCCGGATCGGTAAAGAAAGAACTATGACAGTAAGAAGTGGTGGAAAAACTATTCGCACCAATGGCAAAAGAGCAAACTGGAAAAAAGCTATTATCACCTTAAAAGATGGTGAAAATTTAGACCTTATGGAAATGGGTGTTGAAAGTTAAATGGGTATAAGAAATTTAAAACCGAACACTCCTGGTTCTCGATTTGCATCTAGAAGTGATTTTTCTGAAATTACAAAACAATCTCCAGAAAAATCATTAACAGTTGCTTTAAGAAAAACTGGTGGACGCAATAATAAAGGAAGAATAACTTCACGCCACATCGGTGGTGGTCATAAAAGACGTTATCGTATTATTGATTTTAAAAGAGATAAGCATAGCATACCTGCTAAAGTTGTTGCTATAGAGTATGATCCTAATCGTTCTGCAAACATAGCCCTTTTGTTTTACGCTGATGGGGAGAAAAGATACATTTTATCTCCATCTCAAATTAAAGTTGGAGATGAAGTTGTTAGTGGTGATAACGCACCATTAAAAATCGGTAATGCATTGCCTTTGTTTAAAGTAGCAACAGGCATGTTTGTGCACAATGTCGAGCTAATACCTGGTTGTGGTGGTAAAATGGTAAGAAGCGCTGGATCCGCTGCTCAGGTAATGGCGCACGATGAGGGATTTACCACACTTAAACTTCCATCTGGAGAAATTCGTCTAGTTAGAGAAACCTGCTTTGCAACTATTGGCGAAGTAGGTAACAAATCTCATGAACAGATCGTATCTGGAAAAGCAGGAAGAACTCGATGGCTTGGTAAAAGGCCTAAAGTTAGAGGCGTTGTGATGAATCCTGTAGATCACCCGCATGGCGGTGGTGAAGGAAAAACCTCTGGTGGAAGACATCCAGTATCACCATGGGGTCAGCCTGCAAAAGGATTCAAGACACGCAAGAAAAATAAAAAGTCAAATGATTTAATAATTAAAAGGAGAAAGTAGGTTGTGGCTCGCTCTTTAAAAAAAGGACCATTTGTCGATTCGAAGCTTTTAAAGAAGATAGACAAGATGAATGAAAGCGGAAAAAAACAAGTAATCAAAACTTGGTCTCGAAGGTCCATGATAACTCCAGATTTTGTTGGACACACTTTTGCAGTACACAATGGTAATAAATTCATTCCTGTTTTTGTATTTGAAAATATGGTGGGTCATAAGCTGGGAGAGTTTTCCCCAACAAGAACTTTTAGGCTTCATTCAGGGGATAGAAAGAACTAATAATTTATGGAAGCAATAGCAATTACTAGACATATCAGACAGTCTCCAAGAAAAATGAGGTTAGTTTTAGATGATGTCAGAGGGGTAAAAGTTGATCGTGCAATGAATTATCTTCATTTTTCTAAAGCTAAAGCAGCTTATCAAATAGAAAAAACACTTAGTTCCGCTGTTGCCAACCTAATGAACAAATCTGATGAGGAAAATATTTCGACTAAAGACATTTATATTAAAGAGTGTTTTGCAAATGGAGCTCCACACATGAAAAGGTTTAGAGCAGCTTCAATGGGTAGAATTTCAAAATTAAACAAAAAATCTTCGCATTTAACAATAGTTGTTTCAACTGAAGACAATTAAGGTAGGAGTATAGACTTTGGGTCAAAAAACACATCCAGTAGGATTCAGATTACAAGTTAATAAAAATTGGAAGTCTACATGGTTTACTGAAAATTCTTTTGCAACTGAACTTGAAGGTGATGTTAAAATTCGCAAATATTTAAATGCTCGCCTCCCAAATGCTGGTATCTCAAAAGTAGATATTAGTCGTACATCTAAAACGATTACAATTACCATACATACGGCTAGACCAGGAATTGTTATAGGAAAAGGTGGTGAAGAAGTAAATAGACTAAAAGATGAAGTTAAGCAATTAACCAATTTATCAACTGATACCAATTCATCCAAAACTGTTCAAATTAACATTTCAGAGATCAAACGTCCCGAACTTGATGCTGCTTTAGTTGGTGCAAATATTGCGCATCAATTACAAAAGAAAGTTTCTTACAGACGCGTAGTCAGTAAGGCTATTCAATCCACAATGCGTATGGGCGCTGATGGAATTAGAGTGAATGTAGCCGGAAGGCTCGGTGGGGCTGAAATAGCTAGAAGCGAGAAATTTTCTGAAGGAAGAGTGCCACTTCATACACTTAGGGCTGATATTGATTATGTTTTAACAGAAGCGCAAACACAATATGGAATTATTGGAATAAAGGTGTGGATTTGTAATGGTGAGTCAGTGAAATAGAATTATGCTTGAACCAAAAAAAACAAAATACAGAAGGCATCATCGGGGAAATCGAAGAGGCATGGCCAAAGGCGGGGACTATGTTGCGTTCGGTTCATACGGCTTAAAAGCGATTGAAGCAGGCTGGATTACAAGCAGGCAAATAGAAGCATGTCGAATATCAATCACTCGTGTTGTTAGAAAAATTGGAAAAATGTGGATTAGAATTTTTCCGGATAAACCTATCACAAAGAAACCAGCAGAAACTAGGATGGGTAAAGGTAAAGGATCACCTGAATACTGGGTCGCTGTAGTTAAGCCTGGAAGAATTCTTTTTGAAGTGGATGGAGTAGATAGAGATGGAGCTGAAAAAGCATTTCATAATGCCTCAAATAAGCTGCCAATCAAAACTAAAATTGTTAGCAGAAGAGAATTATAGTGAAAAAAAGTGAATTAAAAGATTTAAAAATGTCTGACCTGGATGATATGATTAAGGATAATCAAATCAAGCTTCAGAACCTTCGATTTCAAAAAGCCCTGCAGCAGTTAGAGGACCCTTTGGAGATTAGATTCATTAAAAAAGAAATAGCTCAATTACTCACGGTTAAAAGTGAGTTTGCAAAAGGTATCAGAAGTGGTGAGGAAATTAAATGAAAGATAGAAGAAAGCAGGTTTTGATAGGTGAAGTTGTGAGTGATAAAATGGACAAAACTGTAGTTGTTCAAGTAACGCGCAAGATCCCACATCCCGTTTACGGAAAAATTTTGAAAAAATTTAAAAAGTATAATTCACATGTTGCCTCTGTAAGCCCTAAAGTTGGAGATATAGTTAAAATTTCTTCTGTTCGTCCTTTGAGCAAAACAAAGCGTTGGCAAGTAAGTGAAATTGTTCGCAAGTCAATCAAACTAGATAATTGAATAGTGATTCAACAAGAAACAAGATTAAAAGTAGCAGATAATTCTGGAGCAAGAGAAGTTCTCTGTTTTAAGGTACTTGGTGGCAGTCGCCGTAGATATGCATCTCTTGGTGATGTAATTGTAGTATCTGTCAAAAACGCTATACCTGACGGAATGGTTAAAAAAGGTCAGGTCTCCAGAGCAGTTGTTGTAAGAACTCGTAAAGAAGTTAGAAGACCAGATGGATCATATATTCGTTTTGATGATAACGCTGCAGTCTTGCTTAACGAAGCAGGTGAGCCTAGAGGTACTAGAGTTTTAGGTCCAGTTGCTAGAGAGCTTAGAGATAGTGGTTATATGAAAATTATATCGATGGCTCCGGAGGTATTGTAATATGCGTCTTAAAAGCGGTATGAATGTAAGAGTCGTTAGTGGAAACCATAAAGGTAAAGAGGGTAAAATTTTAAAAATCTTAAAAAATAAAAATCGTGTTATTATTGAAGGTGTAAATCTTATTAAAAAACATACCCGACCTACTCAAGACAATCCCAAAGGTGGAATTGTAGAAAAAGAAGGATCTCTTCATATTTCAAACGTTATGTTTTTACATAATAGCACACCTACTCGAATTGGGTATAAATCGCTTGATGATGGTACCAAAACTAGATTTTCAATTAAGAATGGCGAGGAAATTAAAGACTAATGTCGAAGACGAAAACTTCTAGGCTAAATTTACCAAATTTTAGGTTAAAGTATACAGATATGGTTGTTCCCTCAATGATGAAGCAGTTCAACTATTCGAACGTTATGGAGGTACCTAAAGTTCGTCATATATCTATAAATATGGGTATTGGAGACGCTAAAGATAATCCAAAAAAACTTGAAAGCGGAATCAATGAATTAACCCTAATTTCAGGTCAAAAACCTATAGTTACAAAATCAAGAAAAGATATTTCAAATTTTAAAATTCGAAAAGGTTTTCCAATAGGTTGCAAAGTTACGATGAGAGGAAATAGAATGTATGACTTTTTCGAAAGGTTGGTATCTGTTGCATTGCCAAGAACTAGAGATTTTAGGGGACTTTCTTTTAAATCTTTCGATGGAAGAGGAAACTTTTCCTTCGGTGTCAAAGAGCAAATTATTTTTACTGAAATTGATTATGACAAAATTGATAGCATTCGAGGTATGGATATCAATTTTTCTACCACCGCTCATACTGATGATGAGTCTTACTGGTTGCTTAAATTATTAGGCCTACCATTACGCGAAAAACCAACTAAAAATGAAGTAATTGTTGAGGAATCTAATGGCTAGAAAAGCACTTATTGTTAAAGCTAAAAAAGCTCCAAAGTTTAGCACCAGAAAGTACAATCGTTGTTTTAATTGTGGTCGACCTGATGGTTATATGAGAAAGTTTGGTTTATGCCGTATTTGTTTTAGGGAAATGGCCTTAAAAGGTGAAATACCAGGCGTAATTAAGGCTAGTTGGTAAGGAGATTAATATGTCAATGACTGATCCTATATCTGATATGCTAACAAGACTAAGAAACGCAATGTCTGTTGATAAAAGGTTTGTAGATATTCCATCCTCAAATATGAAAAAAAGAATTTCTTATGTTTTGAAGGAAGAAAAATACATTGAAGACTTCATGTTTATTAATAATAAAGTTGGTCAGAAAATTAGAATATTTATTAAATACGATCATAAAGGACGCTCTGTCATTTCTGGTATTGAAAGAGTAAGTAAGCCTGGCAGAAGAGTTTATGTTAACCAAAATGAAATACCACGCGTATTAGATGGTTTAGGCATTTCTGTTCTGTCCACCTCAAAAGGTGTTATTTCAAATAAAGTTGCTAAGCGCATTGGTGTTGGCGGCGAAGTCCTTTGTAATGTGTGGTAATTAATGTCAAGAATTGGAAATAAAATAATTGAAATCCCTGATAAGGTTAGCCTTGATATTTCAAATGATAATGTTAAAGTATCAGGCCCCAAAGGCTCTCTAAATGTTTTTATCAATGATGGATTAAAAGTGGTTAAGGATAATAATACAATTATAGTTAGCAGACCTTCAGATTCTAGAAAATTCAGGTCTTTGCATGGTACTGTGCGGCAGCTGTTAGCCAATGCAGTTCAAGGAGTATCAAATGGCTTTGAAAAAGAACTTGAAATAAGAGGTGTTGGGTATCAGGCAAATATGAATGGTAAATATCTGATTTTGCAGCTGGGATATTCACACGACATATACTTCGAACCACCTGATGGCATTGAAATAAAAGCTAATAAAACCGATATAGTTGTGTCTGGTATCAATAAGCAGCTTGTTGGAGAAGTTTCTGCAAAAATTAGATCTTTCAGAAAGCCAGAACCATATAAAGGTAAGGGCATAAGGTATAAAAACGAATACGTACGCTCGAAGCAAGGAAAAACCGTAGGTGGAGCTACAGGATGATAAAAAACTTAACAAAAAAAGAAATTCGTAACCTGAGAAGAACCAACAGAAGCAAAGCTAATAATGTTGCCCACCCTACTCGGTTACGTCTGGTTGTATCCAAATCTTTAAAAAATATTACGGCTCAGATCGTTGATGATCACAATCAATCAACCTTAGTCTCCTCTTCATCTTTAGATAAAAATCTTCAGAAAGATTTAAAAAAAGCTATTACAAAAAAAGATATTAGCACAGTTGTCGGTGAATCCATAGCCATCAAAGCAAAGAAGAAGAAAATAACTGAGGTTGTTTTTGATAGAAATGGAAATCCATATCATGGAAGAATTAAAGCGCTGGCTGAGGCAGCTCGCAAGGCCGGTTTAAAATTTTAAGAATTGAGAATTTATGATTAATCCTGCAGAATTAGACCTACAAGAAGAAAACGTTATCAGAGTTACCCGTGTAGCAAAAGTAACTTCACGAGGCAAAAACTTTCGGTTTGGAGCACTTGTTGTTATTGGAGATGGTAAAGGGCATGTTGGTATTGGACAAGGAAAAGCTGGTGAAGTAATGTCTGCTATTAATAAGGCCAAAGAAGAAGCTAAACAAAATATTGTAAAAATTGATCTGATAAATGGAACGATACCTCACAAGATTGTATCAAGATTTAGTGCCAGTAAGGTTATGTTGAAACCTGCTGCCCCTGGTACAGGTATTATAGCAGGTGCTGCGGTACGTGCAGTTATGGAGCAGGTCGGTATTAAGAATATCTTAACCAAAAGATTTGGATCAAATAACCCTCTAAACGTTACTAAGGCGACCATGAAAGCACTTACTAGTCTTCAAGACGCAGTAAGCGTATCAAATAAAAGAGGTATTTCAATTAAAGAAGTATTTAACTAAAAATTTATGACTAAAAAGACACTTAAAATTAAACAGATTAAAAGCCCAATAGGGTATAAACAAAAAGCAAAACTAACCTTAAAAGCTTTGGGATTGAAAAAAATAAACCAAGTAGTAGAGCATAAAGATACACCACAGCTTCGGGGTATGATTAATGTAGTTGATTATTTAATTGAGGTTCAAGAATAATATGAAACTTGGCGAGCTTAAACCAGCTACAGGGTCCACTCAATCAAAAAAGAGAGTTGGAAGAGGTCACGGGTCAGGTCTAGGAAGAAATGCCGGACGAGGTGACAAAGGCTACCATTCGAGATCAGGATCTAAACATCGTCCTTGGTTTGAGGGGGGTCAGATGCCACTGCATCGCAGAGTGCCTAAAAAAGGGTTTAAAAATTTTCTCTTTAAGAAAGAATATCAATTAGTCAATCTCTCTGATTTGAATTTGATGAATCTTGATAAAATAAATCCAACTGTTTTAAAGGATAATGGATTAGTGAAATATTCATTAAGACCAATAAAAGTTTTGGGTGATGGTGAAATTGACAAAAAAATTCATGTAGTAGCAAGCGCATTTAGCGCTTCTGCAAAGGCTAAAATTGAAAAAGCTGGGGGAACTGCCGAAGTTCAATAATTTAATGATCGATAAGCTTAAATCTATTTTTATCATTCCTGAATTACGCAAAAGAATTCTTTTTACTTTAGGAGTTCTCATTGTTGCAAGGCTTGGTGCTCATATCCCCATACCAGGTATTAATAGTGATGCCTTAAGTGCTGCATTTCAAGGATATCAGAATACACTTTTAGGGCTTTATAATTTATTTGCAGGAGGCGCTTTTGAAAAAGCTACGCTTTTTGCCCTTGGCATAATGCCTTATATTTCTGCCTCAATTATCATTCAGTTAATGAGTACTGTTGTTCCTTATTTTCAAAGGCTTCAAAAAGAAGGAGAGGCTGGAAGGAAAAAGATTACACAAGTAACACGATATTTAACTGTTTTAATATCTGCAATGCAGGCATATGGTATTGTTGCCGTTTTTCTACCTTCAATGTCATCTGGTGGTCAGTCTGTAGTAATAAACCCCGGATTTTCATTTATTTTTACAGGTACAATTTGTTTAATTACTGGTACAATCTTATTAATGTGGCTTGGTGAAAGGATTACCGAAAGAGGAATAGGAAATGGTATTTCTCTTATTATAATGATTGGAATTGTTTCAAGACTTCCCAATGTGATTGTTGGTGAAGTTGCATTAATTAATGAGGGAGTTAGAAGCTTACTAAGCGAGCTTATTTTAATTGGAATAATGCTAGCTGTAATATGTTTTGTTGTTTTGTTAACACAGGGAACTCGAAAAATACCTGTCTCTTATGCCAAGCGCGTTGTTGGTAGAAAAGTCTACGGTGGACAGTCTACGCACATTCCGCTTAAGGTAAATACTGCAGGTGTCATGCCAATTATTTTTGCGCAAAGTATAATGTTTATACCGAGCACTATTGCAACATTTTTTAACGAAAGTCCTTTCATGCAGGCTGTTATGCGTTGGTTTTCTTTTGACCATCCCTTTTACTGGATAGTATTTGGTTTGATGATCGTATTTTTTACATATTTTTATACTGCCATTGCTTTTGATCCCACCCAAGTTTCTCAGCAAATGAAGCAACATGGCGGTTTTATACCTGGTATTAGACCTGGAAAAAAAACTGCTGAATATATAGATAATATTTTATCTCGCGTAACATTACCAGGCTCATTTGCGTTAGCCGCTGTTGCTGTTTTTCCTTACGTACTAATGCAGCTTATGGATGTAAGCTATGATTTAGCTTCATTTTTTGGAGGAACTAGTTTATTGATTATTGTAGGCGTTGCTCTTGATACATTGCAGCAAATTGAATCTCATTTAATGAGTCGTCATTATGATGGCTTCCTATCTAAAGGTAAAATAAGAGGCAGAAGAAGAATTTAGGATGGTGCATATTAGAACTGATAGAGAAATTTCCCTTATTTCGGCGAGCTGCCAAATCGTTGCTGATACTTTAAATATGCTCTCTGAGCATGTAAGACCCGGAATTAAAATTATTGATTTAGACCAAATGGCTGAAGAATTCATTTTATCCAAAGGAGCAAGACCAGCCTTTAAGGGGTATATGGGTTTTCCCTCAACTCTATGCGTATCTGTTGACGATGAGGTGGTTCATGGTATCCCCAGCAACAAATTTTTAGAAGATGGTCAGATAGTTGGAATAGATTGCGGCGCTGAAAAAGAAGGTTACTATGGAGATCATGCTATCACTTTTTCAGTAGGTAATGTTTCAGAAAGTAGACAAAAATTAATGAAAACAACCAAAGACTGTCTAACGAAAGGCATTGCAGAGGCAAAGCCTGGTAATTATGTTTCTGATATAGGATATGCTATACAATCTCATGCAGAAAAAAATGGATATTCTGTTGTTCGTGAACTTGTTGGCCATGGAATTGGTTCAAATCTACATGAAGAGCCTCAAATACCAAACTACGGAAATCCCAAACAAGGTTATAAATTGTGTGAAGGAATGTGTATCGCAATTGAGCCAATGATTAATATGGGTAACAAAGAGGTTGTAACTGATGCAGATGGTTGGACAATTAGAACTGCTGATGGTAAAGTTTCTGCTCATTTTGAACATACAATAGCAATTACTTCAGATGGTCCAAAAATACTAAGTGCGGTATCTAAAAATGGCTAAAGAAGAAGCAATACAAGTTGAAGGGGTAATTAAAGAGACTCTTCCAAACGCAATGTTTAGAGTTGAAGTTGAAATTGGTGATAACAAACACGAAGTATTAGCGCATGTTAGTGGAAAAATGAGAATGCATTTTATAAAAATTTTACCGGGTGATATCGTCAAGCTTGAGATTTCACCCTACGACCTTACAAGAGGTCGAATAACTTATAGAAACAAATAGAATGAAAGTAAGAGCATCAGTAAAAAAAATTTGTGACAAATGTAAAATAATACGTCGCAAAGGTGTTGTTATGGTTATATGTGAAAACCCCAAACACAAACAAAGGCAAGGATAGGAGTAGAATTTGGCTCGTATAGCAGGTGTAGATATACCAAGAGAAAAGAAAGTTCCATATTCTTTATGCTATATTCATGGAATTGGACTTACCCAGGCAAAAAATATTTGCGTTAAAGCTAAAGTCGATGAGGATAAAAGAGTTAAAGACCTTACCGATAATCAAGTTGTAGCAATTAGAGATGCAATCACCGCTCTAGAGATAAGAGTAGAAGGAGAGCATAGAACTCAAGTTTCTATGAATATAAAGAGGAAAAGAGATATTGGTTGCTACCAGGGGTTAAGACATCGTCGCGGTCTACCAGTAAATGGCCAGCGAACAAAAACAAACTCGAGAACACGCAAAGGTAAGAGAAGAACTATCGGACTCGGAAAGAAAGCATAAATTTATGGCACAAACAAAAGATACTAAAAAAAGAAAAAAGAAAGGCAGCGTAGATACTGCTGGAATAGCCCATGTTAAAGCTACTTTTAATAATACTCATATTACGCTTACTGATAAATTTGGCAATGTTGTTGCATGGTCGACTGCTGGAACTAGTGGTTTTAAGGGATCAAGAAAAAGCACAGCATTTGCTGCGACAATGGCTGCTGAAAAAGCAGCTAATGAAGCTGTTCAGATGGGCATGAAAACAGTAGATGTCAGAGTTAAGGGTCCAGGAGCTGGAAGAGAATCTGCAATAAGAGCGCTTGCAGTAGCTGGTTTAGAGGTTGTTTCAATCAAAGATGTTACTCCTTTGCCTCACAACGGATGTAGACCGCCAAAAAGAAGAAGGGTTTAAGATATTTATGTCAAAAGTTGATACACCCAAAGGAAAATTAGTTAGGAAATTTGGCGAGAATATTTTTGGTAATCCAAAATATGATGCATTGCTAAACAAAAAACCATATACCCCTGGTCAGCATGGTCCAAATAGAAGAAAAAGATTATCAAACTATGGAATTCAGTTGCAAGAAAAACAAAAAATAAAAGCGATGTATGGGGTTCTAGAAAAACAATTTAGAAATTATTTTCACAAAGCAGAAAAAATGAAAGGGGAGACCGGAACGAGCCTCCTTCAGCTTTTGGAATGCAGGCTTGATAGTGTAGTTTACAGATTGGGTTTTGCTTCTACTAGATCGCAAGCTCGTCAACTAGTCTCACATGCCCATTTCTTGCTTAATGATCGAAAATGTAACTATCCTTCAGCTTCATTAAAGCCAGGAGATGTTATCAAGGTAAGAGATAAATCAAAAAAACTAGATGTAATTATGGATTCAATAAAAAAAGTAAAAGGTGATATTTCTTTTCCCTGGTTAGAACTAGATAAAGCTAAAATGACAGGTAATTTTGTAGCCGTTCCTGATCGAGAAGATATGCAGCTTACGGTAAATGAACAATTAGTAGTTGAGTTATACTCAAAATAAAAAACGAGGTAATTAATCTAATGGCAAAAAAAGAATATAAACTAAAAATAAAAACAGATAAAGATACCCTTACCGATACTTATGGTAAATTTGTTCTTCAACCACTAGAGAGAGGGTACGGTGTTACAGTTGGTAATGCACTAAGACGTGTCTTGCTTACAAGCTTACCGGGAGCTGCTATTACAAATGTAAAAGTTGATGGTGTTCTGCATGAGTTTTCTACAATATCTGGCGTCAAAGAAGATATGGCCGATATTATTCAAAATTTAAAAAGCGTAAGATTTAAACTTTCTGACTCTGATGTTGACAATGTTAAGCTAACCTTGAAAGGTAAAAAGGTGTTTACAGCAGC
The DNA here is from genome assembly GCA_002724735.1 of Fidelibacterota bacterium. Taxonomy (GTDB): domain Bacteria; phylum Fidelibacterota; class Marinisomatia; order Marinisomatales; family TCS55; genus TMED108. The sequence continues at coordinate 30,153 of PBPT01000012.1, read as the reverse complement.
TGACATCCAAAAAGCAACAGATCAATTTGAAGTCTTAAATCAAGATCAATATATCACTGAAATTAATTCCAATGGAAAAATGGAAATTGAATTGAGAATAGGTGTGGGCAAGGGATACATACCTTCCGATGAAAATGAATTACCAAATGCTCCAATTGGTACTCTTGCTATGGATAGTATTTTTAATCCTGTCACTAAAGTAACTTACAACATACAGCCTGTTCCTGGAGCTAAAGACCCAATTGAAATTCTTTCAATGGAAATTGAAACAGACGGCTCAGTTACGCCTCAGGATGCAATTAGTTATTCAGCAACTGTTTTAATGGATCATTTAAAATTAGTTTAAGCAATAGCAAAACCTGAAGTTCTTGAAGTTACTGAAAAGATTAGCGAAGAAATCATTCAGGTACGAAATTTGCTCAATTTGACCATAGACGAAATGGAGCTGTCCGTTCGAAGCCATAACTGCTTACAAGCTGCTGGAATCAAGCATATTTACGAACTTGTGAGCAAAGAAGAAAGTGAGATGTTAAAGTATAAGAATTTCGGAAGAAAGTCGTTAACAGAGCTTGTTGAAAAGCTAGATGATATGGGAATCAGCTTTGGAATGGATGTTGATAAATATCTAAAGTTAGAAGTATAAAAAATGCGCCATCAAAAAAAAGGAAGAAAGCTCGGAGTTAATCCATCTCATAGAAAAGCTCTGCTGCGTAATCTTGCTTCGAATTTGATTCTCCACAAAAGAATTCAAACAACTGATTCTAGAGCGAAAGAATTACGAACCTTTATCGAGCCATTGATTACCAAAGCTAAAAAAGCTGATTTCAATTCAATCAGACAAATTATGAAAAAATTACCTTACAAAGATTCTGTTCACAGTCTTGTACATGACATTGCTCCAACTTACATTGATAGGAATGGAGGATATACCAGAATCATCAAGCGAGGTTTTCGTGATAACGATCGCGCATCAGTCTCCATCATTGAGTTTGTAGACTTTACTTCTGTTGAGAACGATGCGGTTGAAGAGACTGCAAAAGAAGCTTGACAATTTCTCTCATTTATTTTCATTTAAAAAAGGCAATTTTTATTGCCTTTTTGTTTTTACAGACCATCCAGATTTCTGCTCAAAAATCACAATTTAAAGATCGTTATATTTGGGTTGTCCGTTCTTCATTAGTAACAGAAAATAGTATTGATAGAATGATTGAATATGCAGTTATCAATAGATTTAATAATATAGTAGTTCAAGTTAGAGGTAGGGGTGATGCTTATTATAATTCAGTTTTTGTACCTAAATCCTCACTGATAAAAAATTTAGACTTTGACCCTCTTGCATATTTAATCCCAATTGCAAAACAAAAGGGCTTAAAAGTTCATGTATGGGTAAACACATATTTATTATGGTCTTCAGCTACAATGCCAGTTCAAAATGAACATTTGGTGTTTTCTCGCTCTGATTGGTTAGATAATAACAATGTTGGTCCAATAAATGTAAAAAAATCCTTGCAAAAAAATAGAATAACTAAAAAAAACTTTGAGGGGTTATATCTTTCACCGGGCCATCCAAATGTAAATAAATATCTTATTCGAGTTTTTAAGGAATTAGTTCAAAATTATGATATTGATGGGCTACATCTTGATTATGTTCGTTATCATGACTCTGATTACGGAAAAAATCCATATGCCATTGCAAATTTTAAAAAATATAATCATACTTCAGGCTTGAGCACTGAAAATGATTTGTTTTCAACGCAGCCATGGAATGATTATTTAAGAAAGTCTGTTACTGATCTTGTTAGCGATACTAAGGATATGATTTCATTAATTAATCCTGGAGTAATGCTTACGGCGGCAGTTAAGCCAAGCCTGTATGAGGCTAGAGAAAGATTTTATCAAGAGTGGGATGTATGGCTGGTAGCAGGTTATCTAGATAAAGCCTTTGCAATGAATTATGCTACTGATCTTAAGGTGTTCGCAGCAAACATTGATATTATGTATGATAACTTACCCAGTAAATATCGTAAGAAAATTGTTATGGGAGTTTCTACATATAATCAAAAACCTAATGAAGCATTAAACAAGGTAAAATACACCAAGGTAACACGATTTAATTCAATTGCTTTTTTTTCATACAACTCACTAATTCAAAACATGTCTTATTTTCGCACCATAAAGGATTATATTTATAAATAACTTTAGCTATCATCACAGTGCATTATTTTAAATATTTTTTTAAAAAATATAATGACATCACGTAAAATACAATCGCCAACTGGAAGCGCTCTTAATTGTAAAAACTGGCAATTGGAAGCTCCTTTCCGAATGATACAAAATAATTTAGATGCATCAGTTGCAGAAAACCCTGATAATCTTGTTGTGTATGGAGGAAAAGGTAAGGCCGCAAGGAACTGGAACTCTTATGATTCTATTTTAAAATGTTTAAAGAGGATGGACATTGATGAAACTCTATTGATACAGTCTGGCAAACCCATTGGTATTGCTAAAACACAACCTCACGCCCCCAGAGTTTTAATCGCAAATTCAAATTTGGTACCAGAATGGGCCACATGGAACACTTTTAACGATCTTGATAAAGAAGGGCTGATGATGTATGGCCAAATGACGGCTGGTTCATGGATTTACATTGGTACGCAAGGAATCCTTCAAGGCACCTATGAAACGTTTGCTGCCGCTGCCAAAAAACATTTTAATTCCGACCTCACAGGTAAGATAGTTGTTACTGCTGGATTAGGCGGTATGGGTGGAGCTCAACCTCTTGCAATTAAAATGAATAATGGAATTGCCATTTGTATAGAAGTAGATCCATCCAGAATGAAAAGACGAATTGAGACAAAATATTTAGATATATCTGTATTTTCGCTTAAGGAGGCAATATCAATTGCATTAGAATCAAAAAACAATAAAAAAGCCCTTACAATAGGATTAGTTGGTAATGCAGCTGACATAATTAGAGAGATGGTTGAAATAGATTTTACACCAGATATGGTAACAGACCAAACTTCAGCTCATGATGAGCTGGATGGGTATGTTCCCTCAGGTATTTCTGTAGAAAATTCTGAAGATTTTAGAAAAAATAAACCAAAAGAGTATATTGAAAAATCGTTTGAGTCTATGGTTGGCCATTGTAAATCAATTTTAGAACTTCAAAAAAAGGGGTCAATTGCTTTTGATTATGGAAATAACTTGAGAGGACAAGCAAAAAAAGCAGGTTTAGAAAATGCATTTGATTTTCCTGGATTTATACCTGAATACATTCGTCCTCTTTTTTGTGAAGGAAAAGGCCCTTTTAGATGGGTAGCTCTTTCAGGTGACCCTGAAGACATTTATAAAACAGACGCTGCCGTATTAGAAATGTTTCCAAATGATACAGTACTGTCTAATTGGATTACAATGGCAAAAGATCAAGTTCAGTTTCAAGGACTGCCATCGCGAATTTGTTGGCTTGGTTATGGTCAAAGGGCACAGTTTGGTGTTAAGCTCAATAAAATGGTATCCAGCGGAGAATTGTCTGCACCAGTGGTCATAGGTAGGGACCATTTAGATTGTGGATCTGTTGCATCTCCTTTTAGAGAAACAGAATCTATGTTGGATGGTTCAGATGCTGTTGCAGATTGGCCTCTGCTAAACGCTCTACTTAACACTGCAAGTGGTGCTACCTGGGTTTCTATTCATCAAGGTGGTGGTGTTGGAATGGGGCTTTCAATACATGCCGGACAAGTCATTTGCGTTGATGGAAGCGAGGAAATGTCTGTAAGAGCTGAACGAGTGCTGACAAATGATCCCGCAATGGGGATATTTAGACACGTTGACGCAGGTTACCCTGAAGCAATAAAAAATGCCAAAAACTGGAAGGTGGATATTCCAGAATAATATGTCATTTGATATTGAACTTCACAACATTGGGTGTTTGCCTGTTTATGATGGAAATGTATTACGCTATGAAAGAAATACATCTTTGCAAGTTCAAAATGGATACATTGCAAGCATAGGATCTCCGACATCAAATAACTCAATAGATTGTAAAGGAAAACTAGTTACACCTGGCTTTATAGATTCACATACTCACCCAATCTTTGACAATAATCGAAATGAGGAGCATCAACAGCGACTCCTAGGAGAAACCTATGAGGAAATAGCTCGTAATGGTGGTGGTATAATTTCAAGCATTGAGGGAGTCAGAAATTCTACCGCTGATGAGTTATATAACAAAGCGTTTAAAAGAATGGATAGGTTTATTTCTCTGGGTACTACAACGATAGAAGCTAAAACTGGTTATGGATTAAATACCGACTCAGAGCTTAAATCTTTAGAAGTAATTAAAAATCTTGATTTAAATCATAGCATTGATCTTGTCCCAACCTTTATGGGCGCACACGCTTTTCCTGTCGAGTATCAAAAAAACCAACAAGGTTTTGTAAATCTTATCATTGATGAGATGATTCCAGCTGTTTATGAGCAAGGTATCGCTAAATATATAGACGTGTTTTGTGAGGAGGGTTATTTTTCAGTAGATCATGCACGTACAATTATTAAGCGCGGTTTAGACTATGGTTTCATTCCTCGCATTCACGCAGATGAGTTTAGTAATATCGGCGCAAGTCAGCTCGCTGCTGATATGGGTGCGGTTTCAGCAGATCATTTAATGGCGATTGATGATCGTAGCATTCAATCATTAGTAGAAAATAACGTTGTAGCGACCCTGCTACCTGGCACAACATTTTTTTTAAATAAAAAAACGTATGCTCCCGCAAGAAAGTTAATCGATTATGGTGCAATTGTCGCATTAGCAACTGATTTTAATCCTGGAAGTTGCCATATTCAGTCAATTCCTTTTATTATGACATTGGCTGTCATGAGTATGTCAATGAGTATTGAGGAGGCATTTATTGCCGCAACTTATAATGGAGCCTTAGCGCTTGGATGTGAGAATGAAGTTGGATCTATTGAAATCAATAAAAAAGCTGATTTGGTTATTTGGGAAATTGATACCCTTTTTGACATACCCTACTATGTCACTGACCATCCGATAAGGCATGTAATAAAAAACGGTCAAATAGTATTTGGCGCTTGACACCGAGCAAGCTACTCTTGTAAAATCTTGTTCTATTAAATTTAAAATTTGGTAATAAAATGGCATTTAAAAGAATTATAACATTTTCAGCGCTTTTTCTGTTAACAAGCCAACTTGTGTTTGCAAATTATGCATTCTATAGACAAGTGGTTAATACTTGTAAGCTGTATCGCATGCCAGTGGATGAAAAAAAGATGTCATTAACCAAAAAAAGTGATGGTTCTTATCAGTTTACTATTGAAATGCAGGCTAAGCTTCGTAATGATTTTGAGACCCCTATGTTGGTTGCATTTATTTCAGTTGGCCAGGCCATCAAACATCAAGAAAATTTTGCAAAAAAGAAATCAACCTACAAACCTGTAATACCTAATGATACTGAGGTAACTGTTATAACAAAAATTTCCAGAGAAGGTATGGTTATATCAGCAAAGGCGACCCCTGACCAAATGAAAAAATTAGCTGAAGGTAAAATAGATACTGCAAGTTTTATGAGGTTAATTAAGAATTCAATTCAAACTTTATAATAAGGAGGAAGAATGTTAGATCCAATGAGCTTAGAAGGTATGTTCGCCCAGTACGGACGTTCATTATTGTGGGCAATCACAGCCGCTATAGGTTTTGGTTTAGGCGTAGGTATTTCCTTAAAGGTATTTGATTGGCTATCATCAGATATCGATGAATGGGAAGAAATTAAAAAGGGGAATATGGGTGTTTCGCTAATATTTGTCTCTTTGATTGTCATGGTGGGACTGATTGTATATAAAGTGATTTAATCTGTTCTTACAGGCACAAAATTAAAAGGCCTCCCTGTGGGGCCTTTTTTTATATTAGATGTACAATTTTCTCTAGATATTTTTGATCGGTGCTATCAAATTGACCCTCATTAGGACCATCAACATCCAAAACCGCAATTAACTCACCGTTCTTGACAACGGGAACTACAATCTCCGACACAGTTTCATCATCACAAGAGATATATCCAGAAAAGTTCATTACGTTTTCAACTATAACGGTTTCACAAGTAGATGCTGCCTTGCCGCAGACCCCACTTGAAAAATGAATTTGTCCACAGGGGATAATAGCGCTTTGAAAGGGACCAATTTCTAGCATTTCTTCGCTAACCTTTCGATAAAAACCGCAAAATATCCAATCTGGAAATGCATTCATTAGCATAGAGGCTATCAAAGACATTTTTCCAATAATACTGATAGGGTAATCTTTAAAACAAAGATCTATATTCTTTGCAGTTTGTTGATATGTTATTGATTTATCCATAAAGAAAAAAGAAAAGACCTGCAACCAAAGCACCAGTCAATGTATTTGCCAAGTTTACGAAATTATTGTCTATCCATTCTACGCCATTTAAAAGAATAGTTTTTTCATTAAGATTATATTTTTCTTCTACAATTTCACCAGATATATTGCACTGGTATTTGGCTTGAATGAATTGTCCAAAAAAAGAATCCACAAACGACCCCATAATACCAGCAGCAGTAATAAAAAAAATAGCCAGCTTCGAATCATGTACAGTTTGCGAAATTAAAGCAATGCCCAATCCCCCAGCAATAGTACCAATGGTTCCAATAAGGGATATTGCGCCAGATTCCCCCTTTTTTACTCTTTTGAAACCAATTAGTAGCATAGGGTCTTTCTTTGAAAAATAACCTATTTCCGTAGCCCAGGTATCTGCTGTGGCAGCCGCAAGCGCCCCAAAATAAGCAAAAAGAGCTAGTTCATAAGAAAAAAAGAAATAGGTTAGCGCAAGAAAGGCAGGCACAGCACCATTTGCCAAAATCTGCAAAAGATCTCTTCTGGAATCTTTCTTATCTTTAGTCTTTGATAAAATTGACGAGCTGACAAAAAAGAAGACTAGTGGAGATATCAAAGCCCACCCTCCAGAACCAAATATTAAGATTCCAATTAAAAAACCACCAATAGCGCCATTTAAGCTAACAGACTTTAATCTGTAAGATAAGGTAAAAATTAGAATGGATAATCCTGTCCATAGCAATAGATCTATTAACGATCCATGGGTATAGTTGATTAAGAAAATTTCATAAGAAAAGAATGTGATAACCGGGATTGAAAAATTATCTGAACCTCGATAGGATAGCATTTCAGAAAGCGTAGCGCATAGTGATGTAAACAACGCTAACCCTAAAAGAATATGAATAGGAAGATAGAACGATGCATTAAAAAACCGCACCATGAAATCTGTCCCAAAAAGAACAATTATAAAAGTTGATGAAAACATGGCCAGCGATCCCTGTAATGACTTACGGTCCTTCCAGGGTTTAAAATGCTCCTTAGAGCGTTCACCAACAATTGCGGCCATAGGATCAGCAATAGCAAGGGTAACAATTGAAATAAAGAAAGTTATTGGCTTTTCCCAAAAAAAAACCGATAAGATAAGAACTGATATTGGAAAAATAATAGTACCATAGCTAGCTCGATCGATACTATGCATACTGTTCACCTTATTTTTATTATATAGGTAAGTATTAATAACTATAAATAAAAGACATAAAGCGATTAGTTGAGTATTTACTTTAAATAAAAATGGACAAATAGATACCACCAAACCTACACTAATATGTATGAATTTTCTTGTCCAATTTGCTGGTTTATTTAAGTAAGTTTTTACTGTCTCAGCCGTACCAAGAACGAGTAAAATTCCAATGAAAATTGAAGCAAATAGGACCCAGTCAGCGATAGCTCAACCTTTTAAATTTACTTTACTTTATTTCCATCTCTGTCAAGTATAACTGGTTTGCCATAACCCAGTTTTGATATACGGCCAAGTTGCGATTTAGCATCTCCAGCTACTACATAGTACATTTTTTTTCCATCGAGCCTCTTTTTAGCAAGAGATTTAGCTTCATCAAGTTTCATTGAGGATAAGACCTCTTGCTCGTCAAGTATATATGCGTCTCCCAAATTGAATTTGCTCATGGTATCAAGCATATTTATCATGCTTCCGAGTCTTTCAAAACGCAATGCATTGCTTTTGATTAATTTGTTTTTTGTAGTTTCGAGATCTTCCTCATTGTAGGATTCAGAGTAGCTGTTTATAATATTCTTAAATATATCAAGCGACTCGAGAGTAACATTACTGCGAACTTGCGAATAAGCGTAGAAGGGTGTTTGAAATGAGTTAGCTCTTAAAAACGAACCTGCTCCATAAGTATATCCCTTTTCCAAACGCAGTGTGCGCATTAGCCTTGCTTCCATTCCTCCACCCAATCTATTATTCACAACCGTTAGCTTAAACAGCTCTGGATCATTACCTGGAATCGTAAGCGTACCGACGCTAATGGCCGACTGTTTTGCGTCTGGTATGTCAATAAAAAATACTTTTGGTTTTGAGGGTGGTTCAACGCGAGGGATCTTAGGAATATTCACCTTTTCGCCTTTCCAAGCTTGAGATAGTTGACCCAATAGTCTTTGAGCAGTGGTCTGTTTAATATCTCCAGCTATATGGAAATGAGAAACTTTGGGTGAAAGATTTGAAGAGAAATAGTTTTTTAAATCTTCCATCGTAATGGAGTTTACTGAGAATTCTGTTCCGCCTAGCGGTGTTGATGCTGGGTGGCCAGGGCCGTAGAGTTGTCTAGCCAAGGCGCTAAATGCAACTGATTGTGCATTTGTTCTTCGCTGTTTGATAGAGTTAATTCTTCTGTTTTTAACTATTTCAAACGCTTGCTCATCCCAACGGGGTTCAGTGAGCATTTCTGTCATTATGGAAATGGTTTCATTAAAGTTTTTTGCAAGAGTATTTCCTGAAATGTACATACCCTCCAAGCCGACTGATAATGAAATGCTGGAGCCAAGCAAATCAATGGCCTCTTCTAATTCAGCGGGGGTTCTATCTTTTGTTCCTTCTTTTAACATGGATCCCAGCAAAAGAGCAACGCCCTCTTTTCCTTCAGGATCAAGCGCTTGACCTCCATCAATTCGCATCGTGAACTGAATCATGGGCAATTCATCGTTTTCAATGCCATAAAGCTTAATACCATTAGAAAGATCGCCTCTCCAAACCTTTGGAAGTTCTAATAAAGGAGGTTCTCCAAAAGGAGGTTCGGATCGGTCGTACTTGGTTGGAGTTTTTTCAAATTCAGATTTTTCTTTTCCGTATTTCATACTAAAGTTTTTTTCAGCTCCTGGAACAATTTCCTCTTCTTTTACATCTGCCTGTGTGGAATTTGAAAGAACTAGACTAGATTGATCTTGAGGAACTATACTTAAGAAAACTGCAGGCTTATCTTTAATATATTTCTCATATGCTCTTTGAACATCTTCAACCGTCACATTAAGAATGTTTTGAATGTCTTGACCTATGAAGCCAGGGTCACCAGCGTATTCACTGTAAAGTCCAAGTTGCAGAGCTTTATTCAGATTTGTAGAGATTCCATTATAAAATGCTGTTTCTTGACCCGCTTTAATTCTTTTAAGATCTTTTTCGTTTACCCCATCAGTTTCAAAGTTTTCTAGTGCTTGCTTGATGGCATCATATACCAAGTCTAGCTTAGTATTGGGATTGGATCGAACTCTGATGGTGAACTGGCCTGCAATTTCAGAAGAATAGTTGTAAGCAGAAGCATTGGGAGCAATGCGCTGTTTTTCTACAATCTCTTTGTAAAAAGGTGAATTTTTACCATCCGATAAAAGAGCAGCTAAAGCACTAAGCGCATAGGCATCTGGATGATACTCTTCTACGGTAGGAAAGACGATGCTTAATTCAGGAAGTTTAGCAAATTTATCCAAATGGAACAAATTTTTAGATTCAGAAAGCGAAACAGGTTGTGGTTTAGGGTCCGCGGAAACATTGGATGAAGGTTTAATCTCACCAAACCATCTCTCAACCATTTTTTTCGTTTCATCGATTTTAATGTCTCCAGCAATAACGACTGTCATATTATTTGGGCCATAGAATTCTTTATAAAATTCTTTTACATCATCAACCGTTGCCGCCTGAAGGTCTTCAAGGTCACCAATTACCGACCAGCTGTAGGGGTGCCCTTTGGGATAAAGCGCCTTCAAAATTATTCCTCTTCCATGACCGTAAGGTTGGTTGTCAACGCGTTGCCTTTTCTCATTTTTAACAACTTGCTTTTCGCCCTCTAGTGTTTGTTCATCAACAGTATTAATAACAAAACCAATAATGTCAGACGCTATCCATGCAAGTTTTTCCATGGCATCTTTAGGCACCACACCATAGTAATACGTAAAATCAAAACTGGTACCCCCATTCCTTTGTCCACCCCACGTAGGAATGAGTAAGCGATGTGCTCCATTAGGTGTATTTTCTGATGCAGTAAAAGATACATGTTCAAAAAAATGAGCAAACCCCGTTCTTCCAGGTTTTTCTCTATTCGAGCCAACATGGACAACGGTAGCAATTGCAACCAAAGGGTCAGAATCATCTTGATGTAGAATAACCGTTAAACCGTTATCAAGCTGATACTCTTCATAATCTATTTCAAAATTTGTTTTTGGGTTTGAGGTACAGCTCACTAAAAACAAAAGAAGGGATGTAGATATAATTTTTTTCATTATTTTATCCAGGTTTATTTGACGAATTACTTAAAAAAACGTTAGTGAAAGTAACCATGAAACGTCTTTGGATTATAGGATTTTTATTGTTTCCCAGCTCCTTTGGAGCTGAAAACAATCCCACGCAAAAGATTTTATTTGTTGGCAACAGCTTTACTTTTTATTTCAATATGCCATTAGTTGTTGAGTCAATGGCAAAAGAAAAGGGTATCGAGATCGATATTTACCAATCAACTGCAGGAGGTGCAAGCCTTAAAGATCATTGGGATGGCAATAAAAACCTTAGCACTGTAGAAAAAATTAAACAGGGTCAATTTGATACAATAATTCTACAAGATTACAGCACTAATCCACTTGCAAATACCTTAGAATCGCTAAAGTATTTTAACAAGTTCATAAGTCTCGCAAAATCACACAACGCTAAAGTTATCATCTATGGAACCTGGACCTACGAGGCAATGAAACCTAAGAAATACAAAGGGCTTGATCCTGTCGAGCTTGCTCTTATGCCATTAATCAATAACGAAGTAGTTCTAGCGCCAGTTGGAACCGCTTTTAGACTCTTCCAGAGTGAATTTCCTGAATCAAAAATTTTTACAAGTGACAGTAAACACCCATCACCAATAGGGAGCTATCTTGCAGCATGCGTTTTTTTAAAAGCATTAACTGGTGAGTCACCGAAAGGGCTTTATCGTCGATATGACCGAAAAGATGAAAAGGGTAAGAAAATTTTCTTGGGAATGATTGAAACTTCAGATGCGCTTAAGTGTCAATCTATTGCTATGAAAATTGAAATAAAAAAAGCCCTAACAAATTAATCATTAGGGCTTTTGATTATTAAAAAAAAGGATTTAGAAATTGTACGTGGCAGTAATATTCATTACGTTCCATGTAAAACCAAGTTCGCTTAGCAGTTCTGCAAAACCATCTCCTTGATCTTTCATTTCTAAATTATGAATGGTATAGAGCACTTCAACGCCAATAGGTTGAACTGGAAATTTAAATCGCAATCCTGCGCCATATGCTAAACCTGCTTTGTACATGTCACCGTCTTCTCCAACTGGCAGTGAGTAACCCATTCTAACTATACCCCTAAACATTGGAAGTCCTACTGGTACTTTAGCTACTCCGTAGCCATAAATCATGTCAGGACCTTCGTCACCTCCAAGGGTAAATTCGCCACCAGCACCTAAGAGCCCAAGCAGCATTTTTTCATAGCCAAGTGTTATTCCCATGCCTTCAGATTTCTCTGCCGCGAGACCCTCAAGATTCATTTCTCTTGATATATCAGCTCCAACCCTTAATTGAGAAAAAGCTGCTGATAGCATAAGTAACGAAATTAATGTGATTTTTTTCATTATTATCTCCTTTGGTATAATAAATATTAAAAAAATTTTATTTATCAAACTAAGGATTTTGGTAAAATCCATACTCTCGCTATTATTGACATATGAAATCAGTAATATTATTTAGACATGGTAAATCAGACTGGAATGCATCCTATGGAAGTGATCATGAGCGACCGTTATCCAAAAGAGGAGTTCATGCTGCAATGAGAATGGGCAGGTTTCTTGCAGAGAAAAATCAAATTCCAGATCTAGTCATTTCATCCACAGCTCTTCGAGCTCAATCCACAGCTAAGCTTGCAATTAATAGCGCTAACTGGGATTCTAAAATTGTGCTTGAAGGTGGTATATATGGAGGTTCACCAGATTATCTTCTAAATCTCATACATGCTCAAAGCGACTCCAATAACGTGCTGTGTCTAGTTGGACACGAACCTAATTTTTCGAACTTTATTTCAAAAGCAACGCATGAAGATTATATTAATTTTACTACAGCAAATATGGCTAAAATAAATTTTACAGCAAAGCGCTGGACTGAAGTACAGTTTGGTACAGGATCTCTTGAATGGCATCAACAACCAAAAAAATTAGAAAGTTTAGTTTGAAAAAAATTTTAGCAAGAGGAGGTATTGAGTTTTTAGCAGTATTGTTTGGAATTACAATATCTTTATGGGTTGAAGATCAGCGCCAGGAGAGAGATATTCAAAAAAAATTAATTGAGGATTATAAAAATATCTCGATCGAAATACAAAGCGATGTGGAAAACATAAATAGGATTATTGCTTCAGTCGAGAATCAAAAAATTTTACTTAAAAAAATAATTAGCTATAGTGATAAAAAGCTCCAGTTTGATGAAAATGATATTTTAACATCGATACAAAGAGTTACCGCTCCAACTTTCTTCGGATCCTTAACCTCTTATAAAGCCTCAGTATCTAGTGGTCGATTGAATTTTTCAACTGATATGGCTATTAGCAATGAAATTTCGCTACTCTATGAGCATTTTTACAAAAGACTAGACACCAACAGCAATCTTTATGATTTACGCCTACAGAAGCTAAAAAGCGACTATTTCATAGATTTTTACAGCCTTGTTCATGGGACAAAAACTTTTGACAAAAATACATTGAACATACTTTACTCTGACAAACTTCAAAATGCGCTTTATTGGATTTTAGATTACGTTGAAAATTTTTACCTCAAAAGACTAGGTGACACCAAAGAGCAAATGAAAATTACAAAGCGGTCAATCGATAATTATTTACAAAAGAAGCTATCATAGAAATTTAACATTTAAAATTTTTAAGGAAAAACATGCAAGATTCTCAAGAGTTTATACAGTCCCTTTTTTCTGACCAGTGGTATTCCTCTTATCTAGTCATTGGCATACTTTGTCTGGTCGCCTATTTTATAACATCAAGGATATTACTCAGAACGGTCTCTCATTTGTTTAAAAAGACCTCTACAAAATTTGATGACATTTTGATTGAACAAAGAGTGTTCAACAAGCTTCCTTATCTTGTTCCACTGATCATACTTTACAATTCAAAGGATATAATTTTTTGGAATGCCCTATTAGATAGAGCAATTCTATCTGCCATTGCCATAGTATTTCTCTACTCATTAAATGCCTTTATTAATGCCTTTAATGAGATGTTTAAGCTCACGGACCTATCAAAAAAGTTTAGCATCAAAAGCTATACACAAATAGGAAAGCTTTTGATAAATATTTTTGGAATCATCGTTGTGATGGCGATTCTAACAGGTAATTCACCGGTGTATTTATTGAGTGGACTGGGAGCCTTAACTGCGGTCCTTGTGTTGGTTTTCAAAGATACAATTCTATCGCTGGTTTCTAGTGTTCAGATAAGCTCTAACGACCTATTTAAGGTTGGTGATTGGGTAGAGGCACCTCAATTTGGAGCCGATGGTGATGTGATAGACATTGCACTTCATTCCGTAAAGATTCAGAACTGGGACAAAACTATTAGTGTCATTCCAACCAATAAGCTCATTGATTCGTCCTTTAAAAATTGGAGAGGTATGTCAGAGAGTGGAGGAAGAAGAATAAAACGCTCAATAAATATTGACATGAATACAATAAAATTTTGCACAAAAGAAATGATCGATAGATATAGTAAATTCAATGTAATATCCGATTATCTTAAAGTAAAACTTGAAGAAATTCAGCAGTTTAACAGCGATAGCAAGGTTGAAGAAGAGGGTTTAATCAACGGAAGGTCTCTGACCAATATTGGTACGTTTAGAGCCTATGTTGAAGGATATCTAAGAAATCATAATCAGATTCATAATGAAATGACATTCTTGGTAAGACAGTTACCTCCCAACGCAAGTGGACTGCCCATTGAGATCTACGTTTTTTCAAACGACACCGACTGGGCAAATTATGAAAAGATACAGTCTGATATTTTTGATCATTTACTGTCTGTTGTATCAGAATTTGAACTGAAGGTATTTCAAAATCCATCAGGAAGTGACTTCAAAAGTTCTTTTTCTGAAGAAAATAAATATTAGAAAAGAAAAAAATGAAAAAAATTAACCTTTTATTGTTATTATGTCTTTCTCCAATTTTTGCAGAGGATTACTGGCAACAATTTGTATCCTATAAAATGGATGTCCAGTTGGATACTGCTAATCATACCATTGGGGGACATTCCACTATCAGTTATAAAAATAATTCTCCTGATACGCTTTATCACTTCTATTTAAATCTATATGCAAATGCTTTTCAAGAAGGAACCGTTAAATATAGAGAGTATTCAGCGGGTCTTGGTAGAACCTATAGAGGAGCGCGCATTAAAAAAGGTATAGGTCCATTTTTTAGCAAATACGAAATAAATAATTTCATCATAAAGAATGGCGCATCGGCATTATCGGATACTTTTAAAATAGATGATACAATATTGTCTGCTAAGCTCTCCAAAGGTCTTCAGCCCGGAGCTACAATGGTAATTGATTTGGATTGGACGCACCATGTGGGAGAATTTTTAGAGCGAGCAGGGCGCGTTGGAGTGCAGTATAATTTTGCGCAATGGTATCCAAGGGTAGTGGTGTATGATGAAAATGGCTGGTTCAATGAACCCTTTCATGCTGAAGGAGAATTTTATGGTGAGTTTGGAAATTATGAAGTTACAATGAATGTACCTCGAGGTTATATAATTGGTTCTACGGGAACCGTTACAAATGGTGACCCGGGTTGGGAAGAGGTTCGAGTAGATACCAGTCAGAATTTTAGTCAGTGGCTAAAAGGTTTTAAAAAAAACCGCAATGAATACGATGAAAGCGAAAGACGAATCGTAACGTTTTTTGCTGAGAATGTGCATGATTTTGCATGGGTGACAACCCCCAATTTTTTATACGAAAGCGGCAGTTGGAATGGTATTGACGTTCATGTCCTTTACAATCAAAAAAATGGCAAGAAATGGACCAAAAAGGTTGTTGCAAGGACAGAACGTGCGATTGAGTGGCTTAGTACAAAGTTCGGAATGTATGCCTACCCGCAAGTTACCAATACCGATAGGCTGGCTGGTGGAGGAATGGAATATCCGATGCTCGTAATGGATGGCAGTGAGTCTGAGGGACTTATTTTGCATGAGGTGGGACATATATGGTTTTTTGGAATATTAGCAAACAACGAAGTTCGTGAGTCTTGGCTGGATGAAGGGTTTACGAGCTTTCAAGAGCGATGGTATATGGTGGACCGGTACGGAGATCAAGGGTTTGACATGAAAAGCGATAGACTGAAAAACTGGCAAAAAAAGTATTGGAAGTTTTCAAGCGACCTAGGCAATACACAATGGAGCATGATCGGATTTATGAGTAGTGGCCTTGATGAACCAATCAGTCGCTCAACCTATATGTTTAAAAATACCAGAGCTGCAGGTGCGAATGCTTACACGAAACCATCCTTAATGCTGGATGAGTTAAAATATATTTTAGGTGAAGAAATTTTTTTAAACAGCATGCAAGAATACTATCGCCGTTGGAAACTAAAGCACGTAAATGAAAAGCGCTTTATAGATGTCGTTGAGGAGGTCAGTGGTGAGGATCTTGATTGGTTTTTTAGGCCTTGGCTTCACGATACTCGTCTTCTCGATTATGGATTAAAAAGTTGGAAAAAAACTCAAAAACCTAATGGTACGTGGGACGTTACTTTGAATATCGTTCGCCACGGGAAAAGAGATATGCCGCAATTGATTGAAACAAATTTAGCGGATGGATCTGCACATAGAATCTGGTGGAAAAATCACAAATTCAGAAGAACCGATTCATTTACGTACAACGTTCCCTCTGAGCCAAAAAATGCATCACTGGATCCGGATGTGCAAACAATGGATATCGACTTTAGAAATAATTTTGTTCAGACAAAAATGCCTTCTGAGATTTTGTTGTATCGGCCTGGTATGCGCTACCGTCCACGCAATAGATATGTGATTCAGTACCATCCCACGCTTCAGTATCACGATATCGATAGCTACATGCCTGGCATAAAACTCAACAGAACGTATGGCATAAATGAAGAACTGAACGTTGATTTTAATTTAGGTTCTGAAACCGGCAAGGGTTATTGGCAAATATCGGGATGGAGACGCTATCTTCATAGCGGGCTAAGAAAATACGATTATCATTTGTATGATCTTGGCGGGGTGAGGGGTTTAAGGATTTCAACATCCAATGCTCTGAATCCTACCAGCCCCATCACTTTAACTGTTGGTTTGTCTATTACAGATGCCTCAAATATTAATCGGACAAATCTGTTTGACAAAGGATTGACCTCTGTCGTTTCGTTCGGTATTTCGGATAGTAGATTGTCTGGAGGATCGATAATGATCGACTTTTCTCCAGCTGGTATATCGGATTGGTCTTTTACCAGACTAACCATGGAAGATACGTTTGAAAAGAAAAGCAGATTATTCGGTGTTCGGGATAGAAGTTTTTTTGGATGGATGCGGTCTGACGCTAAGGGGGTGCCCGCCCAGGAACGATTTACTGTTGAAGGAGCAGGTTCAGCCGCAATGCTCAAAAAAGGATATCTTAGAGATGCGTCGAGTTTTTACGGGGATTATGACTTACGAAATCGCTATCACATGCCAGGCGATGCAAATCTACGAGCTTTTGGAAATCAGAATTTTATCGGTGTTGAAAAAGTCCTTTCAAATAGTTTTGAGACATTCATGCATAAAAGATTTGGACCCATCAGTTTAGAGCTGGCCGCCTTTATCGATGGAGGCATTTTATCCGGTTCTAAGTTCGTTTTAAATGACCGCTTATTTGATAACACTTCATTGTTAAATTATGGTTTTGGATTGCGGTTATCTTCAAACATCTATGGACAGCCGTTATATCTTAGAATTGACAAGCCCATTGAGGCAACAATCGATGGAAATTCACTTGAAAATATAAACGAATGGGTCTTTAGCTTTCAGAAAGCAATTTAATCCTATACAACAAAATTTTTTTATAATCGAATAATGATCAAAGGAGTTTTATGATCAAAGTTGAAAATTTAGTCAAAGATTTTACCCTGAATAAAAAACAGCGCAAAGAAATGGGCGATGATTTCAAAAATACCAAGACTCTAAAAGCTGTTGACAATATCTCTTTTGAATGCAAACCCGGACGAATATTTGGTTTACTTGGCCCAAACGGCGCTTGAAAAACCACAACGCTCCGCATGATAGCAACCATGCTCAAGCCTACATCTGGAAGCATTACTGTTTCCAATTACGATACCGTCAAAAAGGGACAAGCTGTGAGAGGTGAAATTGGCTTTATGACGGGCCAAACGGCCCTTTACGACCGTTTGACGCCAACGGAAATGGTTAAATATATTGCTGACCTCCATGGAATGGACGCTAAATCCTTTCAAGAGCGAAAAGACAAAATATTCAGCATGCTAGACATGAACACTTTTGCTGATCGACGCATTGCAAGGCTCAGCACAGGCATGAAGCAAAAAACCTCTATAGCGCGAACAATCATTCACGATCCGGCAGTTATGATATTTGACGAGCCAACCTCTGGCCTGGACGTGATGACTTCCAGGTCAATTGTCGAACTCATTAAATCATGTCGTGGGGAAGGAAAAACGGTGATTTTTTCAACGCATCGCATGGGTGAGGTCAATCAGGTCTGTGATGATATTTCCATTATCTACAATGGAAAAATGTACTACAATAATACTTTAGATCAATTTAAATCAGAAATGACTCAATCAACATTTGAAGAAGAGTTCATCTTTAGAATAGGTAAGGCATAAGATGAAATATTGGATCATAGCAAAAAAGGAAATTCTTGATACTGCTAGAGATAAGCGCACATTATTGATGATGATAGTTATGCCTTTACTTTTGGTTCCAACGCTCATTGGAACGCTTATGAAGATAGAATCTTCACAAAGAGAAAAAGCATCTGAGCAGAAAATAAAAATACATTTTGTTGGAAAAGAGTTTGCTCCAACCTTATATCGGTCGTTTGAAAGTATGGAAAAGGTTGTGATTGTAAACGACATCCCCGAGGATAGCGTTGAAATATATTTGCAGAACGAAGTATTGGATGCATCGGTCACTATTCAAGAGGATTATCAATCAAAAATTGATCAAAACAGTCAAGCAAAAATACAAATTCAATTCAAGGGTACCGATTCATTTAACACTACACAAGAGGTAATAAAAATTTTGCTCAAATCCTCTGAAGACGAAATTATTGATAAGCGTATGGCTCGTTTAAATATTGAACAGGACATCGTTCAGGCTTACAAAGTAGAATATGTTGATGTTGCATCAAAACAGGAAGTCATTGGAAGTCTGATCGGCGGATGGTTGCCATATATTTTCATTCTATTTGGGTTTTTGGGTGCAATGTATCCTGCTTTAGACCTTGGATCTGGCGAAAAAGAGAGAGGGACCCTCGAGACCATTCTCTCATCTCCAGCTAGCAGGTTTGATATTGTTCTTGGAAAATTTTTAGTAATTATGTTAGCTGCTTTTTTGACAGCATTTTTAGCATTAACTGGATTAATTATTGGTATCAACTTTATTCCGGACATTCCGCCTCAAATGATGAAGGTGATTGATGATATGTTCGCATTTAAAACCATTTTCATTATTATGACGTTGGTGTTACCAGTTTCTGCGTTTTTTAGTGCTGCTCTTCTGGGGCTCTCTATTTATGCAAAATCATTTAAAGAAGCTCAGAGTATTGCAGCGCCATTAAATATAGCTATTGTTTTTACAGCCGTCATCGGAACTATGCCAGGTATAGAGCTGAACGCTGTTACTGCGCTGATTCCAATACTTAATGTGTCTCTTGCTTCCAAAGATATATTTGCTGGTGTAATTAACCCTTTTTATATGATTGAAGTTTATTTGTCTCTCTTTGGATTTGCTATTTTGTCGGTTTTGGGATGCGCAAGAGCGTTTAATGATGAAAATACTCTTTTCAGAAATTAATTATTACTGATTTATGAAAAATATTTTAGCCAGAGGAGGGGTAGAATTTTTAGCAGTTTTATTAGGTATTACTTTGTCCTTCAATGTAGATGAGTGGAAACAGGACAAAGAAATTGAAAAACGCTTAAAATCAGATTATATAAATATTCAAAAAGACTTAAGAAAAGATATTTTTTCATTAAAGAATGTTATTGCTTCTCAGCAAAAATCATATCAAAGTGGATTGAAAGCTTTAGAAATGATTAAAAATAAAGAAATGTTCGACTATGAAAAGTTTATAAATAATCTAAGTAACGTGTGGAATGGCGCAACTTTTTTTGGTACGTCCTCTGCTTATGATGCTTCAGTATCTAGTGGTCGGCTCACCTACTTTGGAAACGATGAAATAACAAATGAAATTGGAATAATATATGGGCATTTCTATTCAAGGATGGATTTGAACGGAGAACAATTAGATTCATTCTGGTACACTTCAGATTTTGGAATAAAATACTTTGGATCTGAACCTTTTAATCCTGATGTGAAAAAAACAAATATAAAAACAATATTTTCTAATGATTATTTGGGTTCACTTAGAACATTTATAGATGAAATTCAGGGACTGTATATCATTAAAGCTGAAAATGCATTAAATCAAATGAAAAAGGTAGATTTACTCCTAGATGAAAAAATCAAAGAACTGTGAAAATATAAAATTCATATGAAAAATATATTAGCAAGAGGAGGTATAGAGTTTTTGGCTGTTTTCATTGGAATAATACTGTCTCTTCATCTAGATGATGTCAGAGATGATAGAATAGTTCAAAATAAAAATATTAACAATCTTCGTTCCTTAGGAAATGAATTAGATCAAAGAATTGGTTACGTAGATAAAAAAATATCTCAATACAAAAGAGATATAAGTATTGGCGAATATGTTATTGAAAATTGGAAGAAAGTTGATTTTAACCATGTTGATAGTTTAACAAAAAATGATCGAGGAATAATTCTTACTTTAAAAGCATATAGAGCCATTAATCTACCTACATCTGTCTACAATTCTTTAAATAGTGATGGGAGCATTGGTCTTCTTGAAAATGACTCCATCAAAATACTCATTAATAATTTGTATGAGGTTTTTCCTTCTCACATAGTTGATGGAGTTGAAAACGAAAGAGTTCTTTATCATTCCTTTAATAAGTATATCATCGAAAATTACCCAACGATTACAGATCGCGAAATCAGCAAAGCAAGTATTTCGGATTATAAGAGGTTTTTCAATGATGATATTGCATTAGGATACACAAAAGAAAAAACACATATCAGAAAATTCACCCATCGCAATATTGTGTCTTACCGCAAGAGACTGCAAATACTTCGTCAAAAAATAAATTTAATAACAACGGACTGAGAATAAATTGAGAGCTTTTCTTATCAAGAAAAGATAGTAGCGGAGGAGGGACTTGAACCCCCGACACGTGGATTATGATTCCACTGCTCTAACCAGCTGAGCTACTCCGCCATTTCAGTATCTTTTTATTATTTAAAATTACCCTAATTAATCCATTTTGTTCAAACATTATTACATGATTTTTATCATATAAATCCTTTAACTTCAGCCGATTTTTATTACATAATTTCTTTGTTAAACCTTGGGAGAGAGTTGCATGTATAAAAACGTTGAAGAGTTTATGGCTTACGCGGTATCAAGAAGCCATGGAGAGAAAGAATTCCATCAAGCTGTTGAAGAAGTGGTAGAGTCTCTTTGGCCGTTTCTTCAAGACAACCCAGACTATTTACACGCAAAGATCTTGGAGCGAATTATTGAACCTGAAAGGGTACTTATGTTTCGCGTTCCGTGGAGAAACGATCGTGGTGAGGTAGAGGTAAATAGAGGATTTAGAGTTGAATTCAATTCAGCAATAGGTCCTTATAAAGGCGGTCTTCGTTTCCATCCATCTGTCAATCTAAGTATTTTAAAGTTTTTAGGTTTTGAGCAAGTTTTTAAAAACAGCTTAACCACTCTTCCAATGGGTGGCGGAAAGGGTGGTTCTGATTTTGACCCCAAAGGTAAATCNGACAATGAAGTGATGAGTTTTTGTCAATCCTTTATGACAGAATTNTCGAGACATATAGGAAATAACACCGATGTACCTGCGGGTGACATTGGCGTTGGAGGAAGAGAAATTGGTTATATGTTTGGCCAATACAAGCGTGTACGCAACGAATTTACNGGTGTATTAACTGGAAAAGGTCTCAATTGGGGTGGAAGCCTCATTCGCCCTGAGGCCACAGGTTATGGTTGCGTATACTTTGCTGAAGAGATGCTTAACACCAAAGGCGAGTCCTTTAAAGGTAAGTCGGTTGCAGTG
The DNA here is from genome assembly GCA_002724735.1 of Fidelibacterota bacterium. GTDB lineage: Bacteria > Fidelibacterota > Marinisomatia > Marinisomatales > TCS55 > TMED108. Next base: position 8,336 of record PBPT01000012.1, on the reverse strand, counting down.
TCGGGCTCGGGGAATGTTGCACAATATGCGACTGAGAAAGTGAACGATCTCGGTGGAAAAGTTGTAACGCTTTCTGATTCTGGAGGTACTGTTTACGATAAAGATGGTATTGATTCAGAGAAATTAGAATTTGTTATTGAGCTTAAGAACGTCAAAAGAGGTAGGATCAAAGAGTATGCTGAAAAATTTAATGCAGAATATATGGAAGGAAGCCGACCTTGGAGCGTTAATTGCGACGTTGCACTGCCTTGCGCAACGCAAAACGAGCTTAATGAATCTGAAGCTAAGGAACTTGTAAATAATGGATGTATTGCCGTTGCTGAAGGCGCGAATATGCCTACTGAGCCTGCCGCAGTGTCTCATTTTTTGGATAAAAAAATACTTTTCGGTCCTGGCAAAGCTGCCAATGCTGGTGGTGTTGCGGTTTCTGGTTTAGAAATGAGTCAAAACTCTATGCGCTTATCATGGGCGAGAGAAGAGGTAGATGAACGTTTGCACAGCATTATGAAAAGTATTCACTCTGCGTGTACAAAGCACGGTCAAGATGGCGATTTTACAAACTACGTAAATGGAGCAAACATAGCAGGATTCATCAAAGTTGCTGACGCAATGATGGATCAAGGAGTTGTTTAGCTCAAATTAAATTCCGGACGTTTCATGTTCGTCCATCGATTCTTCTTGTTCTTTTTGAAATTTTATGATCTCTCCTTTTCCGGCTTGACCATCAATATTAACTGCGATTGGATTCTTAAGTTCAATCCATGAGGTGTATTTTTTGGATCTTTTCTTTTTTTGTGATAACATCCAATCTAGATCCAAATAGTCTTCTTTTTTCTTGTGGTTGATTGTGAAATAGCCTAGGCGCATTGAAGTAACGTTTTGAAAGAAGTGACTACCAAAGGAGGGATCTACAGGAAAGGATTCCATTCCGTATTCAATGATAATCTTTGCTTTTGAAATTTGATCCCATTCAACGGGTATGCCAAGCCAGGGATCTGAGGACCCCCATCTTCCAGGACCAATCAATATATACTTTTCGTCATCATCAATAAGCGCATTCATTTTTTCAATCTCTTTTGCTATTTGCATACTCTTTGATGCATCAAACATTTTTGGATCTACAAAAATAATATTTTTTATATCTTTTAAAGCTCCATTTCCAAGCGCAACGGAGCTTGTGCAAATCACATCATCTGCTTTTGAGGGTTCTCCGATTTTGACTTTATCAAGACCACCAACCACCATTGGCTTGATTTGAAGAAGACAAAACTCGTGCTTTCTATCCTCATTTTGATTTAGATTTATAGCAAATTCAATTTCAATTGGGCATCCCAGTGATCGCTCTCCCATTTCTAAAATGTCTTGCAAGATTTGTGTCACTGGTGCTGTGTTCCATTTTAAAAGAGATGGGAAGGTCACTACTCGAATTCCATCATCTTTGAGACTGTCTCTTATATTATTATCGCTAGAAGAGACTGTGCTCGCAGCCCAAAACAACTCACCATCACTCTCAGCGGTTTTCAAATCATAAAGTGTTGTGTTCTCGTTATCGTTCTTTTTTAAAAGTTCAGCACCTTTTTTTAGATTAAGTGCGTAAAAATGATTTTGAGAATTTGAAATAGTTGAGCGGACAGAATAATATTGCGGGATGATAGCGGGGTATTTTGGTGCAAAACGTAAAGATTTTTCACCATCTGAAATAGTTCTGCCTAGTCCAAGTGCAATGTAAGCCACCCCTTCATTCCTTTTCATGTAAGAAGTCGGATAATAGTTAAAACTTTGCGCTAATCCACTGACGCTTGGATAAAATCTTTCTTCATGAGTTTTGCCAATCAATTCCATAATAATAACTGCCATTTTTTCTTCCTCGTGATGATGAACAGAGGCCTCAATCAATGTTTTAGGCTCCTTAAGGAATGTGGAGGCGTAAACAAGCTTTATTGCTTTTTCAAGTTCGCTTAATCTCCTTGTTTTTGATCTATCCACGTTGGGAAGCATATACGTTGAATACATACCTGCTAAGGGTTGATATTGGGAATCCTCTAGGATGCTTGATGATCTAACGGCAAGAGGATATTTTACGGTCGAAAGGTATTTACGAAGGGTATCTTTTAAGGTTTTTGATAGATCAGCCTTCAAAAACCTTTGGGTGATTGACCTATCAGATCGCTTGTTATCGAAAGCAAACTTCCATAAATCATTGTCGTTCATAAAAAAATCAAACTCATCGGTACCAATTACTGCGATATTAGGAATTCGAATGTTTATATTGGGATAGGTCTCATTTAGACTAGAACCTTTGATCATATTATTTGCAAACGCAAGACCTCTTGCTTTTCCACCAAGAGAGCCAGTTGAAATTCTTACAAAGTTTTGTTTTTTGAGCGATGCTTGAGGTGTAAACTGGACTATTTTTCCATCAGTATTGTTATCATATTGACCATCAATAATATTAAGTAATACATTCCGTAAATCCTCTAAATTGCTATATTTATCAACTTTAATAGGTCTTAATTGTGAAGCTAATCTGAATTCACATCGCACTGCTAACCAATTAGAAAAATGATTTTTAGAGGCATGATGCAGCAATGATTTTGTTGGTAGTTTTTCTAGTTCACTTCTAAATGAAGCCATATTTGCTGCTCTGGATATNTCTTTTCCTGATTTNTANCGAAAAACAAAATCTCCAAAGCCAAAATTNTTNGTAACAAAATCCTTTAAATCTTGTATCAAGCTNGATGAATTTTTATGNATGAACGCNGTATTAATACTNTCTGCGTGCTCCTTNTGAGCTATATTTGTTGATTGAAGNACAATGGGCATATCNGAGTCTTTTTTACGTATCATTTCTGCAAGNTTTAGTCCTGCACCCTGATCAAGTTTTCCTTTTAATGGAAATTGAATGTCAGATATGAACCCAAGTATATTGTTTCGGTATTTTTTATAAATGTTTTCTGCTTCCTCATAGGATGACGCCAATAGAATCTTAGGTCTAGCTCGAAAGAGCAGTAATCTGTCCGTATCTGAAAGACTTCTATCAATTAGGCTCCTAGTGTGTTTCAGCGCAGTTCTATAAATNAGCGGGAGTATAATTGAGTAAAATCTTGGATTATCTTCAACCATNACTATCGATCGTATGTCTGCAATCTTAAAATCTCGNTCAATATTCATACTATCTTCAACATTCTTNATAATCGCTGGGAAAACATTNGCATTACCAGTCCATATATAAACTTTATCAATTGTTTTTTTCAAACNTTTCTGNGGTAGAGTNGANATCTCAGACTCGTCAAACGCTANCAATATTATGGGTTTGTCTGGGTAGTTTTTTTTGACATTTTCACCAAATGTAATGGGATCCATATCGGTTATTCGCATCATAACTATTACTAAATCGTAACTTCTTTCAGCAAGCATTTTTAGTCCATTTTTTGCGCTTTTGGCGTGCCAAACTCTAGGCGCATAGGAAAGATTCATTCCAAGATATTCGTAGAGGATTTGCTGGGTAAGTCGACCATCCTCTTCTAAAATGAACGCATCGTAAGGACTTGCCACAAGNAATATCTCGTGAATTCTGTTTAACATTAAATCTTGAAAATTAATTGATCGTTTTGTCCCTTTTTCCATATCACAAATTAAGTTTCAATATAATCGGTTTGTATAATTTTATGCGTAAATTAATTACTTACTTTATGTGGAATTATTTCAATTTTTTCAATTAAAAATCAAATTTAAGATTCATGATTAAACCACTTAATGCTTTTGACCTTAAAAATAAGAGGGTCTTACTTCGTGTTGATTTTAATGTTCCCANTGAGGGAGANAAGGTTGTGGATGATTTTAGAATCAAACAAACTCTGCCAACCATTAAATTCTGTCTTGAATCTGGAGCTAAGCTCATCATCATGTCTCACATGGGTAGACCTATGGGAAGATACGATAATAATTTTAGTTTAATGGCTGCTGGCGAATCTCTTGCTGACCTTTTGGAAATGCCAATCAAATTTTCAAGCGATTGTATTTCTGAGGATTCTCGTGATGTGACCCTGGGATTGAAGTCTGGCGAAATTCATCTTTTGGAAAATCTTAGATTTCACTCTGGAGAAAGCGCAAATGACCCAGAATTTTGTGCTGAGTTAGCACGACATGGTGATATATTTATTAACGATGCTTTTGGTACGNCACATCGCTCACATGCTTCAAATGTTGGAATAGCCAAACATTTTTCCCATAAAGGAATTGGTTTTTTAATTGAAAAGGAGCTCAACTTTCTGTCAAAGATTTTTTCAAAACCTCCACGTCCTTTGACCCTGCTGCTTGGTGGTGCAAAAATTGATTCAAAAATCGATCTNATTGATTATTTCATTGGTGTTGCGGACAACATTCTGATTGGTGGCGGAATGGCATTCACACTTTTGACTGCAAAAGGCTTTGAAGTCGGAAATTCCCTGGTCGACCAATCNAAAATCAGTATAGCTACCGAACTAATTGAAAAAGCAAAAGCTAAGAACAACCTAATNNTACCAAAAGACAGTATTTGTGCTCGTTCTTTANATCCAACCAAAGCCAAAAAGGCCTACCACGTTTCAAAAATGCCCAAAAATATGACGGGGTTAGATATTGGGCCTAAAACCACCGAGTTTTTTAGTTCAATTATAAATCAATCCAAAACCGTCATTTGGAATGGGCCTTTGGGTATGTTTGAAAACAAAGACTTTTGTGAGGGTACACTTAAGCTAGCTGAATGCCTNGCGCAAAATACCGAAAAGGGTTTGATTAGTATCGCTGGAGGGGGTGATACAGCTTCTGCGCTTAGAAATTTCAACCTGGAAAATAAAATGTCACACCTATCAACCGGTGGAGGGGCTTCAATTGAGCTATTATCAGGTAAGACCTTGCCCGCCTTATTCGCTTTGGAGGTTTAGGAATGAAACCCATTATCGCTGCAAACTGGAAAATGAATTTTACCATTGATGAGAGCCTGAATCTAATCGATGAGATAATTAAAAAATCACCGTCAAACGAAGCTGAATTAATCTTTTTTCCAAATTATATCTCACTTCGANCAGTCCAACAAAAACTCTTTGATTCAGCTTATAAGGTTGGCTCTCAAAACGTCCACCATGATGAGAGTGGTGCCTTTACGGGGGAAGTATCAGCTTCAATGCTTTCAGTTTTAAATCTTGATTATGTTATTATTGGACACTCTGAAAGAAGGCAATACTTCTATGAAAGTGATGATCAAGTTAATCAAAAGATTAAACGCGCTCTAAGTGTTAACATAAAGCCAGTGGTGTGTATTGGTGAAACGATTGATGAACGCAAGAGCGGTAAAACAATTGAAGTACTTACAAGGCAGCTAAATAAGGCCTTTGAGGAAATCGAGTCTTTTAACGCTAATATGATCCTTGTTGCTTACGAGCCAGTCTGGGCTATAGGAACCGGTGTATCAGCTGATAAGAATCAAGTATTAGAAGCCCACGCTTTAATCAAGCAAACACTTGCTTCGANTTTTAGTGAAAATATACCTATTTTGTATGGTGGCTCGGTAAATGCATCCAACGCATTTGAGTTAATAAATTTAAATAATGTTGACGGTTTCTTGATTGGTGGAGCTAGTTTAAAATCAGAAAGTTTTTGTCAAATAATTGAAAATGTTTTAGTAGAAAATAATTAGAGGTTTTTTTATGATTGGATTTTTAATAACTATTCATGCAATAATTAGTGTATTGCTTATCACAGTTGTTTTGATGCAGGCAAGTCAAGGTGGAGGTCTTTCAGGTTTATCAGGAAGTCAAACAACAAACGCTATTTTTGGTGGAAGAAGCGCCGGTAATGCGCTTAGCAAGCTTACAACCTACCTCGCTGCAATTTTTATGGGTTTGGCGTTACTAATCAGCTTGATCGCCTCTCCTGGGTCAAATTCAGGTAGTTCAATAATTGAGGATGCTCAACAAGATGGATCCCTTGCGCCAAATTCAGAAAGTTTATCTTTGCCTACTGTGCCCCTACAAGAAGATATAGACAAAGACTAATTATACATTTCCGGACTTACTGTGCCGACTACTCACGATTACTATGANGATCCTCGTAATGATGATATAAAAATCTATGTCAATGGAAATTTTTTTCATCGAACTGAAGCCAAAGTATCCGTTATGGACAGCGGCTTTTTACTTGGAGATGGAGTATGGGAAGGAATACGTCTCCATCAAGGTAAATTTTTACACCTTGACGCTCATTTAAACCGACTTTTTATGGGTGCTGACCTTCTTGCGTTAAACATTCATCTAACACGTGATGAAATTGAAAGTGCCCTGTTTTCTACTGTTGAAAAAAATTCTATGAAAACCGATGTTCATGTTCGTCTTATTGTTTCCCGAGGCTTAAAAAAAACTCCTTATCAGCATCCAAATGCAACCATAGGAGATCCAACAATAGTTATAATTCCTGAGTACAAAATTGCCAATAAAATTGTGCTAGAAAATGGGATTCGTCTTGCAAGCGTTGAAACGATAAGAGATCCTAAAGTGCAAAATCCCAATATTAATTCTTTAAGTAAGCATAATTGTATTGCAGCCTGCATAGAAGCTCACAAAAAGGGCGCTGATGAGGGATTAATGTTTGACCCAAAAGGGAATATATCAACCTGCAACTCAACTAATTTTTTTATTGTACGCTCCAATGAGGTTTGGACATCAACGGGTCAGTATTGCCTAAAAGGAATAACCCGATCAACTGTAATTTCACTTTGTAAAGAAAACAATATCCCAGTGTTTGAAAAAAACTTCTCTTTGGAGGATGTTTACAGCGCTGATGAGGTGTTTGTAACGGGTACTTTTGCAGGTATTATACCAGTTATTGAAGTTGACCTTCGTTCAATTAATCAAGGAATTCGAGGGGATCAAACCATTGCATTGCAAGCTTTATACAGGAAACATTTGGATGCCTAGAAGTATTAGAATCGCAATGTGGTCAGGTCCTCGAAATATATCCACAGCATTAATGCGCTCTTTTGAGAATCGAAACGATTCTTATGTTACGGATGAACCATTTTACGGATATTTTCTTAAGAACAGTGGTGAACTTCACCCAGAAAGAGATCGCATACTTAATGTGCAATCGTCTGATTGGGATGAGGTTTCAACAATGCTTTCTGGAGATATACCCAAAAACAAAAGCGTATGGTACCAAAANCACATGGCCCATCATATTTTTGATCATTCCAACCTTGAATGGACAAAGGATGTCGTAAACTGTTTTTTGATCAGAAACCCCAAAGAGGTAATTAATAGCTATATCAAGCGGTTCAATCTGACCAACGCGCTTCAGCTTGGCTACAATCAGCAGCTCAGAATTTTTAATTTCTTAAAAAATTCCACGGGTCAAACACCTGTAGTGCTTAATGCTAAAGATGTGCTTTTGAACCCAAAATCACAACTTCAGGGTTTATGCGCAAAACTTGGTATTGAATTTACAGTTGATATGCTAAGTTGGCCANCTGGAAAAAGAGATACTGACGGTGTGTGGGCACCTCATTGGTATAGCGAAGTGGAGAAAACAACCGGCTTCCAACCGTACTCTTATTCTAACACAACTTTAGAAGATAAATGGAGTGAAATTTACAAAAAATGTTTATCAGATTATGATTTACTGAATTCGTTCCGAATGAAACCGTAAAATAAATAAAATCATCTTTCAATAATTCATGAAATTTCATTAAAGTATTATCTGTTTTTTTATGATTCCGTTCAAAATATGTACGAATTTTTTCAGCCGAAGTGGTGGAACTGGTAGACACGCTGTCTTGAGGGGGCAGTGGGGGAAACCTCGTGCCGGTTCGAGTCCGGCCTTCGGCACAACTATTAACTTAAAGGATTAACTTTCAATGATGTATCGATTTCTTTTAATTAGTGTTTTTTCAGTTTCTATTTTTGCTCAGTCCCCTGATGAGCTTTACAGCTCTGCTCAAAACAACCTAACATCCGGAAACCTTGAAACCGCTGAAGCTGAATATAAAAGCGCGCTTGAGATGGACCCAACATTTGCCCCTGCGTATGCAGGTCTAGCGCTTGTTGCGATGAGAAAGGGAGATCTTAAGCAGTCAGGCTCCTTGTTGAAGGAAGCCATCGATGCCGACCCTGAGAATAAAGACTTTAGAGGCGAGTTCGAGCGTTTAAGCGAATTAAATACCTTAATGAGTAAAGGCATTCGTTCAATGAAGAATGGTGATGCTGAAAGCGCGTTTGAATCTTTTAGGGTCGCGTCTGAAAAATTCCCTCAGTACCCTGAATCTGTTTTTAATATGGGTCTTACCTATTTCAGAAAAAAAGACT
>PBPT01000062.1 GCA_002724735.1 Fidelibacterota bacterium | reverse complement strand
CAATGGAAAGCTGACAATAAACTCAGTGAACACATAAATTATGCTGAGGTTGAAAAGTTCAAAGGCTTTGGAGGTATTCGNATTGAGGATAATATAGCAATATCCGATNAAGGATACAGTGTTCTTGGNCCACACATTCCAAAGACAACAGAGGAAATTGAAGACATTATGCAATCATGATAAAACTTCTTTGTCTGTTTTCACCACTTATAAACCTTTCCATTAACAGNCTTGTTAATATTTATTATTTAAAGCAACCACTTCGCAACTAAGTTGCGACAAGATCATGAGTGATGTTTTTAAAAATCCACCTCCCGCTTTAAGTAATGATTATGTTTTTGATATAATAAAAAAACACTATGATATTAACCCTTCTTTGACCCCATTGGTAAGTGATCGCGACCAAAACTTCAAAATCACTGAAGAAGGAAAATCGCACATCTTCAAAATAGCAAATTCAGCTGAATCAAAATCCGTTCTCGAAATGCAGAATAGTGCACTTAATTACATATCAAAAAAAGATGATTCTATTGAAATACCGCAACCAGTCAAAACAATAGATGGTCATGATATTTTATCAATCCAAATTACAAACACAAAATACTACGCTCGATTACTTACGTACGTTGATGGTGTATTTTTGAAGGACGTCAAACCGACAAATGGGACAACTTTTTCCGTGGGTAAATTTTTAGGCTACCTTGATAAAGGCCTTGCAGGGTTCAACCATAGGGCTGCAAAAAGAAAATTCATTTGGGACGTATCACAAGTATCTCTATTAAAATCTAATCTCACAAAGGACGACTTTGACTTAATAACTTTTTTTATCAATTCGTTTAAGCATGATATATCAAGCCTGATAAATGATTTTCCAAAAACAATTATTCATAACGATGGTAACGATCACAATATTTTACTTGATTCTTGGAATAGGGTAAAGGGTATTATTGATTTTGGAGATATGATTTATTCNTATCGCGTCATTGAGCCATCGGTCGCAATGGCATATATTGCGATTGATAACAATAATTTTGAGTTAATCGCTTCTCTTATAAAAGGATACCATTCAATTGTACCTTTGTCGATGGAGGAGCTGAAAGCAGCAATTTATTTTATGTCTTTGCGAATGTGTGTTTCTATTACGATGTCTGCAAAACGAAAGAACTTATTTCCTGACAATAAATATATTTCTATCTCTGAAGAAAATGCTCGAAAGTTTCTTATTAAAATGAGAGAGCAAGATATTCAGAANATGTCCCATGAATTGGTGGATTATGTCAGATCTTAACCAAATTGCAGCTCAACGAAAAAANTATCTTAGTCCTTCATTTANCCTATCTTATGAAACACCTCTTCACATTGTTAAGGGACNAGCCCAGTATCTTTNTACATCAAATGGAGATCGATATTTAGATGCTGTTAACAATATTCAGCATGTTGGTCATTGTCACCCTGTTGTAGTTCAGGCTGCTCAAAAGCAGTATGAACTGCTTAATACCAATACACGCTACCTGGACGCAACCATAGTTAATTACGCCAAAGCGTTAACTAGTCATCTTCCCAAGGGTTTAGATGTGTGTTATTTTACTAATTCAGGGAGCGAGTCTAATGATCTTGCGCTTCGACTGGCTAGAACAGCTACAGGGTCAATGGAGACAATTGTTCTCGATGGCGCATATCATGGACACGTTTCTTCCCTGATTGAAGTGAGCCCATACAAACACAATGCTAAGGGAGGAACTGGCCCACCAGATTTTGTATACACCGTTCCAATGCCTGATGCCTATCGTGGTAAATATCGCGGAAATAATGCAGGTAAAGAATATCTAAATGAGTTGAAAAACATACTTGAACAATTAAAAAAGAATAATAAAAAAATATCGGCGTTCATCGTAGAGCCCATTATGGGTTGCGGTGGACAGTTAATACTCCCAAAGAATTTTTTAAAGGAGGCATTTGATCTTGTCAGAACTACAGGAGGGATCTGCATCGCAGATGAGGTTCAAATTGGTTTTGGAAGAATGGGAACTAATTTTTGGGGGTTTGAAACTGAAAACGTAGTTCCAGATATTGTCACAATGGGTAAATCTATGGGCAATGGCCACCCATTATCTGCGGTTGTTACAACAAAAAAAATTGCAGACCTTTTTGATAATGGAATGGAGTATTTTAATTCCTTTGGAGGTAATCCTGTTTCCTGCGCTGTTGGACATGCCGTCTTGAATGTCATCAAGGATGAAGAGCTTCAAAAAAATGCTTTAGATGTCGGCATTTATCTAAAAGAAAGATTGAACGATCTTAAAGAGCAATTTCCAATTATCGGCGACGTAAGAGGAAGGGGTCTTTTTTTAGGTGTTGAGCTTGTGAAAAACGAAAATTTGCTACCTGCAAAAACTGAAGCGCATAGTATTNTCAATCAAATGAAGGAAAATAATATTCTATTAAGTATNGATGGTCCCGACCATAATGTAATCAAAATAAAACCACCGCTTGTTTTCAATAAAGAGAACGCAGATGAATTGGTATTAACATTTTCAAAGGTTTTAAGTAATATTGCTAATGGATTTTAAGANACTATCAAAACTTACCTTTTTAATATTTTTTGCAGTGAGTTGTGAAAAATATGGAAAACACGAATGGGAAAACCCTTTAGTTTTTGAAATAAATAAACTCCCTCCAAGAGCTCATTTTTTTTCATATGAATCTGAACGTTTGGCTGATCTTGGCGATCCTGGGAGGTCGTCCAATTTTATATCTTTGAATGGACTATGGAGTTTTAAACTATCAAATACTTTCAAAGAAAGCGCCAGCAATTTTCATGAGATGGGTTTTGATGCTAGCAAATGGAAAAAGATTAAAGTTCCAGGAAGCTGGGAGCTTCAAGGATGGTCCTACCCAATCTATCTTGATGAAGAATATCCATTTAAAGCTGACCCACCTTTTGTGCCCAAAAAGATGAATAGCGTAGGATCTTACAAAAGAACGATAAACCTACCTCAGAACTGGCTAAAAAAAGATGTTTTTCTCAAATTTGGCAGTATTAGATCGGCGTGTTATGTTTGGGTGAATGGCAAGTATATAGGTTATTCTCAAGGCTCGAAGACTCCTACAGAATTTGATGTGACAGACTACATACAAGCTGGCCAAAACCAAGTTGCTGTTAAGGTATTACGCTTTTCAGATGGATCGTATTTAGAGGGTCAAGATACATGGAGAATAAGTGGATTAGAACGCGATGTCTCAATATACGCACGTGAAAAAGCACGAATTGAAGACTTTACCATTTTGTCATCACTTGATGAAACGTACGAGATTGGAAAATTTTCTATTAACATAGATATGGTCAACCGATCTGAACTTTCAAAAAACTATTTAGTGAGAGCAAAGCTAACTGATCCAAAAAGACGAAATCGGACGGTCTTTGATTTGAGACAGTCAATAGCAATTGATTCATCTGCTAACACCTCTTTTGAGCACAGTATTAGAAGAGTTAAAACGTGGAGTGCTGAAAAACCATATTTATATAGACTTCAGCTTTTCTTATACAATGATGATAAATTAATAGAGACATTGTCTCAACAAGTAGGTTTCAGAAAAGTTGAAATTAAGGGTGGAAAACTCCTTTTAAACGGAGAGCCTTTGATTATTCGCGGGGTAAACCGTCACGAGTGGGACCCTGTAACAGGAAGAACAATATCTGAAGAGTCAATGGTTGAGGATATAAAATTAATGAAGCAGCACAATATTAATGCTGTGAGAGCATCCCATTACCCCAACCACGAACGGTGGTATGAGCTTTGTGATGAGTTTGGTATGTACGTTGTTGACGAAGCAAATATTGAAGCGCATGGAATGGGTTCGCACCCCAAAGGGTATGAATTTATCTCAAGCAATCCAGATTGGACCAATCAATGGCTTGATAGGGGAAATAGAATGTATGAAAGAGATAAAAACCACCCTTCAATAATCATGTGGTCAATGGGAAATGAGGCTGGTGACGGTTCCAATTTTGAAAAACTTTATGATTTTTTAAAATCAAAGGATAGCACGCGCCCGGTAGTTTATGAACCCGCAAAAGATAGGCCTTATACAGATATAGTTTTTCCAATGTATAAAAGCGTTAATGATATCAGCTCATTCGCTAATTCTAACCCATCAAAGCCGTTGATTTTATGTGAGTATGCTCATGCAATGGGCAACAGCGTAGGAAACTTAGTCGATTACTGGAAGGTTATTGACAATCATGAATCTTTGCAAGGCGGATTCATCTGGGATTGGGCCGATCAAGTCATTGCAAAAAAAGATTCAAAAGGGGAGAGCTTTTGGGGATACGGAGGTGATTTTGGAGGTGAGTTTGCTGAAAATGACTCCAATTTTTGCGCTAATGGATTGGTAGCAGCTGACAGGTCGCTAAATCCACATGTTCACGAAGTAAAAAAGATTTACCAACCAATAAAATTCAAAGCAACAGATCTTAAAAAAGGCAAAGTTCAGATCTCAAATAATTATAATTTTACAAATTTTGAAAATCTTGATTTTACATGGAGAATTACAGGAGATGATAGAATAATTTCTTCTGGAAGGTTGACTTCTTTAAATCTCAATCCGCAAGAGTCAAAAGAAATATTTTTTAACACATCTAATATTGTTCAACGAGCAGGAGTAAGATATTTTTTAACTGTGGAGGCAAAAACTAAAAATTCAAAGCCGTTGGTTCCCAAAAAACATCTTGTCGCATGGGAGCAATTTGAACTACCGCTTTATCTCCCTCTTTCAAAAAAAGAAACCAACGCACAGTTTGATCTAGTGACCCAAGAAAATGATACATTAATAGAAATTAAGTCAAATGATGTACATATTGTCTTTGATAAAGAAACGGGCTTTCTTGAAAGTTATGAGGTTGGACTGGTCAAATATCTCAAACACCCTATCGTATCGAACTTTTGGCGAGCTCCAAATGACAATGACCTTGGAAATGGGATGCCAAAGCGCACAGGTATTTGGAAAGATGCTGGTAAAAGAATGCAATTAAAAGATATTGCCGTTTCCGAAGTTGAAAACTCTATACAAGTAAGCAGTATTCACTTTGATAGCCTCAGCAGTACAACGATTTTTACAAAATATAAAATTTATAATGAAGGCGCAATTCATCTTGATAGAAAAATCGAGATATTAGATAATACCTTACCAGAAATTCCACGAATAGGTGTTAAGCTTTCGATGCTGGGTTCATTCAATAATGTTACGTGGTTTGGTAGAGGGCCTCACGAATCATATTGGGATAGAAAGCAATCTGCAGCTATTGGCGTT
>PBPT01000011.1 GCA_002724735.1 Fidelibacterota bacterium | reverse complement strand
AGTCGAGGGGTAATAATTATTTGATGCCATGCTTAGCATATCACCAGAATTAACCACCAACATATTTTTGTCGCAACTTATATCATGCCATTTACCATTAGTATCCATAGCTTGTAAGCCTGGTTCGCTTCCAGCAAGTAAAACAGTAATTAAATTAATATCTTCATGTGGTGCTGCTCTTAGAGCTTTTTTATCAGCATTTTTTCCAAGCGGCGGGTAGTGTATTATTCTAAAAAGGTTTGACTGGCTTCCGCTTATCATTGATTTAAGGGGAACCGAGAAGCTTTCTTTGATATGAGTAGGGCAAGATGATTCAATCCACTGAAGCAATTCACTTGATAAACTTAGAAGATCTTTATAAAGAATAATTGTATTTTCATCTAACCCTGAGGGTAGTCTTCCCCATGGATAATAATGATAAAATTCCTTTAAATCTTTGATTGAAGAGTTTTTGGCNTTCTCAGTTAAAAATGGAAAATAACCATCTTGATTCTTTTTATCATAAAGATAATTAAACTTATCTTTGTTATTAAAAAATTTTTTCCACTCTTCGTATACTTGACTAATTAATTCAGTACTAATTGGATGATTTTTTATAATAGCAAAGCCAGAGTCCCTTAAAGATTTTTCAAATTTTTGAGGGCTGTTATTATCAGAATAGTCTATCGACAGAATGCCTGAAGACATGATTTATTATTGAAGTTTGCAAAAATCACTAGATTTTAAATCGTCTTCAGTAAATTGCCATTGACAATGATGACACCACCAAGGCTTACCGTAGTATTGAGGTANATNTTCTTGAAGTTGTAACGGCTCATTATTTTTTGGACATTTTCTTTCTGTNCCATCTTTTGGCCATTTATAATCTGGCTTGAATTTAACTGGATTATCTAAATCTTTATGTTTTCTCATAATTAAATCTAATCATCTTTTTGCACACATTAAACAGGTCTTTTAACTACTTAAGATCAACATTTGCCAAATTAATAATATNCTGAGTGTTATGTTTATATATTTTGAATATAATGAATCTTTTTTCTGGTGAATCAATTGTTGGTCTAAAAGAAAAGAATTAAGATAAACTCTGTTTGTATNGCCTTGAATCACATATATATTTTTTTTTGTTTTGTCAGGTCCATACTGAGTAAACGGATCTGTTACGGAAATGGGATGAATTCCAAGCTTATGATTTCCTGGTAGTACTGGTATTGGTTTTTCTAAAGGTGTATGGCCGATAAGGGTTCCGTCAATGAATATTGGAATATTTGAAGTATCGGAGGTAATGAGAATATACCCCACGTTATCCTCAAATGGTGAGACCTGTCCGCTTAATAAAGAAAAAATTGACACCAGTGGCGATAGGATTATAAATCTTAACTTATTCATCTTAATTTAATACGTATTTAAAAGCGATAATTATTAATAATGTTTTTTAAAAAATCATTTTTCAAAATTTACCCTTTTAGTTTCCTGATATTATTGTCTTGCGCAAATTTTTCAGCATATTTTAATACTTTTTATAATGCTCAGGAACTTTTTAAAGATGCAGAAGAAATTAGACAAAAATCAGAAAATGATAAACCTCCAAAAGGTGCTTTAGATAATTATCAAAAAGTTATCGACAAATCTCAACTTATTTTAGAAAAGTATCCAGATGTAAAATATAGAAAAGATGCTTTGCTTTTAATATTGCAATCACATTTTTTTAGACAAGAATATTTAGAAGCTAAAGATGTGCTTACAAATCTCGTAGAGGAATTTGGTGAAGAATCACTTTTAGAATATAACTATTGGTCCTCTATGATTAAATGGAAAGAGGGAAAGCCTCAGCCTGCTATCAACGGAATGCTATCACTGTTTGATTATAATATTGACACTGAATTCGAAACTAAAATCTATTTATCGATTGCTGAAATTTATTACGAGCAAAAAATTAATGATAAATCTATGGATTATCTCGAACTAGCTGCCCAAACAATAAAAGATCGTTCTGAAAAAGGTCAATTATATTTTAGGATAGCCGAACTTTCTTTTGAACAAAAAGATTATAACAGATCAGTAGCCGCTTATAAGCAAACCATAAAAAACTCTCAAATCAAAAAAAGGGTTCAATCCAGTCACCTAAAAATTGTACAAATCTACCGACTTCAAAACAAGCTTCGACTGGCCTCTAGTACTATAAAAAACATGCTCATTGATGAAAATTATCAAACTATTTATCCCGCACTCGAACTAGAGCTTGCAAAATTATACAGCACTCAAAGAATGTATAATGAGGCAATTTCACGCCTTGAAAGTATTTTAAATGATCATCCAAGAACTCCTGAGTCTGCCGAAGCATCCTATCTAATTGCAGAATATAAATTAAAAATTGAACGCGATTTTGAATCGGCGTTAAAATATTTCTCTAAGGTTAAAAGTGAAAATAGATCTTCTTTGTTTATTAAATCATCTGATGTCAAAATGAGAGAAATAAACGCCTATACTAAATTAAGAAAAGACTACAAAAGCTGGAAGATTGCATCAGTTTATAGTGATTCTACAATTGCAGATACAAAACCCAAAGATAATATAAAAATTTCTCAAATATTGTACGAATTAGCGGAGCTTGATGCGCTTCATTTTTCACATGTTGATTCAGCAATAGTTTATTTGGATGAGTTGTTAAATTTAAATTTTAAATCCAAGTTTTTGCCTAAGGCTCTTTACACAAAAGCAATTCTACTTGAAAGAATTTTAAAGAAAGAGGAATCCAGGAGCCTCAAGAAGCGATTAATAAGTGAATTTCCACAATCAGATTATGCTTTTGCTGCTTTAAATAGTGATTCAACTTTATCTTCAGATAAAAAAAATTCCCAAACGCTTTTATTGAATGCAGAAAAAATATGGCCATCAGATAAAATTCTTTCTTTGAGTTTGTATAAAGAAATAATCAAAAGTGATACGACTTCACTAAGCGGTTTAAGAGCAGCTTTTTTTCTAGCGCACAATTATGACTATAATTTTGTCTCACCAGATAGCGCTCAAAAATTTTATGAATGGATTATAAAATATCATGATGGATCTGAACAAGCTCTAGTTTCACAAAAACGATTAGTAGCAATTTCTATGTCAACAAAAAACATATCCCCAAAAAACTAGGATTTTAATTGAAAATTTTTATCGCAGCACCTTTTGGCAATTATTTAAAATTTAAAAAACGCCCTAATATCATTGCTGTTACTGGAACATGGACCTTTGATTACAGAGGTGGATACATTTACAGACTTTGGAAAATAGCTAAAACCATGCGCTACAATAGAACAAAACAGGGTTGGGTAAATAAATTAGGCCTTCCTAATCCCGGAATAGCAGTCGGACTAAAAAAAACNAAGAAAAAGGATATTTTATCCATTGCTGCGATTCATAACGATGATTTTAAAAAATTGTACGACATTATACCTAAAAATCAGTCATTAGAAATCAATTTTAGCTGTCCAAATTTAGATGATAAGAGCCCACCATCTTGGGCTGACACATCTTTATTTACCAATAATGAATCTGATAGAAATTTCTGTATTGCTAAAATTTCACCTGAAACTTCAGAGGACCAGTTGGCATACCTCATAGATGATTTAGGATTCAAACAAATACACTGCTCAAATACACTTCCAGTTAATGCTGGCGGTTTGTCTGGAAGAACTCTTATCCCTTACGTTGAAAAATTAATCCAAACAATCAGAACAAATTGGGGTCACAACATTGAAATCATTGCCGGAGGAGGAATATCCGAAGCTAGAGATATCAAAAATTATTTAAAAAAAGGCTCGGATCATATATCGCTTGGCACTGTTTGTTTCACTCCATGGAAATTGAACAGTTTAATTAATTCAAGTAAAGTTTAATGAGAAAATTTTCTTTCCCCAGTATTATATTTTTTCTCTTATTAGTATTGTGTTTTGGATCTTGTTCATCCTCTCCAAGATATTCCTCGAGCTCTGATACAAAATTAAAAAAAATAAATGAAAAAACACCCTCCCTAAGCACCAGAAATAAAAACATTAAACATAGGCGTATTATGAAAGGCGTTAGCTCATTTTATGCTGAGGATTTTCACGGTAAGTTAACAGCGAATGGTGAGGTCTACGACATGTATGGATTGACCGCAGCTCATAAAACATTACCTCTTAATACAATTATTCGGGTAACTAACCTCCTCAACGACAAATCTTTGATCTTGCGTGTAAATGATAGAGGTCCCTACGTTAAGGGTCGTATACTTGATTGTTCATATGGAGCTGCAAAAAAATTAGACTTTGTAAAGGATGGCACGGTTGAGGTTAAAATTGAAGTAATTGAGTGGGGAGATAATAAGTACATGAAGCACCGAAAGTAATTTGAAGAAATACTATCTATCAGTTAATCCTTATGGCGGCGGGAAAAGAGGTCCAAGGGTCTTAAAAAAAATCCTCCCACTATTTGAAAGCAATAATATAGAGCTTAAAATAATTGAGACTGAATATGCAGGTCATAATAGGGACTTAGCAAATAAAGTTGATATGGATGGTTTTGACGGTTTTTGCTGTATTGGGGGAGATGGCACTCTTAATGAGGTTATTAATGGTATGATGAGGAGAAATGATAATAAAAAATTTCCTATTGGTCTTATTACGGGTGGAACTGGTAATTCATTCATGCACGATGTTAATTGTTTAGATCCAATAGTAGCCTCTCGCAGAATTATTGAAGGAAAATCAAGAAAAATTGATATTTTCTGTTGTAAAGCCAACGAGCAAATATTTTATGGTTTCAACATAATGGGTTGGGGTATTCCGACCGAGGCAAACGTATTAGCCGATAAATTAAGATGGATGGGATCACAAAGATATAATCTTGCTTCCATAATTGAAGTTATGAGGCACAAAAAAAGATTTGCAAGAGTCACCATAGATGGAAGTTCAATTGGTGCAGATTTTGCCTTCATAATCGGTTGCAACACCATACACACTGGAAAAGGAATGCAAATGGCACCGCTGGCCAGATTGCAAGACGGTCTCATAGATCTTATTATTGTTAGAAANGTACCAAGATTGAAGCTTTTAAAACTTTTTCCGAAAATATTTTCAGGAAGACATATTGGCGATCCAGCTGTTGATTACAGACAGGTAAATAAATTTTCAATATTTCCTGAGGAAAATAGTCAGTTAAATATAGATGGTGAAGTTGTTGGAAGTACACCTGCTGTGGTAAGTGTTCTGCCTTCTGAAATCGAGATTCTTGTTTAGATAATGAATAATATAATAAAAAGATTGCCGGTCATTTTNATTGGAATACCNTCNGTTATCTATTTGGTGAGTATGGGAGGGCTANCTTTTTCAATTTTATTTACAATTGTACTGTTGCTATGCGCTTATGAAATGTTAAATCTTTCAAAAAAAAACAGTGCCAGACCGAATACCTTTGTTGTTATGACTTCCATTGTATCAATAGCTGTGCTTTATTATTTCTTACCCAATATTGAGTTAATTTATTTTCTTGTTTTGATTTTTAGTATCGTGATTATGACAATTTACATTGAAACATTTNGAGGTTTTTCAAACCCAACANTAAATATATCTACAACATTCATCGCTATTCTTTATATCGGTGTTCTTTTTGGCTCCATGATTGCTTTAAGACAATTTGATACTTTTTATGGTACAGGGTTCACAATGTGCATGCTAATTTCAGTTTGGATTTGCGATTCATTTGCCTATTCTTTTGGCAAAGCATTTGGCAAGAAAAAATTAATTGAAAGATTAAGCCCTNAGAAAACTTTATTCGGTTTNATTGCTGGCAATGTTGGTTCGTTTTCCTCTATTTATATATTAAATTATTTACAAGTTA
Organism: Fidelibacterota bacterium; assembly: GCA_002724735.1. Taxonomy (GTDB): domain Bacteria; phylum Fidelibacterota; class Marinisomatia; order Marinisomatales; family TCS55; genus TMED108. The sequence goes on along the minus strand of PBPT01000011.1, from coordinate 83,620 downwards.
CGAAAGTAGAACTTTCGCTAAGTTCTATGGTTGTTTTTGCGATAATCATCGGCTGCTTTGGGCAGTGGGGTGATATTGCTGAATCAATGTTCAAGCGAGAGGTAAATACAAAAGATTCAAGTTCGCTCTTGTTTGCTCATGGTGGTTTTTTAGATCGTTGCGATTCTTTAATATTAACTTCTCCCTTAGTTTTAATTTTTGCAATGACGCTGCTTGGTTAANAAGTATACAAAAAGGAAGCACAATGAATTCTATTCTAAATGATCTTGGTATAGGTGAAGATAATTATGGAGCCTGCACTGGAAAAGACAATTGGTTTTCCGGCAATAGCTCAAAACAATTGGAATCATACAACCCTACGAACGGCAAATTGATCGCTAAGGTTTTTATGGCGGACGAAAACGATTATGAAAAAGTTTTGACCATTTCTCATGAATCTTTTCAAAGTTTTAGAAAAATNCCTGCCCCAGTAAGAGGTGAACTTGTAAGACAAATGGGTGATGCNTTAAGAGCAAAGAAAGACTCTCTGGGTAGTTTAGTCTCTTTAGAAATGGGCAAAATAAAACAAGAGGGAGATGGTGAGGTTCAGGAGATGATAGATATTGCTGACTTTGCTGTTGGTCAATCACGAATGCTTTATGGCAAAACTATGCATTCTGAGCGTCCAGATCATCGTATGTACGAGCAATGGCACCCACTNGGTGCNGTTGGGGTAATATCAGCGTTTAATTTTCCAGTAGCNGTTTGGGCTTGGAATGCGTTTATTGCGGCTGTATGCGGAAACACAACAATATGGAAACCTTCTTCTAGTACACCGCTTACTGCGATAGCTGTTCAAAATATATGCAATGATGTCATGAGTAAAAACGGATATGATGGTATTTTTTCATTATTAATTGGTCCCGGATCATCTGTAGGTGAAAAATTAATAAACGATAAAAGAATTCCTTTAATTTCGTTTACTGGATCAACGTCAATGGGTCGCCATGTGAGCGAATGTGTATCATTACGCTTCGGAAAGTCAATACTTGAACTAGGTGGAAACAATGCTATGATAATTGATGAAACCGCAGATTTGTCTCTTGCGATACCCGCCATTGTCTTTGGAGCAGTTGGAACAGCTGGTCAGAGGTGTACATCAACCCGAAGAGTTATTATACATGAAGATATCTACGAAAATCTAAAAGATCGCTTAATTAGTGCATACGATCAAGTAACAATTGGAGACCCTCTAGATTCAAGTACATTAATGGGTCCATTAATATCAAAAAATGCTGTTGTAGACTATGAAAATGCAATAAACAAAATCAAATCTTCAGGTGGNAAAATACTTTGTGGCGGTTNATCNGTTGANNGGGATGGTAATTTTGTACTTCCAACCATTGCTGAGGTTCAAAACGAATGGGAGATTGTGCAAGATGAAACATTTGCCCCAATACTTTATCTAATGAAATACTCCAAACTTCAAGAAGCTATTGAGATGCATAACAATGTTCCTCAAGGACTATCCTCGTCAATTTTTACCCAAAATATTCAAAACGCAGAGTATTTTCTTTCAAACAGAGGAAGCGATTGCGGGATTGCAAATGTTAATATTGGTACCTCTGGTGCTGAAATTGGCGGCGCATTTGGAGGTGAGAAAGAAACAGGAGGAGGAAGAGAGTCCGGTTCAGATTCATGGAAACAGTATATGAGAAGGCAAACCAACACAATTAACTGGAGCTCAAATTTACCGTTAGCTCAAGGAATAGAATTTAATTTAGAATAATTAGTTTAAATCAAATAATAATAAGAGATATATATGAAACCACAAGAAGCAAAATATAACATAGGAAAGCGTATTTTAGCAGATGGTATGGATCAAATAATCGATTTGAATAAAAGTCATGGTTCTTGGTTGGTTGACACAAGAGACAATAGAGAGTATCTNGACCTATTTTCAATGTTTGCCTCTTTGTCTGTTGGATACAATCATCCGTATTTGCTTGAAAACAAAGATCGTTTGATGACATCAGCCTTAAATAAACCTACAAATTCAGATGTTTATTCTATGGAAATGGCTACTTTCGTTGAGACCATGGGTCGTGTAGCTCAACCTGATTACCTCCCTTACGCCTTTTATATTGAAGGAGGAGGTCTTGCTGTTGAGAATGCTCTTAAAACTGCATTTGATTGGAAAGTTAGGAAAAATTTATCTAAAGGTATTAAAAATAAAGGCACTCAAATAATTCATTTCAAAGAATGTTTTCATGGCAGAACAGGTTATACGATGAGCCTTACAGACTCGCCAGATCCAAGAAAAACCTTATATTTTCCAAAATTTGATTGGCCAAGAATTAATAATCCAAAAATAAACTTTCCATTGAATGATGAAAATCTTGAGGATGTAGTTTTAAGAGAAAAGGTTGCTTTAGATCAAATAAAAGATGCCATTCATCAAAGTCCAAATGATATAGCTGGTTTGATAATAGAGCCGATTCAAGGTGAAGGTGGTGATAATCATTTTCGGTGTGAATTTTTTAAAGAATTAAGACAACTGGCAAATGAAGAAGAATTTTTATTAATCTATGATGAAGTTCAAACTGGCGTAGGTATTACGGGCAACATGTGGGCACACCAATCTTTTAGACCAAATCAATGTCAATGCGACTGTNAGGACGCTTTAACTACTCCAGATATAATTTCTTTTGGCAAAAAAACTCAAGTATGTGGCATATTTGCTTCGAAAAGATTAGATGAGGTTGAGGGTCATGTATTTCACGAATCAAGTAGATTGAATTCAACTTGGGGTGGTAGTTTGGTAGATATGGTAAGATTTACAATTTATCTTGAGATCATCGAAAAGGAAAATTTAGTTCAAAATGCCAATAACATGGGAAATCATCTTTCCCGATGCATAAGCGATCTTCAATCAAAATACCCTGACATTGTTTCGAACGGAAGAAACAGAGGTCTTTTTGGTGCCTTTGATTTAATCAATGGAGATCAAAGAGATAGTCTGGTTAATTCAATTTTAAACGAAGGTGCAATGATGCTTGGTTGTGGAACACGATCTATTCGCTTTCGGCCTCATTTAAACATTTCAGAAAGTGAATTAAACGATGGTTTTGAAATAATTGACAGAGCCATAAGTAAAATTTGATTCATGTCAGATGGTATTTTGAATGTAGTATCGACTCCTATAGGAAATCTTGATGACATTTCAATAAGGGCAATCTCTTCACTTAAAAAATCTGATGTGGTTGTTGCTGAGGATACAAGACACACAAAAAAACTTCTAAATCATTTTAATATTTCAGTTTCACTGATTAGTTATTTTGAACATAATAAAATTCAACAAATTCCAAAAATATTAGATCTATTAAGGGAGGGAAAAAATATTTCGTTAGTTTCAGATGCGGGCACTCCTGGAATAAGTGACCCTGCGTATAAATTAGTTAGATCTGTAATAAAAGAGGGTTTTAAAATACAAAGTATTCCAGGGGCATCATCCATATTAGCCGCTTTAATTCCTTCTGGCCTACCTACTGACAGATTTATCTTTGAAGGTTTTCTTCCCCCCAAAAAAGGGAGAAAAAAAATACTAGATGAACTTTCTAAATTCAATGGTTCTGTGATTATATTTGAAAACCCTAAAAGACTGCAGCGAACTTTAAATGAAATTCTTGCTTCTTTTGGTGACAGGCCATGTGTTCTAGCTCGCGAATTAACAAAGATACATGAAATATTTTACCGGGATACTATTTCAGGTATATTATCAAATATTGAAAAGATAAACCTTAAAGGTGAAATGGTTCTNATGATTGGAAAAGATGATAAAAATGTCTACTTCTAAAGGAAAATTTATTTCTTTTGAAGGGATTGATGCTTGCGGTAAAAGCACTCAAGTTAAATTACTTCTCGCTGAAATGAATAAAAATAGTAATTGCACTGTTCTTGTAAGAGAGCCTGGAGGTTCGACAATTTCAGAGGAAATTCGACAAATCCTTTTGAATGACAAATTGGATGATATGTCATTTAGAACTGAGGCGTTATTGATGACTGGAAGCAGAGCTCAACTTACAAATGAAAAAATATATCCANCTCTTTCTGTAGGTAAAAATGTTATTGCAGATAGATATTCTGATTCAACATTAGCATACCAAGGTGGTGGAAGAGGTCTAGATATAAAATGGCTTATAGAACTCAATCGTTTTGCTACAAATAATTTAAATCCTGATGTTACTTTTCTTTTAGATTTACATCCAAACGAAGCTCTCAATAGACGAGGCAATGATAATGACAGAATTGAAAAAGCTGGTTTTGAACTTCAAATGAAGGTTCGAAACTCTTACCTAGAAATAGCCAAACTTTTTGATGATAGAATAGTTATTATTGATGGACATCAGAATCAGAACGCAATTCACACTGAGATTCTAAATGAACTNAACAGAAGAAAGATTATTTCATGATATCATTTTTTAAGTCAAAATATTTTTTATTATTAATTTTGATAACCACGATTTCTATTACGTTTACCCAAACTAGTTTTTATAGAAAAATTGCAAATTCTCAAAGTTTAATCAATCAAGTATATACACAAATTTTTTCTACCTACGTTGACCAACTTGATCCAGAGGCTTTTACAAAGTCCAGCATTAATAGCATTACTGAAAATCTAGACCCCTATACAACCCTTCTTGTTGAAGATGAGCAATACAATATAAACCTATTAACTGATGGTAAATATGGAGGAGTAGGTATACAATTAGGATATAGAGATAAAGAGATGACTGTTATTTCTCCTATGATTGATTCTCCTGCACAAAAAGCTGGTATTATTGGTGGAGACATTATTGTTAAAATNGATGAAACGGATGTAAAAGATCTTTCTTTTAATGACGCAGCTGCAAAAATAAGAGGAAGAAGAGGTACGAAAGTAAAGCTTACAGTTAAAAGNTATGGTGTTGCCGATCCTTTGCAATTTGATCTTACTAGATCACGTATTGANGTCAAGGATGTGACNTATGCTGGAATGATTTCTCCACAAACTGGCTACATTCGTCTAAATAGATTTTCACGNTTNACCCCACGAGATTTTCAGAAAGAATTACTAGAGATGAATAAACAGAATCTCTCGGAGCTGATTATTGATCTTAGAGATAATACTGGAGGGCTGCTTTCAGCGGCCGTAAACATACTTGATATGTTAGTTGATAAAGAACTTCCATTGGTCTCAACAAAAGGAAGAACAAAAGAATCAAATCGAGCGTTTTTTTCAAAAAGAGATCCAATAATTTCAAATGACATTAAAATTATTGTATTAATTAACGAAGGAAGCGCTTCTGCAAGTGAAATTGTAGCTGGAGCTATTCAAGATCTTGATAGAGGGCTGGTTCTTGGAAAAAAGTCATTTGGCAAAGGCTTAGTTCAAACTGCCTACGAAGTAGACAAGAAGAGGACTTTAAAAATAACAACAGCTAGATATTTCATTCCTAGTGGTAGGTTTATCCAAAAGAGAGATTATATTGATAAAAAATTTCTTTTAAATCAAACCGTAGAAGATTCTTTGTTTAAAACTAAAAGTGGAAGAATAGTTTATGGAAATGGGGGTATAACACCAGATTCTACGGTGAATGAAACGAAAATGAGTGTAATTACAACTCAATATTGGAGAAAAGGATATTTTTATTCGTATGCTCAAAAAAATAAGTTTCTTTATAATAGTTTTGACGAAGTTGAGCGAGACACTAATCTAACAAGCAAGTTCATTGATTTTACTAAAGATAGAGATCAAATTTCATTGCCAGGAAAAAAAGAATTGTCTCTTCTTGAAAAAAGTTTGCAAGATCTTGACTCTACTAATTTCNCTATAAGGCAAGCTGTACAAACAATTTCAGANTTTTATGAATCTAAAATTGTAGAAAAAACTTTAGATGAATCAAATGATATGAGAGATATTTTATTGCTAGAATTTGCAGGTTTATTTAATGGTCCAAGGGGACGAATTGAACAGTCCTTTAAAACCGATAATGTTTTGAAAGCAGCAAAAACTATAATTTCGGATCAATATCTATATTCATATACTTTTAAAAATCATCAAAATTTAAAAAATTAATTGTTTAAATAACGTTTTCGAGATACTTATTTATTCAAGTAAATTCCTTTTTGTTGTAGGGCGATTAGCTCAGTTGGTTAGAGCGCTACGTTGACATCGTAGAGGTCAGCGGTTCGACTCCGTTATCGCCCACAGTTTTTTAAACGCTTAATATTATGAGTCAAGTTACAATTACTTTACCAGATGGATCTGACCATTCATTCGATAAGGGTGTTACAGCATTGGATGTCGCACAAAGCATTGGTGATAGATTAGCCAATGACACGGTAGCGGCGTCTGTAAATGATGTTTTGGTCGATGCAATGCAACCTATTAATGAAAACTCTTCACTGGTGATTCATACTGGAAGCAGTAAAATTGGCCATGATGTCTTACTTCATAGTGCCGCTCACCTTATGGCTCANGCTGTAAAAAAGTTTTGGCCCAATGCACAAATGACAATTGGACCTGTTNTAGATAATAGATTTTATTACGACTTTGATATTGANGGTACTTTTTCCGATGAAGATCTCCTAAAAATTGAAAAGGAAATGCATGTTATTTCTAAACAGAATTACGAGGTAAGCAGAAAAAATCTTTCAAGAAAAGAGGCTATTAAAATATTTACCGATCTTAAAGAAAATTATAAAGTTGAAATTATTAATGAAATTGATGATAGCGATAGCATTTCAGCTTATCTGCAAGGTGATTTTATTGATTTGTGTAGAGGGCCTCATGTTCCTAACACAGGTAGGTTAAAATATTTTAAACTGCTGTCAACATCCGGTGCATATTGGCGAGGAAATGAAAATAATAAAATGCTTCAACGTATTTATGGAACGGCATTTTCTTCAAAAGCAGAATTAAAAAAATATCTCCATTTTCTGGAGGAAGCCAAAAAAAGAGATCATCGAAAATTGGGAAAAGAACTTGAAATTTTTACCTTTGATAATGANGTTGGTCCAGGACTACCCTTGTGGCTTCCAAATGGTGGTATCATTTTAAATGAACTCGAATCTCTGGCAAAAGCAACAGAAGATAAACATGGTTATTTTCAAGTGAGAACTCCGCATTTAACCAAGGCAGATCTATATAAAAAATCTGGCCACCTTGATTTGTATAAAGATGCAATGTATCCAGCGATGGATGTTGATGGAACCGATTACTACGTAAAACCTATGAATTGCCCACATCATCATAAGATTTATGATGCTTCACCAAAAAGTTATAGAGATTTACCATATCGNATCTCAGAATACGGTACATGCTATCGCTATGAAAAGTCTGGTCAGCTATTTGGTTTAATGAGAGTGAGGAGCATGCAAATGAATGATGCGCATATTTATTGTTCAAAAAGCAATTTTAGCAAAGAGTTTCTTGATGTATGCAAAATGTATCTTGAGTATTTTGAAATTTTCGGAATTGAAAAATATGAAATGAGACTGAGTCTTCATGATCAAAAAGGGTTAGGAAAAAAATACATTAACGAACCTGAATTATGGCTTGAAACAGAAAATATTGTTAGAGACACATTAACAGATGGCAATATAAATTTCACAGAAATTCCAGGTGAAGCAGCATTTTATGGACCAAAAATAGATGTTCAAGTCTGGAGTGCTATTGGAAAAGAATTTACGCTTGCCACCAATCAGGTTGATTTCGCTATTCCTAAAAGATTTGGGTTGACCTATACAGATCAAAATGGCAAAGACCAAGTGCCATTATGTATTCANAGAGCTCCATTAAGTACTCATGAGAGGTTTGTAGGTTTTTTGATTGAACATTTTGGGGGTGATTTTCCTGTTTGGTTGTCACCAATNCAAATTGCGATATTACCGGTATCAGAAAAGGTAAATGATTATGCATATGATCTTAAGAGTAAATTTGANAATGTTGGCTTTAGATCATACGTTGATGANAAGCCTGATAAAATTGGTTCAAAAATTCGAGCTGCTGAATTGAAAAAGATTCCTATTATGTTGATAGTGGGTGAAAAAGAGGCAGCAAATGAATCAGTTTCTCTAAGAAGAAGGTTTGTGGGAGATCAGGGAGTGATGGGTGTAAACAAAATTATTGACGAAATTATTGACGAAATTAACAAAAGGAGACTACCTTATCGGAAAAACGAATAAAATAAGAATCAACGAAAATATCAACGCGACTGAAGTTAGGCTAATTTCAGAATCGGGAGAGCAATTAGGAGTTATGAAGCTCGATGATGCTATTAATCGTGCCAAAGACGTCGGTTTAGACTTAATTGAGGTATCGCCCAATGCAAAGCCACCGGTTGCAAAGATTCTTAATTATGGAAAATTGAAGTACGAAGAAAAGAAAAAACAACAGGCCAGTAAAAAGAAACAACATGTTGTTAAGATAAAAGAAATCAGAGTAAGACCTAGAATAGATACACATGACTTAGAAACCAAAGTGAATCTTGGCAGAAAATTCATTTCTGATGGATGCAAACTTAAAGTCACATTAATGTATCGTGGAAGAGAGTTATCTAGAACCGATCTTGGTTTAGCAGTTTTAGAAAGAGTTGTTGAAATGCTTTCTGATATTGCTGAAGTTGAAAAAGAAGGTGATTTAGAGGGTCGTCGCCAAACAATAGTTTTGACTGGTAAATAGGAGAAGTCGATGCCAAAACAAAAAACAAGAAAAAGTGCCGCTAAGCGTTTTAGCTTAACGGGAACGGGTAAAATAAAAAGAAACAAGGCAAACCATAGTCACATGCTTGTACGTAGAAGCAACAGCGCTAAACGCAAAATGAGACAACCTGACTTAGTTGACTCTTCTGAAGAAAAGCGCGTGCGACGTATGATAATTAAATAAAATTAGGAGAAAGAATGCCTAGAGCTAATAGTTCTGTACCTAGACACAGAAGACACAGAAAAGTAGTGAAGCAGGCCAAGGGCTACTATGGTGCCCGGAGCCGCAATTTCAAAGCTGCAAAAGATGCAGTTGAGAAAGCAGGTTTATATGCTTACAGAGACCGTAGACAAAGAAAACGTCAGTTTAGACGACTTTGGATTATAAGGATAAATGCTGCTGCGCGATTAAATGGCCTATCATATTCACAATTTATTTCAAAATTGAAAGAAAAAGGAATCGATTTAGATAGAAAAATTTTAGCCGATATGGCTATGAATGAGCCTAATACTTTCAAAGAACTAGTAAAATCGCTGAATAGCTAATGAATCATAAGGAAGTAATTGAATCGGTCAGAAAGCAATTTCAGACCGATTCTGATCCATTTCCGAAAACTAATGATGAGATTGAAGNCTTAAGGAATANGTATCTTGGCAGAAAAGGTATTATAGCTGACCTTTTTGCAANAATGAATGATATCGAAGCGGGATCAAGACCAGAATTTGGTAAAGAGCTAAATTTATTAAAAAATGATATTTCAAATNCTTTCAGCAATTACGTTACAACAACTAAAAATAATCCTATCCAAGAGATAGACCATTCTTTGCCAGGATGGATTTATAATACTGGCCACCTACATCCTTTACAAATTACTCTAAATGAAATAAAAACCATTTTTACTAATTTAGGATTTTCTGTAGCGTATGGACCCGAGATTGACGATGATTTTCATAATTTTAGTGCTTTAAANTTTCCACCAGAACACCCAGCTAGAGATATGCAAGACACTTTTTTTATTGAAANTGACATTGTGATGCGCACCCATACTTCAAATGTTCAGGTCCATCTTATGGAAGAACAAGAGCCGCCACTCAGATACATTGTTCCTGGAAGAGTGTTTCGTAACGAATCCATTAGTTTTAAAAGCTACTGTCTTTTTCATCAAATTGAGGGCTTATATGTGGACAAAAATGTTTCNTTCGCTGAGCANAANGGTGTTCTTGAATATTTTGTCCGTCAAATGTTTGGTGTCAACACTAAAATGAGATTTAGGCCGAGCTTTTTCCCTTTCACCGAACCAAGTGCTGAGGTAGATATTTGGAGTGAGAAAAGAGGTCAATGGTTAGAAATCATGGGTTCTGGAATGGTTGATCCCGAAGTCTTTAGGTCTGTTAAAATTGATTCTGAGGTTTGGAATGGTTATGCATTTGGAATGGGCGTAGAAAGAATATGCATGTTAAAATATGATATCGATGATATAAGACTGCTCTATCAAGGTGATTTAAGATTCTTGGAGCAGTTTTAATGAAAATATCCACTGAATGGCTTAACGAGTTTATTAAGACTCAGGGATCAACTGAAGACATATCAAATGTTCTTTCAATGTTGGGTCTCGAGGCCGAATCATCTAATGGTTTAGTTGGATTAGATGATATTATTATTGGTGAAGTTCGCGATTGTAAGAAACATCCAAATGCTGATAGGCTGAATGTCTGTAAGGTTTATGATGGAAAAAAAGAACTTCCAATAGTTTGTGGTGCTCCCAATGTGAAAACTGGACAAAAAATTGTATTTGCGCCTGTAAATTCTGTTCTTCCAGGTAATTTTAAAATAAATAAAGCCAAAATTAGAGGTAAGATAAGCGAAGGTATGATTTGTTCAGAAAAGGAACTAGGCATATCACAGGATCATGAAGGCATAATGGTTTTACCTGAAAATGCTCAAGCTGGAGATTCTTTTCAAAACTATTATAATAGAAAAGATATATTAGAGCTTGACATTACACCAAATCGAGCTGATTGTTTTTCTCATTTAGGAATAGCTCGTGATTACGCAACTAAAATAAATAAAAAGCTCAATCTGCCGAATTATGACGTAAAAAAATTTTCTATCAATAAAGCATCTGAGGCTATTTCTATAAATATTGATAATCCCGATGATTGTCCAAGATATGTTGCTGGAGTAGTAGACAATGTGAAAGTTAAGCCTTCACCAAAATGGCTTCAAGAAAGGTTAGAATCTCTTGGTCATAGAAGTATNAATAACATTGTTGATATTTCTAATTATGTAATGCTAGAAATGGGTCAACCAACACACATGTTTGATGCTGACATNCTTGGATCAAATGAAATTTTAATTCGCAGAGGTAAGACAAAAGAAAAGATTGTTACTTTAGATGGCGTTGAAAGAACAATCTCACCTAATGAGTTAGTAATTACAAACGGTAAAAATCCAATAGCGATTGCAGGTATAATGGGAGGTATGGATTCTTCCGTGACAGAAAATACATCAAAAGTTGTTATTGAAAGTGCATATTTTGAACCAACCGTAATTAGAAAAAGTGCTAAATCGTTAAATATGAGCACTGATGCCTCTAAAAGATTTGAAAGGGGGGCAGACCCAAATGGGGCNGAAATGGCTTTTTGGCGNATAGTTTCTCTTTTGGAAGACCTAGCTGAAGGTAAATGGATAGATGGAATAGTTGATTCATATCCAAAAAAAATACACNTTTCAAAAATAAACTTAAGAAAATCGAAGTTAGATCAAATTTCTGGTTTTTCAATTAAGAAGGAATTTGTTGAAAATACTCTTAACGCTTTGGGTTGTGAAGTAAAAAATTCTGATAGTGACTGGATCTGTGTTCCTCCCTCATGGAGACCTGACTTAACTAGAGAAATCGATTTAGTCGAAGAGGTAATAAGAGTATATGGCTATGATAATATTGATAGTAAGCACAGCTTTAATTCTTCAATGGAAACTTCGATTGTTGATCCTCTAAATGAGGTTGATACAATTAATAATCTTTTAAATGGCTTTGGGTTTACGCAAATTTTTAATAATACACTCCAATCGGAAGTCCAGGTTTCCACCTTGGATTGCAAACCCATAAGTGTTTTAAATCCGATATCTGATAAAATGACTCATTTGAGAACCAGTTTAATCGAAGGTCTTTTGATAACGGCTGACTATAATTTTAAGAATGGACAAAAAAACATTATGCTGTTTGAATCTGGAAATGTTTTTTTTAAAAGTGGAGATGGTCTTAAGGGATTGAATGAAAAATATTTGTTGTCTGGCATTGCTTTTGGAAATATGCATAATTCATCTGTTCATCTCAATAAAGCTATCAAAAATGATTTTTATACTATTAAAGGATTGCTTGCTTCTTTGTTGAAGCGACTCAATATTGATAAGGTTAATTTAGATAAGACTGATTCTTCGCAATCTCATTTTGATAATTCCTATCTTATCGAGATAAACAAAAATAATATTGGTTGTTATGGAAAATTATCCGATTTAATGTTAAAAAAACTAAATTTAGATATCAGTCACATATATGGCTTTGAGTTGAATTTAAANGATCTAATAAAAATTCATTCATCGGCTTCAAAAAGATTTAAGACTATTAACTATTTTCCAAAGATTGAAAGAGATTTGAATTTTGTTGTTGATGAGGGTATAAAAGTAGGGGATATTATCAAAAAAATAGAGTCCCTAAGTCGTGAAACCCTCATTTCAATTAATCCTAAAAACCTTTTTAGACACAAGTCGCTTGGAGATTTAAAAAAATCAGTTACAATCAATCTAGAATTTCAACATCCTTCTAAAACCCTTGAAGATAAAGATGTAAATCCTATTATTAATGAAATTATAAAGGTGGTTTCTAAAAATTTCGGTGCTAAATTAAGACAGTAACACTTTTAACAACGTAAAGATTAATATTTATGAGTTCAAACGATAATTTTGTCAAAGTTACCATTTATGGGCAGGAATACACCATAAAAGCCCCTGCAGATGCTAGGTATATTAAAAATATCGCAGAATATGTTGATCAGAAAATGCGAGAAATTCAGGATGAATTGAATACACCTCAAGTTCCTGCTAAGGTTGCTATTTTAGCAGCTATGAACATATCAGATGAATTTTTTGCTATCAAACGAAAGCACGATAAGATCAAAAATTCTGTTGAGGGTAAGGTTTCTTCCCTTGTGGAGATTGTTGAAGAAGAAATTCAAAAGTAATTATATTTTTAATTATTAATTGATGAATACAAAACTACTATCTGGAANAGACCTNAGTAATAGTATTTATAGTCAATTACAANATCGAATAAATAATCTTAAAGACAATTCAATTGTCCCTTCACTTGCGGTTATTTTAGTTGGTAACAATCCTGCTTCAAAAGTATACGTAAAAAACAAAACAAAACGATTTGAAGAGCTTGGTCTNATTTCCTCAACGTTTGCTTTCTCTGACCAAGTTTCAGAAGCTGAGTTGGTTAATAAAATACATGAATTGAATTCTGATGTGNCTGTTCATGGTATTCTTGTCCAGCTTCCCTTACCTAATACCATTAACGCTGAGAGGATTCTGAGTATTATTAGCGATCAAAAAGATGTGGATGGCTTTCATCCAAAAAATCTTGGTTATCTTTCCGCAGGTTCGCCTAGATTTATACCCTGTACTCCCAAAGGCATCATGAGATTTTTTGAACACCATGATATTGAACTATCTGGCAAGCATGTTGTAGTAGTTGGTAGAAGCAATATTGTAGGAAGACCAATATCAATTTTAACAAGCCTAAAGGGAAGTTATGCTAATGCAACTACCACCATATGTCACTCAGGAAGCGCTAATATTTTTGATTACACTCGTTTGGCTGATGTGATAATACTTGCTCTAGGGAAACCATTCTTTTTGAACTCAGATCACATAAAGGAAGGTGCTGTAATTATTGATGTTGGTATAAATAGAATTGATAGTAAGGAGGGTAGAGGTATACTGGTAGGTGACGCTGATATAAATTCTCTTAAGGGTAAAGCCTCAGCTATAACCCCAGTCCCAGGCGGGGTGGGACCAATGACAATTGCAATGTTAGTTGAAAATACAATTGAAGCCGCTGAAAGATTAATTAAATCATGAAAGTAGAATTAAATGGTTTGCGAGCTGTTGTTTGTGGTGGATCTAGCGGCATAGGTAAAGCATGCTCTAAATTACTTGCAAATAATGGTGCAAGTATAACCATCATTTCAAGAAGTAAAAATAAATTGAATAATATTGTTTCCAATTTGGATAGATCAAAAGATCAGAGCCATAAATTTATTTGTGCAGATTTAAATGAACCAAATNGATTAGATGAAATTCTCAAAGATAAACTTGATNACAAAGTCGATATTTTAATCAACAATAGTGGGGGTCCCAAAGGTGGCCTTTTAATTGATGCAGAACCTTCGGAGTTTACATTAGCATTTAATCGATTGCTTGTTTCAAGTCAAATTTTAACAAAATTCGTAGTTTCTGATATGCAAAAACAAGGCTTTGGAAGAATAATTAATATNATCTCAACGTCAATTAACCAAGTCATTCCTGGATTAGGTGTTTCAAACACAGTTAGAGGGGCAGTTTCTCAATGGTCGAAAACTCTTGCCATAGAGCTGGGAAGCTATAATATCACCGTTAATAATATTCTTCCTGGTTATACCAAAACGAAAAGACTTGAAGAGCTGGCTACAAGTAAGGCTCAAGAATTAAACACTACTAAAGACAATATTTATAAACTATGGGCTGATTCAACTTCATTAAAACGACTTGCNGAACCAAACGAAATAGCGAACACGGTTTTATTTTTATGTTCTGGTGGTTCAAGCTATATCACCGGTCATAATCTATCTGTTGATGGTGGTAGATATAAAACATAGTACGCCCGGAGGGATTTGAACCCCCGACCTTTGGAACCGGAATCCAACGCTCTATCCAGCTGAGCTACGGGCGCATTTAAACTATTATTGAATTTTATGAAATTAAATAGTAACTATCTGTAATCTCTACAAGAATTATATAAAAATGCCAAACGATTCCACACATCTTAAGAACGAGTTTTACCTTAATCCAGAAATTACCTTTCTAAATCATGGCTCATATGGAGCNTGTCCAATAAGTGTTTTAAATGAAAATCATAAATGGCAAAAAGTTATGGAGCGAGACCCTGTTAGATTTATGCATGATGAAATTTATGTTCAATTAGATTATTCGAGATCAGAGCTAGCTAAATACGTTCACTGTGATAAAAACAGCATTGTATATTTTCCAAATCCTACTCATGCTGTTTCGGCAGTAATTGATAATATTGTAATAGATAAAAACGATGAAATACTTTCAACTAATTTAGAATATGGTTCTTGCGATAGAATGTGGTTTGATCATGCGAAAAAAAATAAATATAAATACATAAAATCAAATATTGATTTGCCGATAATAAATAAAAAAACATTTCTTAACAATTTTTGGGATTATGCATCAAAAAATACAAAATATATTTTTATAAGTCATATTACTAGCGGTACTGGGATGTTGCTACCAATTGAAGAGATTATAAAGGAGTCAAAAAGATTAGGAATTTTAACCATTATAGATGGAGCTCATACACCAGGGCAAATACCGCTTAATATATCAAAACTTGATCCAGATTTTTATATTGGTGCTTGTCATAAATGGCTATGCTCTCCAAAAGGAGCATCATTTCTTTACGTTAAGAAAGAGCTTCAGGATAATATGGAACCTCACATTAAAAGCTGGGGTTGGGGATCAGAGTATTCTGAATTTAAAGATACGACACAACATAAAACTAAAAGTCGATTCCAGAATATATACCAGTGGCAAGGAACTCGTGATATGAGTTCATTTTTATCAGTACCAAAAGCAATTCAGTTTCAAAAGGAATACAGATGGAGTGAAGTAGTTTCTAGATGCAATGAATTGTTAATTAACACTCGCAATGAGATAACTAACCTTACGGGTATACCAAAATTATGCCCAGATGACTTTATTGTTCAAATGTCAACCATAATATTTCCTTTTATTGGTCATATTGAATTAAAAAAATTACTATTTAATCAATTTCAAATTGAAATACCAACCTATTACAAGGATGGTATTACAGCATTTAGAATATCGTTGCAAGGCTATAATGATAAGAATGATACAGATATTCTTGTTGATGCTTTGAAGACTATTTTAAATAATAATAAAAATGGCATATAATATATATTATGTATAATANGGTATTTAGGTGGGCAAAAATACACTAATAGGTATAATTATTTGTGTAACAACTACACTATTATCTATAGAAATATCAAAATACATAGGTATTGAACTACTTAAATTGGGAAAAAACCCTGTATCACCTATTATTATAGCGATTATCTTAGGATCNTTATTAGGCAATAACATAAAAAAAATTGATAATTATAATAACGGTTTTGCCTTTTCAATAAAATATNTTCTGAAATTAGGTATTATCTTCTTGGGCATAAGATTAAGTATATCTGATATTTTGCTATACGGATCACAAGGTTTACTTGTTATTATTCCATGTATAGTAATTTCAATACTCATTGTTAAAAATCTTCGTGGTTATTTTCAAGTTTCCGATAATCTTTCANTATTAATTGCAGTAGGAACAAGTATATGCGGCGCAACGGCTATTGTTGCTCTTGCTCCAGCAATTAATGCGAAAAAAGAAGAAATATCTTATGCTATAGCAAATATTACAATATTTGGCCTATTAGCAATGTTTTTATATCCTTTATTAGCACATATAATTTTTAATGATAATTCACTACATGTTGGCCTGTTTTTAGGTACAGCAATTCATGAGACGGCTCAAGTAGCAGGTTCTGGAATAATTTATTCCGAGCAATTTCAAAATCCATCGGTTTTAGATATATCTACAGTCATCAAATTGGTTAGAAATACAATGATGGTTTTCGTAATACCTCTTTTAGCCTATTTAGCCAAAGAAAAATCAAATGATGATNATAATAAAATATATATTACCTCTATTTTTCCATATTTTATCATTGGATTTCTAGCTTTTGGATTGATTAGGACGATTGGTGATCAATTTGTATTTCAAAGTGGTAGTGAAATTTGGAATAATTTTATCTATTATATAAAATATTCGGCTGAAATATTACTAATAACCGCAATGTCAGCTGTTGGATTTAATACCAAGTTAAGTAGGTTTAAAAATTTGGGATTAAAGCCATTCTATTTAGGTTTTATAGCTGCTCTTAGCGTTGGAGTCGTAAGTTTTATTGTAATATATNTTTTAGTATAGACTTATCTCGTATTGTACCTTTGAAGAACCCAACTCTTTCAGTATTTAAATGACAAAACCGGTTCCACAAGATAATTTAGAAGCAAGTTTTCAATAANTATTAATTATCTTATGTTTTTATAACAATGTTGAATATTTTTCCAGGTATATATATCTCTTTTAAGATTGTGGCNCTCTTGATATGAGAAATGATTTTAGTATCAGATTTAGCCTTTTCAATCACTTTTTCTTTAGACATATCTAAATTTATAGAAATTTCAGATCTTCTTTTTCCATTGATTTGAATTGGAATAATAACTTCCTCCGACGTTGCAAGACTTTCATCATATTTTGGCCATTCAACATAAGAAAGCTCCGATGTTTCTCCTAATATTTCCCAGAATTCTTGACANAGATGTGGCATAAAAGGATTCATGATAACAATAAAAGATTTAATAGTGTCTATATTTATAGATTCAAGCTTTTGAATATGATTTGTAAATATCATGAATTCTGAAACACAAGTATTAAAATGCATTTGATCNAAATTATTAGAAACCTTTTTAATCATTATATGAAGCTTTTGAAGGGTGTCATTATTCTCTGGCGCTTCATCAATCTTTTTTGATAACAACCCATCATCATTAATTAAAATTGACCATAATTTTTTAATAAATCGTGAACATCCTTGTAGACCAGTAGTACTCCATGGCTTAGCTTTNTCCAATGGCCCCATAAACATTTCATATATACGCATGGAATCTGAGCCGTATTCATCTACGGTCAGGTCAGGGTTGATTACATTTCCTTTTGATTTGCTCATTTTTGATCCGTCTTGACCCAAAATCATACCTTGATTAAATAGTTTTGAGAATGGCTCTTTATGAGTAACATATCCAAGATCATAAAGCACATGATGCCAAAAACGTGAGTAAAGTAGATGTAAAACAGCATGCTCTGCTCCACCAACATAAAGATCAACTGGCATCCAATATTTTTCTTTTTTTTGATCCCATGGTTTCTTATCATTTTTTGGATCAATATATCTTAAATAGTACCAACATGATCCAGCCCATTGTGGCATTGTATTAGTTTCTCTAAGTCCAATAATTTTACCAGATGTATTTTTTACCTCAACCCAATTTTTAACATTTGCGAGTGGAGATTCGCCGGTTCCACTAGGTTCGTATTTTTCAACTTCAGGTAGTTCTAACGGCAGGTCACTTTCATTCAATACTTCAGGTTCACCATTTTTATGTATGACTGGAATTGGCTCTCCCCAATATCTTTGCCGTGAAAAAAGCCAATCACGTAACTTGTATTGTACAGTCTTACTTCCTTTTTTATTATCTAATAGCCATTTTGCCATTTTTTCTTTAGCGGTTTCAATATCTAAACCATTCAAAAAGTCACTATTAATTAATAATCCTTCACCAGTAAAGGCACCACCATCAAAGTTTTCACCAGGATCTATAGTTCTAACTACAGGTAAATTATATTTTTTTGCAAAATCCCAATCTCNTTCGTCTTCTCCAGGAACAGCCATAATTGCACCTGTCCCATAGCTCATAATTACATAATCAGATATCCAAATNGGAATTTNCTTATTATTTACAGGNTTGATAGCATATGCCCCTAACCACACACCGGTTTTATCTTTATTTAATTCTGTCCTATCAAGATCTGATTTTTTTGAAGAATCCTCTACNTATTTTTTAACTAAATCTCGTTGATCATCACTTGTTAAAANTTGAACAAGTGGGTGCTCCGGAGCTAAGACCATATAGGTAGCTCCAAATAAAGTGTCGTGGCGAGTAGTGAAAACTTCAAGCGTTTGATCTATGCTTGGTAAATCAAAATAAATCTTTGCACCCTCAGATCTTCCAATCCAGTTTTTTTGGAGCTCTTTGATACTGTTTGGCCAATCTAGATCATCCAAACCAGTAAGCAAAGAATCTGCATATTTTGTTATTTTAAGCATCCATTGTCTCATTGGAACTCGAAATACAGGAAATCCACCAATATCAGATTTACCATCCACAACTTCTTCATTAGCTAATACTGCTTTCAATTCAGGGCACCAATTAACAGGAACTTCTGCCTCATACGCTAATCCCTTTTTATAAAGCTCAATAAATATCCATTGTGTCCATTTTACATATTCTGGATCTGTGGTATTAATTTCACGTGACCAATCATAGGAAAAACCAAGCATTTTAATTTGCCTTTTGAAATTTGCCACATTCTCCTTTGTAGTTNTTGACGGATGAGTTCCAGTTTTGATAGCATATTGCTCCGCTGGAAGGCCAAATGCATCCCAGCCCATGGGATGGAGAACGTTATAACCTTGATGTCTTTTGTAGCGAGCTAAAATATCGGTTGCAATATACCCTAAAGGGTGTCCTACATGCAGACCAGAGCCAGATGGATAAGGAAACATATCGAGAATATAATATTTTGGCTTATCGCTGAAATCTTCAGTTTTAAATACTTCATTTTCTTCCCAATATTTTTGCCACTTGGGTTCGATATTTTTGTGATTATACGCCATATGAAAGAAATGTGTTAATAAAATTTATATCTTAACTAAAGCTTTTACAATAAGCGAGGAGAATTAAAATAAGTATTTTATTGCAAAGAAGCTGCCAATGAGTATTGCAGAAAATAAAATTGCTAAAATATTAAAATATCTATCAATNAAATAGCGAATAGGTTCGCCATATTTCCATATTAGTGCTCCCAATAATAAAAACCTCAAAGTCCTACTTACTAGTGATGCAATCAAAAACATATTAAAATTGATATCAAAAGCACCCGCAGAGACCGTAAAGACTTTAAATGGTATAGGTGTGAAGCCCGATACAAAAACAATCCAAAAATTCCATTCCTCATATTTTAATTTTATATCATAAAAAATTTCTGATGAAAATCCAGGTATTGCAGATATGAAAAAGGATGCTATTGATGAAAATTCACCCTCACCATTCCACCATAATAGATTTCCTATTCCATACCCAAATACTGCTCCCATTGCAGAGCCCAAAGAACAAATGAAAACAAACTTGAAAGAATTAGACCTGGATCCAAGACATAAAGCAATCAGTAAGATATCTGGGGGTATTGGAAAAAAAGATGCTTCAGTAAATGAAAGAATGAATAAGGCTATAGAACCCCATTTTGAATTAGACCATCCTAAAACCCAATCGTAAAGGTTCTTTAGCCAGGACATTTATAAGCTAAATATTAAAGTCACTAATAACAAATGATAGAGAATCGTAGCGAGTACCAGATTTATCTTCAATAACCACCTGCCAATCCCCTATTCTATCTGGATTTACGGTTATATAGCTCCAAGAACGCCAATTAAATGAACGTTTGGATTCCATTTCAATTTTAGACTTTAACTTGCCTTCATGATACCATTTGTGATATAAAATCTTTGAATCATTTTTATTTTGGACTCCAGATAAGAAATAGATGCGTTCTTCCTCAGTGGAAAATATATTTTTGGGGTTGACAATAGATCTATTAACAACGCTGGTGCCAGTTGACATATTTATAATTTTAAAAGGTAAATCTGTCAAAGTTTTATTGGCTATTTGTACTTCAGGTTCTTTAATTCTTGTTTTAGGTTCATTCATGAGAATTTCAAGTTTGTTGGGGGCTATCACAGTCTTTTGATATTCATCAGATGATTGAGANTTTACCTTTAGTTTAGTATTATTAGTTTCATCTCTAATAGATAGATGATTGATCTTCTTAAATTTCTCATTATTAACTATTTTTTTATTTACAGCTAATCTAATTGGCGTACTTTTATTAACTTTCGTATTTGCAGAAACAAATGAAAACATATAAATTGAATAAACTGCAACTACGATACTCGNGGCAACTTTTAACTTTTGCCAAAGTGAAATCACAAGCAATGCAGCTATGACAATTGTAATTTGTAATACGACAGGATCTAAAATTAATGGTCTAAACATATACTTTAATTTAAAATTGATTCTACTTAAAGCAATACATGAATTGTAATAAATATTGAACTTAAAAATTTCATAAGAAGCATAATTAATGTGTAAAAATTTCTTTGTATTTATATCAACTATTTTAGTTTTTCACTCATGCAATCAAAATACTGAAAACAATATTGACAATGCACCGTATGTACAATTAAGCAAGGATGAAAGGATCAATAAAAGATGGAACGATAGAATAGATTCTGTGAGTTATGCCATTGGACTAGATGTTGCAACAAGACTCAATCAGCAATTTGATAAGTTTAATCATAAGAAAATAAATAAAGCTATCGACGACTACTTTACAGGTGAAAAATTTGAATTAACTGATAAGGAGCGCATTTCAGTAATAAACATGTATAATAATTTATTAGCTCCAAAATTTAAAATGGATCTTGAGAAGAAAAATATGGAAGAAGGAAAGATCTTTTTAAAATCAAATAAAAATCAACCAGGTGTCATTGAACATAAGAGTGGTATACAATATAAAATTGTTAACAAAAAAGATGGAGTTATGCCACAATCAAATGATATTGTAAGCATTCATTATATCGGAAAATTGATAGATGGAACCAAATTTGACAGTTCTTATGATAGGGGTAAGCCTTCTACTGTGCCTTTAAACAGATTAATACCAGGATGGTCTCAAGGTATTCAATTAATGACAGTTGGGTCTACATTTCAAATTTTTATTCCTGGACACCTTGCTTATGGCCAAAATGAAGGACCTGGTGGTCCAGCTGCAACACTAATATTTCAAGTTGAATTATTAGAGATNATACGAGAAGCAAATGCAAAGGATTGATTTATGAAGACTCTCGAATTTTTCTATGCATTTTAGCATCTTCTGAGATTTTTTTGGCCATTTCCGCTGCTATCTTGTCATCTAATATTACGTTTTTATTATTTCTTTTTGCTTTGAAAAGTGTAGTTCCATTAATTAATGAAATAATGAATTTGAACATCCTATATTTTATCGGGAACGTAATTAAAATTGGATTTATCAGGTCTTTCAATTGAGCCGGAAACAGCACGATCTGGCAGTTGAATCTCCTCATGCTTTACCTCTGAATAATCAACAATACTTAACAAGTGACTAATGCAATTAATTCTAGCCTTTTTCTTATTATCAGATTCGACCAGAAACCATGGGGAGCTTTCAGTGTCTGTATGTTCAAGCATTTTATCTTTTGCTTTTGAGTATTCATCCCATCTATTAACTGACTCAAGATCCATAGGGCTTAACTTCCATCCTTTTGTTGGATCATCAATTCTTCCCTGAAATCTTTTAATTTGCTCTTCTGGGCTTACAGAAAACCAATATTTTATTAACTGAATACCAGAACTTATAATCATACGCTCAAACTCAGGGCAAGTTTGCAAAAAATTTATATATTCCTTATCCGTACAAAAGCCCATCACTTTCTCTACTCCAGAACGATTGTACCAACTTCTATCTAAAATTACTATTTCACCAGCAGAAGGTAAATGCGCTACGTACCTTTGAAAATACCATTGAGTCTTTTCCTTTTCAGTTGGTGCTGCTAACGCAACAACTCTACAATGACGTGGATTCAAATGCTCANTCACTCTTTTTATTGTTCCACCTTTACCAGCTGCATCTCGACCCTCAAAAATTATAACTATTTTTTTCTGCTCTTGAATGACCCACTNTTGAAGCTTAACAAGCTCTTTTTGAAGATTAATTAAAGTTTTTTCGTATTTTTTATTGAATTCTTTTTTTTCAGACATAAATATCCCAAGGTTATTTTTTTTTATTACCAAAAGCCTTAACTAAATTAACTAAAGACATTAATAAATCGTTTCGGGCTAAAAATTTTGAGCCACAAATGGGACATGAGGCTAAAAAAGATACATATTCAGCTAACTTAGATCTTTTCCAAGAATGAGAACAAGACAAACACTTCATGATACTAATATATTGTCGGAGCGACAGGATTTGAACCTGCGACCCCGTGCACCCCATGCACGTGCGCTACCGGGCTGCGCCACGCTCCGATCATTATTTTTCCAATTCATCTAGAATTGACTTTAATTCGCTTNTAATCTTCATTAAGGTTTTTTTATTCACACTTCTTTCTACTGAGCTTGGTTTGGGTTTTGTTAAATCCTTCTTAATNACTGGTTGTGAAAGCATTTTGCGAGCACCTTCAATAGTAAATTTTTCATCGTATAGAAGAGATTTTATATTCATAATTAAATCAATATCTTTTTGACGATAGGTACGATTTCCAGCTTTATTTTTTGTTGGATTTAATTGTTTAAATTCAGTTTCCCAGTATCTTAAAACATACTGTTTAAGACCGGTGGTCTTACTAACCTCACCAATTGAATAATAAAGCTTTTTTATTGAATTTGAATTGTTGTCCATTATTTCTTTTATTCAACTAATACTTTATATTAATGAACAAATATGCTACTGTCAAATATTTTAGTATAATTTTATTTAATTTCTATATTGATTGTTTAAGAAACTCATCAATTCGGTTAAGTGCCTTTTCCAGAATAGCTTGCGAAGGTAGAAAAACCATTCGGAAGTGCTCTTTACCAAANTCTTTCGAGAAGCCAGACCCATGTACAAGCAATACATGTTGATCTTTGAGTAAGTTTAATACAAAGTCTTTATCTCTGCTTTTCCAATAATCATGTGTAATTCGAACAAACATATAAAATGCACCTTGGGGTGCCTGAACAGATAAGCCATCAATTTGTTTTATTTTATTTATACAGTAATCATTATTATCAACAATCATTTTAAGATACTTATTCATCCATTTATTATCACCCTTTAAACCTGCTAAATACCCGTATTGAGCTGGTGTTGAGGCGCAAAGACGCGACCTTAATAGTCGCTCCAATCCATCTCTTATTGCTGATAATTTATTTTTTGGATCATGAAGGGCCATATAACCAATTCTCCATCCAGGAGCATAATATACCTTGGAAACGCCATTTAAGGTAATTACTGGAGTGTTTGAAGATAACGATGCCGTACTGATGTGATCGCCTTTAAAATTTAACCTGTCATAAATTTCGTCTGATATAATTGTGCAATTTTTCCATTTTGATACTAAATCAATAAGCCTATTTATCTCGTTTTTTGTGCAAACATTACCAGTAGGATTATTTGGATTTATCAAAACGAGTAGCTTTACCCTATCGTTCATTTTAGATTCAATGTCATCAAAATCTATCGACCATCCATTGTTTGAATTCAGTCTGTATTCTACTGTTTTACCGCCAAAGAGTTGAGGATAAGCCATATATGGAGGGTAATGAGGGCCTGGAGCTAAAACTTCATCACCCTNNTTTAAGTAAGCTGCAAAAATAAGCTGCAGAGCCTCGGTTACGCCATGACATATATAGACATCTTCTAACCTGCAATTCCACCCTCCATTTGCTTTACTGCGCTCATCGTAGGCTATAGCCTCCCTAAGATCAACAAGTCCATAAGCTTCAGAATAACCGTTATGTTGATCAATTAGNGCGCGTTGATAAGCTTCTACCATATGGTCTGGGGTAGGAAGACCTGGATAAGCTAGCGGGTCACCAATATTCAACTTTAAAATATTGTGACCCTTAGCTTCAAGCTTAGCAGCTGGAACAACTACATCCCTAATAGCGTACTCTATTTGAGNAGCTCTTTGTGTTGCGGGAATTGAATCATTCATGGCGCTATCTACGTTTAAAAGAGCTTCCTTTACCTCTTTTTCCACGATTATTATCACCTCTACTTCTTGGAGGACGCTCAACATAACCTTCAGGTTTTTCAATCAATGCTTTTCTACTAAAGTCAAGCCTTCCCTGATCGTCAACCTTAATAAGTTTTACACGGACCTTGTCACCCGTTTTTACCACATCTTCAACTTTATCTACCCTTTTCCACTCTAGTTCAGAAATATGAATTAGTCCTTCTCTTCCAGGAGCAAACTCAACAAATGCGCCAAATGTCATNATTCTTGTAATAGTTCCATCAAACTCCATTCCGGCTTCAGGTTCTAGTGTAATTGCTTTTATAATTTCTAAAGCTTCCTCACATCTTTTTAAGTCAAGACTAGCAATTGTAACGACACCATCATCATCTACATTTATATCACACTCTGTATCAGCTATAATTTTTTTGATAGTTTTTCCACCTGGTCCAATCAAACCACCAATTTTTTCTTGATTAATCTGCAAAGAGAGAACTTTTGGTGCATAATCAGACATTNTCATAGGCTTAGGAACCGATTCATACATTATATCCAATATATGATTTCTACCAACTCGTGCCTGTTCAAGTGCCTCCTCCATTAATTCAAAAGAAATACCATCAATCTTTAAATCTAGTTGAATTGCTGAAATTCCATCCTTAGTACCNGCAACTTTAAAGTCCATATCACCCAAATGATCCTCAGCGCCAAGAATGTCACTTAAAACAGCATATCTTTCACCGTCTTTGATCAACCCCATCGCTATACCTGCAACATGGCCTTTTGAAGGAGCTCCAGCATTCATTAATGCTAAAGAGCCACCACAAACAGATGCCATTGATGAAGAGCCATTAGATTCAGTTATTTCAGATACAATCCTAATAGTGTAAGGGAAATCTTCATAATCTGGTAAAATTTGCTTAATTGCTCTTTCGGCAAGATTTCCATGTCCAACCTCGCGTCTACTAGTAAAGCCTATCCTGCCAACCTCGCCAACACAATACGGTGGAAAATTATAATGAAGCATAAATTTCTTTTTATAATCGTCATCCATACTATCAATAATCTGCTCATCACTTGGTGTGCCCATTGTCAAAACAGCAATCGCTTGCGTTTCACCGCGGGTAAAAAGCGCAGATCCATGAGTTCGAGCAAAAATCCCAGTATCAATAGATATAGGTCTTATATCAGTAGTTGACCTACCATCTGACCTTATTGAATCAGATAAAATTTGCTCTCTAAATGCAGATTTTAAAGCTTCATCAATAAAAGATTTAATTTCTTTTTCTGATTCAGGATTTGCTTCAATAAAATCCTGCTGGGCCTCAGCATGAAGATTTGAAATAGCTTCTTGTCGTTCAGATTTGTCTCCTATCTTTATAGCTTGATCAATTTTAGATATAACGGATTTCAGAACACTTTCTTTTAAATCTTCATTAACATTATCAGAAGGCACTTCTCTTTTAGCGATGTCTAGTTGTTCGCATAATTTATTTTGTAAATCAATGATATCTTTGATTGGGTTATGAGCAAATTTCATAGCATCCAAAAATTCTTTTTCAGAAATTAGTTCAGCCTCACCCTCAACCATAACTATTGTCTTATCATTACCAGAAACAACTATTTCCATATCAGAGCTTTCCATCTGTTCTTTTGTNGGATTAATCACAAAATCACCTTCTAGTCTTCCTACTCTCACTGTTGCAATAGGACCGCTCCATGGAATATCAGAAATCATCAGAGCAGCAGATGCACCAACACCAGCAAGAACATCAGTCATATTTTGCCCGTCACTAGACATAGCTGTTACAATAACTTGAGTTTCATATTTAAATGATTTTGGAAATAATGGCCTGATTGGTCTATCTGTCAATCTACTAGTTAAAATTTCATGCTCCGATGGCCTGGCTTCCCTTTTAAAGAAACCGCCGGGNATTTTTCCACCAGCATAGTGTCTTTCTCTGTATTCGACTTGGAGTGGAAAAAAATCAATATCCTCTCGCATCTCCTTAGCAGCATTTACAGCTACTAAAACTGAGGATTCACCATGCGTTACTATTACTGAACCAGATGACTGTCTGGCTACATGACCTGTCTCGATTGAGAGCGTACTTCCATTAAGGTTCATTTCTACTTTTTTCATTATTTTACCTTTTAAATTTTAATTTCGACGTATTGATAGTTCCTGGGTAACATTTAAGTATGACTCAGGGTTTGTGCGTCTTAGATATTTTAATAACTTTTTACGTTGTGATACGAGCATGACAAGACCTCTCTTTGAATGATTGTCTTTTTTGTTAACTTTTGCATGCTCAGTGAGAAGACGTATCCTCTCAGTCAAAAGTGCAATTTGCACCTCAGATGATCCGGTATCTTTATCATTTTTACCGAACTTTTTTACAATGTCTTGTTTTTGTGTGTTTGTTATTGACATTATTTCTCCTAATTATACTTCTGTATCAATCTCATACAGATGTCTTTATCTTTTTTTAATTGTTCAATTAATTCTTTAGAATTAGAAAATTTTTTTTCATCTCTAACTCTCTCTAAAAACTCTACAGTAATTATTTTACTATAAATATTGTCCATACTNTCTTCAAAAAAATGAGCTTCCATTACAAAATTGGATTCATCGAATGTTGGACGTACGCCTAAATTACACATACCGTATAAATTAATACCATTAATCCTTCCTCTAATACAATATACGCCATTTGCTGGTATTAATTGATTTTTTTCTAGAGGTATAAAGTTGGCTGTTGGAAACCCAAGGTCTTTTCCTCTACCAGAACCAGAAANGACCTTTGCTTCAAATCCGTAAACCCATCCAAGCTCGAAAGAAGCTCTTCTAACATAACCATTTTGAACAGATTCTCTAATATGAGTACTTGATATAATCATATCTTGATCAGAAATAGGATCTATTACCTCAACATCAAAACTATTTTTTTTNGCTTCATTTTTTAAGAATTCTGGAGATCCTAATCTATCATGGCCAAAGTGATGATCGTATCCAATAACAATTTTTGAGGGGTTAAATTTTTCAACTATAATATCATTTAAAAAATCTAAGGCTGATATTTTTGAAAATTCAATATCAAATGGTATGATGAGTGCAATATCTAGATTAAATGAATGTAAAAATTCTAATTTTTTATCAATATGCATTAAAATTGGNATCTTATTATTTTTATTTAAAATATGCCTGGGATGTGGATTGAAAGTAATCAATACAGATTTCGATGAAGATATTTTAGCATTATATACAACTTTTTTTATCACATCCTGGTGCCCTCTGTGGCAACCATCAAATGTACCAATTGTAACTATTGAATCATTGCATGAAGGTACACCGGTTAATTCTTTATAGATTTCCATTCACTTTCAAAGTTTTTTATAGATATAGATTTTGACAATATATGTTCTCCAATTCTTGTTCTTGTCAGTTTCGTTAAGTATCCAACTGTGCCTAATTTTTTTGCAATATCGGATCCTAAAACACGAACATATGTACCTTTTGAGCAAGTAACAGAAAATTCAATGCTGTCGTTGCTAGCGCTTATTAAAGAAATTTCAAAAATCGAACAATTTTGAAGTTTTCGATCGATTTCAATATTTTTTCTAGCAAGCTTATACAAACGTACCCCATTAACTTTCTTTGCTGAAAACATTGGAGGTTTTTGATAATATGTACCTAAAAAGCTTTTTAAAATCTCGNTTATTGTGGCATCATTAAATTTAGGAATTGATTTTGATTTAACTATTTTACCCTCATTATCTAAGGTATCCGTTTCAGCACCTAATAACAATGTTGCCTCATAGGTTTTATTTTCGTTAACTATGCTCGTTAGCTGCTTGGTTCCTTTGCCAACACCAATAATAAGCACTCCNTCTGCAAATGGATCTAGTGTACCACCATGACCAACTTTTCTTTCTTTTGTTATAAATCTAATTTTCTTTACAATATCAAAACTAGTCCAGCCTATTGGCTTATTAATGTTGAAGATCATTACTTTTTNCCTTTTTTTAAATTATCAAAAAGTTGATCTAGTTTAGCAGTATACTCCATCGAGTCATCATAGTAAAAGCGCAGTTTAGGAGTGTATTTTGTTGTCAACTCAAGCCCTAGATACTTTCTGAAGGCTTTTGATTTTTTGTTTATTTCAATTGTAATATTTTTTATTGGCATTTTATTATTAACTACACCGTAAAAAACTTTTGCGTGTTTTAAATCTGGGGATACTGAAACTTTTGTAAATGTCACAAAACCCAGTTTGGAAAGATCTATATACTGTGTTTGTATGTATCCTAAAATGTTGTGGATTTCATTTGCGACCCGATCAGTTCTCTTAAAGGGTCGTTGGCTGATCAATTTAGTTCCAGTGTTCTTTTNATAGATTTTATTTCATAGCACACTATAACATCACCTTCTTTAAATTTAGAAAAATCATCAACACCAATCCCGCACTCATAACCTTCTTTCATTTCTTTTGCATCATCTTTAATATGTTTTAATGATACTATTTCCCCTTCGCTAATTTGTTCCTCATCTCTAATAATCCTAGCTAGTGCATTTCTTTTAATGAGCCCTTGGGTAACTTTAGAGCCTGCTATAAAACCTATTTTTGGAATTTTGAACACTTCTTGAACTACTGCTTTTCCTAGCACTTCTTCTATTTTTTCGGGTTCAAGCAAGCCTTCAAGCGCTAATGTAACTTCCTCGACAGCTTGATAAATAATGCTATAGGTTCTGATATCAACCCCCTCTTGTTGAGCCTGGAGCTTTGCATTTGCAGAAACCTGAACTTGGAATCCTATAATAACTGCTTTTGATGCAGCAGCTAAAAGAACATCAGATTCAGAAATAATTCCAACTGATTTATGTATGATTTGCACTCCAACCTCATCATTTGAAATCTTGCTTAATTGTTCTGAAAGCGCTTCTATAGATCCATCAACATCTCCTTTAATAATAATTGGTAAATTTTTAATTGNACCCTCTTTGATCAAAGCAGACATCGCATCTAAAGACTGTGCTGTAATTTTTTTAAGATCAATTTCACGCTTTAAGCGCTGTCTATCTGATACAATTCTTTTTATTTCTTTTTCATTTTCAACAACAGCAAAAATATCTGCAGACTGTGGAACTTGGTCAAATCCAAGAATTTGAACTGGTGATGATGGGTAGGCGGTTTTTATTCTTTGACCTCTTTCNTTCATCATGGCTCTGACCTTACCCGAAATATTATTACATATAAATGGATCACCAACATTTAAGGTTCCTTTTTGAATTAAAACTGTTGCTATAGGACCATGTCCTTTGTCTAGTTTAGAATCAACTACAGTACCTCTGGCAAACGTATCTTTGTTTGATTTTAATTCTAACAATTCAGATTCAATAATCATTGATGACAACAAATCCNCTACCCCTTCTCCTGTTTTGGCAGAAATAGGTATTGCTTGAACCTTTCCTCCCCAATCTTCAACAAGAACATTATGTTCTGAAAGTTCACGTTTTATGCGCTCTAAATCAACATCTGGTAGATCAATTTTGTTGATTGCAATCACCAAAGGGACGTTTGCAGCTTTAGCGTGATCAATNGCTTCAATTGTTTGNGGCATAACACCATCATTTGCTGCAACCACAAGAACGACCATATCAGTTACTTGAGCCCCACGAGCTCTCATAGCAGTGAAGGCTTCGTGGCCCGGAGTATCTAGGAAGGTTACAACATTACCATCTTTTAATTCAACTTGATATGCTCCAATATGCTGCGTTATGCCACCAGATTCGCCAGCAACTACATTAGCTTCTCTAATGTAGTCTAGTAGCGAAGTTTTACCATGATCAACGTGGCCCATAACTGTAATTACTGGAGGGCGCTCAATTGCATTTTTCTTATCTTCTTCTGAATCTTCAAAATCAAAAAGCTCTTCTCCAATGTCTTCAAGTTTTGTTGCTTNATATCCTAGCTCCTCAGCTAACAATTCAATTATATCCCAATCTAATCTCTGATTAATGGTTGCTAGCACACCTAAACCCATACATTTTTGAATAATTGAGTTNGATGGAACTTCAAAAATTTTTGATAATTCATCTACACTTGAAAATTCTGCTATATTTATTGTCTTTTTATCAGTGACAACATCTGAATCAGAATCTTGTGATTTGTCTTTTTTATATACTTTCTTTTTTGATTTGGTTTCAAGACTAGCCTTAATTTTTTTAACAGTAGCGGTGGTTGATTTTAATTTTTTTGAATCTATAGATTTAGGTTTTGCAAGTCTATTTGTTGTTCCTGTTCCAACCTGTGATTCAATTTCTGATAGTTCAACCTTTCTAAAAGTCTTCTTATTAGACTTAAACTCTTTTTTCTTTTCTAATTCTAACTTCTTTTTATCCGATGATTTTGACTTCTGATCGTTTGCCTTTAGTTCTTCAATTTGTTGTTGAGCAAGTTTTTGCTGTTCTTTCTTTTTTTCTAACTCTACCAGCTCTTCTTTTTCTTTATTACGCTCTCTTTCTTCAAGTTCTCTTTGCTTTTCTAAAGATAAAAGATTGAGTTTTTTATTCGCTTTTTGCTGCTCAAGGATTCTAGTATCGTGAATTTCTCTTCGAACTTGTTCCTTCCTGTATCTCTCAACAGATTCTTTGTCTTTATGAAATTCATCTAAAACAATTTTATATACATCTTCATTAATTGGGGCCATATGGCTAGCTACTACAATTCCCTTTGCCTCAAGAAATGATAAAATTTCTGTGTGTGAAATATTTAATTCTTTTGCTATATGAAAAATTCTTCGTTTTGCCATAATATATTTCTCTAAATATTTTCCTTTTCGACATTGTTTTTTATTGATTCATCAGAAATTAACTTTTGATCTTCANCTGTAGATGCTTNAGTTGCTACTTCATCNATAGGCTCTTCAGTGTTTTCATCAAGAGTTTTTTTGGTTTCTAATTTCATTGCAGGTTCTTNTAAAGAAATCTCTTTTTCGTTCGGAGTTTCTATAGTCTCTAATTCAGAAGTATCAACNTCAACTTCTTGATCATCAACAGTCACTTGGTTATTTTCAATAAACGTTTGAACATTATCGTACAAAGATTCAAGAATTTGTTCGTCAATACCATTCATAGATAATAAATCATCCTCACTAGCATTAAGAAGATCAGAAACGGTCACGATTTGATTTTCATTTAATAAAGAAGCTATAGATGGATCAATATCATCTATTATTGATAAAGGTGTTTCTTGTTCTTTTTGCTTTCTTTCATACTCATGTTTTCCATACGCATCTATTTTATAACCTGTTACATTAGCTGCTAAATTAACATTTACACCCGCTCTTCCTATTGCCAGTTCAAGATCATCATCATGGAAAATTGCAATACAATATTTAGTTTCATCATCAATGTAAAGATCTAGTGGTTTTGCAGGAGACAAGGCTCTACTAATCAATACCTCTGATTGATCACTCGAATTAATAATGTCTATTTTTTCATTATTTAACTCACGAACAATGGCTTGTATTCGGCTACCACGCATACCTACGCATGCTCCAACAGGATCAATTCTTCTATCATTTGATTTGACAATTATTTTTGCACGTTCACCAGGATATCTTGCAATAGATGTTATCTCAATTATGCTATCTTCAATCTCAGGGACTTCCATTTCAAACATTTTATATAGAAAATGATTATCGCTTCTTGAAACTACAATGTCAGGGCCTCGAGATGTTATTTCCACAGATTTAATTACAGCTCTAACAGAATCACCTCTTCTATATCGCTCTGATCTTATCTGCTCTTTTCTTGGCATTCTAAGCTCTGCTTGATCAATGTTAACAAAAACATTATCTCTTTGTACTTGATGGACAGTTCCAATCACTATTTCACCAACCCTGTTAGCATAATCTTCATAAATATATTTTTTTTCTACATCCTGGAGTTTTTGAGAAAAGAACTGTTTAGCCATATAAATCATTCTTCTTCCAAAAATCATAGGATCGATAATTTCAATGTAGGAATCGCCAATTTCTAGGTCCTTAGCCATTTCACTATCGATTTTTGCTATCTCATCAAGAGTGATCTCCATTACTGGATCTTCAACAACTTTAACNATATCTTTTTCAACATAAATTTCAAATTCACCTTTATCAAGATTAACAATGACGCTGCAATTGCTAGCATCTCCTCTTTCTCTTTCGACAAGGTGCAAAAAAAGAGCTTCAATAATAGATCCAAGTTCAGATCGCTCTACGTTCTTCTCCCTAGCAATTTCTGAAAAAACCTCAATTAGTTCTCTGTTAACCAAAATTCCTCCTAAAAAGATTATATTTTAATAATAACATTTGCGCTATCAATTTCTTTGTAATCCAGTTTTGTTGAATTACCATTATCAAATTTAATTTTAATGCTTGTATCGGTTGCTGAAACTAACTTCGCATTAAAAGATTTTTCTGATTTATAAGTCGCGATTTTCAACATCCTGTTAATATTTTTTTTGTATTGAAAAGGAAAAATTAACTTTGAATCAATACCTGGTGAGGTTATTTCTAACTGCACACCATCTGGAAACATTTCATTGACGAGTTTTGATTTTTTTATATTTTTTGCTATTGAAGATGTGGTGTTTAGGTCAACGTTATTTTCACCATCAATCACAATTTTAAAACGACCAGAGTTTGAAAAATCATTGTATTCAATAATAGTTATGTCTTCAGGAACAAAATTTTCTATAATATTTTTTATAGTATCCATAGTAACTCATAATTAAAAGAAAAGTGGGCCATGAGCCCACTTTTTAACTACTTAAATTACAATTTTTATTGATCCTGAACAATTGGTAAATATAATAACTACTTCGACATCATTTGACCCAAGAGTTCATCAATTTTTTGACTAATTAAGGGNTTTTTTGGGAAATCATCTCTTATTTCCTTTACAATTTCCTTTGTTTTTTCTGAATCTTTGTTTGCTAAATAAAGGTATGCAAGAATGATCATGTTTTCAGCCTTAAAATTCAAAGAATTGGAGGTATTTACTGCCTTTCGTTGGTATTTAATGGCGTTGCTTAATTCGTTCTTTTTGCTATAAATATAGGAAAGGGATTTATTACTAGATGAAATCAAAAATGAATTTTTTCCTTTTTTCGAATAAACTTTTAAGTGTGGTATAGCATCATTCAATAACTGATCTTTCATGAAAATTTGTGCTAATTTATAACCACCAGCTCTTCCAGGCTCAGTTGATCCGTATTCATCAACAAGTTCTTGTAGGNTTATCTTAGCGTTTTGGACATCCCCATTTTCTAAAAATAGATTAGATTTTGAAAGAAGTAATTCAGCTTCTTTGAAATTATTTTCTTGTGCTCTTGAAAACAATATTAAAATGACAATTAAGCCTACTAAAACTCCACCTATTCTAGTGAGGATTTGTAAGTTACCTTTTAAAAATTCTCGAATGTTAAAAACCGTTTCAACAAATGAGTCTTGCTTCATTACTTCTTTGGTAGTTTTTCTTTTAGGTTTTAACATTAAAATCCTTATTTAGTTTATANGACCTGTACCCCCGACTGGAGTCGAACCAGCATCTAATCCTTAGGAGGGATTTATTCTATCCATTGAACTACAGGGGCAATATGAAAAATTAGGCATTTAATAACTAAAAANTAAAGCAAGAAAACAATTAATTGCTTAATTCATTTCCTAAATCTCTTGTCATTAANTTAACAACCATAGATTTTGGGTCTTTGTTTTCAAATAGAATGCTGCATACCGCGTTANATATTGGCATATCAATGTTATAAATTTTNGATAGTTTTTCAATTGATTTTGCAGTTTCAACGCCCTCTGCAACCATATTCATAGATGCAATAATATCCTCAAGTTTTTTACCTTTACCAAGTGACTCACCCACAAATCGATTTCGACTATGCTTGCTCAGGCAGGTTGCAATAAGATCACCAATACCACTTAACCCAGAAAATGTTTCTTTTCTTGCACCCATGGCAGTTCCAAGTCGTATGATTTCTATCATACCTCTGGTTATTAAAGCAGACTTTGTATTATCTCCAAAACCTACACCATCACACATGCCTACTCCTATTGCAATAACATTTTTTAAAGAACCGCCAAGTTCTACACCTACAATATCTGAATTTGTGTAAACCCTAATAGTTTTAGATGAGAAGGTCTTTTGAACTTTTCTCGAACTTTCTAGATTTAATGATGCAGCAACCAAAGTTGTAGGATATTTTTTTATAACCTCTTCAGCATGACTTGGTCCGTAGAGTGTGACTATGTTATTTGAATCAATCGTTTCAATTTCTTCAATAATAATTTCACTCATTCTTTTGAATGTTTTTCTCTCAAGCCCCTTTGAAGTGTTAACTATAATTTGATTTTTAGATATATATTTTCTCAAAGAGTTTGAAATTTCTCGAACACTTTTTGANGGAGTTGCAACGACAATTAAATCACTATCCTTTACCGCATTTTCTAAATCATCATCAAAAGATATTGATGAGTCAAATACGAAGTTTGGTAGATTTTGATGGGTTCGATCATTCTTTATTTTTTGTAGTTTTTTTTTATTATAATGCCATATTGTAACATTATGATTATGCGTCGCTAGAGATTGAGCTAAAGCACTACCCCATGTACCGCAACCCAGAACAGAAATTTTTGTCATCAATTACTCGGTATACATGGACTCAATATCAGAGGACCAATTCTGGTTTATTTGCTTTCTTCGAATTTTAAGAGTGGGAGTAAGCTCACCATCATCAATTGTAAAATCTCTAGATAAAATTGTGAATTTCTTAATCTGTTCAGGGTTTGAAAATTTTTTGTTAAGAATATCTACTTGATTTTGCAGATCAGATACAACCTCTTGGTTTTCTGTGAAATCTGTAAGCTTATAGGAATTCTCTTCAAGCATTTTAATCTGAAGAGCTGGGTCTTTAGGAATTTTGTCAATATCTATATTGATTTTATCTCTTAATATTACTGAAACATCGAGGGTGAATAGAGCTGAGCAAAATTTTCGCCTATCCCCCACCAGAAAACATTGAGAAACAATAGGTATTGACTTCATGGTTTCTTCTATCACTAACGGNGCAATATTTTTACCTGATGAACTCACATAAATTTCTTTTTTTCTACCCGTGATAAAAACAAAGCCTTCTTGATCTACTTTTCCAACGTCACCAGTATGAAACCAACCATTTACTANATCTTTATTCGTTGCGTCAGGATTTTTATAATATCCCTTCATGATATTATCTCCTTTTAGCAATAATTCCCCGTCATCGGCTACTTTAATTTGAGTGTTGGGAAAGATTTTGCCTACAGATCCAATTTTGTTATTTTCATTCCAGTAATTGAGTGTTGCTCCAGCTGTAGTTTCAGTTAAGCCCCAACCCTCATATAGGGGGATATCGAGCGCTTGAAAAAAACTTAAAATTTCTGGGTTTATTGGCGCTGCGCCAGATATTGCAAACTTTAAATTTCCAAAACCTGCGGCGGACTGCAATTTTTTCTTTAATACGTTTTTTAAACCAGGAATTTTCAAACCGTACTTTAAGATTGCTTTTGAAGCTATTGCAGATTTTAAATTGGAATATACTTTTTCATAAACTCTTGGAACAGATATGAAAAGATTCGGCTGAACTTCTTTGGCTATATCAACCGTATTTAATGGATTATCAGCTATATACATGTGCATAGCCGTTCTAATCCAGTAATGATTATCAAGAGCCTGACCAAANACATGAGCTCCTGGTAACCAGGAAATAAATTTTGCACCTTGTTCGTATTTCAAAAATGAAACTAGACAGTCCAATTCAAATTCAAAATTTTTATGTGTTAATTCAACGCCCTTAGGGTTACCTGTGGTTCCAGAGGTATAAATTATTGAGGCTGTATCATCACCATCAATACTATCCGCTCTGCT
The DNA here is from genome assembly GCA_002724735.1 of Fidelibacterota bacterium. Lineage (GTDB taxonomy): Bacteria > Fidelibacterota > Marinisomatia > Marinisomatales > TCS55 > TMED108. The sequence continues at coordinate 46,884 of PBPT01000011.1, read as the reverse complement.
CATCACATTGTCAAAATTTACACTATCACCGCGATCGATAAACTCCTGCCAACTGATAACATTATTTGCATCAATTTTTTCAATACCATCCATTAAAACAACAGTTTCAAGATTAACCAGTTTATTTAAGATTTGATTTAACCTATGAACAGGCATTTTGTCTTTTTCACCATTGTCACCAGGGTTATTACCTACAAAAATAATTTTAGAGTCTGAGTTATTTACAATCCACTCAACTTCATTTGATGAGCAGGTATGATATACCCCTACTGCTGCTGAATTTATAAATTGTGTAGCTGCATAGCATTCAACCCATTCTTTGCGATTATAGCTATAAATACTGACCTTATCGTGTTTTTCAATACCTGAGGCAATCAGAGATTTGGAAATAGATTTGACTGAATTAAAGAATTCTGACCAAGTAATCGACGACCACTCATTAGATGTATTTTTATAGGATATAGCTACTTTATCTGAAAATTTGTCAGAATTATNCATTAGGCGATTTGGTGTAATCATATTCTCTCCTTTAAATATTACAGGATTAAANAGAAACTTGAATCCTGATAATCAGAATATAGTTTATTTTTAATCATTAAACAATTCTGGTGCTTGACTTAATTACTTAATGTCTAATAATTTAACACTTAAGCATTAAAATATATTGCCGGGGTGGCGGAATTGGTAGACGCGCGCGACTCAAACTCGCGTATCGAAAGGTGTGGGGGTTCGAGTCCCCCCTCCGGCACTTTATCTCATAATTTTTTATTTTATTTATAAAATATTAATATTATAAAAAACTTGCTTTTGTAATCCTTAAACTTTTACTTTAACCCATCAAGGTGCTGGCTTGGTACCTTTGGTATGTGGAAGGGGTAGGCGTTCACTCAGTTCCGAGGTCTTTGTGAACACTACCCCATTTTCTTATCTAAATATAATATTAATAACTTTATAAAATCTTTCTATATNTAGCAATAATAGCATATATATAAGTTTGCATATCACTTTAACTACTACTTATTAACTTTGTTATTATTTAATGTATTCCTCAAAATAAAGCCATTGTATAGTGCGCTGGAAATCCAAACCCTAGACGTTTTAATAAATAATTGTATAAAAAATTATATGTAAAAAAAAAAGGTCACAAAAAGTGACCTTTAAAAGTGTGGATTTCAAAAATAAATTATTTTTTCTTGTTTTCTGGATCTAGTAATTCTTTAAGTTGATTCTGAACCTGGGTAAGTGTTTGTTCAAGATCGGATATTTTACGACCCGTAAGACGCCTTTGACTGTCAAAACTATCCTGAAGATCAGCAACGTCATTATTTGTTCTATCTATTTTCTTATTGGTTACTCTACCATACTCATCTAGGTTATATTGAACTTCTTCAATATTATCTGATAGCTCAGCTGCCTTTTCATTGATTAAATTTGTGTTGGTTACAATATCTTCTTGAGCTCTGCGAATATGCTTACCCCTTCCTTCAAACTTTAAATCAAACTGCCTTAGGCCCTCACGNAATTCTTTGTCAATTACATCAATATGCTCAATATCTTTAACATTTAACTCTGTCATGCGAGACTTCATATCACCAGCCAACATCTGGAAATAAATACCAGCTATGATTAAAACACCAAGAAGTCCAAAAATTATTTTATCCTTAATACTCATCTTTACCTCAAATTAACTAATACCCTCTAACCTTTTTTCCCATTCACTTAATTCAGTCTTTTNACCGGATGGACTCTCATCAGCAGGAGAAGCATCAGGTGTAGCAACATTATCTAACTCACCAGACTTTATCTGCTGCAATAATTTTTCTTTTTCATCAGAGCTTTTTTTCAAAGAATCCATCAGATCATCAACTTCTTTATTAAAATCATCAATCGTTGCTTCTAATCGAATCATCAATTCNTCAAGGAGAGATTGTCCATAAGATGCATTAATNCCATCTAAAAGATCATCGAGTTTGTTTTGAAGATACCCCTCGCGTTGCTCTTTTTTGCTAAAATCAATACTCATAGAATTATTTAAATTAATACTCTAAACTAAAAATATGAATCCGAAATTAATAAACATTTTTTTAATAAAATGAGATTTTATTGATTCACTTAAATTTTTTTTTGAATTCATATTGAATAGGATATAAAATTTTTCTTTGTATAGATTTTGGTAGACGATCTTCTGTTTGCTCAAGAATNATATCATATTTTCCAAGATTGGATTCTGACCCTCTTCTAAATATACTTCTTTTTGCAGAGATATGAACCTCAATTTTATCCGTTACCTGCAAAAAAATTACATAATCATAACGTCTTAAAGTTCTTCTTACTCTTGTGGATTTAGTAGTTAAAGAATAGCTTTTAGTGGAGTACATATCAATTTCATAATCCAACGAGAGTAGTATATTTCTACAAGACTCTAAAATTTCATTTTTTGGGGCAGAATATTCGTGATAACGAACCATCCTTGGATTTGTTGAGCAACAAATAAAAATGAATGTAAGTGCTGAAATTTTAAGTAAATGAGAAGAAATAAAACAGATATTTTGAATTAATAAATTTCAAAAATTGATGGCAAATCTTCTGTGGCGGGTGCCGGTGATGATGAATACATATAATCTGGATTATAGTAAACAAGCTTTAAAACGCTATAGTTTCCAGAAAAAATAGAGACATCTGACTTTGGAAGTAAAACCGATGAATTTAAATATAGATCAATAACAGCCGGTTCGGCTTTCCATGATGATCTGTAAAATNCATTTGAAAATTTCTGATCAAGAAGGTTAGAATAAGTGCTTGAGACACCTGACTCTTTATGATTGATTTTTGAGGGTGGTCCNTAAACTTCAGATATATTTTTTTCATGACGCAAAAAATCTTGCACCTGCATTTCAACTGTTAGTTCCTGTATTAGAAAATCAATTTCAACTTTCCAAAATCCACTGTCAGCAAAGAAATAATGAACTATTGCTGAGTCNGGCCCTAANTTTCCTACAAAGGACTTTATATTAGATAAAGAATCAATGTTTTCAACAGGTGAAAAGCTTGTAATAATGTTTGTTGNATGCGCGCTTCCCCAAAGAAAACCTTTATACCCTGCATCAATAGTCAATGGAATGGATGGGTCAAGCATTGAAGGTAAATCATTAGGAATGGCTTGTTCTAAAGTGTCACCATTCGCAGTAGGTACTTCAATACTATCTGAATTTGCAACCTCCAGATCATCTTGTGAAAATCCAAACTGGACAAAAAATAAAATTAAATATAGTCTCTTCATTGANAAATGTTATGCTAAATCAGTCAACCAAAATACAATTCGTAATTTCAGGTAGTCAAGCTCTAATGAATGACATTACCAATTCTATTGAACCTTGGAAAACCAGTATTAAGGTTTATTGAAAACCATGAAAATANCGCTTCTCCAAGAATGTAATCTCTTGGTATAAATCCCCAATATCTCGAATCTAAGCTATCATCTCTATTATCACCCATAGCCCAAAAATAATCTTTTTTAACCTCATATTCTTTTATATTAGAAATTGGAATACCATCTATAAGCAAATTATCTGGATTAGGACGATTACTTATTTGCCAAGGAACAAGCAATTGGCCTCTTGGAAAATAATTTTTGGTAATTCCTGTGAAAATTTTATTGGGATTTGACCTTTTGAAAAACCAAAACATACTTTTTCGCCTAAATAATTCATTAGGGTCGTCCATAGTAAAAGGATACTCTTTACCTTCACTTATTAAAGTTACATCATGACCGTCAAGAAGCATTAAATGTATCAAAAGTTGAAGATTTTCACTTTCGATTTTAATCAAATCACCCTTTTTTGGAATAATAAGCTTATTGAACTGGTCTTTATTCCCCTTGTTAGCTAAAAAAATATCATTTTGCTTGTATGATGGATCTAATAGGTTAGGTATGACAAATTTTCCATTTGTGGGTAAATCATAAGGGTTGCCATTAATATATATTACTTTATCTTTAATCTCAAAAAGATCTCCTGGCCCTGCAACACATCGCTTAACATATTTTTGGCGGGGATCTCGTGGAAATTTGAAAATAATGACATCACCTCTTTTGGGTTCTTTAAAAGAAGGGAATTTAAGTGAAGGCACATCAATGCTTGCATTCATAATTCCGAGTCTATCAGGTGTGTTCATACCATAAATAAATCTATTACCAACTAGAAAATCCCCAGTCATAATAGTGTTTTCCATGCTACCTGTGGGGACAATATACATTTCGAAAATAGTGACCTTAATAGTTAATATTATAACAACAAGAATCAAAAGAGATTTTATCTCGTCTAATGTTTTTTTTATCCTTGAATTCATAATTTTAAATTAACGCTTTATTCCCTTTGACGTGAACCAATTATTTATTTCTTCATTAATGGCTTCAAGTTTTGTGTTTTCCTTTTTCATTTTTTGCTTATAAATCATTTCATTTTTGAGATAATTTTTAACAGGGTTAAATGATTTTCTATGAACTCGACAAGCTTTGTATTCTTTAAGTGCTTCCAAATGAAATTTAGTACCGTATCCTTTATTGCTAGCAAAATCAAATTCAGGGAATATTGGGTCAATCATTTTCATTAATTTATCTCTGCAAACTTTAGCTACTATTGAAGCAGCAGAAATTTCGTCAATCTTTTGATCGCCTTTGATTACTCCTTCAGTATCAAATTTTGGTGTTGGAATTGCAAAACCATCTACCAAAATTTTTTGTGGTAAATCGTCTAAATTTTCTATTGCCATGGTCATTGATTTGTAGGTCGCTTGCAAAATATTAATTTTGTCTATCACTCTACTAGAAACTATTCCTACACCAATGTCAGCAAAGTTCAATATTTCAAAAAATATTTCTTTTCTTTTTTTAGAAGGAATTTTTTTTGAATCAGTGAGTCCGCTTAAACCATGATTTTTTGGCAATATCACCGCAGCGCTTATTACCGGACCTGCTAGTGATCCTCTACCCACCTCATCGACCCCACAAATTTTATTCATGTGTAAATTTTTTCATATTCGGGGTTAAATTTACAATATGATAGATTGATTTTTTAATTAACTATTTCTAATCTTTATAGTTCAATTTATTATTACAAACAGGAATTAATTATAATGAGTAAGAAAAATGGTGCTATAATATTCTTTGGATCTGTGATCCTTCTATTAAGCCTATTTGGTGTTAGTTTTTTTGAAGCCATTTGGTCTTTTCCAAGATTTAGCCTTGTCCCTCTTATGGTTGTTGCATTGCTAGGCACAGGTATTTTTACTACAATTAATTTGGGTTTTCCTCAAATAAAGTATTTAAAACATGGATTTAGGGTAACTCGTGGTGATTATGATAATCCTGATGAAGCTGGTGATTTAAATCATTTTCAAGCCCTAACTACTGCTCTGTCTGCCACTGTTGGTATCGGTAATATTGCTGGCGTGGCTACTGCTATATATTATGGTGGTCCAGGTGCGTTATTTTGGATGTGGATAACAGCCTTTTTTGGTTCCGCATTAAAATTTGCTGAGTGCACACTTGCGGTTGAGTATAGAGATTTTAATAGCAAAGGAATGACCGCAGGTGGGCCCATGTACACCATCGAAAAAGGGCTGGGCAAACAATGGAGATGGTTAGCAATTATTTTTGCAGGATTTACCGTTATATGTTCCTTTGCTACTGGAAATGCTATTCAATCATTTACTCTCTCAGATCAGCTTTATTCAGAAGTTTCACAATTGGTTGGCACCAATCACTTTCTTACTATTAAGCATCAAATAACAGATTGGTACAGTGTTTCTGTGCAGCAGATTATAAATGGTCTATTTATAGCTGGCATAGCTGCATTAGTAATAATTGGAGGTATTAAACGAATTGGAAGCGTAACCTCATATTTGGCTCCATTTATGGCTACCGTATACGTTATATCAGCAATTCTAATCTTATTGGCAAATATAACAGATGTTCCTGCAAGTTTTGGTAAAATTATTTCGATGGCCTTTAACCCTCCTGCTGCAGTAGGTGGTGTTGCGGGTGGAACTTTAATTGTCTTTATGAACACGTTGCTTTGGGGAGTTAAAAGAGGGCTTTATTCTAATGAAGCTGGGCAAGGTAGTGCGCCAATAGCTCACTCAACAGCTAAAACTGAGTATCCTGTCCGTGAAGGAGTGGTGGCACTTTTAGAGCCATTTATTGATACTATTATCATTTGCACATTAACTGGATTAACAATTATTTCTACTGGAGCTTGGCAACATACTGAATTTTATGTATCAAGAATAGACCCTTCTTTTTCTGGCGAAATATTAAATGGTAGCCTACTTACCTCTTTCGCTTTTAAAGAAGGTCTGTCATGGTTAATGCCTTTTGGTGATAAAATCATAACCATTGGTGTTTTGTTGTTTGCTATTTCCACTGTAATTAGCTGGTCCTTTTATGGCGATAGATCAACAGAATATCTTTTTGGTGAAAAAGCCATACCTGTGTATCGTGTATTTTACATAACTTTTGTATTTATTGGGGCAATTGCCACCTTAGAAGCAATGTGGGCTTTTGGTGATGCTGCATTAGGTTTCATGACTTTTCCTAATTTGATATCAATTATTATGCTTTCTGGAGTTCTCAAAAAAATGACAAATGAATATTTCTCAATAGAACATAAAGTATATAAAAATAATTGAGTTTTAGCCAAAAGCTTTAAAGAATGCCCCAGTCGTTGTAAACCACACTTATAGCTTGCCAATTAAATCCTTTTCTAAGTAGAAAGTCTGTTAATTTTTTCTTTTTTTTTATGTCTAGCTTTGACCTTTTATTAATTTTCTTTTTCTCAAGATGGTGACGTATGAGTTTGTATATTGAATTATCATTGTAACATTCCTCAATTACTTGCGCTGATATCTCTTCGGAAATACCACGCCTAGTTAGTTCAAAGCTCAACAGTTTAGGGCCAATTTTTTTTAACTTTATTTTTTCCTTAGCAAATGAAAAGGCAAACTCTTTATCGTTCAAATAGTTATATTTTAAAAGAAGGTCTATTGCATAGTTAATTTCATGTTCTAAGAATGATTTATCTTTCAATTTTTTTCTCATTTCGGTTTGGGATCGCATTCGAAAAGAAAGAAATTTGAAAGCAGTATCTTTAGCCTCTTGCAGTCTCATTTTTTTATCATATTTTTTGATTTCACTTTTGGAGATAAAATCTCCGACGCGTAATGGTTTTAAAACAAAAACGTCCTCAGGAATTCTGAAGACGTTTTTATTGTCCAGTGTGATAACTATACGATCCGAATATCTTGAGGACCGATGAATTTTAATTATTTTATGATTCACTCTTTTTCTGAGGTTTTTCTTCACTGACACCTATGAAGGCTTTTACTTTTTCAACAATTTCTTTCCTCTCTTTTTCGTTATCGATTAAAAATTGCTTAGCATTTTCTCTACCTTGACCAATCTTACTCTCTCCGTAAGAAAACCAGGAGCCCATTTTATCAATAATCTCTGCTTTAATAGCTAAATCTAAAATATCTCCCGTAAAGGATATACCTTCGTTATACATGATATCAAATTCAATGACCTTGAAAGGAGCTGAAACTTTATTTTTGACAACTTTAACCTTAGTTCTGTTTCCAATTGGATCGGGACCATCTTTAATTGTGGTAACCCTTCGTATTTCCATTCGAACAGAAGTGTAAAATTTCAAAGCTCTACCGCCAGGTGTGGTTTCAGGATTTCCGTAAACAACGCCAATTTTTTCCCTTATTTGATTGATAAAGATCAATGCTGTTCCTGATTTTTTTACAGGCTCCGTTAATTTTCTTAGAGCCTGAGACATAAGTCTGGCTTGCAAACCCATATGAGAGTCCCCCATTTCACCCTCCAATTCTGCTCTTGGTACCAATGCAGCTGCAGAATCAATTACAATAACGTCAAGAGCATTACTGCGAACCAGCATTTCAGTTACCTCCAAAGCCTGTTCGCCACTATCAGGTTGATGGACCTGTAGCTCTTTTAAATTCACACCGATTTTTTCAGCCCAATAAATATCCAAGGCGTGTTCTGCGTCAATAAATGCAGCATAGCCACCAGCTTTCTGAGCTTCTGCAATGATATGCAAAGCTAGGGTAGTTTTTCCTGAAGATTCAGGTCCGTATATCTCAGTAACTCTTCCACGCGGGACACCTCCAACACCCAAAGCTATATCTAAAGAAAGACAACCTGTAGAAATGCTTTCTTGGAATGTTAGCTCATTATCACCATCTAATGTCATAATTGCATCCTTGCCAAACTGTTTGGCAATCTGTGACTTTGCAATTTCAAGTGATTTCAATTTTTGATCGTTTGATTCGGGCATACGATAATTACCTGTTTTTTTAAATTTTTAATATAATTACGATACATAAAAATAGTATATAATAAAACAATTGGGAATAGCTGACTTGCGAGATTGTTAAAATTTTAATAATTCTTTTCGAACAAGGTTTAATGCAACTTGACTAGTGATCCTTTTGTTATTTTTTCGATTTGATTTAAAATTATTTTTATAAACCGTTGTGACTCCATTGATTGAAATTGCGATATATACTAATCCAACGGGCTTATCTTTATTTCCCCCTAATGGTCCAGCTATTCCAGTTGATGAAATACCTATATCTGTGGAAAATAGTTTTTGAACACCAGCTGCCATTTCGCTCGCTGTTTCAATGCTAACAGCTCCAAATTTTTGTATTGTTTCTTTTTTCACCCCAAGTTGATTGATCTTGATTTCATTGCTATAAGCAATAATTCCACCTTTAAATACCTTTGATGCACCAGACGTATTGGTTATTCTATCACCAATTAAACCACCCGTGCATGATTCAGCAGTTGCTACTGTGAGGTTATGATTGTTAAGAAGATTTACAACTACTTCTTCAAGCTCAAGATTTTTATCAGAATATATAAATTCATCAAGTAAGATTTTTACTTGCATTAAAAAATTAGAAAATTTGTCATTATCTGTACTTGATGTTCGTAAATCAACTCCAAAAAGGCTTGGTAAAAAGGCTAATTCAACATCTGGCGCTTGCTTTATTAAGGAAAAAAGTTTTTCATAGAGAGAAGACTCTGTTATACCTGTAGTTCGTAATATGGATGAATGAATGGATTTTTGAGATATTTTCTTAATCATAGGTAAAGTTGCTTCCCTCATCATTGACTTCATTTCAGAAGGAACGCCAGGGAGAGCAATAATTTCTTTTTTGTTACTTGAAAAATGCAAACCTCTAGCAGTGCCAATAGGATTATCAATAATTTTTCCATTGGATGGTTTTAGGGCAAGAGTTTTGTTCAATGCTGAGACTTTGAATCCCTTTTTTTTAAATCTCGAAACCAAGAAATTCCAGTATTTTTCGTCCAAAATAGGTATATCATCAAAATATTCGAACAAGGTTTTAGCTGTTATATCGTCATGGGTAGGACCAAGTCCACCTGTCATTATTATCATGTCAATAGACTGATCTAGTAAAAAATCTAAGGCTTTGATAATAGAAGACTGATTGTCTTTTGTGCTAATGTTGAATTCAACCATACCACCATGATCAATGACGGTTTTGGAAATCCAGTTAGAATTTGTATCAATCCTCGCTCCATTGAGAAGCTCAGCTCCAATCGTTAGTACTCCAATTTTCATGGTAAAATTGGTTGAAGAGACATAAGAATTACAAAAGATATGATGCCAGCTGCAACATCATCTGCCATCACACCCCACCCTCTATGTAATCTTTCAAAATACCCTACGGGTCCTATTTTGCTTATGTCAAAAATTCGAAATAAAATAAAACCAATAAGCGCATTGACTATATTTACAGGAATAAAAAGGAATACAAACCACTGCCCAACAAATTCATCTATCACAATATATGAAGGGTCGTGATTGTTAGAATTTTTAAAATCATAATTACAGGCTAGTACACCAATTAAGAGCAAAAGACATGATAGTATACATAAAAACCACGGGTGCGTAGTTTTAAAGAAAAGAAACCAAATAGTTACTGAAAATAGGCTGGACCAAGTTCCTGGTGCTATGGGTAATTTGCCAATATAAAAAACTGTCAGAAATAAATCTGATAAAATCTTCATTTTATTATTATTTTTTTTATCACTGCCCAATTATCGTAAGCATATCTATATCCAGTATAAATGGTGAAGAGAGTAACAAATAAGGTTAAGTTATATACTAAATTAAATCTCTCAATCCAATCTATAAAACCCATTAAAATTTGAAGATTTGAATTAGAGATAGATAAATATAATAAAGTAAATACAATAATAATTAATTGCGCTGCGGTTTTGGATTTTGCAATGTTACTTGTAATTAAAGACTGGTTACTTTTTTTCATTCTCATTCTTAATAAANTCACAAACACATCACGAAAAATAATTAAAAACACCATCCAAAAATCAATTATTTTTAAAATTGNAAAAGATATAAATGCAGAAGAAACNAGAATNTTATCAGCAAGTGGGTCTAAAAATTTACCAGACTCCGAGACTACATTGTACTTTCTGGCGTAATGACCATCGTAGGCATCTGTAATTGAGGCAACTACAAAAATAATTAATGCATAAGTGCCAGATAAATCGGAATCGTTGAAAAGGAAAAATATAAAAAAAGGTGTTAAAAAGATTCTAAAAACAGTAAGTATGTTAGGAACTGTCATCAAATTGCAGATCTGTCTTCAATCGCTCGCATTATTGTAGCATCATCTACAAATTCTAAATCTCCACCAATCGGCAGTCCTCTTGCTAATCTAGTAACCTTGACGGATTTCTCTTCAAGTAGATTTGCAATATAAAGGCAAGTAGCTTCGCCTTCAATTGTTGCATTAGTTGCTACCAATACTTCATCGTTTGGCTTTACTCGATCTAATAATGAGCTTATTTGCAATTGATCTGGCCCTATGCCATCTAAGGGAGACAAAACTCCGCCAAGAACATGATAAAGACCTTTAAATACGTTANTTTTTTCAAAAGTATAAATATCTGCAGCATTTTCAACTANACAGATTTTAGAATCNTCTCTTGAGGGATTAGAGCAAATCATACAAATTACATCTTCGCTTATTCCAAAACACTTTTCACAAAAACGTATTTTTGACTTCAGCGTTAGGATTGCATTAGAGAGGTCATTTGATAAGTCTGTATTTGAGTTTAGTANAAAAAAAGCCATCCGTTGTGCAGTTTTACGACCTATTCCTGGAAAACGTGAAAATTCATCGATCAANTCATTGAGAGATTCAGGAAATGAATTCAAGTCACAAACCAGGTATTTTCATATCACCAAGCATTCCACCAGTTACGGATTTCATTTTTTCTTGTGATGTCTTTTGTGCNTTTGAAATAGCCATATTTACAGCGGATTTTATTAATTCTTTTTGTTCACGGGTACTGTAGCTCGAGAAGGAATCGCTTAGTTCTAAGTTAGTTATCTCCAATTTTCCATTAACCGTTGCCGTAACTGTTTCATTACTTGAGGAACCATTGAATACCATACGATCAATCTCTTTTTGAACTTTTTTTAACTGCTTTTTTGCTTGCTGAGCCTGCTTTAGCATACCCAACATGTTTGATTTATTAAACATTTATTCCTACCTTAAAATTTCTNCGTCAAATTCTTCAATTATTGATTCAACAATTTTATCAGCATTTTCACTACTATCAGATATATTAGGAGATTCATCTGATAAATTTAAATCTTGCGAACTTTCTTTATCCCACAAGAAATGTAAGTTTATATCGACTTTGAAAAACTTGGACGCAGAGGCTTCAATGAAAGATTTATTGTGATTGAGGTTNTTTACGCTAAACTCTGGTAGACCACTTATGCTAACAGTTAATTTTTTATGATCTAATTCGGTTGGGTTGGAGTGATCTAGCGATGATCCAAGTGATGGTCTCTCTGAATTTATTACGCTTACAAACTCTTTCCAATTTATTGATATTTCCTCCAAAGAGACATTTTTAATCACACGCTGATCATTAGATTGGCTGTTATCTTTGCTAACTTGGACAACAGAGTCATTATTTTCAGCAGAATTGACTTTTTTTAACATATTATTTTCAGATATATCACCTACAACTTCATTTTTTGATTGTTCTGAGCGAGGATGAGGGTTTTCTGTGCTATTTATATCTGTTTTATTAATTAAATCAGAGATATAAATAGAATTGTCCATTTCCATGAGTTTTAAAGAGAGGGTTTCAAAGCCTATTAGAGGTTGGTGCGAATTTTTAACCGTCACGCCAAACTTGTTAAGCTCATTTATAACTCGAAGAATATCTTTATGATCCCACCCATTAGTACTTTCAGCATATTGATTTCTGTGTGAGTCGTTAAGGGAGAGTAAAGTATCTCCCTTAGGTGTCATAAACAAAATATAATTTCTCAAATGGGCGCTCAGTCCATCAATAAAATCGTTTATATGAAAAGAAGAAGCTCTAACAATTTTTAACACCTCAAACATTTGAGGATAATTTTTAGATTTCAATGCATCAGAATATTTGAAATATATGTCTATTGGAATGATTCCAATAATTTCAGATACTTCATTATAATTAATACTGTCTCCAGCAAAGGCTATTGCTTGATCCAGAATACTGAGTGCATCCCGCATACTACCGTCTGCTTTATTTGCGATTGCAGATAAGGTTTGTTCATCTAAGTTAATATTTTCNAGTTTAACTATTTTTGATAAATGGCTCATAATAACAGGCTCACCCATTCGGTTAAAATCAAATCTTTGACATCGTGATATTATGGTAGAGGGCACCTTGTGAATGTCTGTGGTAGCTAAAATAAATTTACCATGCGCAGGTGGCTCTTCAAGTGTACGCAGTAAGGCATTGAAAGCTTGATTCGTGAGCATATGAACTTCATCAATAATAAATATTTTGTATTTACCGTTCATGGGTGCATACTTAATTTGCTCTCGCAAATTTCGGATTTCTTCAATACCGCGATTTGAAGCTCCGTCGATTTCTAAAACATCTAAATTGTTTCCTTTGGTGATTTCATCGCATGATTTACAATCGCCACAAGGATTACCTNCTTCGTTGACTGAGCAATTCAACGCCTTTGCAATAATTCGGGCNGTTGTTGTCTTNCCGACACCACGAGGTCCTGTGAGGACATACGCTTGAGATACTCGGTCTTTCGTAAATGCGTTAACTAAAGTCTTTGCTATGTGATCTTGTCCTGCTAAATCACTGAATGACTGAGGCCTATACTTTAATGAAAGAATCTGATAAGACATTAAATCAACAAATAATAAATATAAATCTAAATGTATATATTGACGAGAAGCAAGCTAAGATAGAATCTAAATGACTATGAAGATTGTTTGGTCTTATTTTTTCTTTTTAAAAAAGAGAAACGACCTTTTTTTTCTTTATTGTCGCTATCATCAGTTTTAGAGGATTTTGANTCTTTTGAAACTGAAACACTGTCTTGCGAAAGGTCTTTATTCAAAGCTTCTTTAACTGGATCATCTCCTCGAAGAGTCGCAAGTTTATAATGTTGATTTTTAGTACGACTTTGAATACTATCTAATATTGAATCAACCTCTTCATTGAAATGAGAAACGGTACGCTCCATTCTTGTAATAAGCTCGTCCAAAAGTGGTTGNCCATAAGCATCGTTAAGTCTCTCCCCAATTAAGTGAAGCTTTTCTTCTAGGTATTCTTTTTTAAATTTTTTTTCGTTTTTATCCATTTAATGTATTTTATTTACTATTAANTTTCTCTAGCTCTTGAGATGACAAGCCAAACTTAGTTTTTTTTGACAATAAAATCATAGTAGTATCATACAGCTCGGAACCAGCAAGTAAACCAAAAATTCCCCCAATAAATCTATTATGCCAACGATAACCCCAAATAGGGTTTGTTTGTTGATTCCAAACTTCCATGGCAGCAAATCCTATTAATGCTGAAATAGCATAAATCAATTTTTGCAACTCGGGTTGATCGATTATTTTTTCTCGAAACGTAATACGCTCCATTGAGGTAATCTTAATACGTTTGACATTAATAGGAGTTTGTATGTAAAGCCTGTCTTTTGAAAAGTTAAGCAACGTGCCTCTTATTTTTTTTCCATTGACGTGATTAACCTCAACAAATTGACCAACGGGTATATTTTTTANTATCTCTTTGGTGCGCAAATATGTAAGATTTTTTCGATAAGATTCCCGAATATCCTTTGTAATAGGAGGTAAAAAATTTAGTCTTAGTTGTAAATCAACAAAAGTTTTTAAGTCAAACTTTTTACGCGATATTTTAGTGCGTGTAAATTCAAGATAAGAAATACGAGACTCAATTTGTCCATTATCTAATTGGAAAAATTGGGCACTTTCGAAATTTGAGATATCATTAAAAACTTCATAATATCTATTTTCCTCAGCGTCTAACGTAAATCCAATGTGCTTAGTAATCTCAACAATTTCTTCATTTTGACTTAAACCAAAAGTCGTTAAAAAAAGGAGTGAAATTACATTACGAGTCAAGAAGATTATACACCTCTTCTATTTCTGGAAAACGTCCTTCTTCTTTTTTTGAAAATATNATGATGTCATCTTTAAAGATATCATATACTCCTCCACTCGAAGGCACTAATGATAGGCTCNCAATAGAATTTCCGTACCTATCTAATATCTTGCTTGCCATACTGGAAGCTCTGGGCAAGTAATTTCAGGAATTGCAGTATGTTATGGAAATATTCATTTTTTGACTCTCTAGATAAAAGTTAAAACCCAATATACACCAAAAACCGCTAGTAGAGCTGAGAGAATAATTAAAAACATTGCAGCTTTTTTAAAACCTGATCCTCTTGCATCATACCTATAAACTGTTTTCATTTGTTTTGTCATCAAAAATCAAAAGCCGTTTCAATTGTTGTTTGTTTCACAGCTTCGACCTCCTCACCAGGGATACCGCTGTCTCTATAATATTGTTTAAAATCCCAAATTATATTGACTCCTTCACTGACAGCGTAGCCAATTTTATATCCAAAAATTGTATTGACTGATGGTTCAGAAAATTTAAATGGATTTTTGTCGTTGTTTCTTTGGTAGTAGGCTTGNGCCACGCTCAGTTTAGGAATGTTTTGGGCATTAATATTTANCAAAGCATTNAAGCTGTTAAACTCTGTCGTATCGGCTTTCATATTTGCATAAGATGCATTGAATGTTAAAAGATTAAAAATATTGGCAGAGGCTGATCCATACATCCCCTTAGTATCTTCATTTGAANATGGGTCAGAGAAAATTGTTTGATCTTTTGTTCTAACAAGGACACGATCATTAGTAGTTAGAACTGTGACTCTGGATAGATCGTAACCACCGTCAAAAAATTGAGGTACAAAATATCCGCTCTTNATACGATACTCAAAACTCATGTTTAAAAAACCAAAAAGGCTTGCTCTNACACCCGGTANAGTNATGCCAAATCCATCAAGATTTGATCTCTGAAAGTAAGTTGTATCTCCTTTTGATTCACTAAAAGTCAATTGATTATATTCAGAGTAGATTTCAAGGCTTAAAGCCTTGCTCTTTAAAACAGGATATCCAATATCAAATCCGAAACCGTAGGCAACTGCCTCATTATTGCTTGACTTAAAAGGCTCAGGTTTTAGCTTAATTTCAGACTGCTCTGAATCAAGAATATTGTTCCCATCCCCATCAATATCCCAACCACCCTGAGGGGCATTTTTACCACCNTTGAAATCAGCTATGCCATCTTTATCAGTGTCATTCCAAAGGTTATCATCATTTGGGAAATCATCAAACATATCAGGGTATCCGTCTCCATCTTTATCTTTCAACCCAGAAAATTGATTCATATCTTGTACAAAATTTATTCCCAAANTTAGAGGTAAAGTCTCAGAAATTGTATAGGTTCCTCGCAATCCTAACAATGTACCCCCTCTTGAAAAATCTTTCACGTTAGAAAGAAAGAGTTCGGTNCCAAATTTGCCAAAAGAAATTCCAGTATTAATTCCAACNTTTCTCACAGAAGGAAACTCCATCATATTTGAATAACCACTTAGAAGACCNCCATAACCCAGCGTGACATTATTCAACGAACCCCACTTCAACCAAAAAGGATCTGATTTTTGTCCCCATCTTATGAACAATAGTTTATCTATGATATCAGAGGCTTCATCCCATTCGTCTTTTCTNATATTTCCCTCATTGTCAATGTANAGNACAAGATCTAAGCCAACNCCGAGCCTGCCAAATGAAAATTCTGGGCGCAATGCTACTTGATTATAGATNGTATCATTGATTGTTGCTGANCCAACTGCTAAACCCATATTAAACGGTTTTTTGGGTGGAGATTNNGCNGTNGATTTTTCGACAGGGTCTTGNGAANGNTTAGATNTTGAATNCTGTGTTGATGANTGGTTTTGCTGCGGTCGCTGTTGCTGCNGTCTTTGCTGCGGTNGCTGTCGCTGCTGCTGCTGTCTTTGCTGAGGGCGCTGTTGTTGTTGATTGGNTTCATCGTTTAAGTCTNGTTGCTCATTATTATTTTCAGGCGTTGATTCTCCATCAGGATCTTCNGGAAAGTCTCCAGGCTCAGCGGGTGCGGGTATCAATTGACCTAATGCATTTGATACAGCTTTTTGACCNGGGCCAACATTGACAATTGCTCCACTGATACTGTTTAAAACCTCAAAATTTCCACTTTTTCCAACAAATTTATCCACCCCAGAAACGGCATCGTGAAAGGAAGAAAACTCTGTTCCTTTAACAGATGCTACCGAAACTGGTGTTTCAACACGGTAGGTTTTCTTACGATTTTCCTTATTTACGTTGTGAAGCGTTGTGCCTTGGTCAATAATAAGGCTTCTTGTATTTGAAGTTTCTACAAACTGGAAATCGGTATTTTGGCGTATTTTTACTACAGATTTATCATCAAGAAAAATAACGACAGCGAAGCTTGATTCGCCTACACGTATAGCATCACCATTTGAAACCGCTTGACCTGGTTTTGCTTGAATTGAATAAGAATTTGAACCCATAGGTTTTATCAAAACAGTTCCGTTCGACTTCATCACCCTACCAATGGTTTCAGCGAGAGTGAAATTTGTTAAAATTAAAAAAATCAATAAAAAATATTTCTTCATAGTCTTNATATGGTTAATAATAAATAATGTGATGTAAAATAACGTTAAATATACAATTAGAACGTGAGTTAGGGCACAACTTGATTTTAAAATTAATTATCTATTCTCTCCAGTGTTTAAGTTTGCTTGTTCGTCCAATACCCGGATTAAAACTGTTGGTTGGATCGAGGTCTTTATAAAAATCANAAAGAGGCTTTTTGGCATGATATTCGTGCCCTACGTTATGCTCAGCAGGATATTCTGCTCCTTTGTCTTCGTAAAAATTCAATAATTCTCTCTTGACTCTTTTTTCGTCAACGCCTTTTTTAAGTATGTAGTTTTGATGGAGAACATGGCAAAAAAGATGACCATAATAAAGTTTCATTTCAAATTTATCATTAAGCTCAGGTGGTAACTTCTCAAACCATTCCTGTTCATTGCGAGGCAGTGCAATATCCATTGAGAGCATTGCACCCAATTTTTTTTCTATAAAGTGAATGATATCTTGCTATTGAGCCAGCCGCAACAAACCTATGAGTCATGGCTTTTGTAGATTCTTTTTCATCACAAATAAAATATGAACCATCATTTTTAGAAAAGAAGTTTTGAAAATAATTTTCAGCTTCTTTTATACCATCGTCTGACATTTCAACAATCCAATGATGATCAAATTTTTCACGATATTCTTCCATCCTCTTTGGTAAATGATTGGGCCAGAATTTGCTTAAAAACTGCATTAAATACTCAGAGAAAAAATCAGGTAAAATTCTAATTTTTTTTGCTAAAAGGTCAACTCTTCGCTTGAATTCAAAAAGCTTAGGAATAAAACTTGGTCCCATCTGTTCTATTGCAACGAATGTATCTTTGCTATATTTTTTTGCAGCATCGTAACAATCTTTATGCAAATACTCCCCTGAAACCGGTAGATTTTTAAATGTTGATAATATTTCTCTTCTAATTTTTCCTAAAATTTGAGGGTCGTTTGTTCCAATGTAAAACACCTGGTTTTTTTTAGGAACAGGATAGGTATCAAGTCGAACCGCAAATACAACAACCTTTCCAGCACACCCAGATGCTCCGTGCAAACGCCTAACATCTGCATTGAACCTTGCTGGAGTATGAGCATCAACGTCACGAATTCTTGATCGGTATTCATTATCAGATGCTAATTTATTTGTATGAAGAATATCTTCATTATCATAAGATCCAGATTGCAAATTGGTTAATATTTCTTCAGGATTTTTTCCTAATTCAATACCTAATTCGTTTACCAAAATAAGTTCAGATTTTGAATTTATCTTGGCATACAATGATAATTCAGTAAACGCAGGACCCCTTTTTACAAGCGCCCCGCCTGAATTATTACATACTCCACCCACTATCGATGCACCTATGCACGACGAACCTATCACAGAATGAGGTTCTCGATTATATTTTTTTAACTTATTTTCGAGGTCAAAAAGAGTACTCCCCGAAAAGCCAATAACCTGATTACCGCTTTCAATGATGTGTATATCCTTAATTCTCATTGTGTTCATTATAAGAATTGGCCTATCATAATCATTTCCAAAGGGGGTTGATCCACCAGTTAACCCTGTGTTAGCTGCTTGCATAATGACGATAATATCCATTTTTTGACATATCTCAAGAACTCTCCACATTTCAACTAAAGTACCTGGTTTAACAACAACAAAAGCATCGCCCTCTCCATATCTCCAACCTTTTGTATGGGCTTGCTTTCTCCATTTTGTAGTAATGGTATACTTACCACCTAAAATGGCTCTTAAGGATTCTATAGCTTTTTTTTGATCAAATAATTCAATCATAGTCTTAGTTTTAAAATTTTTGCTAATCTATAAATGGTAAATATGAGTCTTTAATTGATTTGGAGATGGGTATAGTCTTTTGATTGATATAGTCAAAGGTTACGAGTACAAACTTACCTGCAGAAATCGGATATTCTGATAACTCGGAAAATAGTGCTGAGCACAGATCAAAGCTTTTTGTTCCTATTCTTGTGATTCTACATCCAATGTAGATTTTAGATGGATGTGATAGCTGACTAAAATAATCGATTTGCATTGACGCCAGTATGACTCCATTACTTTGTCTTCTAACTAGACTAAACCCAAGCCTGCCCAAAAATTCAACACGCACCGTTTCGTAGTAACTCAAAATAGTAGCGTTATTTACATGCTGAATGGCATCCATATCTCTCCACCTCGTATCAATTGAAGAAATAAATTCAAAATCCTCTTTTCTTAAATCTTTATGGTTCAAAATACTACTGGTTTTGAAGTTGGACCCAGGGTGAATCATGAAGTAAAACTGGATCATTAGAAAAGATGGTATTTATTCTTTTACGGTAAAACCCAGTCGAGGACTCGTATTTAAAAATAATTTCTTCGTTACCATTCCATTGAGCATATCTAGCGCCCGATTGGAAGAGTCTTAGTTTTGGATTGCCTGCTTTACTATATAAATAAATGTTATAACTGGAATTAAATTTCTTTTCTGTAATCACAGCGTGCTCACCGTTTGGTGACCAACGAACATTTCTAAAAAATGGTGTAATTTCCGGGTAGACAGGATCTCCTCCTTCAGTTTGTACCAAAAATCCTCTTTTTTCTGTTGGGAAATTTAATTCATACATACCTAATTGCTTATTTAAATATATAATTTTATCACCGGATGGCGACATCCGAGGCATAATAAATTTTTCCTCGTTTACAGCATCGCTAATTTGAACAACATTTTTTCCGTCAAGATCCATATAATAGATGTTAATTGTTCCAATATTATTATTTGAAAAATGTTTTCGCTGTGAATAAAGAATTTTTGAATCACCATCAATGAACTCAGGGTCAGAATACCATTCATTGTTTTGATTACGAGTAATACGTTGTACTAACTTATCTTCATTCAAAAATGCGAGATAAATATCATCATCTGTGCCAACAAAAAGTGCTTGCGTTTGGTCATTATTAAAAGAAATATCTTGTGGCTTTACACCGCTAATGGTTTTAAGATTTTTTCCATCTTGATCGACAACAAGTCCAACACCGTTTAAAGTAAAGGAAAAAATTTTATTACCTTTATCAACCCACATTGGAAAAAAGGCATTTACACTGGCCAATGTCTTTGTGAACGGTAATGTAGGGCCTAAATTCATTATGATAATATCATTACCATTTTCTGTAACTGTGTCTTGTTTAACGATTTTTTGGAATGAGGATGCACCTCGTATTTGACTAAAACTTTCATTTCCCCATACATCCGTTGTTTTTAGTATGTAGTAACCCTCAACGTTTTTTGCAACATCATACTCAAACTCAGTTTTGTCTCGTTCAATATTTTCAGTTGAAGTAATAATTGAAGTGTCTGGAATATTAACCTTAGAGATAGTAAAATAGTCAATGTCATTTTCAGTAGGCTTGGTCCAGTTAAAAATAAATTTTTGATTACTATAAATAACGCTATCTAATGCCGATGGAAATGGTACAGGATCTTTAGGTATACCAAATGGGTTTCCCAATGTTTTTTGACCGGTGGTGTCTTGGGTTTCTATCCAAAACCAGTTTTCATTTTTAACAGAAAATTGATTAGTGTCCAAAAATGTTGTTTCAATATTATTAATTGATTTGAATAATGTTTTTAATCCATCTTTCCTTAGTGCATGATAAATATTATATGAGGCAAAGTTTTGAGCAACAGATGGCTGCCAAATGATTGATAAAACCTTTGAAGGTAGATGTGTATAGGTAACATTTTTTATTAGGACAGAGCCTGGCGGTCCTGGAATCATGGGTTTATATTGATTCGTTTTTCGCAAAGAAGTATTCGTGTCAGCGTAAGCATAAATTCTGTAATTGTATACAAATGGGTTTTGAACAAGCTCTTTAAGGTCAAGTGTGTCAATCCATCTAAATGTTGAATCCCAAAGCATGGCGACAGAGTCTATCCAAACACCATCTCCAACTTTTTTGTCAATGATAAATCCATCAAAATCTCTTCCCCTTCTCAACCAAGATAATTTTATTTCATTTTCCGATTTTTGAACAATCTCAAGACTATCAGGTGTCCATAAAGATCGATTGCTCCTAGGGTCGAATGGATTGTCCCAGTCCCTTTGGGCATCTTCACATCCAAACGTTATTATTAATGAAAATAAAAAAGATGAATAAATTAATTTTTTAACCATCGTTCCATTTCAAGGTGCTTCGCTTGGTAATATATAGCTGGAAAAACAATAGCTGTTGATAGAACATCAATAATAGGTTTCTGGCTGTCTAAGTTATCAATTCTTCGATGTCTTTCATCTGCCTTGTCAGCATTCGTGCTGTATTGACTATAAATATATGAAGAGTAACCTGTTAAAAATGATCGATATAAGAGCCCGCCACCTATTATTTTAAGATAAAGATTTCTTCTCTTTAGAAAAAATTCACTTTTAAGCTGTATCTCTCTCTTTGGAAAAAAAGTTGGGGATGATTTGGTTGTTCTTCTATGCTGAATTCTAAATTCGTTATTACGTATTACATACAATTCTGAATCCAGTTTATAATATCCAACTGGCAATCTGTCGTATCTAGTATCACCCTCTTCAATAAGCAATTGATTACCATCCATTTCTACAATAACAACATCCGCTGGTATAGGTTTATTAAATACTACGCTTCCTTCCTTAGGGGTTTTAAGCATAAGGTCTACAAAAATCACATCAGAATTATCTTCGGGAAGTTGATTTATTTTAAAGGGCTGATATCCATCTTTAAATAATATAATGGGCCTACTTTCAACAACAACCCTATCGATAGCTAGCGGAGTTTGTCCATTTAGAGTATCTTTTCCAACGCGAACCTTGGCTGATGAGGGATTCGTTTTAAAATAAACCAAATTTTGACGTTGGTGTACCTCCAGAGGAATTCGTTTGGACATTATCAACTCAGATAAATTATGCATTCCACGCGTGTAAAGACCTTCAATAGATTGTTCAAAGTCGTAACTCACAGCGTTGATAACTCTACCAGCCTGACTATCAATTAATCTTGCTTCAATGAGAAATACGTCGCCTATTTTTGATACATGGGCCGTAATAAGCCATTCTTGATCAAGTAATATCGAAGATACGATGTTACATTCAATGCTTCCACATGTGGGGGTTTTATACCCATAATCCAATAATATTTTACTCATATCATCGTAATCCATTACGCGAAGTGTATCCATTCTAAGTAGTTCTGTGCGAAAAACAGCAGAAAGCTGTATCAATTCATCTTGATGAATGTTTTCTCCAGAAAAGTCTAAAACAGCTACAGAATGATCCTGAGAAAATACTAAGGAGGTAAAGCATAGAGATAGAATTAAGTTTTTCACAATCGATTGTTAAAATAACCCTTGGCAGAAAGCAATTTCAACTATCTAAAAATAAAAAATTATTAAGAGGTTGGTTCGTCCGTACAATCTCCGCAATCGCATGTACCATCACCAATAGGAGGAGCCTCGCGTTTGGACAACCGTTCCATTGTAAAAAGAATTTCACCGGAACCACAAATAATGGCATTATCTTTAACGGTTAAGGGTTCTGTGGTTCTTCCATCAGGTGAGAACAGAGTTACTTTACCCATTTTTCTTGAGATATCAGCAAAAGCTTTATTATTGCCATTTGGATACCACCAATAAGCCAAGCCGTCCCGAACGCCTTGATTAAAGGTGACTTCCTCTTTTTTCTGACCATTTTCATACCACCATGTAAGTTTGCCAGACAACTGACCCTTTTTGTAGCTACCTTCGGCATGCTTATTTCCATTTTCGTACCATTGTGTAGTGGTTGCTATACGCTTACCAGCATCAAAGAAGGCCCTCTCTTTTCTTTTTCCACTATCATAATACCAGTTAAACTCCCCGTTACGATTTCCATTAATAAATTGACCATCAGAATAGAGCTCACCGTTGGAATGCCATCGTGTAACACGGCCTTCTGAAACATTTTTAAAAAGCTGAACAAAAATATCAGGTGGCATGTTGTAATTATAGGAGTCTTGACCATCTGATAGCTCCTGAACTAGAAAAATACCCGTTCTTACAGTGGTATCATTTTCACTGTACATTATTGGAATTCCAGACCATGACCTATTGTTGTCATTATAATTAGCGGATACAATATTACCTTTATCAAATTGAAGATTATAAAATCTAGATTTAGAACCTTGAACATAATATTTCCACTGGCCAAACTTAATTCCATCTTTATATTCACCCTCCATTCGGAGAGAGCCATCGTAGAAGTCAAGGGACGCTTTACCGCTAAAGGGCTGATTGGTTTCAGGGTCGAATGCTACCCCATCCCTCGCATCAAGATCATTAATAGACCTATCGCCGGAGCAAGAGATGAGTGTGACTAGAAAAATAAAGAATAAGTGCATCTTCCTCATGGCAATTAAAAACTCCTCAAAATTTAAATTATTTGCGGAGGGGGTGGGATTCGAACCCACGTTAGGATATTTCACCTAAAACACCTTAGCAGGGTGCCGCCTTAAGCCGCTCGGCCACCCCTCCATTTAATATTAATCTAGATGATTACAATTTAAGTGAAATTTAAAACGGTAACCATAATATAAAACAAAGGTTCATTGATCAATTGATTTTAACTTATTAACAATAAGCTTAACCAATCTTTTAATATTACTATTAGTAACCGAGGAAATACNAAANACATATTCCGGTATTTCTGACCAGCTTTGATCACTTGAATCATTACTAATATCGNTTTTTGTTTTTATTAGAATGATTGGCTTCATTAATAGTGCAGGATTGTATGATTTGAGCTCATCTTTTAATAAATGAAATGTTGTTTTTGGATTGCTATCAGAACCATCGATTAAGAATAGCAATATCTTATTTCGTTCAATATGCTTTAAAAACTTTAGACCCAAGCCTTTTCCTGAACTGGCTCCATGAATTAGTCCAGGAATATCAGCCATTATAAATGATTTAAATTCGTCATATTTAACAATGCCCAAATGGGGATCTAAGGTTGTGAAGGGATAATCAGCAATTTTAGGCTTAGCTTTTGATAATACCGATAGTAATGTTGATTTTCCAGCATTAGGTAGACCAACCAATCCTACATCAGCTAANACCTTCAACTCGAGNTCAAAAGTTCCGCTTTCACCTTTTTTCCCTTTTTGAGCAAATCGGGGTGTTTGTCGAGTCGANGANTTATANTTAATATTACCTCGACCACCCNTTCCACCTTGACAGATCATCTCCTTTTGATTGGGTTTTGAAAAGTCAGCTACAATTTCTTTNGATGAAATATTTCTAATAATGGTTCCAACAGGAACTAGAATGATGAGATCTTTACCATTTTTTCCAGTTTTTGAATTTGATGAGCCTTGACCACCGTTTTTTGCTCGATAAATTCGATTGTATCTTACATCTTGAAGAGTATGAATATTTTTATCAGATTGTAAGTATACGTTACCACCATTACCACCATTACCACCATCAGGACCGCCCTTGGGAAGAAATTTTTCTCGGCGGAAGGATATAGAACCAGAACCCCCATTTCCAGAATGAAGTTCAATCTGAGTATAGTCAATGAACATAATAAATCAAGATAAGAAAATCTGAACTATAATAAAAAGCTACATATTTTGAACGATGGCCTCTCCGAAACCGGAACAAGAGACTTTAGTAGCATTATCCATTAATCGATGAAAGTCGTAGGTAACGGTTTTGGCTTTTATAGATCTTTCTAGGCCTTGGACAATTAAATCAGCAGCTTTTTGCCATCCTAAGTGCTCAAACATCATTACGCCTGATAAGATAACTGAAGAGGGATTTACCATGTCTTTACCTGCGTATTTAGGAGCTGTACCATGGGTAGCTTCGAAAATAGCATGACCAGACTGATAATTAATATTTGCTCCTGGCGCGATTCCAATTCCACCAACTATAGCAGCAAGAGCATCTGAAATGTAATCACCGTTTAAATTTAAAGTACAAATGACATCGTATTCTGCAGGACGTAGCAGAATTTGTTGCAAAAATGCATCCGCAATAACATCCTTAATAATCAAAGAT
Source organism: Fidelibacterota bacterium (assembly GCA_002724735.1). Taxonomy (GTDB): domain Bacteria; phylum Fidelibacterota; class Marinisomatia; order Marinisomatales; family TCS55; genus TMED108. The sequence goes on along the minus strand of PBPT01000011.1, from coordinate 21,655 downwards.
TTGCCAGCATTGTCAATAACCTGCCATGGGCCACCCTCAAAATCATTTGAGTTAAATTCTTTTTTGGCAAGATCGTATCCCCATTCTTTAAATTTACCTTCTGTAAATTTCATAATATTACCTTTATGAACCAATGTAACAGATTCTCGATTGTGTTTAATAGCATAATTAATTGCGGAGCGTACGATACGTTCTGTGCCCTCAACTGAAACAGGCTTAACACCTAAAGATACCGTGTCGGGAAATCTAATATTTGTAACCCCCATATCATCAATAAGAAATCTTTTTACCTTCTCTAAACCATCTGTTCCGTTCGTCCATTCAATTCCAGCATAAATATCTTCTGTATTTTCTCTAAAAATTACCATATCTACCAACGAGGGATCTTTTACTGGTGAAGGAACACCATTGAACCAGGTGACAGGTCTAACACAGGCATATAAATCAAGAACTTGTCTTAATGTGACATTCAAGGAGCGCATACCTCCTCCAACAGGTGTAGTTAATGGACCCTTTATAGCAATTAAATATTCTTTTATTGCGTCTAATGTTTCTTCAGGTAACCAAGAATCTTTAAGCTTATTTGCTTTTTCACCTGCATAAATTTCTTTCCAAACAACCTGTTTTTTACCGTTATAAGCATTTTTAACAGCGCTGTCAAAAACAAGCTGTGATGAATGCCAAATATCAGCTCCTATTCCATCGCCCTCAATAAATGGGATGATAGGATCATCTGGAACATTTAATTTGTTTCCCTCAAAAATAATTTTATTACCTTGGTCCATTATACTATTTTCTCTTTCCTTCTGAAGTCTTTTTCTTGCTTTTTGTATTCTTTTTCTTTTCAGTTGATTTAGAAACAGGCTTTTTCTTGGCATAGTCAGTTAAATAAAAGCCACTTCCTTTAAAAATTAAACCTGTTCCGCCGCTTACCAGTCTACGAATATCATTCTTACATTCTGGGCAATTTTTGATCGGATCATCAGACATCGACTGAAAAAATTCAAAGGTCTTTTGACATTTGTCACAAATGTAATCATACGTAGGCATAATTGATGGTGGAATTTAAAACGAAACAGAAACTAAAACAGAAACTAAAAGATAATAAGGTTTACTTGAATTTTTTTATCAATGCATCATGGACATTGCTTGGAACATATTTTGCTATGTCACCATTTAACTTTGATACATTTTTCACCATTGTTGAATTGATATGAACATACTTATCAGAGGTTACCATTAATAATGTAGATACCTCTGAATTTAAATGACTATTCATAGTGGCCATTTGAAATTCAAATTCAAAATCAGAAACATGTCTCAAGCCTCTAATTAAGCCACAAGCATGATGTTTTTTGGCAAAATCAGCAATCAAACCCTTTGTTGAGGAAACATTTATATTCTCTATATGATTAGTGGCTTCAACAACAAGGTCAATACGTTCTTCAATGCTAAAAAGAGGATTTTTATCTTCATTTACAGCTATAGCAACTATTAATTCATCAAAAATTTTGGAAGCTCTCTCAATGATATCAACGTGGCCCATGTGAATAGGGTCAAATGTTCCAGGGTAGATTACTGTTTTATTCTTCATTTCTCCAAAAAGCTAATTGTGTATCACCATACTGTTTAATTCTTGATGGTAAAATTGTAAACTCTTTCGGCGAGGATTCAAGGATAAAATAACCATCTTGGTTAAGAAGTTGAGTTGATTGAGAAATAATCTGGTCATAATTTGTAAAATTGTAGGGTGGATCAGCAAAAATTATATCAAATTTTTCCTTTTCTTCTAAATATTTATAAACATCTATTTTTTTGATTTTGCATAATTTATTGTCAATATGTAATAAAGAATGGTTTATCTTTAATAGACCACATGCTCTCACGCTTGAATCAATCATAGTGACATAATTTGCACCTCGACTTACAGCTTCAAAGCCAATTATACCAGTTCCAGAAAAAAGATCTAAAAATGATTTATTTTCAATGATACCAAGAATATCGAAAAGGCTTTTTCTTACGACCGCTGCTGTGGGCCGATAAGGTGCATTTTTAACAGTTTTTATCCTTCTGCCTTTATAAATACCAGCGTGAATTTGCATACAACGTGGTTAAGCTATCTAGCTATCACTATAGTTGATATATGTTATAAAAAATCGGGCGGATACGGATTCAGATTCATTTGAAGTTAATTGAAATTTTTCCAATATTACATCAGATCCTTTGCTCTCAAGGTAGGATAATATGTTATTTATTCCATTGATGCTGGAAGTTGAAAAAAGCAAAGGCGTATACTCTAATGCATTTTTAGTAAAAACATCAAAGGCTTTAATATTCACATTTGTAAAGTTTGTCAATTCACTTTTGAACTGATCTATGGGGGTATAGCTTCCCATCAAATCTTTATTTATGAAACTAATGGGATATTGTATAAGATAGCCATGCTGATAACGATCGACACCACTTATCTGTCTTAGCGAATAATTTAACACACCACCCAGGGTGTCAATCGGCACCTGAGTTTCTTTGACGTCGCTATATACAAGTTCATATTCTCCCTTACCGGCATTGATGGTAACAATTTTTTCCATAGAAATTAAAGTATTTACTTTCAAAAGAGACGATATAAGACTTTGTGAGCGATAGTACGTTTTTTGTTGAAAATCGCTGTAATTGGGGATCGGATCATTCTCTAAAATAGTCAAGGTTTCAATTGCGGCCGGTGCTGAATCAATAATGGAATAAACTCTCTCTTCAATTATTTCAAGCAATTCTGGCAATCGATCTCTGAAAATAACTGCGGTTAGCGCCACAAAGAAAAATACATAGGCAAAAAATTGTTGAAAATTTCTTTGTTTTTTTGGCTTTAAAGACTTTCTAGTTTTGGGTTTTATTTTTAAATCTTCAATTTGATGAATCTCTTTGTTATCTACAAATTGTTGCAAGCCTGGTTTGCTAAAAAAATTAATTGATGAGCCGTAGATATTTCCATTAATTATAGCTGTTGAAGTATAAAGATCGTTGTTTTTTACTTCTTTTGGAATTTTTATATCATTTTTCTTAATATTTTTGAATGCCTCAACCTGGCGAATACGTTTACCTTCAAAGTGAGCTTTTCTTCTATAAGACAGCTTTCCAGGAATGACTACTTGACCTTTAAAAATATCTTTTTCATTGCTTGATCCATCAGTCGATGTTAGTGCCCATTTATTTTTAGCAAACTTAGCATTTCCCTTGATGATGCAATTTTGTGAGTAATGATAATAGCTGTAACCATTTTTTTCATTAGCAAAAACTGTTACGCCCCTGCTAGGATTAAGGCCATAATACGCGCTACTTTCGGTACCCATCCAAACGGGTTCACCGCCCATTTCTTGAATACTCATTTTTAATGATTCGCATAAAACGGATGAAACCCTGATTGAAAAAATAGTTTTTGTTTCAGCGATAAAAGCCCTTCCAAAATATTCGTATGTCAAATTATCAGTGGATACATTTCTTTGATTGATGGACCACTTAGAATATTCCCAGCCATCAGCTTCAGACATATCGTCATCACATTGGGATACAACTGAATCACAAAACTCNTCAGGAACAGTAACAAAGATTTTTTCGCCTTCAAATGATAGTTCTTTTTTTACTGATTTAAGAGCCGCACTNATATCGATAAGTAGTTCTTTAGGAGAAAAAACAGAGGANGCNTTCTTTGNTTTGAATGGTTTAAAAGAAAATGCNGTTAAAGAAGATTTGGAGTTTTCATCTTTCCATTGTACGCAGGTCAAATGATTTGAAGATACTAGTATATGAATCACTGAAAAATATTACCTATCCCAACTTTTTGACCCATCATCTATAAAGCCATGATTGTCTGCTTTAAATGCAAACAAAAGATATCTTCTTCTCACAATAGTTTCTTCAATCGGGCTATCTACCCTAACGGTATTCCCTTCATCCTTCAGAGATATCATATATGGTTTTTGGGATACAGGACAAAAATACATTGAAGAATCTGGCATATACGTATCGTAATAATTAACTACTTCAACACGCTCAGTTGGAACTTCTTCAACCAAATTAATAAAATTTGAATCTGAGGTAAACTTTGTTAAAAGTTTTTTTTGTACATAGGAAGTATCATTTCGTAGAAGATCCTCTGAATACATTACGATTGTAGCAATTGTGTCAGAGATTGTATCTCTTCTCATCATTGGAAAACCAAATGTAGTATCAAATTCTATATCATACCCTTTAGGAACGTTGACAGAAAAAGTTTTGCTGCGCAATGTAATTGATTGGGCTCCTAAATAAGTAGAGTCTCCAGATAAAGAATCTCGAACAGAATTCACAACTTGNACAGCCCANAANCCATCAGAGGAATATTCACCCATCACAGATTTATAAAAATTTTGTACATCATACATGTTTTCCATATGAAATTGGCTTTTGCTTTCAAAAGACTCCTCCTCATCCCAAATCGCACGCGGAACATAGATGCATATAATTAAAAAGATAAATGCAACTACTATTCCAAGTTCAAGTAGATCAGATAAATTTTTACGTTTATCTTTTGAAAGATTTGTAAAACTTTTTTCCATATAAAATACTTTGGTTTTTTAAAGTCTGATTAGTTGAGGATAATATTAATACAATTTATAATTTGATGTACACTGTAATCTGAAGAATTTTTAATCAAGATTTATACGCCTGTAAACAACTTCTGAGTTTTTATTCAGTTTTTCAAATTCCTCAAGGAGCTTCGATTGTTTTGAAGAGATTTTTTGAGGAGTTTCAACATGTATCCTTACAAGCTGATCTCCTCTGGAAGAACCGCGCATCCTAGGAAAGCCCTTTCCTCTCATACGTAAAACCTGTGATGACTGAATTCCTGCTGGAATCTTGAGCTTTGCTTTACCTTCAAGAGTTGGTATTTCCAAAGTAGTTCCTTTAGCGGCATCATAAAATTGTAGTACTGCCTCTGTGATCACGTCTTCTCCATTGCGATTAAAAATAGGGTGCTCTTCTTCTTCGAATAAAATAATTAAATCACCTGATTGATAACCTTTAGGTCCTTTATTGCCTTGCTGGTTTAAGGTCATATAATTTCCAGCTGATACTCCCGATGGTACTTTTATTTTTATCTCAACAGTTTTTCTATGAAGTCCGCTTCCACCACAAGAATTGCATGGATTCTGAATGGTTTGTCCCGAACCCGAACAAACTGGGCATTCACGTACGGAAACTGATTGACCAAAAAATGATTGTGAAACCTGCCTGACTTGACCAGCTCCATTGCATTGCCCACATGAAACTGGCATTGTTCCTTGCTTTGCACCGCTACCAGAGCACGAGTTGCAATGCTCCAACCGTTTGATTTTAATTGTTTTGCTTACTCCTGAATAAATGTCGGTATAAGATAATTTTAAATTAACTTTGAGGTCTCTCGCTTTTTTTATCCTTGACGATCTTCCACCTCCAAAAATACCACCGAATGGATCAAATCCATCACCAAAAATATCGCCAAAACTATTGATAATATCTTCCATTGACATACCACCCTGAAATCCTGGCCCACCTCCGCTATTTACTCCAGCGTGTCCAAACTGGTCATATTGCTGACGTTTTTGATCGTCGGACAAAACTGCATATGCCTCAGCGGCTTCTTTGAATTTCACTTCAGCTTCTTTATCGTTTGGATTTTTATCAGGGTGATATTTCATAGCTATTTTACGATAAGATTTTTTTAACTCATCAGAAGATGCTTGCTTCGAGACACCAAGAATTTCATAATAATCTCTCATGATGGAGTTTGATTTACAACGACTTTGGCATGCCTTATTACTCGATCTTTGTAAAGGTAGCCTTTTTCAAAAACTTCTAGAATTTCGTTCTCGTGTTTATCTTTTTCATGTCTAATCATAAGTGCATCATGAAGGTTTGGATCTAAAACGTCACCCTGATTGCAGAATGTTTTAACATCTAATTTTTCTAACTGTTTATTAATTCCATTTATTATCAATGAAATTCCCTCCAATAGCTTTTCAGAATCATTGTTATTCTTTGAAATTGCATCGTCGAGTCGATGCAAGTCATCCAGTACGGATAAAAAATGTTTTATTACAGATTCGCCCTCATATTTAAGAAGTGAAATCGTTTCTTTTTCTTTTCTTTTTCTAAAATTATCAAATTCAGCTTTTAATCTTATAAATCTTTCTTCGCTTTCTGAAAGAGCAACTTTTAATACTTTAATTTCGTCTTTTAATTTATTTGCAGGGGATTTTTTAACGCTCTTCTTGGTAGCAGTTTTAGTTTGCTTTTTAGATGGCATTCTGAACAACCTTCTTAAATGTATTTAGTATTGATTTCATATTAATATAGTTTATTCTCTTGGGACCAATAAGCCCTATTCTTCCTGATAAAGCTTCGCTTTCAAATTTAGAGGTCAAAAAAGCACAGTTATTAAATATTTCATTATTATTCTCTTTGCCAATTAAATCATTTTTNTTATNNATGTTAAAACTTTTTTCNATGTACAGATTAAGAAATTGTTTTTCAAGACCGGGAAGGATTTTTTGAAAATTATCGATATCTTTAAATTCAGGTTGGTCTAGTAATACATTATATGAAGACGTATATATTAACTTATTATTTTCGATAGAAAAGTATTTAGAGCTATCATTAATTAAAATTTGAACAATTTCATGATCGATTGCTTTTGTATCATTCAGTCTTTTGAAAATAGTGTTTTGAATTTCAATTAATGATAATCCGCGCAGTTTTTCTTTCAGTATTTCTGTAATCGAATGAATGTGCTTTGTTGCAATCTCAATATCTAAATTAAGAACAATTGATTTGACTAAGCCGTTATCCATAGCAAGAACAATCATTGCTCTATTTCCATTNAACTCAACCAAATCAATATCCGCTAAAATGCTATTATGATATTCTGATATAGTAATAACTCCAAACATGCTACTTACCTCCGACAGCATGCTTGCTGTTGCGCTCAATAACTCATCAACATTTCCCGAAATTGTCTTTAGTTCACGCTCAAGAACATCTATGGTGTTGTTGTCAAACAATTTATTAAAATTAATAGAATCAATATAAAACCTATATCCGAGATCGGTTGGAATGCGCCCACCAGATTTATGGACTTGACGCAGAAATCCATCTTTCTCTAAAATTGACATAACATTTCGTATGGTAGCAGTACTTAAGGAAATAGGTAGGCTACCCTGTACATATTTTGATGAAACAGGGGAACAGGTATTAATGTAACCTTCAACTGTAGCTATGAGTATAGATTTAAATCGGTTATTAATATTTCTATATTTTTTGATGTGCATGGATATGAGAAATTAGATGTTTTTATCGACTAGAATCAAATAGTCTTAAAGATTTATTTAAGAAATTTACTTATTGCTCTGTTTGAACCAATTACACCTACAATAATTGATAAACCTAACAGTAGTTGAAGTATCAGAATTTGATCGTAAATAATATTAAACTTTGTTAAATCGTAAACAATATATTTACTGAATTCTAAAGCGCCTAATAGTGTATATACAGCTAAAACAGTTGCCATAAAACCATGAACAATACCTTCGATCAAAAAAGGTGCTTTTATCAAAGATTTGGTAGCGCCAATCAATTGTAGTGATTTAATCAAATCTCTCTTGGAGTATACTGTTAAACGAACTGTATTTGATATAATGAAAACAGCTATGATTAATGCAAATGAAACTACACCAATCATTATTTTAAGGAAACTTTCATAATAATTTTCTATTCTGCTAATGAGCTTTCCTTGATGATTTACTTCGTCTACCTCTCGAAACTTTTTTAAATTACTAATTATTGGTTGAAGTTCAATTTTTGATGGCCAATCCTTTTTTAAATTAATGACACAACTCACAGGAAGAGGATTGTAACCCAGAAGGTTTAAAATATCATCGCCAAATTGAGATTTAAATATTTTTTCAGCGTCTTTTTTTGATATAACAGTAATAGAGCGAACTCCATTAAGCTTTTTAAATTCTTCTGAAAGCTCCACAACCCTATCTTCTGTAACCCCATCTTTAAAAAACACTTCGATTTTATATTTTTCCCTTAAATATTCGATAAGCTTATTGGTGTTCTGACTAACTATGAGAAGTGAGCCAGCCACGATTAGAGTTAGATAAATAGAAAATACAGAAGAAACTGCAGAGGATTTGTGCCTCCAAACATTTTTTAAACCCTCAGCGATTATAAAAACTGTAGTATTCATAACCTATCTTATGGAACCATTTTGCATTTCAATGATTCTATGTCCTCTTCCTTTAATTAAATTATAATTATGTGAGGCCATAAGTATTGAAGTGCCTTCTTTACTGATTTGCTCAAAAAGCTTAATTAATTCAAAAGATGCTATAGGATCAAGATTTCCAGTAGGTTCATCTGCTAAAATAATGTCCGGGTCTTTAATTAATGCACGAGCAACGCACGCACGTTGCTGCTCACCACCAGATAATTCAAATGGATAATGGGATTCTTTACCATCCAGACCTACTTCTAATATAGATTCATTTACAAGCTCGACAATTTCATCTTTGTTATATCCAAGAACGTGTAGAGGAAGTGCTATATTCTCAAAGAGATTGCGATCTTCGAGCAGGTGATAGTTTTGAAAAATGACTCCAACTTTTCTTCTTAGATAAGGAACTTTACGTTTCTTTATAGATTGAGAGTCAAATTTATCTACCATGATTTTTCCAGCTTTTGGAAATAGATCCATATAAATTAATCTCAAAATCGTAGTCTTTCCAGAACCAGTTGGCCCAATAAGAAAAACAAATTCACCTTCACTTATTTCTAAGTTTAGATTTGAAACCCCACCCCCTTTTGGGTAGCTATAGGATACATTATCGATCTTAATCATAGTATAATCTAATCTGATTAATCAAAACTAAAATAGAAGATAAATAAAAACAAAATAACCCANTAGCATTANTCCAGAAAGTCTTCTATTGAAAGGCTGGGGAAGTTTTGAAGCAANAAATATTAAGAACCCATAAAAAATCATCACAAGTACTTGAAAAGAAATTTCGTTCCATTTTGAATTAAGCGGTTCAATAATAGCGGTAATTCCAAGGACGCAAAAAATATTAAAAATGTTTGATCCAATGATATTTCCAAGTGAGATCTCACTTTGTTTTTTAAAAGCAGCCATTGCTGAGGTAGCCAATTCAGGTAAAGATGTNCCAAAAGCAACAACGCTCATACCAATAACAACCTCAGATACGTCAAAGAACCTAGCAATGAAAACAGCTCCCTTTACAAAAAGGTCTGCGCCTAAAGCTAAAGCGACAATTCCAAAAATAACAAAAAGGATCATTTCAGTGAAATTATCGGAATCTGTGCTCTCTATCTCAAAATCAGATTCGACTGGTTTTTTTATACTAAAAACAATATAAAAAAGTAGAGAGCTTACAAAAAAGGCTCCCTCAAATTTACTTAATCTTCCGTCAAATGAAAAAATTATAAAGACAAGNCANGAAAGCATGTAAACAATAAGGTCACGTTTGATCAATTGATATTTTAATGTTATTGGAAAAATAAATGCGCTTAATGATAAAACTAATCCTACGTTTGCGATATTTGATCCAATAGCATTACCCACAGCTAAAGACGAACTTCCCTGAAAAGCAGCATTAAGACTTACCAGCAATTCAGGTAGTGAAGTGCCAAACGCGACAACTGTCAAACCAATTACGAGAGTTGAAATTCGATATTTTTCAGCAATTGCAACCCCTCCCTTTACTATCCATTCAGAACCAAAATATAGCATTGAGGATCCTAAAAAAAGTAACAATATGCTTTCACTCATAAATAAAGATTTTCTTTATTGATATACTGCCAAACGGATTCAGTTACCATATAACGAATAGTTTTGTCTTCAGACCATCTTTTTCGTATAGTCGTTGAGGAAATTTCAACACGAGGAATGCTTGCAAATTGAATTTTGCTTAATATCCAATTAGGAATNTCAGATGGCCTAAATCCAGGGCGAATAGCAACGATGACTCTCGCCTCCTCTAAAATTGATTTAGGATCTTTCCATTTATGAAATTGCTTAAGCGTATCGCTTCCTATGAGATAATAGAGATCATCTGTTTTAATGTTATTTTGAGCTTTATAGTCTATAATTGTATCAATCGAGTATGAAAGTCCTTTTCTTTTAATCTCAATATCAGAGAGGACAAAATTTGGATTTTCACGAATTGCTATCTTAAGCATCTCCATTCGATGATCTACGGAAGAAATATCTTGTCCGTTTTTGTGTGGGGGTAGAAAAGCTGGAATAAAAACAATACGGTCAAAATTTTCGGCCTCAAAAATAGTTTGAGCAATAATTAGGTGGCCAAGGTGTGGAGGATCAAATGTACCTCCAAATAAACACGACTTCATTCTAGTTCAATCCTGTCAAAAACACGGTTTTGCTCGAACCATGCATCGACCAAATCATCCATATTTATTTTTTCTACNTAGCTTCGGTTATCGCTGTAATAAAGCTTTGCTTTTTCAATTTCTTCTCTTTCAATATAGCATGCAATGGTTTTNAGATGGGCAAGCTCAATAAAATCCGTATCATAATACATTTCTTTTACTTGCTTAAAGGCTAATAGGGCTGCCTGGAATTCGTCCATCTTCATATATAAAATTCCTGACTGATAGGCTTTTTCTGATAGCTTATTTCTAAGTTCTTTTATGTCCTTTTCGGCTTTTACTCTCTCTTTAGAACTTGGATAATCGTCAATGAATTCTTGAAGTTTTTCTAAAGCTTTTTCGCTATACGTTTGGTCGTTAAAATATTTTGGAGATAAATGAAGGTAAGATTCACAAATTCGATATCTCGCTTTTTCAATAAATGGACTAAAAGGCATTCGTCTAATCAGTCGATCGTATTCGGATATTGCTAACAAATGATTTTTTTCGAGAAAGAAAGATTCGCCTAGATAATAAAGCGCATCATCACCTAACTCTGTGTGTGATGCTCCAATCACTACGGTATTAAAATGATTTTGAGCTTTAATATACTTCTTCTTACTTAGCGCAATTTTACCCTGTTCAAATTCATAATTATAATCAATTTCTCTGCGACCAGAATTGCTTGAGCAGGAAAAAAGAAACATTAAAATAAATAAAATAAAAGGTTTATTTTTTTCAAATATTTTCATTTAACCTCCTCCAAATTTACCATGATAAAATGAACTGAACACCATCTTCGTTAACAAAAGAATAAGGTTTTAATTTGAGTTTTACCTTGATATTAGAGCCTTTATTTTTTGGCCATAAAATCGTCTCAATACTGCTGATAATATGATTAGCAAGAACAGCGGAAGTAGCAATTTTGGCATAATTTGAATATCTATTGCTATCGTAGCGTAAATTTCTNTAGTAATTTTTTCTTTTGGTTAAAATCACACTTTCAACATTTCCCTTTTTTTGAGAAAACCAGTTACCTTTTGAGTCAAATGGATCATCGTAGCTATCATCCCATCCACCTACAAACTGGTCGTATTTTCCAATGTTTTCATAAAAATCTCTATCACGAACCACTTTAATATCTGACCATGGGTGTAATTTAGAAAGCTCATCAAGGTTGTCACTGTAATAATATTTACCATCTATTTTTAGACCAAGTTTATGCGTTCCAATGATTATGTCTCTCCATCTATCTGGAAAAATGATTTTTGTATTGTCATACCATCTTCTAAGTTCCCAGTGGTCATCAGCGAAATTTTCAAAATCATTCTTGAGATCATTTGATCTTTGATTGTATAAGAAAAAAGATTGAATTGCAAAAATTTCAATTCCTAAGAACATAATAGGCTTCCAAGCAGGGTCACCATTAGAAAATTGTCCCCATCCTGGTAAAATAAAGGATTTAAGCATGGTTATTGAGGCGTCATGATTTATAGTATCCACTTTNGATTTATAATTATTTAAATCATATATATCATATTGACTGAAAACAATTGATAACAATAACAATTGAATTAAAANAATTCTCAATTTAAAATCCGAATAAAATATTAAAATACACTCTGTTCTCATCACCATAAGAGATCTTATCACCATTCTCCAACTCAAAAAAGAACCGTTCATGCGGCTTATGAAATTCCAAACCAATTGCTATTGGATAGTTNTAAAATGAATATCCAGACATTCTTAATTGTACTCCAGTAGAGATCTTTGGCTCATATTTTTTTGCTCGATCCCATGCGTCCCCTATCTGCCCTTCATAGGCTAGGCTCATATTTTTTATTGTAACAGGTCCGATATTATAGCTTTTTTCTTTAAAAATAGGAAGACGCATCCCAATATCAAATATCAAAATATCAGTTCCTTGAAGACTGTAATATGGATATCCCTTTAAACCAACTTGCCCCCCACCAAAAAAATGAAAAAACTCATCAGCTTTTTTGTTTGAGATCTGTCCTATTTGAGCTCCAAAATAGGACGTCCAACCTTTAGTTTTGGGAATAGCCAAAGAATATCGGGTGTCTAAACTTAAGCGAATTAAATTGTGTTTATTAAATTTTGAAGTGAGGGTTCCAGCATCTGATAGGTCCAATTCATCAATAAAGTCATTTTGTTCGCTTACTGCTTTTATATTGATATCTAATCCTAATGGATTAATATTTTGGTCCACAGTGGGTTTAATTCTTCTAAAATCCCAATTTAATCCATATTGCCTACTTTTGTAATACTCATATCCATACCCCGAACGAAGCTGTGGTCTTTCTATGATGTTCTCTTTAATAGAGGCTCTNTATTGCGACCAGCTACCAAATAATTCCAATTCACTACCATAGAAAGGGGTTTTAATACCGCCTTTAAATTCAAGCAATCTAAACTTAATCTCGTTATCAATATTGTACGCGGAATACTTAACTTTNTCTTCTTTGTTACGAGTCATGTAATAGGTTTCAAAAAAGAGTGTGGGAAAAAGGTGCCTGTATTCCATTAAGAAAAATAAATCAAGATCAAAATCTGAATTTGTGGCTAGCCCACCAATCAGATTTACCTTTTCAAGAATCTCTGAGGAAAAAAAATATGTACCTATCTTGAAAGTACCATAATCAACTGTGGTTCGAGGCATTAAAAACATAGGCGGAAAATGGTCTTTGTATGACGATGAGGAATCTTGGCTAATTCCTGCAATATTAGTCTGTAAAGAATTATTTTTTGAATGAAACGAATTACTGTATCCAACTTTATNGCTAGCGTAAATACTTAATGAATCAATTATACCAATCTGGTAGCGGCCATTTTCATAAAGAGAAAAAGCTAATTTTTGTTCCTGATTCATGCTGGGCATAAAAGCTCCACCTTCAACATTTGTAATATAGCCCTGACGATTTGAATCAATATAATANAGATTAAAAATTCCGGTCCTGTCNTCAGAGTACACAACCCCACCATCGAAGGTGTCTGCATTTCTAGAATCCCATGTTTTNTTATGAATGAATTTTCCGGTTGTACTATCAGATAGATCCAGATAATGAATATTTTTAAAATGGTCAAAAGTGATATCAAAAATTAGTCGATTTGTATATGTATCGTATTTAAGATTATTCAAAATTTCATGATTACCATAATTCGAAATTTTTTCTGAAGTATTATTTTTAAGATTTATTTTGAAAATATTTTGAGTTCCATCGAAAGTGGCTAGATAANAAAGTGTGCTATCAATTTTATTGAAAGCTGGAGAGAATGCGCGGGCATTTTTTGTGATTCTCTTTTCTTTTTTTGTCGTGATATCGTATTCATATAAATCAAAATATCTTGAGCCCGCTTTGTTTGGAATTGGCGACCTTTTTGAAAAAAATATTTTGNTACTTGACCATGTTGGCGGGGAGGTGACTCCCCTTGCGATTTTATGTGATGAATTGGTTTTTAAATCATAAACGAATAAATCGGTAGCGCTAAAGTAATCATTGTCCTTATTAGAAAGATAAGCTAAAAGGTTTCCACTTTCATTCCAAACGGGATGGAGATTGGCAGTTCCTTCATCTTCAATAATTCTAATATTANTGGTACCGTTTTTATCGGGTCTTAAGGTTTTGTAGCGTCCATTTAAAGCATTGACAAAATCACTATAGAGCTTTTCTCCTTTTATACCTACAACATTATTTATGGCGTTTGAAACTGAAAAACTCATAGGTTTGCTCATGTATTTAAATATATTTGGAATTACATCAGGTCCAAATCTTGAGGCTATATATTTAGTAAAAGCATAACCAGTATTATAAACGGATTCGTTTCCAATACCGCTTTTTCCGAAGGAATTAATGTCGCTCCAACTGAGTGAATTGTTATTNAATATTCTATCTCTGAGAATCATATCTCGATGAGAGTCCCAATTGTCCCAGTCTGCCTCAGGGTACATGTATTGAGCTGCCCCCTCAGCGAGCCAGGGTGGAACCATGGTTCCTGGAATTGGAAAGCTCACAAGAACATTCGGATATCCATATAATACATCAGGTCTCTTTTCTTTTTCATATCCGATGAACTGTAAATAAGCACCAGGAATGTTTTTACCGAATTTTTGAGCCTTTTGAATTGAAACTATATGGGCAAATTCATGTGTTATTACGTTCTGCAACCAACGATGAGATCCTCTTAATTCAAAATCAAGTGGGCTCGTCCATATAATTATTTTGTTATCATAAAAATATGCTGCGCCATTAGAGATGTCGTCTGTATCCTTAAAAACGATATCTGTTTTGTCAACAGGACTGTATTGATACATTTTCACGATAGGGGCATATATTCTTTCAGCGATGTAAGCACCTTTTCTAGCTGACGTCTCAGTTTCTGCATAATAGTGAATTCTAAAGTTTTTTGTTTCAAATGTTCGCCACTCAATATTTGGATAATTATATTGAACCTGCGCAGAAATTAATTGAGGGAAAATAAATAGTAATATTCGCTTCATTTAATTATCCCAAGCTTGATGATTTTTTTTGAAGATTTTTTTTCATTTTCAACATCAATTTTTGCAAAATAAACCCCTGGCTCTATTTTATTCACATTCCAAGGTATTTCAATGGTTGAGGTTTGATTTCCATTATTGAAGATTGGCTCATGGTTTGAAATTTCATTTATCAAATATCCTGCTAAATCATAAATGCTAATTTTCACTGAAGTCGTGCTACCAACCTCCAACCTAAAAGTTATATCTTGACCGTATGATGGATTAGGATAAGCATACGAACGTTCCTTATCAAAAAAAGTGGCATTGGTGGGCATGTTATTTAGGGTGTCTAAAATCACATTTCTGCTGTAATCAGCAGATCCATTTTTATAAGACCAAATATTGGATAAGTCTCCATCTACATCTTTGAACTGCAAAAAACGATCTCCAAGCATGAAAGATATCCTTCCATTATATTGTCCAATAAAACTAGGAGAAGGATTTTTATCTATAGAAAGTTCACGCAGAGTTCTGCCTTCAAAGTTTGTAATTAGCAGTACACCATCAAATCTTTCAATCAAAATTTCAGGATGTTTATCATCAAATAGGTTGGCAATAAAAATATTAGCTGCAGATTGCACATCCAATGGAAAACCATTCTTGTAATTAAGCTGCTCATCAAAAGCATGTAAAGTTCCATTAGGATCAGACGCTATCACATCCACCCTACCATCCAAATCAAGATCTGCCAATGCGATGGATGACAAATCGATATTGATTTCTTCTCGATATCCTAGATATTTAAGAATACTATCGTTGTAGGTAACTAGTTGGTTTAATGAGGAGCTAAATATGAAAAAATCCTCATGAGCATCAATTTTCTCAACACCATTTTTATCAATCCGGTAGAAACTATTATCATNTTTTACAATCATATAANTTTCAATACTCTTGATAAGTTCAGACTTTGTAAACATATCACTAGCATAATTCCATTTCAACAAAAATGTATTTGAGCTATTATCAAATTCGTACCAACTAAAAATATATGATGACCCAATGTTTTCTATTAAAGAGAGCGATACTGGATTNGATTTTTGAGCGATAGCAAGCTGAATACTGTCACTAATTATCTTATGAAAAGAAATTGTGTTTTTTAAATCCTTAGACCACCACAAACTATCGCCTGTACCTATAAAATCTAAAATATTGTCAGCATCAACGTCCCATTGAAGTGAAATATATTTATTATCATTAACTAAATACTTCACATCGTATGTTGAATTAAGATCAAAAGACATAACAGTATCTGTCGCAGAAAAATTTTGAAGAAGTATCCCTGTCTCATGATCAGAATTAGTTTTTGAATTTGGATAAGTAAAGTTTGAAAACTCAAGAGAGCTGACAGTATTTGATCTAAAGTATTGATTATTTTCTAAAAACCACATATCCCCCCAGTAACCAGAAGAGGGATCGGTAATTAGATTCGAAACAAAACCAATATCCTGTGCCCCATCAGCTTCTTCCAAATCTATGCCTCTATTGTTTGGATCTGCATTTACTTTATAAGAAGAAATTTGTCTGGCAATCTTGTCTTCGTTTACATGCCAAATTAAAAATCCAGAAGCAGGCATTCCTATGTTGTAGTTTTCAATTTCAATAAAAACACCATTTTCATCTTTTTTGATACCTGTAGAATCAACTAATATCTCTGTATAACTAGGATAGCTTCCAGTTTCCTCCCACACTTTTAATCGTGCTGAATCTATCCCAACATGTCTTCTAAACCAGTTGTTTCTATTCTCAATCAAAAAATATTCATCACTACTGATTTGTATTTTTGCAATTTCGTTCTTTTTTCCGCTCTTAAGAGATATATTTTGAGGTAGATGATATAATTTTGATTTTTCCCAACCCGCATAAATTCGGGTCCAAGGATTTGGTGGAGATGGAAGAATGCCTCGGCCATTATTTGATCCTTGGTCCATCAAGCCAAATACTCCTATTCCAGACTTACCAGTTTCAACTTGCCATAAGGGTGGCAAACCTGCTGCAAAGCCAATCATCAATGCCCACGTCCCTGTAATGCCATACTGTAAATCGCAAGGGTCTTTAAGGGCATTGAATATTGAAGAATCCATCAATGGATGATTTTGAGACTCAGGAATGATAATTCCCTTACTAATTTTGGCTCGACCAACAGTAATTTCCTCCCCAAAATATCTAAAGACCATATCTTCATCAACAAAAGTAGATGGTATATCTTCAGGCGTAGGATCAAGAAATGGAAGGCTAAAATCCTGTCCCAATCCAGGATGGATCACAGCAACAAGGTCATATTCTCTAAAATCTATTTTGTCTATCTCGTAGGCCTTTTCAATAGCTTCCTTGAGAAGTGCAGTTATTCGAAATTCATGTTCTAATTCTTTTCCTAGTTCATTGTAGTAATTCATTGGTCTATCAAGCCTATAGCTACTGTTTGAAAGTTCAGGTAAAACCTTAGATTTATTGATATCAATCCCAAAAGAACCAAATGAGACAGTTTTGAAGTAATTATCAACCGCTTTAATATGAGACTCAAAATAGGCCTTATTGTGAGGGGGTGGATCTATTAGGTATTTACCACAGATGTCGCTCTCATAAAAAATAAAATCTCCATTTCCTGTAAAGCCCGGAGCACTGGTTGAATCAAAAGAAACCCTTATAAAAGCGATATTTAAATCGCCAAGAATTTGAGCTGGTGTGATTTGCAAAAAAAAGAGCGACAAAACAGCTGCTATTTTGCAACTGAGGAATTTCACAAGTATCTCTTGCTTAGAATTGCATATTCATTGAAAAACGCATTGTGTTCGTCAATGGATGACCTACGGCACCTGAAGTATAACCAAAATCAAAACCGTAGTTTGAAAAACGAAATCCAACGCCAAAGGTTGGGTTAGATATTTTTCCAGTTTTATCAAAATAGTAACCTGATCGAAGAGCAAAATAAGAGGAATACCAAAATTCCATTCCGATATTATGAACGAGTTTATCAAGTTCGTCTTGTAGAGATCTGTCTTTTGCAGATCCCACTTCCTTTTGCCCCCACTCGTTGTATTTGCCCCAATTATCATCACCAAACTTTGCACCGTATTGTGAGGCGGTATTTATCATTTCATCGGCATCGCGAGACCCGTTACCATTGGCGTCGCCAGCCCATTCCCAACCGCCTATAATTCGATCAGAATCTTCACCAGGAGGTGCTTTGTCTATGTCACCACCCAACAACCAATCATCAACCCACGAGGTAAATATCGCTTTATAGAGAGGGTCTTTGTGTGCAATCTCCATCTTTCCATTTTTATTGTAATCGTTATTTTTGAGGCTTTCTTTACCGTTTTTGTCAAATCCGCCAATCAAGCCATCTCCATCCCAGTCCATGTCAGGATAGGAAGATACAAGAAGTTTGTCGACATCATAAACTATTGTAAATGTATTTTGATCGTTTTCAAAAGCCTTGTAGGCCAGTCCAAAAGTAAGATTGGTTGGCTGAGGATCAGCTTGATCTGGGTCTATAAAGGATACCTTTGGGCCAATATTAGTCATTGTTACTCCCATGTCTAGCCTGGGGGTAAGCCAACCTTTTTTCATGTAACCTAAATCGAATCCAAAGTCCGTTGAGGTACCTTTGCCCTTTTCAGATCCTGTTCCAAGCTCAACAAGGTGTTGGTAAGATAATTTTGCGCTCATACCAAAGGACGAGGACGGAGAAAGTTGAGTACTGTAGGACATTGCAGCTGCCATCATATAGGAAGTAAATGTGCCTTGGTATTGTGCATACTCATCCATTCGAACCTGCTCACCTAGGTTTAAGTAGATTAAATGACCACCCAGTGTGCCAAGAGTAGGAAATTGCCTTCGAAATCCAAGAAATTCGTAATACATATCGTCGGCGAGGCTAGGCAACCAATTTACGTGCATGANTGCAAGCTCAGAACCTTCTTGAAATGCCAATCCAGCAGGGTTCCAATAACTAGCATATGCATCATTTGCAACTGCAACTTGAGCTTCTCCCATACCACCCGCACGGGCACCAGGAGATATTAGCAAAAATATTGCACCAGCATCGCTTTGAGCGTTTATTGACGGACTACTGAGAAGCAGAAGGGCCGCCACAATTGAAAAATAACGTTTCATATAAAGTCCTTTCCCAGAAGGGATAAAATTAATTTGTGATTGTAAAAGAAACGAATCAACCGTTAGCGTTTTGTTTATAGCACTCCTGCGTTTGTTATNGGAAATTAAAGGTTTATAGTCTATTTAGGCAAGAAAATAGCTTGTTTAATTATTTTGTTAAAACCGTAGATAAAAAAGGTAAATAAGTAACTAGAATAACGCTAAAAAGCATTGCCAAAAAAAATGGTATCGTTGATCGGTAAATAGTTGGCATTGTCTCATTGAATCTATATGCGGAAAGGAAAAGATTCATACCCACAGGGGGAGTTAAGAATCCCAATTCTAAATTCGCTATAAAAATTATAGCTAAATGAATGGGGTCGATACCAAAATATGCGCCAATAGGGGCAATTAAAGGTACAGATATAATTATTGCCGAGAAAATATCCATCATACAACCTATAGCTAGTAAGAAAATATTCAACATAAGTAAAAATACAAATTTTGATGAAATATTTGATTTAACCCAGTCTAATAATTGAAGTGGAATTTGAGCATCCACTAAATAACTTGTGAAGCCCATAGCAACTCCTAGAATGATTAAAACTCCACCGATTAATGTCCCGCACTCGGATGATATATTTTTAAGATCTTCCCAAGAAATATCTTTATAAACCACAACTTCAACTATTATTACATAAACTACTATTATAGCTGCAGTTTCNACTAAAGTAGTAAAGCCACCAAAAATTCCAAATAATATAAAAAATGGAATCAAAACTTCCCATTTTGCTACGCTAAGAGCAGTTAAAATTTTGGANAAGACAAATTTATGTTTGGTAACAGACTGAGATCTACCCTGCCAAACGGCCCATGATCCAATAATAAAAACACGAAATAATCCCGGTATTAATCCNGCTAAAAATACACTTTTAACAGAAATTCCAGCAGTGAGAGCGTATANAATCAATGGAAGACTTGGTGGAAATAATAACCCTAATGATCCTGCAACGGTAACAAGCCCCAATGAAAAAGGTTTAGTATAACCTTCTTTAATTAATAAAGGTAAAAAAAGGCCTCCTANTGCTAAGATAGTAACCCCTGAACCACCAGTTAAAGCCGTAAAAAAGCCGCATAAAAGAACAAGAACAACTGGAGTACCTCCTGGTATCCATCCAAACAATGATTGAAACAAACCTACTAATCTTTCAGAGGCTTTGCTTTCTGCAAGAATATAACCTGCAAGGGTGAAGAGTGGTATGGTTGGGAGAGTTGGAGACACTACAATGCGATAAGATTCAGCAGAAATTGCTGATAGTGGAGTCCAGTCCCTCCAAAAGAAAAGAACAGCCAATCCTCCCAATCCAATAAATATAGGTGCGCCTTTTGTTAAGGAAAAAAATATTGTAGCAACTATTACCCAAGGAACCAGGGTGCTATCCCTCATGAATTCAAATCTAAATAGCAAAAACAATANAAAAAGAGATACAACCATAATCAATCTAGATATCCAGTCTTTGTACGAATTTTGAATCATGTGCATAGCAATCAGCCCAAAGCCTAGCGGCATGACTATTTGAGCACTCCAACGAGGAATTTGTGGTGAAATATTTATGGGAAACTCTTTTTCAACAATAACTAAGCTTAATGCACCATACCCCAGACAAAGAACAATGAACACTGAAATTATTTTAGCTAAAAAATTCTTTGTATCAATTTTTTTTTCAGTTTTAAATAATGGGTTAGAAGTCAAAGATAGTAATCTATTTTTTCTTGATGCAATTACTGCACCAAAAAATCCAATCCATAGCGTAAGATGCTGAACTAAAACCGAAGAAGCAACTACACCAGTGCTTCCAAAAATGCGAGNAATAACTTCAACTGAAGGCAATAAAACCAATAGAGAGAAAATAAAAAGGGTAAAATATTTTTCAATCAGATTAACGTATGGCAAAATTTTTAGCCGTTAATACTTTCATAAGATACAATTTGGCATAAGATCGAATTACTCACAATATTGAAATAGAAAATAATGTAAGTAATTGATTTTGAATAGCCTATAAACACTATCAAAACTACAAATAAAAATAAATGAAATCTAGCGGAGAGGACAGGATTCGAACCTGCGAGGGCGTGAACCCAACTCGCGTTCCAGGCGAGCGCCTTAAACCACTCGGCCACCTCTCCAAATTTTAATTAATCTGTTTTTTGCTCANAAGACACTTCCTCTGCGGGTGCTTCTTCTTCAGCGGGNNTTTCTTCNTCNGCNGGNGCTTCNTCNTCAGCGGGAGCCTCTTCCTCTGCCGGTGATTCTTCTTCAGCCGGTGCTTCTTCCTCAGCGGGAACTTCCTCCTCAGCGGGAGCCTCTTCCTCTGCCGGTGCTTCTTTTTCAGCCGGTTCTTCTTCCTCAGCCGGTGCTTCTTCTTCAGCGGGAGCCTTTTCCTCTGCCGGTGCTTCTTCTTCAGCGGAAACTTCTTCCTCAGCCGGTGCTTCTTCTTCAGAGGGAGCTTCTTCTTCTACGGGAGTTTCCTCATT
>PBPT01000061.1 GCA_002724735.1 Fidelibacterota bacterium | reverse complement strand
ACAGCTTCTGCTACTAGCGCATTGATAATTTTAGTACCTGTTATGCTCATGATGCCATACAGAATGAAGAGGATAACATATTGGATTAGCTCTATTTTTGGAGGATCAGACTCAGCTACAAAGAGCCTTGGCTATCAAGCTCAACAGTCATTGATTAGCTTAGGAAATGGGGGGATGCTTGGTTTAGGACCTGGAAATAGTCTTGAAAAGAATTTATTTTTACCAGAACCTCATACTGATTTTATTTTTGCTATCATTGGCGAAGAACTAGGCCTTTGGGGAGCTTTGGGAGTCCTATTCATATTTATATTATTTTTTCAAAGAGGTATAAAGATAGCAAAGCAGACCACTGATCCCTTTGGAATCATGCTTTCAATAGGAATTGTGCTCAGTATGGTTTTGTATACTTTTATTAATGTTGGCTATGTTACTGGAGTTTTACCAGTTACAGGTTTACCTATTCCCTTAATTAGTCACGGGGGAAGCAATTTAGTAATTACTCTTTCAATGCTTGGAATATTACTTAACATTAGTGAATCTAAGCGCAGCCTCAATAAAAAATTGTGGAACCATCAATAATGANCCTTAATAAACACAAATGTGTTGTTATAGCTGGCGGTGGAACTGGTGGCCACCTATTCCCTGCTATNGCGCTTGGTGAGGAAATAACTAAAATCAAAACGAACCTTAAGATTCACTATGTAGGATCAATCTATGGAATTGAAAAAAATGTTCTTCCCAAAAGAAATTTAACTCATACTCTTCTTCCTATAACCGGTCTACAGAGAAANTTAAGCTTAACCTCTGCATATAAAAATTTGCTTTTGCCTTTTAGAATAATTAAGTCAAAAAAAGAAATAAAAAAATTATTCCAATCTATTAATCCAGGATTAATCATTGGAACTGGAGGCTATGCATCTGCTATTCCATTAAATGAAGGCGTTAAAAGATCAATTCCTATTGTCATTCAAGAGCAGAATGCATTTCCTGGAATTACGACAAGAATATTTTCAAGCAAAGCTGCGAAGACTTTCATAGCTTTTAAAGAAGCTCAAAAATTTATTAATTCTGAATGCATTCTAAGAGGNAATCCTATACGACAATCAATAAATAAGGGATCTCGTGAAAATGGTTTCAAGAGTTATAATTTAAATACTCAAAAGTTAACCTTACTTATTTTTGGAGGGAGNCAGGGGTCCTACTTTATTAATAGCATTGTACAAATGGCTATAAATGAACTTTTAAAACTAAACATACAAATTATCTGGCAAACCGGACCTGTTNATTTCAATGATTTTTCAAATTACGAAAGCGAAACTGTAAAAGTAGTTCCTTTCATTGAGCATATGGCAGATGCATATGCTGTTTCAGATCTTGTCATTGCTAGATCAGGAGCAATCACCTGNTCGGAACTAACATTTTGTGGAAAACCTT
Organism: Fidelibacterota bacterium; assembly: GCA_002724735.1. Classification (GTDB taxonomy): domain Bacteria; phylum Fidelibacterota; class Marinisomatia; order Marinisomatales; family TCS55; genus TMED108. The sequence goes on along the minus strand of PBPT01000061.1, from coordinate 7,743 downwards.
CAATTCTCTTTCCTCTTAAAACGGCTGCTGGAAATCATCAAACGAAAAATGCTCAAGCGCTAGAACAAAACGGAGCTGCAATAGTTCTAGATGAAAAAGAAAGCGATTATAAAGATTTAATTAGCGCAGTTTCAAATACGATACTTTCNGGCCAAACTCTTAAAAGAATGAGGGATTCATGTCTTTCAATGTCAACACCGAATGCAACAAATCAGATTGCAAATGAATCACTATCGTTAATGCACAATGTTTAGAAANGTAAATAAAATTCATTTTGTTGGAATAGGTGGAATTGGAATGAGTGGAATAGCTGAGCTTCTTTTAAACCAAGGTTTTGAGGTAAGTGGTTCAGATATTGTAAAGTCTGAAATTACAAACAACCTTGAACAAAAAGGAGCTACGATACATATAGGACATCAAGCTTCTAACTTGAAAAAGGCTGAAGCCTTAGTATTCTCAAGTGCTGTTTCAAGAGATAATGTTGAGCTTATACGGGCATCAGAAAAAAAGATTCCTATAATCAAAAGAGCAGAGATGTTGGGCGAATTAATCGCATTAAAAAACACAAGCATAGCAATTGGTGGAACCCATGGAAAAACATCAACATCTTCAATGATAGGGGCACTGTTATCTGAGGCTAACTTAGATCCAACACTTATTGTTGGGGGATTAGTCAAAAATATTAATTCAAATTCTAAATTAGGGCTTGGAGATGTTGTTGTTGTAGAAGCTGACGAATATGACAAAAGTTTTTTACAATTAAGGCCAACTCTCGCAATAATAACAAATATTGAAAAAGAACACATGGACTGTTATCGAGATATTAAAGATCTCAAAGATTCGTTTGCGCAATTTGCNAATTCTGTCCCTTTTTACGGCTCNGTAATTCTTTGCGATGAATCAAAAGAAATACTATCAATAAAAGATAATATTAAAAAACCCATAACAACCTATGGATTTTCTTCAAGTTCAAATGTGTATGCTACATCAATAGAGTTTGATATGATGAAAACAACATTTATGTTAATGCATAAAGACAATGAGTGTGGAAGAGCCACTATTAATGTACCGGGTAAGCATAATGTTCTGAACGCATTGGCTGCAGCTGCATTAGGTTTTGAATTGGGTCTTAATGATGAAACTATTTTAAAAGGTTTAAATAGCTACGAAGGTGTTAGAAGACGGTTTGAGTTGAAAGGTAAAGTTAATGATACACTCATAGTAGATGACTATGCACATCACCCTACTGAGGTGACAGCTACATTAGAAGCTGCAAAAAATAGCTGGAATAAGCGCTTGATTGCAATATTTCAACCCCATCTTTTTTCAAGAACAAAAGATTTTTACAAAGATTTTGCTAATTCATTAAGCTTAAGTGATATTGTTATTGTCACAGATATTTATCCTGCAAGGGAGATTCCAATTAGCGGTATTACGGGTGAATTAGTTTATAATGAACTTATAAGGCTTGGACACAAAAAAACTTTTTATGAACCAACAATGGATAGATTGCCTGATCTAGTTAGCAGTATTTCAAAAAACAATGACATGATNATAACTCTTGGGGCAGGTACAATTTGGCGGTATGCAGAAAAAATTGTAAACAACTTGAAAGCTAACCACAATTATGAATCTTAGCATAAAAAATAATTTCAAAGGATTGATTATGTTTGATGAGCCAATGTCAAAACATACCTCATATGGCATAGGTGGTCCAGCTGAAATATTTGCGCAACCTAATGACAAAAAAGATTTAAAAGTGATTTTAAAATTTGCAAAAGAAAAGAACCTGCCAGTTTATTTTATTGGATCAGGATCCAACCTTCTCGTAAGTGATGAAGGTGTTCGAGGTTTAGTTGTAACNCTTGGAAAATCATTTAAAATGATTTCTTTCATAGAAAATAAGGTTTTTGCAGAAACAGGTGTCATGCTTGGAAAAATGGTAAAAGAATGCGTTAAGAGAAATCTTTCAGGCGTTGAGAGTCTGGTAGGGGTTCCTGGAACGCTTGGAGGTGCTCTAATAATGAATGCAGGAGCTTTTGGAGGAGAAATTTCAAATTATCTAAAATCAGTAACAGCTATCACAATGTCAGGANGTGAAAAAAAATATTTAGCTGATGAAATAATGTTTGATTATCGTAATTCATCATTTAAATCAGATGAAATATTAATTGATGCAGAATTTGAATTTATCAAATCAGATCAAATCACGGTATCTGAAAATAAGATGAAAGCAAGCGGAGGAAGAAAATCAAGCCAACCCCTCAGATATAGATCGGCTGGAAGTATTTTTAAAAATCCTAAAGAAGGTGCAGCAGGATACTATATAGATCAAGCAGGGTTAAAAGGGACAAAGATTGGAGATGCAGAGATATCACCTAAGCATGCAAATTTTTTTGTTAATCATGGAAAAGCAAGAGCGAGCGATATAGTTAAGTTAATAATTCAAGCTAAAAAAGCGGTTAAAAAAGAATTTGGCATTTCATTGGAACTCGAGGTCAAAACTATTGGCTTTCAAAAAGAGGCATTTAATATATGAAGAATTATGCAAATATTATGGTTTATAAAAATAGATTAAAAAGAATCTTACCTTTCTTAGGTACTATTTTACTTTTAAATCTATCTTTTAAATGGGCTGAATTCAGAAATATTTTAAATATAAAGGAGGTAAAAATCCTTGGCAGCACNCTTTTTAATAATGATTATCTAGTAGGCTTCAGTGCTGACAGCTCAAATAGAATAGGTAGTTTAAATGTTAGACATTTATCAAATGAGCTAGAGTCAAACCCATTTATTAAAGCAGCAAGAGTAAGCAAGAGATATCCAAACAAAATTTATATAAATATTGTTGAACGTGAACCTATAGCTATAATTAATAATAAAACTAAAATATTAATTGACGAGGAGGCTGTGGTTATGCCTGACAATCAATACGCTGAAACTGCATTGATTCCGATTTTATCGGGGTTTAACACTGCAAATGACCTTTATCCAGAAGGAAAAGGTACTTTTTCAATAAAAGTAAAAGAGGCTGTAAATATTTTGAGGTTAATAAAAACAAACTATATTGAATTATTTGATGANATATCAGAGTTGACGATAAACAAGAATGATGATTATGAAATTATTTTAAGCGAACAACCAACAAGGGTGATTTTAGGTAAGGAAGATATTTCTAGGAAAATTAAAATATTATCAAAATTTGGTAAAGCTTTGGGACAACGTGAACTTACCGATTATCGGTTATTAGACATGCGATATAAAAAACAACTAATAGNAATGGAGTGGACATGATTCGTTCAAATCTCAATTTTGAAAAATACATTCAAGCCGGGTTAGATATTGGTACTAACAAAATATGTTGCGCTATTTCTGAGATTGATGCGAAAACGGACACTGTAAANCTTCTAGGAATTGGAAATTCAAATGCTACAAGTATTAACAAGGGTGCAATCACTCACAGAGATAATTTGATTGATGAAATTGAGCATGCTGTGGATGAAGCNAAAACAATGTCTGGAGTTAATTTAGAGAATGTAGCATTAGGAATATCTGGTGAACATATAAGAGGCATTAATACTCAAGGGGCAATAGCTGTTGGAGGTAGCCAAACATCTAATGTCCAAACACAAAACGAAATAACACCATCTGATGTAAAAAAAGTTTTAGATNTGGCAAAAGCTATATCACTTCCTATGGATCGAGATATATTGCATGTTCTACCACAAGAATATGTAATTGATACTATGAACTCTATTCAGGATCCTGTTGGTCTATCTGGTAGAAGATTAGAGGCAAAGGTGCATGTTATAACTGTGGCAACTACAGCAGCCACTAATTTGGTTAGTTGTGTTGAGGAGCTTGGGCTTAGGGTTGATAATATTGTTTATCAGGGATTGGCATCAAGTTTGTCTACGCTTAACGAAGACGAAAAGAAATTGGGCTCAATTTGTGTGGATATTGGAGCCAGCACTACAGATATTGTGATTTACAGTGAAAACGGCATACAGCATACTGCAACTTTGGGTATTGGGGCAGCAAGCATTACCAATGATATTGCCGTTATGCTTCAAGTCGGAATTGATGAAGCTGAAAAAATCAAACGAACCTATGCCTCAGCAAAAGCTTCAATGTCCTCCCCTGATCTTGAGTTCAACCTTCCAGCGCAAAATGGCAACTTAAAAAGAAAAATATCTGAGCATAAATTGTCTCAATATGTTGAGGCAAGGATGATTGAAATCTTACAGCTTGTTATGCAAGAAATATCTAGATCAAACACNAGCGAACAATTAACATTTGGCATGATACTCACTGGTGGAGGCTCTCAACTAAAGAACTTATCCAGCCTAGCACAAGAAATAACAAATATGCGAGTGAGAATTGGAGTGCCAGAAAACATAAGCGGTTCAGTAGAAATTGCTTCTGAGCCCTCATTTGCAAGTGCAATTGGACTTACAAAATGGAAGTTTGATGATGATGAGTTAATTATTAATAATGGTGAAATGTCTATTTCAAATGCTTTAAATAAAGTAAAAACGTTATTCAAAGAATTATTTTAATGATAATAAACCACATACTAAAAGGAGAAAACAATGCTATTTGAATTTGATAGCCTAGCAGAGCAAAAAGCAAATCTTAAGGTTATAGGAGTTGGTGGCGCAGGCGGAAATGCTGTGAACAGAATGATACAAGCTGGNATGAAAGGCGTTGATTTCATGGTGATCAATACTGACGCACAGGATCTTGAAAATAATGCTGCTGAAAATAAGATACAAATTGGTAAAAACCTTACGAGGGGTTTAGGCGCAGGCGCTAAATCAGAAATTGGCAGAGACGCGATTGAATCTGATAAAGAAGCTGTAGAAACACTTATTGAAGGGGCAGATATGGTCTTTATAACTGCAGGAATGGGAGGCGGAACAGGAACAGGAGCTGCTCCACGAGTAGCGCAAATTGCTCGCGAAATGGGTGTTCTTACAGTTGGAATAGTCACATTACCATTTAATTTTGAAGGTCCAAAGAGAATGAATCGAGGTCTTGCGGGCATAACGGAATTACGAAAAGTTTGCGACACTCTAATTTCAATCCCTAACCAAAAACTTATGTCTGTTGTAGATAAGAACACAACAGTAGTAGAGGCATTTAAATTAGCTGATTCCGTTCTTCATCATGCATCTAAAGGTATTTCTGATCTAATAAATGTTCATGGTCTGGTTAANTTAGACTTTGCAGATGTTGAGACAATAATGAAAAATATGGGAGAAGCTGTAATTGGAACAGGGACCGCTAAAGGAGAGGAACGCGCTGTATTGGCTGCACAACAGGCAATTTCCAGCCCACTTCTTGACAACGCATCTATTGCTGGTGCGCAAGGTGTTCTTGTGAATATTACAGGTGGCTCAGATCTTGCCATAATGGAGGTTGATCAAGCAACAAATATTATCTTTGATGAAGCAGGGCAAGGAGCAAACATAATCTTTGGAGCAGTAATTGACCCTACTCTAACTGACGAGATTATGGTGACAGTGATAGCAACCGGCTTTAATCATAAAATTGCAACAGATGAAATTCCAAACAAAGCAATAGAATCACATCTAGAAACAAAACAACAATACAAGTCAGTTACAGAACAGGAAAATCTTCCGCTGCATGAACAGGATATCGAATCAACTAATCAGCCTGAACTCCCCTTAGAGAGTAAGGAGCCTAAAAAACTATTTGACGATATAAATCATTTGAGCTCAACTAACGATTTAGAGGTCCCTGCTTTTTTGAGAAGACAGCAAGATTAAAAAATAGATTATTTCTTTTTTCACGCCCCTCCTCAAAAATGTCGAGGGGCAATTTGGTGAGATCTTGAAGGGAAAATATTAAATCTTTCTTCCTTCAGTCTTCATTTTATTGAGAACTTTACGAATTCCTATTTTGTCAATAAGGCGAAGGCCTTGAGTAGANACTGTAAGAGTAACCCAACGGTTTTCGTCAGGTACCCAAAAGCGTTTTTTTTGGAGATTTAAATTAAATCTTCGACGGGTTTTATTGTGGGCATGGCTCACATTATTGCCAAACATTGGCTTTCTGCCCGTCACATCACATACTCTACTCATGCTATATATATATTTTTGTTAAAAGTTGATGGCAAATGTAAAATTTTATCCTGCATAATGAAAGAATTATTTCATAATTCATTCCATGCTTAAATTTGATTATGAATATAGGAAAATTGCATATCAAAACACCAATACTCCTTGCTCCCATGGCAGGTGTAACAGATTATCCCTTCAGGGTATTATGCAAAGAACAGGGCGCTGGAGTCGTTTATTCTGAGTTTGTTTCCGCGCATGGCATCATTCGAGAAAACTCTAAAACATTAAAGATGATAAAATTCTCTGATTTTGAAAGACCAATTGGGATTCAAATTTTTGGGGACACGCCACAGGTGATGCATAAAGCGGCAAAAAACATATCTGAAAAATTTTCTCCAGATATCATTGATATTAATTATGGATGCCCTGTTCCAAAAATAACTAGAAAAGGGGCTGGTTCTGCTGCTTTAAAAGATTTATGCCTGATGGATGATATTTCAGCTGCAGTTGTTGATGCTGTGCCTAGTATTCCCGTTACCGTTAAAATGCGCGCAGGTTGGGATAAGTCATCACTTGTGATTCCTGAGGCAGGAATGAGGTTAGAAAAATTAGGAATCAAAGCCATAACGCTNCACCCTAGAACTACAAAACAAAGTTATGCAGGAAACGCCAACTGGAAATTGATAAAAATATTAAAAGAAAGTGTTTCAATTCCTGTAATTGGGAACGGTGATGTTAAAACTGCACAGGATGTTCTTGATATGATGAAGCAAACTGGATGCGATGGTGTCATGGTAGGGCGNGCAGCATTAGGCAATCCATGGTTTTTCAATGAGGCTGTTTCCTTGTTTCATGAAGGTAAACCCTCCTCTACTCCATCAATAAATCAACGAATTATTGGATGCAAAAAACATTTTGACCATATGTTGCTATGGCATGGTGAAAAAGCTGGTACAAACTTAATGAGGAAGCACTTTGGTTGGTATATTAGAGGGTTTGATGGTGCTAGTTACGTGAGAAAATCTTTAGTAAGCGCACTTGACAAAAAAGAAATGATTTCTATTCTTAATTCAATTGTTTGATTGAATAGTCGAAATTTCACCAATAAATTCAAATCGTATTTTTATTTAATTTTTAAATTTCAGGTATTTGATGAATTATCCATTTAATAAGCCACAAAATGAGCCAGTATCAGATTATGAGCCAGGCTCATCTAAAAAAGATGCTCTAAAGCTAAGAATAATGGAGTTGAAATCGGAAAATATTGTGGTTCCAATTATTATAGATGGTAATGAAATAGAAACGACTGAAACTGCATCGATTGATATTCCACACAATCACAAAGAGTCACTGGGTGTTTTTCACAAAGCAGGTCAAAAGGAGATTGATCTTGCAATTGAATCAAGTCTTGATGCCTGGAAATCTTGGTCTAAAACAAGCCTAGAAGAAAGATGTTCAATATTTAATAAAGCAGCAGATCTTCTTTCTGATAAATGGCGTAATACGATAAATGCAGCTACTATGCTTAATATGAGCAAAAATGTATATCAGTCTGAAATTGATGCGGCCTGTGAACTTATAGATTTCTTTCGTTTTAATTCTTGGTATGCGTATGAATTGAGCCAACACCAACCCATGTATTCTCCAGAAAATATCA
>PBPT01000060.1 GCA_002724735.1 Fidelibacterota bacterium | reverse complement strand
CCCGATGATATTTACGTGACTTTCGCTAATACTGGCAAAGAAATGCCTGAGACTTTGGACTTTGTCCAAGCTTGTAGCGAACATTGGAACGTAAAAGTACACTGGCTAGAGTTAGTAACAGCTAATGAACGCCCATTTTATCGCACAAAAGAAGTTACTTATAAGACTGCTAGTAGAAACGGCAAACCTTTTGAGGCTTTACTTGGACGCCGAAATCATTTACCCAACCCAGTGGCAAGATATTGCACTGCTGAGTTAAAAATTCGACGCATGAAAGATTTCATGTGGAAAATGCAAGGCTATGAGCACTGGGATAACGTTTTAGGTTTACGTTACGACGAACCGAAACGCGTAAGCTCATCAAGAAATGCTTCTGAGCGAGAACGTTGGGGTAATTTAATGCCCATGTATGACGCTAAACATACAGTCAAAGATGTCTTAGAGTTTTGGCAGAAAGCAAACTTTGACCTAACTTTGCCGAGTATTGATGGACAAACATTGGCTGGCAATTGTGATTTGTGTTTCTTAAAAGGGCGCAAGACTTTGACTAAATTAATTAAAGAACGTCCGGATCTAACGACTTGGTGGATAGCCCAGGAAAATAGAATCGGCGAGGGTACTGGGGCAACCTTCCGATCGGATCGCCCACCTTATGTGGAGCTCTTGAAGGAAGCTGAAAACCCAGTGATGGATGATATGTTTGAGGACGATGCGATGTCGTGTTTTTGTCATGATTAGACGAAAAAACGGTTCTGCAAGGCTGATTGGCGATTTTGCACAGTGTCTGAAAAAAGTCAATAAAATCAATACCTTTATGGTTGTGCAGTTGTGCAAGTGCACATGCCTGCACATGCGCACAGCGTGCTCTGAAACCCTTATGTTTACTGGGCTGTGCAGTTGTGCAGTTGTGCACTTCTATAAGAAGGGGAATGAGTGGGTATGTAAACCCACATCCCCACCCCCTCTCAGCCCACTTATAATAGAAAAAATAAAAATAAAAAAGGAGATAAAATATGCCTACTAAAATAAAACCTTCAGAGAAAGAATACATCAAGGATGGTAATGGTAGACCGACTAGGATGTGGCGTTGGAAACATTATTACTTGAAACAAGCAACGACTGAAGAAATCCAGAAAGAATTGGCAGAAGGTAAAAAGAAACATAAAAATAAATTGCTTAACGAATTGCACAGACGTGGAGTAAAATTAAATAATGGCTAGAAAAAAGAAACTGACTAAGATGCAAGAGGTCTTTGTTAATCTCATGGTGTATCAAGACCTAACGCAAACCGATTGTGCTCATCGAGCTGGGTTTAAAAATCCAGAAGTAATCGCCAGTCGGATGATGAACAATCCAGAATACGCTCATGTTCAGGAAAGAATCCAACAGATGAAAGCGTTGCAACGTAAGAAGTATGATATTAATTTTGAGAATGTGGCTAGAAAATTAGCAGTAATTAGGGATGCCGCTGCGGCTGATGGTTCTTACGGTCCAGCAGTCAACGCCGAAATCGCACGAGCTAAACTAGGAGGTTTAATGGTGGATAGAAAAGAAGTGCGATTTGGTAAGATCGACAGCATGAGTCGAGAACAATTGGAACAACGTTTGAATGAACTCCTAGAACAAAACCAAGTGCGAGTTATCGAAGGCGAAGTAGTTAATCTCAAGGAAGTTAGCAACCAACATCAGGATCAGGAAGATCAGGATCTTGGGTAATATTTTTCTTGCGTAGTATCTTCGTTACTTCAGGTCGATAGTAACTGCTTTGAGCAAAGATTTGATTGAACTCATCATCAGTTAAATCAAGTTTGCTTTTGAGCAAATCCCAGGCATCATCAATTAGTTTGTCGTAAGCAGTGTATTGTTCGGATCTGCCTTGGTCAAAAAGTTTGTGTTCGAGTAATTCGATTGCGTCTACTATATTCATATTAGTTCTCCATGTTTTTTAAGATGTGACATATTACCTCAACTGTCCAACCATTACCGAGCATTTTGTAACGCTGAGTATTGCTGACTGAAGCTGTGTAATTATCGGGTACGGTTTGTAAGCGTTCGCATTCTAAAGGTGTGAGCTTACGCCATGTTAGGTCTTCATTAACTGCTACACTATCTTTACCAACTGTAGTTATTGCATTAGATTTATGATCTTTTCTTAATTCAAGCATCTGTGTTGTTTTATTTGCAACAGATACACCGTCTTTATCCATGCGTTTACCATCTTGATCGTAAGCTCTGCCACGAAAAGCGCCACCCCTTACTACTTTAGGCTCACGATTGCCACCACCCATAGTATTTAAAGTAGGTGACTTTCCTTCTGGCGAATAAACTCTTTTCAAAATATCATGACCATTGATATCAGATGCTACACCAACTTGTTTTGGTTTCGTTTCTAATACTTTTGGTATGTTGCCACTACCACCACCAGCTTTTAAGGACCTAGTTTTTTTACTATCCTTACTATAAGTTTGTTGCTCAAAAAACCAAGACTTACCACTTGTTCCTTTTTTTATGTTAATTATTCCGTTATCTGATGTAGAAGTTTCAATCATCTGTTCTTTGTTAGAAGCAGTTAGAGTAGGAGCTTTGCCTTGATCACTATAAACTCTTTGTTTGGTTTCAAACACACCATCACGATACTCAAACTCCATGATTTGTTTGTCAAATTTAGTAGTTTTTATATTGAGTATTTTTTTTAATTGTGGCCAATGATCCTCTGAAGGGATAGAAAAGAACTCGCTGCCAAGTTTACGAAAGTAATGTTCAACAGTAGAGTATTTGTCATTTAGTTCTTGGGCTATTTGCTTCTTGTCTTTGGTTGATTTCTGGTAGTGAGATAAGATACATTTTTGTAATCTAGGTATATCAACCTCGTGTTTTCTAACTTTGACTTCTTCAACATTCATGCCTACTTTGATGGGTTTATTAACTAACTGTCTTCTGGATTTTTTTTGGTACTGTTCAACATTTGCGCCCTTGTAATAGTTTGCGTCAATGCAATAAGACTTATCTCTTTCGCTATCAAAATCATCTTCCAAAATATCACGCAAAACAATACCTCGATCTGCTGGTTGCGTTATCCCTAGGATGTTAGTCCAATACAAGCGTTGTCTGGATTGTGCTGAGAGCAGAGCTGAGTTAATTAAGATGGGTTCAATTTTGCTATCGAATAAGTCGTTGCCTTCATGATCTGGATAACATTCGGAGACTTGTTGCGTAATCACATCAATGTATTGTTGTTTCATTCTGACATTCTCCAAGAGAAAGTATTTAGGCTTNATGGCTTTGAGCAAACGAATGAACTCAAAGAACAAAGCTGAACGAGGATCATCAAAAGCCAGTTGTTTACCGGCAAAACTAAATCCCTGACATGGACTACCAGCTAAAATTAAATCTATGTCTTGGAAATCTTTGGGATCCAACTGCGTGATATCGCCCACATGAATGGTGTCTGGATAGTTTTCTTTGGCAACTGCGATTGCGTATTTGTCTATCTCACTTGCGTAGTAGGTATCTACTTCAATACCTAGTCGATCAAGTGCGATTTGACCACAACTCATACCATCAAAGAGACTTAGGACTTTCATGTTTCTTTTTTATTTGTATAAACTCTTACTTGTAATTCGTAATCATCAGGAAATTTACCATATTGTTTTTGAAATGCTTTCCAACATAATTTACATATCTCATTAAAATCCTTATCTGACGACAAGTTAGCTAAAGTATAATATTCTGGTATTTCTGATTTCTTCATGCTTCCTCCNTATCCCACCATTTTTCAATAAACATATCATCTACCAAAGATTGACATTCAGCTTCCTTGCCTTGCGAAAGTTTTATAACTGCTTCTCTCATAAGTTCTAGGTCAATGTTATTGTTTAGTATTTCAGATACCCAACCATCGCCACCCCAATAATCGTAATGATTTAAAAAGGCTTCGACATCTACCATGTCTAAGTGTTTTGATTTATTCATATTATTTCTCCTTTGTTGTGCGAGTGCCTATCAAGTAATCGAAACATCAACTTGATAGGACTTGCGTGTTATTCTTCAAAATGGCTATTGCGATCTAGCATAGCTTCAATCTCAACTTCAAGATTATCTATTTGTTGCATTAAAACATCATATTGTTCTGGCGAAGTAGAATGTCTTTCAATGATACCTCTAACCTGAGCNAGGATTTCATCATAGCCTTGAAAAGTTAAATTCTTTTTTTTGTTTAACATTATTATTCTCCTTTTAAATATTTTTCTAACAGATCCTGAGTAGATAGTTTTTTGCCCATGATAACGACTTTACTATTTTCCAAGACTCTTTCCACTAGCCCATTATTATAAATGGTATCTGCAACATATTTGCCATCTTTTGTATCTTGTGGTCTATCGTCATACCAAAGATTAGAAAGGTTATGAAAATGGTAAGACTTAGTTTCTTTTGCCCAAGCTTCAAGTTCTAATAGAATTGCTTGTTGTTCGACTTCCGATTTATATTGAGTCATACTTCCTCCTTTTCCCTCACGAAATCCAAAAGGTCTTGTAGTTTATCAAAAAGATAATCTTCATAATCAGATTCATCTGAGAGTCTATAAGACAATTCAATAACTAATTCGCTTCGTTTCATAATGCTTCCTCCTTAAAGTGTAGTTTTCTGATTTTCTTTGTTTAGTGGTTCTTCGTAAAAGTAAACTATGGCGGCAACGCCTTTAGTGGCGCATTCTGTAATGCGATAATCTACTTTTGAAGGTATGTCTGAACAACCGAGTAAATCGGCTACTTCATCTATTGTTAATTTATTCATGCTTCCTCCTTAATTAATTCGTTAAATTCTTTATCTCTTTCTTCTTCGGTACGAAACCATTCTACATAGTCGATAGAACCAAAATCATCCTCATCTATAAGATAAATACCAAATGGCATNCCTTCGTTGTCCTTCCAAACTTTTTCAGGATAGTGATTTTTTCTGTAATATCTATCAAGTTCTTCAGTTTCCCAATGTACTTTTACGTATTTCTGTCTCATGCTTCCTCCTCTAAGTGTCCAATTAGTTCGCCATATTTATTAAACACATATTCATTAATTTCACAAAATTCTATTTGTTCTGCTAAATTCATATCTGCGAAATATTCATACTTAATTATTGTNTTGCCTTCTTCATCTTCATCTTCATAGTCAAAAGGACTGTCATACATATAATTTATAAATGTATCTTTTGCATAATCATCTAGTTCTTGATATTCATACGCTCTAATACTAATTAATTTACTCATGCTTCCTCCTCTATTAAAATTAATTTTCTTTTGCCAATTTTTATGCAACCTTGTTCTACATCAATCCAAACATCTTTGTATTTTGTAAAATCTCTAACTCTGTATTGCGTATTTTTCATTAAAGTATCGTACACATCATCTAAAAAGTTTTTATCTGCTTGTTTCATGCTTCCTCCTTTTCAAGTTCTTCTATATGGTCAAAGTCAAACCTTGCTCGACAAGTTTCAACATCTCCTTTGCCTTCCTCTATTAAATCGCCTTCTTGCGATTCAGCTTTTGCAATTGCGTCTTCTTGCGANTCTGCNTCTATAAGCCATTCTTCACGATACCAAACATGNTTAAGTGCGTACGCTGTTACTTTGTATTTTTTCATTTATAAGTACTCCTTTGTTTCTTCAATTTGTTCTGGCGATTTTGGATTGTTATTAATCCATTCAATAACCTCAATAAAATTATCGGATTGAAATAAGTCTTTTTCATAGCCATAACATAAAGTGACGCAAAATCTAAAAGATTCTTCAACACCATAAATGTCTAATGAATTTAATTTTTTGACTTCTGGATTGTGACTATTAATCCAAATTTGATAACCTTTTATATTGTCTTTATCTGAAATGAAACTTGGCAAAGCATCATTCCCATAAGAAACACATTTCCAACCTTCTGGAATATCCAGATCTGAATAATAATCTTCCCAACTTTCTCCTTTAATCATGGCAAGTTCTTTTTCTGCTTCTAATTGTTTTTTAAATTTACTCATAATTTTTCTCCTTAATTATTTCTATAAGTTCTTGGTCGGTATATTTGCAGTCGCAAGATAAACAAAGAGAGAAACCAATTTGCTCTTGGATTTCTCTCTCATCAACTTCTTTACTACATAATTGGCATTTACTCATANTTCCTCCTACATTTCTCAGCACAAAGTTCAGCCTCAGTTTTTTCTATTACAGAAACATCATAATTACCTTGGTAATTTCTCCTTAAACTGATTCTGTAATTTAAAAAATTATCTGCTGAAACTTTATTTATGCGACTTCTAAATTGCATGATTGTGTTTTTAGCTTGAAATTTACGCCAATCATTTTGATTAGGAATTTGTACCAAACCTAAAATAGTACAATAATCTTTCGGTTTGTACTTTTTTAAAAATGCCATGATTTGTTTATTGTTAGTTAAATCTATTTCTAAATTTAAATATCTTTCTTCTTTTTTAATAAAATCAAAACCTTGATAAAAATCTAAATAAACTAATTCGTATTTACTCATGCTTTCTCCTCTGCTTCATAATCATTCCATTCTCGATACTCACAAAAGTTCCAACCCTCGTCAATTTCGTCAGCTATTTTTAGTGCGTCTTCTTNTGAGTTTGCTTCGACTATAATTTCGTATATTGCAGGTTGTATTGCTGTAACTCTATATTTCTTCATGCTTCCTCCTTTTCAAGTTCTTCTAGGTATTCCTGTACAATTTCTTCGCCAATAATATAAGCGTACATATTGACAACTTTTTCTGGATCAGAATAATCTGTACTAAATTCGCCAAAATTAAAGTCCTCATATTCTCTAATATGGTCTATGACTTCAAAAACCATATCGCCAAGCCATTGTTTAGCTTTGTAAGTGCCAATGATGTAATAGTCTGTATTAAATGCATTGTGGTGTAGGTCGTCTTTCCAATGTTTAGATTCTTTCAACCATTCCTCATTTTCTTTAATGTAATTATCAAAGTATTCTTTGATTTCTTCTTTTTTATAATCCATGTTTTACTCCTTAAAGTTTATACATATATTATACAACTTATTGCTAATAGTACACAAATAATTACATAAGATATCAAGATAATACAAGTTAAGTATTTTTTTCCATGATTGCTTGTTTTAAATGGTTAATATGACTTCCCCCCTCTCGCCCAACCTTGCGAAATGTTTTGAAAATAAAAATGCGTCTGGCGATTTGCGATTTGTGACCATTGATTTGCGATTTGCACAGCTTCAAATGAGATCCAGATCTGGAAATTTGCGAGTTCGTGCGATTTTTTTTAAATGCCCCAGACTTGCGTCTGGGGACTTTTCACTTTAGGAGAAGTAAAGTAGTCGAGAGAGTCGACTTGCGTATCTTAATACAAAAAATTGCCAGAGCAAAATAAACTGCGGCTTCGCCTGGTAACTTGCGGCTTACTTGCCTGGGGACTCCTGGTTTTAGTGTGTGATTGGGAATAGAAAAACCAGGAGCTTGTTATTATTCTGCCTTATCTTGCAAATCTTTTAAATATTTTTGTAATTGACCCCAAGTATCTATGCCAATAGTTTCATAGTGCGTATAAGTTTTTCCTTCTTTTTCAAAAACTACAACGTGCCACTTGTTGCCTTCGTAATTTTCAGTTACCTCTATTTCAAAACGATGTTTTCCGGTAGGGTGTGAGCTTATTCTTATTTCAAAATTCATGCTTTATTTTCTAAATTTCTAATTGTTTCCCAAATAAGTTCCCAATCTCCCATATTCGCATCCCATTGAGCCAAGACAGAACCACATTCAAAATGCTTAACAGTAATTACTCCATCAGACAAATCAACAGAAAATCCTGCATGTCCTAATTCTTTATTATTCATATTTATCTCCTTAAAGTTATACTTGCATTATACTAGACTTTAAGTAAAATAAAAGTATCTATTAACAAATAAAACTTTAGGAGGTAAATATGGGAATGGATATATACGGAAGAGCTCCCGAAAAAAAATCGGGCAAATACTTTAGAAGTAATGTTTGGTGGTGGCGTCCTTTGTGGGATTATACTGCTCAAATTGATCGCTTTTATTCTGAACAAAAAGACGCTAATCAATTAATTTCAGAAGAACTTCATAAGTCAGGACATTACAATGATGGCGAAGGTCTTAAAA